>CAZBJE010000133.1:0-1890 GCA_964492125.1 uncultured Pseudobdellovibrionaceae bacterium | reverse complement strand
TAGATATGGAAAAACGGCTGGCGAAAGAATTCTCCCACCTGCCTTATATTTGCCTGCGTCCACCGATGATCTTCGGCGCCCGCGATCACGCCACCCTGCCGCTGTTTAAGATGGTGCGCAAACCCGTGCACTTCAAAGCCGGTTTTAATACCAAGTATTACAGCGTGCTATCGGTGGAAGATCTCTGCGGCGCCATCCTCGCCGCACTGGAAAAACCGTTTACCGGTAACCGTATTTATTTCGTGGCCCACAACGCCGTCATTACCGACCGCGATCTGCTCCGGAACGCCGCCGAGGTTTGCGGCTGCAAGAGCCGGGTGCTGGCGGTACCCCAATGGGCGCTGAAGGTGGCTTCGCATATGGTGGATAGCATTCCTACCTGGCGCACCACGATCCCGTCGCTCTCCGTCGATCGCGCTAAGGAAATCTGGCCGGATCGCTGGGTGGTATCCAGTGCCTCGTTCGAAAAGGACTTCGGTTGGACGGCCCGCATGCCGTTTCGCGAAGCCCTTTCCCGCACCCGGGACTGGTACATCAAGAGCGGGCAGCTCAAGGCCTAGCGCCAATGCATGACCGCCGTGCCGCTGACCACCAAGGCGAGCCCGGCGCCGCTCCACAGCGACAAGCCTTCTTGGAAGGCCAAACAGCCCACGCCCAAAACCAAAACCCCGCTGGTGAGGGAAGTGAGAGGCATGAACTCCGTCACTTTCCAGCCGCTTCGGTACGCCCAAAGATAACCGCCTTCAATTCCCACGCAGGCGATCGCTAGGAGCAATAAAAAGGGGAGAGCGGTTTTGATTTCCGCACGGGATAGGGTTAGTCCATCGCCTGCCAAAAAGCCAAACACCACACACAAGATTGTCGCCACCAAATACATCGCCGCTAGGACAATCCACGGCTTGTCGCCTCCGATTTTGCCTAGGTTCTTAGAGCCCAAATGGTACGTCGCTGCGGAAAGGCCGATAACGAGTACTGGGAGAATCTTCAAAATCATAACCACCTCTCCACTTACGATACGGCTTTTCTTGGCTATAAATCCAATTCATTGCATAACTATGGCAAGTCGAATAAGTTATTGAGCATGCCGATCGACTCTTTTCAGTTGGACGCAGTGGTGGTGCTGGCTCGGGTGCGTAACTTCACTCTAGCGGCCTCTGAGTTGCGGCTTACCCAGCCGGCTTTGTCTAAACGCATTCAGGCGCTGGAAACGCAGCTAGGCACGGCGCTATTTTTGCGCAACCCCAGCGGAGTGGAGCTGACCGAGGCGGGTGCACGGGTGCTGCGCTTTGCCGAAAGTACCCAGATGATGGAGCGGGAGCTGCGCAGCGAATTGGCTCAAGCCGAGAGCGGGGAGCCTACTGCCTTAGTTCGGATCGCGGGCTACAGTTCCATTTTGCATATGGTGGTGACCCCTGCTTTAGCGCCGTTTTTGCGCAAGCATCCCAAAGTGCAGCTGCACTACATGGCCACCCAGCACTTACGTCCTAGCGCCAAACAAGTGGAGCTCCTAGTTCGGGCCGAGGCCGACTTCCTGATCTCGGCAACCGATTTCGGCAACCGGGATCTGGTCTCTCATTCGTTGGGAATGCAGGAGCTCATAGCGGTGGAGAGCAAAAGATACGCCGACTACCGCAACACCTATTTAGATACTCGGCCCGAGGATCCCACTACCGAGGCGTTCTTTGGAAAGCAAACGAAGAAGGTCACCGACTACCAGCGTAGCTTTCTCTACGACGAAGGGGGAATTTTAACCGGAGTGGCGGAAGGCCTGGGGCGCGCGGTGGTCTACCGCTCGCTGTTAAAAAATGAAAACCGCGTGCGCCCCGTGCCGAAGATGGCGCCGCTGCGTTGGCCGGTTTACTTGCACTACCGCAAACAACCCTATTACCC
>CAZBJE010000132.1:0-2048 GCA_964492125.1 uncultured Pseudobdellovibrionaceae bacterium | reverse complement strand
TCCCCACCCTACGGCTTTTGTTTGGTTTGGTGGTGAGCGCGCAAGTGGTGTCGACGGTTTTATACTTGGTGTTTCAGCACGAGTTGCAGAAGGCCCTACCCTCTCCGGACGCCCAAACAGCCTATTCCGGAATGTTTTACGCGCGGCTCAATATCGTGGCGTTGGTGTTTCAATTCATTTTGTCGCCGTTGTTCTTACGCCGCCTCCAACCGAGGCATGTGCAAATGGGAATCCCGTGCGTACACCTATTGGGGGTCGCCGCGCTATTTATGTGGCCAGGATTGGTGACCGCCTCGATCGCGTTTGCCTTGTTTAAATCACTCGATTATTCGCTCTTCCGCGCGAGTAAAGAAATTCTGTACATTCCACTACCTTACGAAGCGCGGTACCGCGCGAAAGAGTGGATCGATGTGGTCGGTTACCGAATGAGCAAAGGCGGCACTTCCGCGATTCTGGTTGGACTCAATAAAATAGGACTAGCTAGCGCCGGCCTCTACCCAGCAGCCATCCTTAGCGCGTGCTCGGCCTGGCTATTTTTCACGCAAAAACTCACATCGGTTCCAGCAACTGTCAGAGAGCCAGAGTCGCCGAGTCCTTTTCAGGAACCTAGTTTCGCAGCGGAGAGTTAGCTTTTAGCTGCCGCTTTCGCGCCCAAACGCCTGAAGCTTGGCAATGAGGGCATCGCGAGTTTCACGGAAGCGAGCGAGCTGCTCTTCATCGCTGCCGGGCTTTCCGGCGGGGTCAGGCAAGGGCCAGTGGAGTTTCTTAGCCTTTGGAGTCACGATAATTGGGCAGACCTCTTCGGCGCAGAGGGTGATGACGTAATCGAGCTGCCCGACAAATGCGGTATCTAATTCATCATAAGACTTGGAATAATGAGCCGTGATATCAATCCCAACCTCTTCCAGCGCCCTAACTGCAAAAGGGTTTACTCTCGAGGGCTGGGACCCCGCGCTTTCCACAAGGGAAGTAGCGCCAAACATTTTGCGCGCGAGCCCTTCGGCCATCTGGCTTCTCGCGGAATTGGCGACACACATAAAGAGAATAGTCATGAAATACCTTTCCGAATCCAAAGAGAAACGCTGACCAGACCAATCAGTACTGGCACCTCAACGAGTGGGCCGATGACGGCAGCGAAAGCGGCACCGTGTTCAATCCCAAACGTTGCAATGGCCACGGCGATGGCGAGTTCGAAATTGTTAGATGAGGCGGTAAATGAAAGGGTCGCAGATTCGGCGTAACTCGCGCCGCACTTCCGGCTCATTGCGAAAGCGAAAAAGAACATGAGGACGAAGTACAATAGGAGCGGGACCGCAATTCGCACAACATCAAGGGGAACCTGAAGAATCGCCTCCCCTTTTAGGGAGAACATCAGAACAATGGTAAAAAGCAGAGCGATTAGCGTTATTGGGCTAATGGTGGGGATAAAAGTCTGCTCGTACCATTGAATTCCTTTTGACCGAACCAAAGCGAATCGTGTCACGAATCCCGCCAAAAACGGAATTCCCAAGCAGACAAAAACACTCCGCGCAATTTCTTCCATGGAGATATGAACGACTACTCCCTGCAGTCCGAACCAAGCGGGAAGCACGGTAATAAAAAAATAGGCGTAAAAGGGAAAGAAAAGGACCTGAAAAATCGAGTTGAGCGCAACCAGCCCCGCACAGTACTCAGCACTCCCTTCGGCCAGCTCATTCCAAACAACTACCATTGCAATACATGGGGCGAGACCAACTAGAATCAGCCCGATCATGTACTCCGGCAGGTCCCGTAAGAAGATAACAGCCAAACCAAACATGACCGCGGGAGCAAGGATCCAATTCAGGACCAGGGAAAGAGCCAAAATCTTTTTGTTCTGAAATATCTCGTGAAGGCGCTCGTACTTCACTTTAGCCAACGGCGGGTACATCATGAGGATCAACCCAACCGCAATGGGGATGGAGGTGGTGCCGGCGTTGAAGCGGTCGAGAAACGGGACGATGCCGGGAACGGCATAGCCGAGGGCGACACCGGCGGCCATGGCGGCAAAGATCCAGAGGGTGAGAAAG
>CAZBJE010000131.1:0-2061 GCA_964492125.1 uncultured Pseudobdellovibrionaceae bacterium | reverse complement strand
GTTTTCCCTCAGGGCCGCGACGAAAAGTTCGCCCCCACAAAACGTTTCTTTGTCGGTGAGTAAAACCAAAGCAACGTCGGGTGGCAGTAGGCTTTTGGTCGAACGAAAAGTCTCCGTTACCCCTTGGCGGTTCTTGGCATTGGCTACCACTTGATCTTTGCCGACGAAGTAGCCCGCTACTTTGACTGCTTGTTCGAATGCCCCCCCTTGGTTTCCTCGGACATCGACGACTAGTTTCTTCCAGCCCTTCCTGCTTACCTCGGCGAGTTTTGCCTCTACCAATGAGGCTGTCTGATCATTGAAAAAACCCAGAGTAAGTAGGCCGGTGCCAGTGTCGAGTTCCTCCAACTCCACGGGTGTCCACGCGATTACTTGGCGCTTCACGGAGAGACGCAAGATTTCGTCTCCGCGCAGGACGCGCAGCGCAACGGATTTACCCACATCGCCCCGCACCGCCTGTACCATCGCTCCCAGTCCTTTGCCCTTAAAGGTTTTTCCATCCACGCTGAGAATGAGGTCGTCGGTTTTGAGGCCTGCCTTTTCAGAGGGAGAACCCGCGGTGGTGCCGAGCACTTGCCCGTGCCCCGTGGCATCGTCGAACTTGAGCACCAGACCGATACCGGTGATTTTACCGCTCAGATCGGATTGCATTTGCGCCAAATCACCGGGTGAAAGCAGTTTATTCCAACTTTCCTCGCCCGTGTTGAGCGATTGGGCCATGCCAGCGGTGGCCGCACGGTAAAGCTGCTCGGCCGTGACATTCTTATCAAGGTGTTTATCGAGTAGGGTTTGCAGAGCCCATTTAAAATTCGTCTCGGGGTCCGCAAAGGTTTCTGTTTTGGCTTTGGCGAAAATAGAAAACGAAAAAACCGCGATCCCAATCAGGAAAAATTTGTTCATATAGTCTCCTTACTCATAAAACATTCGAGCTCACCGGAAGTTCACGGCTTGAATCAAATAGCAAAGAATGGGTCAGCGCAGGCGTTTGCGCTTTGGGTTTTGTGGAAACCAACCAGAACGCTAAAAGGCTGGCCGCAAGCGCGCCGCCGATCGAGAAAGTGAGCCGGCGCTTGGCCGGGGTGGCGAGTGGCGCGCTCAATTTCTGCCAAAGCTGTTTCGACGGGGTTCTCGGGAATTCTCGAGCGGCCTCCATTTTGCGCTTAAGGTCGAGGTAGTCCACTAGGGTTTCCTCGTCGGTGAGCAAGCGTCTTTCGATTTCCAGGCGCTCGCCTTCTTCGACAGCGCCGAGAAGAAAGGGAAGTAGTTGGGAGTGGGATTCAGGCATCATGAATGAGCTCCTTCTTCAAAAACTGTAACAGACGATGAAAGCGCGACTTGACGGTACCCACCGGAATCGCGAGTTCGTCAGCGATTTGTTCGTAACTAAGCCCCAAGGTTTTGAGCCGCCAGGTTTCTCGCAAGTCCGCAGGCAGTGCCGCTTGCGCGCGGGCTAGGTCACTTCCCAATTCTGTAGCAATCAACTCGGCTTCCAAGTCGACCGCGGAGCGAGCAGATTCCATGCTTGCTTGGTCTTTTACTTCGCGTACGTGGGATTTGAGGTGGTTGAGGCTTTTATTTTTGGCGACGGTGTAGAGCCAACGCTTCAGTCCACCGTTTTGTTCTACGCTAAATTTTCCACTAATGAGTTGGGTGAAAATGTCTTGCAGAATTTCTTCGGTAGATTCTCGGTTAAGCGTGAAGCGATAGACAAACCGAAAGAGAGGCGCCGCATGGCGATCGTATAGCTCTCGATAGGCAGCACTGAGATACAGGTCTTCGTCGCTGCGGGTAGGCATGGTCCTATTAAAACAAAGCAGCCCCCAAAAGGTTCACGAAAAATTCAACAATTTGTCGGCTTCCCGCAGCAAACCCACCGGGTTTATCGACATTAAACGACGGTTTGCTTTCTGGCTTTGAGGTGGTATTGGCTATTTCCTAATCAGGAGGTTCTCGTGCGTCAGTTGCAGTATTCTCTCGTTTTAGTTTTGGGATTGGTTTCATCGGTCGGGTTTAGCGCGGAGGAGCCATCGGCCGCGGCCGCACCGGCGAGCCCGTGGGCGA
>CAZBJE010000130.1:0-2109 GCA_964492125.1 uncultured Pseudobdellovibrionaceae bacterium | reverse complement strand
CCTCTTACTATGCGCGGCTTCTCTGGCGGAACCGAATAGAACCTCCCATGATCTCCTTCAGCAGGTTCAAAACCCTCAGGCCGCACAAAAGCGGGAAGGCGTCCGCATCGAAATGCTCAAGTCTAGCAAGAGCGTATTAGAAGCCGTTGAGGCTAGTCGCCACGCGGGAAGCTATTTTCAGATTTTAGTTTGGTCCTCAAAAGATCCGAATTCGAAGGCGTTCAAGCGGATATTTGAATCCCAGGCGAATGCCAACGAGAACCGAGAACTTCAGTTTTATACTTTCAATTTAGACGCCGAAGCCGAGGCCGCGAAAAACCTCGGACTGCTGTCGGTGCCCAGCGTTTTAATGGAGAGCCCCTTCAAAGCGGGGGAGCTTCGAAAGTGGTCGCCATTAATCACCGAACAATACGCTTCCGGGCAAACCATTGAGCAGCGCGCCCGACTGGTTACCCGCGACGAATACAAATCAGTGCTCTCCGTCCAACGCGACTTGCTAGCCGAACGGCAGAAAAACAGAAAATAATTTTACTCTTCATTGAAGTTTAAGCAGCCTTCCATCGGTGATGGAAGGCCGCTCAAACTGACTAGTTGCGGCGGGTGTAACGAACTTTCACACTGCCGGAGTAATATGCCTTGTCTCGCGCACCAAAAGGCGTGGGCTGCTTGCCCTCGATGCTGCCGTTGTAGCTCAGCGTGCCGGCCTTCCGGTCCACTTTCCATTCCACGCTGGCGCGATGGTTGTTGGCACTTATATCGTAGTCCACAATGTGGCCGCCCACTTTAAATTGATTGGCGATAAACTTAATTGAGCGACTCTCGTCGTCAAAATTAAAGGTTTGGGTGACAATTTCGTAAGCCCTATCCCCAGTGATATTGAAGTGGCCATCGGTAAATTTCTGGTAGTCGACCGATTTAAAGCCTTTCGCAATGAGCTTGGCCTTGTCTTGATTGTAGCTCTGCTTACTGAGAAACTCCGCAAATCGAGACCCGTTGCGGACTACTCCGTTCGAATTCTCGAGACTACCCCAAGTAACGGCGTCGCCATTCCGCTCAACGTACTTCCAGCCCGCAGATTGCTCAAGAGTTTCCCCGGGACCGATATTGTACCAACCGCCGAAATGGAAACCTTCTGGAGTGATAACCGCCAGCCCACCAGAGTTGGAGGAAAAAGGCTGATAGCTGTAGGCGGCAACGCTGACGGTGTCACTGCTTAGATTGGTGATTGTCGTAGCCGAAGCGAACCTGCTTATGGCGGCGACAAGAAACAGACCATGGAACAAAGCTCGCGGAGTTTTAATAAAAGAATGATGTTTCACTATGATGATCCTCGGTTGTGGTACTCGAAACAAGCCATGGTGTACGTGCAAATGCAATTTGACGTCAAGCGGTAGGGAACAGCACTGCCCACCGCGCGTTATCCGCCGATCTCGGTAATGCCCGACGCTATCCCTTTCCCATTTTCTAAATGCCCAACTCGGGTACTTTCAAAAATAGGGGAACGACAGTGCCGAATAGACCTTTTTTGCTGATCTCTATTGCCGCTTTTTTTCTTTTCAGCGGGTACGAATCCGTCCGAAGCCCATCCAATACGCTTTTTCAGCGAGCCTACGGGGCCGACAACTTCGCCCTAGTAATGAGTGCTTTGCCTTTTGTGCTGATTGTGGTCGTAGGCGGGTACAATTTGCTGCTTACACGCCTAAAGCCACGGCGTACGCTGCTAGCGATTTCGCTGGGCTCCGCCGCTGTTTTACTGGTCCTACACTCTGCTATTAGTGCCGGGTTTGCATTCGCCACCGCCCTGCTTTACCTGTTTCGAGAGACTTACATCGCGCTCATTGTGGAGCAGTACTGGTCGTATCTCGACAGCATTCAGGAGGAGTCGGCCGCTAAGAAGTTTAACGCCATTTTCATGGGTACCGTTAGCATCGGCTCTTTATGCGGTGGCCTGTTCGTGGCCGAGTATGCGCGATCCTTGGGGACCATCAATTTGGTGCTATTTGCCGTGGTTTGCACTCTCATGGCCGCGGTTTTTGCCAACTGGGCCTTTCGCGCTTCAGGCGAACCAGTCGAGGAAGCGGCAGCGGCAAAACACGACCCCAGCATGGG
>CAZBJE010000129.1:0-2218 GCA_964492125.1 uncultured Pseudobdellovibrionaceae bacterium | reverse complement strand
CAGCGACGTCAGTCCCCAGTGGACGATTCTGGCTTGTACCCGGTCCCATATTTTAATGCCCCCGGACTGCAACGCGCCGAGTTGGGTGGATCCTTGGTTGCCGAACGTGCGTTGGTTCAAAGTGGCCAAGTCCGAAATCCCCCGGTTGTTGGCTTTTTGGCGGGACCAGGGGCTAGATACTCTCGACGACGCTTTGCTGCTGTATGCACACACCGCCGCGGGAATGCCGCGGGTGGGGGTTGAGATCGACTCGAGCGTGATGTTGCTCGAAGCCGGGCTAGAGCGCGCGGTAGACCGCAACAAGGGTTGTTACCCCGGTCAGGAAGTGGTCGAGCGGATTTTCACTTATGGCCAAGTGAATCGCAAGCTTTTGCCAGTCAGTGTGAAGGGATCATGGCGCGGCGTGTCGCTGCCCGTTAAGTTTCTACGTGAAGATAAACCCGCCGCGGTTTTGGTGTCTGTGTTGACCGATTCGAGCAATCCGTCGGTAGCGATTGGCCAAGCTTTCATCTATCGTAGTCATTGGGCTTCCCCAGATCCCTTCCAGTCCGACGGCGTGGAGATCCAGCTTCTATGAGGAAATGGCAAAATAACCCGCTCTTTCGTTTTCTTTCGTCGCTCAAGCTAGCGGTGATTTCGATTTTAACGCTTGCCGCGGTTTTGGCGGTGGCCACGGTTTTGGAATCGCTCTACGGCATGCGCGGGGCGCACGCTTTGGTGTATGGGCAGCTGTGGTTTTACGGCGTGTTGGGCATGCTGGCCACCAATGTTCTTTGCGCCGCACTTTCACGCTACCCCTGGAAGCGCCACCAAATCGGATTTGTGGTTACCCACTTGGGAATTTTGATTCTGCTTTTTGGTTCATATCTCACCATGCAGTTTGGGGTTGATGGAAATTTACCGGTTGTGCAGGGGCAGTCGGACTCCGAAGTGATTCTGAACAATCTGCAGCTTTTTGTGAGCGATCCGGAAGCGGGCAGGAGCCAAGTTTTCCCGCTGCGCGATTCCGCTACTCGTAAAGACGGCCGGCTATTGGAGATTGCGCTTTCGCCATCCGACAAGCTGGTGGTGGATTCCTTCTTGCCGCGCGCGAAAGTAATCAAGTCGATGGAAGCTTCCAGTGCGGGGCTGGGAATTCCCGCCGTGCACGTGGTGCTTTTCAACGATCGATTTGATATCGATGAGTGGCTGACGGCCGTAGGGCCCGACGCTCCGACCGAACTCAATCTGGGTCCCGCGATATTGAGTTTGCAAAAACTCTGGAATGCCGATCAGCTGAAGCGATTTGAAAAGGGCGAGCTGGCCGCGCCGGAGCCGAAGAAGATTTCCAAAGGTTTTGTGCAGATTAATTTCCAAGGTAAACAATACCGCATCGACATCGAAGATGGTTTGCGCGGCTGGGTGCCTTTGGCCGGCACCGGCTTTACGTTGCACGTCGAACGTTACATGCCCTACGCGGTGGTGGAAAAAAACAAACTCATTAACCGCGGCACTGAACCGGTGAACCCTACGGTGCAAGTACTGGTTAAGAATGAGGCGGGAGCGGAAGAGCAACACACCCTTTTCGCCAATTTCCCGGATTTTGCGACCCTACACCGGAAGACGAAAGACGACCCTCAGCCGGCGTTTGGGGTGACATTGCGCATGATTGCCTCCCAGCCCGAGGGGCCGATGGGCGGGGTGCGTGGCAAGTTGATGTTCGCTCAATCGCCCGACAATAAGAAGTTGCTCTACCGGATTCTTGGAAAAGAAAATAAGCAGATCGGCGCGGGCGAAGTTGCCGTGGGAAAAGAAACTGCCACGGGCTGGATGGATTTGAAATTCCGGGTGACCCAATGGATTCCCGCCGCTACCTCCATGGAGAAACCGGTCTACGTCGAAAAGATACAAGGCGCGGAAAGTTTTCCGGGGGCCTTGCACGTCGATCGCCAACGCGCCGACGGTAGCTCCACCGGGGAAGGTTTTTGGCTCATAGAAGGCGGTTCCTCGGGCGTGAGCGTAGGCAATCGCATGTTGGAAGTGGGATTTTCTCGTAACCGACTTTCCCTGCCTTTTCGCATTCAACTTGAGAAATTTGAGATGGGCACCGACCCCGGCACGACCAAGGCCGCTACGTACGAGAGTTATGTGCAGGTGCAGGATGCGGCCAAGAAAGATGCCCCTAAGGCCCACATCAGCATGAACGAACCGCTGCAATACGGCGGATACACCTTTTACC
>CAZBJE010000128.1:0-2224 GCA_964492125.1 uncultured Pseudobdellovibrionaceae bacterium | reverse complement strand
GGGTTTAGCGCGGAGGAGCCATCGGCCGCGGCCGCACCGGCGAGCCCGTGGGCGAGTACGGCGGAGGCGTCCGTTCTTCTGACTTCCGGCAATACCCAGTTCACCACTTTGGGTGGCGCTATCGAATCCACCTACAAAGCCGATCCGTGGGCTGCCAAGGGCAAGATTGGCTACCTCCAAAACAGCCAGGGCGGCGCCACCAAGGCCGAGCTCTTTACGGTGGATATGCGGGCGGATCGCACCATTAGCGGGGACCTAGCTGGCTACTTGCAAGGCGGCTTCCTGCGGAACACCTTTGCGGGATTCAATTCCCGCACGCTGACCGACGTCGGTTTGGTTTACTCGGTGATTAAATCTACGGACCACACTCTGTCGACGGAACTAGGCGTGGGTGCCGTGGCAGAAGACCGCACCGACGTGGGCGGCAATACATTCGCCATGGCGAAGGCCACGGTCGACTACAAATGGAAAATTTCCCCCAGCGCCGATTTTGGCACCCAAGTATCGCTCTTGGAAAACCTCAAAAGCACGAACGACCTGCGGGTTTCCAGCGTGACCTCTTTGAGTCTGGTCATGACCAGCATTTTGTCGACCAAGGTGAGTTTCCGGGTGGATTACCTCAACAGCCCTGTTGCGGGAAAAGTTGCCACCGATACCGCCACCACGGTGGCGCTAGTCGCGAAATTCTAGCCAGAAAAGCTCGGTTTTTCGATAGCTTAGCCTGAAGCGGTCCCATCCATATGGAGATGGGTGCCGCGTTGTGGTATACCGTCGCACTCATGCTGAAGCTATGCGTCATTTTGTTCTTTCTCTCTTCCTTCTGCTGGGCAGACGGGGAGGAAGACGAGCCGGTTGAACAGGAAAAGGTCGCCTGCTACACGCGTCTCATTGAGGGACTCAAGGCCGAGATCGTGGAGCGGGCGCCCGATCTCCTGAACGCGGTTGGCGGTCTGCGGGAAGATCTGCGGAAAATAAATAATCTCGAAACCATTTCTCGCAATGACATGGACGAGATCGCAATACGCATTGAGGCGGTCGAACTCGAAGTGCGTGGCCTGCGTTGGGCGCCTGAGGGGCTGCCTGAGCATATGTTTTCGACCGCCCATTTTACTGTGCGCGATGCTTCCCACGATTTGAAGAACGCTCTTTTGGTTGCTCGCTTGGACTCCGCGGAAATCCGCGACGCCACCACCGATCCTGAACGCCGTCTCATCCTCAAATCGATTCAAGTGAATTTAGAGCTCGCTGAGGAGTGTCTGAAGACCGTGGTGAATCCCACCACGTCACCCAAGCGCCTCTTTTCCGTTCGGGAACTTTTTAAAGATCTCGAAGTAATGCTCGATGGTTTGCCCAATAAAGTAGTGCTCACTTGCGTGAGGCCGGAAGTAGGGATTGCGGTGCGCGCGAGCCGCACTCAAATTCTACGGCTGGTGCAAAACCTTGTACTAAACGCGGCTGAAGCGATGCCCAACGGTGGTGAAATCAAGCTCAGTGCGGAGGTCAGTTTACCGCAGGTTGCCATGCCTGTTACCGAAGGACCGCAACTCGAAGGGGGGCTGCTGGGAGCCAAGACGGTCACGGTTCAGCAAGGGACGGTGGTGGATAAAACGCCGTATGTGGCTATCAAGGTAACCGACAATGGACCGGGGATAGAAAAAAGCAGAGTGGGTAATATGTTTGTGACCCGGAACACTACCAAGGCCTCGACTGGGGTGAACCCGCGGGGTGTGGGTCTTTCGTCTGTTCTCAGCTTGGCGCTTGCCAACAACGGCTTCATTCAGGCGGATTCCGAGCTGGGCAAGGGCACGGAAATCCAGGCCATTTTCCCGCTCGTGAACC
Organism: uncultured Pseudobdellovibrionaceae bacterium; assembly: GCA_964492125.1. Taxonomy (GTDB): domain Bacteria; phylum Bdellovibrionota; class FAC87; order UBA2466; family UBA2466; genus JAIEOG01. The sequence goes on along the minus strand of CAZBJE010000128.1, from coordinate 385 downwards.
GGGAAATGACCGATCAAATGGAACAAGAAATCAATGTTCCCTCGATCCCTGGGCAAATCGTGATTATCGACGATCAAAGGTCCATTCGTTACATGATCGCTACTGTGTTGAAGGCCAAGGGAATCCCTTCTGTTGCTTTTAGCAATTCTTTGTCGGCGCTGGAATTTTGCCGACGCCACAAGGGCGATGTGCGTTTGATTTTGCTGGATCAGCATTTGAATGATGGTTCGACTATGGAGTCCAATGTGGATGATCTGCATGCCGAGGGCATCACGGCCCCCATTGTGGCCTCTAGCGGAAACCCAACCCCAGATTCGATCCTGGTGGCGTCGTCGTTCGCCAAACCGTTTGCGATCGACCCTTTTATGGAGCTGTTGGAAAAACT
>CAZBJE010000127.1:0-2277 GCA_964492125.1 uncultured Pseudobdellovibrionaceae bacterium | reverse complement strand
CGTGTGTGGAGTGTGGATAATGCCAGGTGAGAAATTCTTTTACGAAACAGTGATTCGCGAAAACCACTTGGACTCGTTTGGCCACGTAAACAACGCCAAGTACTTGGAGCTTTTCGAGGAGAGCAGGTGGGAGACCATTAGCTCGCACGGCTACGGCTTGCCCGAGGTGCAGGCCCTCCAGCAAGGCCCGGTCATTCTGGAGGCCAACGTACGCTTTAGTAAGGAACTCAAGTTGCGGGAGAGGATCCGAATCAGTTTCCAAACACTGAGTAGTGCCGGCAGGGTCACCAAACTGGAACAAGTTCTGTTTAACTCGGCGGGGCAGGTCTCCGCCACCGCCCTATTCACCGTGGGTTTTTTCGATCTTAAGGCCCGCAAACTCATCACCCCCAGTGAGGGATGGCTCAAAGCCATTGGCTGGACGAACTAGTGGTCGCCGAAGTGTCGAAGAAGTAGACACCCTGTCTAGATCTTAGACAGCACTTATTACTAAACAAAATCCAACTACTTGCCGCGTCGATCTGCGGCAGTGTCTAAACTTTGGTCAATCGGCTGTAACTTGTTTGACACTCCTGCCGTAAAAGGCGCCTGTAAAATCAACATCTTAGCTAAAAACGCTAAGGTGGCATAACTACTGCAAAAAGCGATTCCGCCCATGGAACGAGCAACACGCTAGCAGCACCGAGAGGTGGGCGCCCAAAGAGAGAGAATTACCATTAGGGTCTTCATGAACAAATTTACTTTTCCCATGTTCGCGATCCTCGTCAGCATTGCCTGCCCGGTAACGCTGAAAGCGGCGGTGACAGAGGAGTACAAGAGCGTCCAGGAAATCAGCGATGAGCAGTCTCCTGCTTCGTCCGATTCCGTGCTCGAAGAAGTAGAAGTAACCGAATCGGCCCCCCAGGCCGTTGCCGTACCCGATGCGGAATCCGTCCAGACCACTGTCAAAGCAAGCTCGCGCAAAGTCGTTTACAACGACGGCGCGGCGCTCGCGAGCCGCCCTGCGGCCCAGGACATGGCGATGGAAGCGAAGTACTCGGTTTCCACCGAGCGCTCCGAAAAGTCCCTCGGCATCACGCCGATGATTGGTGGCGCCGTGTACAACGGTGCTTGGGCCAACAATACCCGCAACCAGATCGGTTTGGGTTTGGCGTTGGAGTTCCCTGTTAGCTCGTTCTTAGCGTTCGAGTTGGAAGGTGGCTACAACGACTACAAGGTTGCCTACAAACACGGCTTGCCGGGTTCGTCGGATCCGGAGTTCCGCCACGACTTCAAGACCTACATGCTGGGCGGCAACGGTAAGATCTACCTGACTCGCACCAAGCTGCGCCCGTTCGTGGGAGCTGGTTTGATGGCGATGATGTACGACAATATGTACGGCCTCACGTCCAACGGTACGCCTGGTTACTTCAGCACCATTATCGGAGTGGCCAACTTGAACTTCGGCTTGGATATGGCGGTGAGTGACTCGCTTTCTTTCGGCGCCCGCGCGTCGTACTTGATTCCGGTCATCAACAAGCCGTTCACCAACGCGACGTACAATAACCAAAACGGATTGGTCGAAGCGAGCTACGGCGTCGAAGAAGCCGCGCTGATTAACCAAAACGTTTGGCGCATCATGGGTACGATGACCATTCGCCTATAATTTTAAAAATCTTCTCCCAGAAGGAAGGGGAAATCCGGAATAAAGCCTTGAGGCGCAAGCGGTACGTAAGTGGCGCGCGTTGAGGAGTTACCCGGGTTTCCCCTTTGAATTTTTGAGTGGGTCTTTCCGTAAGGGAGGCGAGCAGGCTTGGGATATTACGGACGTTCTGCTGCTTTCTACTCAGCGGGTAGTGCGCCGCAAGTACCGTTTAGTGCGGTAATCAAAAAGCGCGGTCCGCGCCAACTGGTTGGTTGCTACTTGTCGTTCTGCAGAGTCCTTGCCCGCTTCGTCCAAGCACTTACCTTGCCCGGGCAAGGTAAAAGTCTTGTAGGACTTCCAAGAAGGTTTTTTAATTTCCGGGCATTCGGATCCGAAAAAAGAAAAAGAAAAAGAAAAAAATATTCGATGCATTAAGAGCAAACCCCTCAGCAACACCAGTCCATCGAAAGAGCGAGGACAAAGCAGGCAAGCACTTTGTAGAACGACAAGTAGCAACCAACCGGTTGGCGCGGACGGCAATCTAAAAAAAGCCACTGATCGCGGTACCCACGAGAGGCCGGCACCAAAGTAGAAAGCCACTTACAGTGAAAGTGTCGCAAGCCAACTCGCTCCCAATCCCCACGCTCCCCTAA
>CAZBJE010000126.1:0-2311 GCA_964492125.1 uncultured Pseudobdellovibrionaceae bacterium | reverse complement strand
GCCTATCACTGGAATATTCCGGCGGATCGCCAGCGGATGACCGAGTATTCAAAATTCGAATACCGCGGTAACAACGACACCGCCGTTTCGCTCAGCTGGGAAGACATGAAGCTGCGAGACTTCTTCGGCGTGGGCACCGATTTCAACGCACTCTTGGCCTCACATCCCGGCTTATTTTAGTGACGTAAAACGTCACTTTTAGCGCCGTCATTACAAGCCGGACTGCTGCAAAGCAATCTCGGCACTGCGACGGTATTTGCCAAATAATGTCTCTTGTTTGCGACGCACCGCTTCTATATATTGCGCGCTCCTAAACAATTGGAGCACGCCATGTTCTTTAGCGGTAAGCGTTCAGCTCACGCCTCTAGTCCTTTGAAGCCTTTTGTGTTGCGCACAAGCGAAGGTTTTCTCGTCGGTCTCGCGATGGACCCGAAGGAAGGATCGCCGTGTGTGAAATGCGTGCAGGGTTGGTTGCAGAAACGCGGCCTCGGTTCGCAGCCCGGTAAAATTGAAGAGCTCAATATACGCCGCGATGTCTTGGCTGAATTGCTCACGCAAAATAGCGCGCATGTTTTGTACGAAGTGCACCATGACGGGACGGTCAATAAGTTGAAAAGCACCGTGTTCCCGATGCCCGGTTGCGATTGCGCCAAAGGCAATTTCCTCGCGCCGTCCGAACTAGACCCTGTCAGCAATTATAGTTTTTCTCCCATCACTTCTTTGAAGTGCGTGCGTTACGTCACGCCCAATGGCCACCTCTGGCTCACCAGCGCGCTGGGACAAACCAGCAAGGCCGAAGAGCGCTTGTCGGTTTACGGTACGGGTACCAGCAAAGCCGAATCCCGCCGCAACGCGATTGATAATTGGTTAAAGCAAGCCGCGGTAGCGGATTTGAAGGCGCGGGTGCAATCCAACGAACCGATTGCGGTGGAGATGCTGCAGACCGGTAATGGTGATTTCCTCTCGGCCCAACGTTCTTCCAACCGCTGGGAAGCCACGGGCGCAGGAAAAGATTACGAAGAAGCGACGCTCGAAGCGCTGTTCAACATGACTCGGCAAAAGACCCTCCAGGGCTACGCCAACACCATGAAGAACCCCATGCTGATTGTGGGCGCCAATAACTGGATTCGCCAACGAGTGCCGTATTTTCTGCTGCAGGAATACGATATGCACCTCCTCTTTTACCCCAACTCTTCGCCGTGTTGGGTGGTGGGTTTGGCTGCGTTCTCGCGAATTAAATCCGACGCCCGTCCCTTATTTGCTTTCTGTTCTGACGCCGATATGACTCAAGCGCTAGAAGGCGCGTTGGCGCGGCTGCTCGAATGGGCTCGTCCTGAAGTGGGCGAAAATCCCGAAGCGCGTCAGCAAGAAGAAACCCCAGTTGGTTTTTCCGAAAAGGGTTTCCGTTTGAATATGTGGTGGACGCACTGGATCTATCGCTGCTCTAAAATCACGTTGAAAGACGTTCTACACTTGGAAGCCTATCCACGCAGCGTGGAGTATTGGCGCGATTATGTGCGCGATGGCCAGGCCTTGATTTCGGTTGTTCCGCTCAATCACCCCGACTTGCCGATGGAGTTGCGTTGCCTAGTGAAACTCACTCAACCTAAAGAGGTTGAACAGGGTGCTCGGAAGGTGGTCGGGATCGGGACGCTCTCTCAGTTTCAAGATTCCGTTTATTGATGGCGTCAAACGCCGCCACGATTTCGTGGCGGATGGCGGGGCGGGTAAAACGCCGTTCCACCATGGCGTGGGCGTTACGCCCCAGAGCCGCACGCCGCAACGGATCGCGCGCCAAACCAGCCAACGCCTCCGCGAGAGCGGCAATGTCGTCGGGTCGCACCAAAATGCCGTCTTCGCGATTGGTTAAGATATCGGTCACGCCGCCGGTATCATAGGCGACCGAGGGCACGCCGAAGGCGGCGGCCTCCAAGTACACGATCCCAAACCCTTCTCCACGCCAGCGCCCATCCCATTTGCCATAGCGCGAGGGCATCACGAAAACATCGGCGGCCGCGTAGCGCGCATCGAGTTCGGCACGATCCCGTACGCGTCCCACGAAAGAGACGCAGTCTTGCAAACCCCAAGTGGCGACCAGGTTTTCCAAACGCGCGCGGTCGTTCCCATCGCCTTGAATAGTGTAGTGAAAGGTGAGTGCGGGGGCGCGGGTGCGCAGCAGCGCCAGAGCGTGAATCACATGGTCTTGCCCTTTGTATTGCTCACTTGCGTCGAGGCGGGAAACGGTGAGTAGCCGTAGCACGCCGTCCGAAACCGTGCGTTCGGGGAGGGGGCGTTTCTCGAGGCGTGAGTC
>CAZBJE010000125.1:0-2361 GCA_964492125.1 uncultured Pseudobdellovibrionaceae bacterium | reverse complement strand
CCAATTGCCCACCGAGTTTTTCCATCGGCAAAGCGCGGCTAAGGTACCGAGCCCACTTGCTACCGTCGTCAACGAGCGATTAATCAAGGAACTTCAGCTGGGGGAGTACGAAGAGGCAGACCTATCGGTTCTGTCTGGAAATTCCATTGCTGAGGGGTCCGAGCCGTTTGCCCAAGCGTACGCTGGGCATCAATATGGCCACTTCACCCTACTCGGCGACGGACGGGCTCTTATTTTGGGCGAACACCTCACTTCCACGGGCGCGCGGTTTGATATCCAGTTAAAGGGTTCAGGTCGAACCCCTTACTCGAGAAGGGGCGACGGAAAGGCCGCGCTGGGGCCTATGCTGCGGGAATTTCTCGTGAGCGAGGCGATGCACGCTCTGGGCGTTCCGACGACGCGAAGTATTGCGGTGATTTCGACCGGAGAAGCGGTGCACCGCCAAGGCATTCAGCCCGGTGCCATTCTCGTACGGGTAGCCTCGAGTCATTTACGCGTCGGCACCTTTGAGTTTGCCGCATCTCTGGACAATACCTCTCATCTGGAGGCCCTCGCCCGGTATGCACTTCAACGACACTACCCGGAACTCGCTGAGGCGCCAGAACCCTTCCTCGAGCTCCTCCGCGCGGTGGCAAAGCGCCAAGCGAGCCTCATAGCGAAATGGCTGTCTTTTGGCTTTATTCACGGGGTGATGAATACGGACAATGTAGCTATTTCCGGAGAGACTATTGATTACGGACCCTGCGCATTCATGAACCGCTTTGACCCAGCTGCGGTATTTAGTTCTATCGACCAGAACGGGCGCTACTCTTACGAAAACCAACCGCGCATTGCACAGTGGAACTTGGAGCGGTTCGCGGTAGCGCTCCTTCCCATCATCGACCCGTCGGAGCAAGTCGCCAAACAAAAGGCGACAGACGTGCTGCAAGAATTCACAACGGACTTCAACGCGGCTTGGTCCCAAGCCATGACGCGCAAGCTAGGAATAGAGAGCGCAGAGCCTTTCGACATTTTACTAGTCGCGCAACTGCTGGACATAATGACAAAGCAACGCGCCGATTTTACCAACACATTCTGGCAGCTCTCGCGCACAGACTCCCCGACCCCGACCGACGGTCTCTTCGCGGGGGAGGACTTTAAAACTTGGCATTCGCTATGGCAAAAGCGGCTAGCGCACCAGGGGCTGGCTCAAGCCAAAACGCAAATGCGCGCCAGCAACCCTGCAATCATCCCGAGAAACCATCGCGTGGAGGACGCGCTCGCCGCCGCCAACTTGGGCGACTTAGGGCCCTTTACCCGACTTTGGAATGCGGTCACCCATCCGTTCGATCTCCGGGACAGCGACGGCGATTTGCAGACGCCTCCGACGGCAGAACAAGAAACCGGCTACCAAACTTTTTGCGGCACGTGACCCTTTACCACCTACTGCCTAATCCAAACGGGGTAGACGAGGCGTCCAAATTCCGAATTTCAGCCCAGATTTGGCCTATATCGCCATTCATTAATTCCTCCTGGACTGCGTTATTCGAAATTGAGAGGGGCCTCACCAATCCGTTAGACGAGCAGCGAACCCGGTGCTAATAAGCTCCGTTTGGAGCGAGTGGGGACGGCCTAAGTCACCCCTTCGCTCCCAGCGCAGGAGACTCTATGAAGCGGGCCCGGGCTTATTGGATTGCAGGACTTTTCTCTCTCTTTTTGTTCGCGAACGATGCGGACGCGCAAACCAAACTCCGAGTTCTCGGCATCCTGGACTACGCAGCGGTCGGCGTCGGAGAAAACATTAAGAACGACGCTTCCCGGCTTCAACAGTGGTACCTCTCTGTTTTTGGCAGCGACACCTTCCCCAACTTGAAGGACAAAGCCACCATTCAATACTTGGGCACGGACGGCCTTCCACTTACGCCGGACATGATTCGCGCCTACTTTAAAAGCTACCCCATTGGGCCAGACGAATCCCTTATGGTGTTTTATTCCGGCCACGGCGGAATGGATTTTGGCCGATTTCCTATGGGCCAGTACCTTTCTCTGAGTGGGGGGGATATGAGCGAGGCTGAGATCATTGAAATGGCTCAAGCCCCGCTGACCCTCTTTTTTCTGAACGCTTGCTCAAGCCCCCCCCTTCCCCTGCCCGAGAAACCGGAGATGTTAGCGTCGCAGCCGGACGATTGGGCTCCGTTTGAAAAACTCATTGGCCGTCTATTCTTTGAACCGGTGGGCGTACTGATTATGCGCGCGGCCTCCCCCGGGCAAACGGCCTGGGGCAACACCGATGGTTCCTATTTTGTGATGGAGCTTCTGAAGGAACTCGACCCGTACACTCTCTACCGCCATTCAAACGATCCCAACCCATGGCCTGCAGTT
>CAZBJE010000124.1:0-2468 GCA_964492125.1 uncultured Pseudobdellovibrionaceae bacterium | reverse complement strand
GTTGTAGAACACCACGAAATATTCATCCGGACGCGAGCTACGTGACACGCAGTGCGCATTGGTGGTCACTCGGCCTGCCGAGATATGGGCTACAGAACAAAACGTTCCTTCGCCAAAATTGGCCATGTGGATCAAAGCGCCGAATGGCGCACGGCCAGTACGTGAATCGATCGGAGCGGATTCTTCGCTCGAATCATTGAGCAAAGGGAAAGTCGCCAAAAATTGTTCGCGGTCGGCATCGAGTTTGGGAACTTCGAAAGTGGGTAGGCCAGTAACCTGATTGCCCCCTGATCCGCACCCCGCCAAGACAAAGGCCAGCCCAAGAGACACTAATCCCCAAGAACGCATTAACCCCCCAGTTCCGCCAACCCGCGCGGATAAGAACTTTTAAGAGGCTTACCTTTCCGATATCTCCGCCCCCGCGGAAACACCTGAAATTACGGTAAGTCTCTAACCCAGCTCAACCGTAAACATAGTTTGGGGTTTCGTCAAATCGGTTAGGGTTTGGTCAGAGCGCCTAGTCTAAAAGGTCCGCGCCTCGGCTGGTCATGGCTTCAATGAGGCTTTCGATCAACGGCGGGTAATAGGGTTGTTTGCGGTAGTGCAAGTAAACCGGCCAACGCAGCGGCGCCAGCTTCGGCACGGGGCGCACGCGGTTTTCATTCTTCAGCAGCGAGCGGTACACCACCGCGCGTCCCAGGCCTTCCGCCACTCCGGTTAAGATCCCCCCCTCGTCGTAGAGAAAGCTGCGCTGGTAGTCGGTGACCTTCTTCGTTTGCTTTCCAAAGAACGCCTCGGTGGTGGGATCCTCGGGCCGGGTATCCAAATAGGTGTTGCGGTAGTCGGCGTATTTCTTGCTCTCCACCGCGATCAGCTCCTGCATGCCCAATGAATGAGAGACCAGATCCCGGTTGCCAAAATCGGTTGCCGAGATCAGGAAGTCGGCCTCGGCCCGAACTAGGAGCTCCACTTGTTTGGCGCTAGGACGTAAGTGCTGGGTGGCCATGTAGTGCAGCTGCACTTTGGGATGCTTGCGCAAAAACGGCGCTAAAGCAGGGGTCACCACCATATGCAAAATGGAACTGTAGCCCGCGATCCGAACTAAGGCAGTAGGCTCCCCGCTCTCGGCTTGAGCCAATTCGCTGCGCAGCTCCCGCTCCATCATCTGGGTACTTTCGGCAAAGCGCAGCACCCGTGCACCCGCCTCGGTCAGCTCCACTCCGCTGGGGTTGCGCAAAAATAGCGCCGTGCCTAGCTGCGTTTCCAGCGCCTGAATGCGTTTAGACAAAGCCGGCTGGGTAAGCCGCAACTCAGAGGCCGCTAGAGTGAAGTTACGCACCCGAGCCAGCACCACCACTGCGTCCAACTGAAAAGAGTCGATCGGCATGCTCAATAACTTATTCGACTTGCCATAGTTATGCAATGAATTGGATTTATAGCCAAGAAAAGCCGTATCGTAAGTGGAGAGGTGGTTATGATTTTGAAGATTCTCCCAGTACTCGTTATCGGCCTTTCCGCAGCGACGTACCATTTGGGCTCTAAGAACCTAGGCAAAATCGGAGGCGACAAGCCGTGGATTGTCCTAGCGGCGATGTATTTGGTGGCGACAATCTTGTGTGTGGTGTTTGGCTTTTTGGCAGGCGATGGACTAACCCTATCCCGTGCGGAAATCAAAACCGCTCTCCCCTTTTTATTGCTCCTAGCGATCGCCTGCGTGGGAATTGAAGGCGGTTATCTTTGGGCGTACCGAAGCGGCTGGAAAGTGACGGAGTTCATGCCTCTCACTTCCCTCACCAGCGGGGTTTTGGTTTTGGGCGTGGGCTGTTTGGCCTTCCAAGAAGGCTTGTCGCTGTGGAGCGGCGCCGGGCTCGCCTTGGTGGTCAGCGGCACGGCGGTCATGCATTGGCGCTAGGCCTTGAGCTGCCCGCTCTTGATGTACCAGTCCCGGGTGCGGGAAAGGGCTTCGCGAAACGGCATGCGGGCCGTCCAACCGAAGTCCTTCTCGAATGAGGCACTGGATACCACCCAGCGGTCCGGCCAGATTTCTTTGGCGCGGTCGACGGAGAGCGACGGAATCGTGGTGCGCCAGGTAGGGATGCTATCCACCATGTGCGAGGCCAGCTTCAGCGCCCATTGGGGCACTGCCAGCACCCGACTCTTGCAGCCGCAAACCTCGGCGACGCTACGGAGTAAATCGCGGTCGGTAATGACGGCGTTGTGAGCCACGAAATAAATTCGGTTACCGGTCAACGGCTTTTCCAGTGCGGCCAGGATGGCGCCGCAGAGATCCTCTACCGATAGCACGCTGTAGTACTTGGTATTGAAACCGGCTTTGAAATGCACGGGTTTGTGCACCATCTTAAACAGCGGCAGGGTGGCGTGATCGCGGGCGCCGAAGATCATGGGTGGGCGTAGGCAAATATAAGGCAGGTGGGAGAATTCTTTCGCCAGCCGTTTTTCCATATCTA
>CAZBJE010000123.1:0-2606 GCA_964492125.1 uncultured Pseudobdellovibrionaceae bacterium | reverse complement strand
AGGTACCAGGGATTGTAGACACCAATGTGGGCTACACCGGCGGCTACACCGAGAAACCGACTTACGCACAGGTGAAAAAGGGCGACACCGGCCACGCCGAGTCCATTGAAATCAAATTCGATCCCAAGAAGGTGAGCTACGAAGAAATTCTGGGAATTTTCTTCCGTATGCACGATCCCACCACTAAGAACCGCCAGGGCAACGACGTCGGCAGCCAGTACCGCTCGGCTATTTTTTATCACGACGACGCGCAGAAGAAGACAGCTGAAAAAGTGATCGAAAAGGTGAACAAGTCCGGAAAGTGGAAAGCGCCGATTGTGACCGAAGTAGTCCCTGCCCGCGAATTCACTCTGGCCGAGACGGAACACCAAGATTATCTAAAGAATAATGCTGGGGGCTACACCTGCCATTTTCTGAGGGATTAGTCTTTGAGCTATACCGCCGCAAAAAAAGCTCTGCACCGTTTGGCCAACCCGGCCAAAGCCGGCATAATGCAGTCGTTCTTTAAAACTGGCCCGGGCCAGTACGGCGAGGGCGATGTCTTTATTGCCGTGACGGTCCCCCAAACCCGAACCGTCGCAAAAGTTTTCAAAGACTTGCCGTTCGCCGATCTCAGCAAACTGCTTAAATCCAAGATCCACGAAGAACGCCTGCTCGCTTTGATCATCCTCACGGAACGCTCTAAGAAAGCCCCACCTGCCGAACGCAAGACGCTACACGATTTTTACCTGGCCCATGCCGATCGGGTGAACAATTGGGATTTGGTGGATACCAGCGCGCGAGAACTCGTGGGCCGCTATCTCGAGGATAGACCCCGCACATTGCTCTACCGCCTAGCCAAATCCACGAGCCTCTGGGATCGGCGCATCGCAATCATCGCGACTTTTCATTTTATTCGCCAAGACGATTTCGCAGACACGCTCAAACTCGTCGAGCTATTTCTGACCGACCCCGAAGACCTAATGGCCAAGGCATGCGGCTGGATGCTGCGCGAAGTGGGCAAACGCGATGAAGCGGTGTTGAGAAAATTTTTGGATCGGCATCACCCTAAGATGCCGCGGGTGATGTTGCGCTACGCAATTGAGCGGCTCCCCGCCGCCACTCGAAGCGCTTACCTCAAGCGCGCATAACTGCCGCGCATTAGCGAGCCAGTCGCATCAACTCGTCCCTGTAAACGGTGCGGGTGCCGCGGGATTGGGGGCCGCCGGGTTTATAGGGCTCAAGAAGCTTAGCCACCATTTCCGTGTCGTCTTGGCGCTGCGCTAGCTGGACGAGCACCAAATCCCGGTGCGTTTTGTTGACAAAGGGGCGATTTCTGCCGTCCGATGTAACGGGAGCCTTTAGTCCTAAGTTCGAATAGAACGTATCAATCGCTGCATCGATACTCTCGCCTGCTTTCAATTTGGCCAACATAATTGCCCCGATTTCAGATTGAAGGGTGGGAAGCGACACTAGCTGCTCGGCCATTTCGAAGGTTTTTCCCGTCGTTTCTGCCGATTTTTGAAGAGTAACGAGCAAGGTCATTTCCGCATCCAACAAACTCTGCGCCTTTTGCATGCGCTTGGGCAACAATGGGAGAATCTCCTCATTACTCATCTGGTTGAGCCATTTCCCCCGAATGATCGCCCGTTGAGTTTCGGTGGGATCGAAATTACGCAAACTAGCAAGCACTCGGCTGTTTCGATCGCCCCACGCCTGTTCCAGTTCCTCCAACAGAATATCTTTGCTTGATTTCACGGCTGTTCGGTACCCAACGCCGAAGCGTCGAGGTGAAGTACCCGTCGGATCTATTTTCCGAGGTTCAGGCTTTCCAGCAACTTGGGCTTCGACGTGCCCACGATAAGGGTTTCGGCTAGCAGACTTTGAAGTATTCGCTACAGAGTTACCGCGATCCACCACTTCTTGGTGCGCCGGGTAGAGCTTATCTTCCGGCTTGAGGTACTTCATCTTTTCCCGGATCTTCTCTCGGAGCATCCAAACCGCGTGGTCTTTACCCCGGTATACGGAGCTCCCGTAACTTTCGGGAATCTCGGGCCAGCGTTCGAGAATGTAGCCCTGAGATTCCCCCCAAGCTCCATTGAAATCAAAATTCTCTGGGTCTTCTTTCCAAATCACATAAAGATGATCCGTCACTAAACTGGGTAACGAAGTGCTGATGGTGGCGACTTCTCGCCCCAAATTTAGTTCCCGTTCGTCGTCCATCGCTTTATTTCGCAGTTTGACTAAAGCGATCAATTCCTCGTTTACTACCTGCTTGGCAGAAATTCCCAGCTGCGCTGCGGTGGCGTCAATCGTCAGCTTTTGTCCCCATCTGAAAGACAGGATATTTTGCTCAATCGGCGAAAGAGAGGCCAAGTTCTCAGAAATAAAAGGGTGGCTTGCGCGAAATTCGGTGGGCAGTTCTGTTAAACTCGCCTTGTCGTGCACCGCGACGTGCATCAGTTCACGCACTTTCCGCCGAGCCCCGTCGATTTTTTCTTTCGCTTGCAGACCTGTCGCTTGCTGGTGCCGCAGAGAAAGGGTCGCCTCGGTCGCTTTGAGCCGTTCCGCCAAGCGTTTTTGGAAGTGCGATTTTGAATCAAATACACCGGTGGCCTCGAACATGC
>CAZBJE010000122.1:0-2709 GCA_964492125.1 uncultured Pseudobdellovibrionaceae bacterium | reverse complement strand
TTCCAAAGTGGCGCGGGAACTGCGCGCCGCAGGTGATTCCGCAGCCGCCGATCGATTGCTCAAGACGACCGGGGATGAAATCATGGCCGGGATCGAGGCCCGCCAAAGCCAGCAAGTGGCACTGAGCTTCGCGGGGCTGCCGTTTCGGGTGTCTGCGCAAACTCCCGCGCTCCAAGATCCGCTTTTTCAAAAAGACGGGTTTGACGAGCTACCCAGTGGCTATACTTACGAAGAATACATGGCGGGTTATTTCCACGACATGTTAACCCACGAGCTTGGTCACAACTTGGGCTTGCGGCATAACTTCAAAGGGAACCTGGGTGCGGCGTTGGTTCCGTCGGTGGGCGCGGTCTCGCGCTCCATCATGGAGTACTTAAACCGCAACTTCCGCCATCTGGATCGAGTTGGACCCTACGATGCAATGGCGCTGGCCTATGGCTACACCGGTTTGAAACCGCGCCAGACGAACTTGTTCTGCACGGACGAGAACGTGGGCGGCACCGACGAACCGAAGTTCTCAGCGGAGTGTTCCCGCGACGACGCCACACCGGATCCGTTTCGTTACTTCGAAAGCCGACTCAATCGCTCCTTGCGGTTGCTAACGGCTTTCGGCACCGCGGACGCACCGGAATGGACTACCGTCGACATGGAGCGTGAGCTGGGCATCGCACTGGTTGGACTAGGGCTGTATGCGTCCAGCGCCGATACCACAAGTGCCGACTGGACCAACTTCGGCATCGACAGCTCCCGCCCCAATGGTGCGGTGGCCATCAAGGACTACGTGCTGCAGAGACTCAAGCTGCAACTGTGTAGCACCGCTCTCGACGCCACCCTAGCATTGAAAACGGATCCGGCCATCAAGCAGAAAACCGTCGATAACATCAAGGCGGTGCGGGCTGCGGCGGCCGACACGATGACCAAACTCAAAGTCTTCTCGAATACCGAAATGGCGTGCGCGCCTTAGCGGCGCGTCGCTGGCCCGCCGCCGTATTTTTCCAGTGCGGCGGCGGGTCTTTATTTTGAATCGCAGGACAAGTGACGGCCTCATCCGCAAATGTTATTCTCCCCCCATGAAGAACCTCCTCCTTGCCGCAGCGCTCCTGACCCTTTGTGTGCCCGCATCGGCAGCTCGCAAGCCCGCGTCGAAACCCGCCGCTGCCGTGGCCCCCGTTAAAACGCTCACGCCCAGCGAGATTCTGCGCAAGGCAGACGATGCACGCGCACCGGAAGGCGACTTCTCCTTCATGGTCAAAATTAACGACTACGATGGCTCTAAACTTTTGCGCAATCAGCTCTACAAGGTTTTCTGCAAGGGCGAAAATTATGCGCTGATTGAAACCGAAGCGCCGATGCGTTTGAAGGGCCGTAAAATTCTGCTCCGAGGAGACGACCTCTGGCTTTATTTGCCGTCGGTGGCCAAACCCACTCGGATTAGCTTGCAGCAGCGACTAACCGGCGAAGTAGCCAATGGAGACATCGCACGCACCCGATTTTACGATGACTACGGCGCAAAGATCTCCGGAACCGAGCAGATCGACGGCAAAAAACACTACGTCCTCGATCTACAAGCGAAGAAAGATACCGTCACTTACCGACGGGTGCAGCTCTGGGTGGATCTGAAGACGTACCAACCGAGCAAGGCCAATTTTTATGCCATCTCGGGCAAGCTACTCAAAACCAGTTTATATTCCGACTACAAGAAGGCGCTCGGCCAAGCTCGTGCTTCCAAAGTCGTCATCAAGGACGCGCTAAGTCCCAACAAGCAGTCGCACCTGAACTACTACCAATACAAACGGGAAGAGCTGGATGAGAGTTTCTTTACCAAGGAAGCCCTGCCCTAGTTTCTGGGCAGTTCTCCTAGCAATCCTTCTTTGCGCGCCCGTACTGGGCAAGAGCGCGTTTGATCTAAGCTACTCGCTGCGGATGTCCGCGCGCACAGCTTTCCATCTATCGAGCGCCGCTGATTTGGCCATGAATCGCTACACGCTTGAAGGCGAACAGCATGTCAAACATGGAGGTTTTTCGTCGGTAATCGCAGGCCGAGCGTATGCCGAATCCGCCTTCGCAATGAACCCGCGTTACAACGCGGCGGTGCGAGGAATCGAATCACAAGAGTTCACCCCGCGTGATGTCTACTTGCAGTACAAAGGCCACGGCATGCAACTGCGGGTGGGCAATCAGCAAGTTGTGTGGGGAGAGTCTTACGGGTTTTTCTTCGCCGACATCGTCAACCCCAAAGATACTCGCGAGGGCGGGCTAGGCGGTGATTTAGCGGCTCAACGCATTGCCATTCCCATGGTGAACTTGCTCTGGTTTTTGGGCAATGGCTCTCTACAGCTTCTCTATATTCCCAAACCCTTCTTGAATATGACGCCGGCTCAGGGGAGCGATTTCGCCCCCGATCTGGCAAGCCTTTTTCCCGGTGCGACGGTCACCACCACCGACGAACGCATCCGAGCCATGGCGCTTGACCAATCCGAAGTGGGAATACGCGGAAGCTACATGCTCGCCGGCTGGGACATGGCCCTTTTCTTTTTTAACTATTTCGATCGCAGACCCAGCTACCGACCGTCGACCAACGGGACCGATGTCACCCTACGAGGCGTGCACGATCCGATTCAGTCATTTGGTTTTACCGGAACGAAGGATCTCGATACCTGGGTGGCTCGTTTCGAATTGCTCTACACGCGCAATCGGCCGGTGGACGCC
>CAZBJE010000121.1:0-2836 GCA_964492125.1 uncultured Pseudobdellovibrionaceae bacterium | reverse complement strand
GTCTTCGCTCAAGCTAGCGGTGATTTCGATTTTAACTCTGGCCGCGGTTTTAGCAGTGGCCACAGTGCTGGAATCGCTTTACGGAATGCGTGGGGCGCATGCTTTAGTTTATGGGCAGCTCTGGTTTTACGGCGTGCTGGGCATGCTAGCCACCAATGTGCTTTGCGCCGCCCTTTCACGTTATCCTTGGAAGCGCCACCAAATCGGATTTGTGGTCACCCACTTGGGGATTTTGATTCTGCTTTTTGGTTCGTATCTCACGATGCAGTTCGGAGTCGACGGTAATTTGCCGGTGGTGCAGGGGCAGTCGGACTCGGAAGTGATACTCAACAATTTGCAGCTTTTTGTAAGCGATCCGGAAGCCGGTAGAAGCCAGGTTTTCCCGCTGCGTGATTCCGCGACCCGCAAAGACGGTCGCCTTTTGGAAGTCGCGCTTTCACCGTCGGATAAGTTGGTCGTCGATTCTTTTTTTCCGCGCGCCAAAGTGATCAAATCGGTGGAAGCTTCGAGTGTCGGTCTGGGAATTCCCGCCGTGCATGTGGAGCTTTTCAACGACCGTTTTGATATCGACGAGTGGTTGACCGCCGTCGGCCCCGAAGCACCGACCGAGCTTAATCTGGGCCCCGCGATTTTGAGCCTGCAGAAATTGTGGAATGCCGATCAGCTGAAGCGATTTGAAAAAGGCGAAGTGGCTACGCCCGCGCCGAAGAAGATTTCTAAAGGGTTTGTCCAAATCAACTTTCAAGGCAAACAATACCGTGTCGATATCGAGGATGGTTTGCGCGGTTGGGTTCCATTGGCTGGCACTGGTTTTAGTCTGCACGTGGAACGCTACATGCCTTATGCGGTGGTGGAAAAAAACAAACTTATCAACCGTGGCAACAAGCCAATAAACCCTACGGTTCAAGTGCTGGTAAAAAACGATGCGGGAGCCGAGGAGCAGCACACTCTATTTGCCAATTTCCCGGACTTTGCGACTCTCCACCGCAAGGCGAATGGCACTCCTCAACCGGCATTTGGGGTTACGTTGCGCATGGTGGCCTCTCAGCCAGAAGGGCGCATGGGCGGGGTGCGCGGCAAATTGCTTTTCGCTCAATCTCCGGACAATAAAAAGCTGCTCTACCGCATTCTCGGAAAAGAAAATAAGCAAATTGGCGCCGGCGAAGTCACCGTAGGTCAGGAAACCGCCACGGGTTGGATGGACTTGAAATTTCGCGTTACCGAATGGATTCCTGCCGCTACCTCCATAGAAAAACCGGTCTACGTCGAGAAGGTCCAAGGCGCGGAAAGTTTTCCCGGTGCATTGCACGTCGATCGCCAACGCGCCGACGGCAGCTCCACCGGGGAAGGGTTTTGGCTCATAGAAGGCGGCTCCTCGGGCGTGAGTGTGGGCAATCGCATGCTGGAGGTGGGCTTCTCTCGCAATCGGCTTTCACTGCCTTTTCGCATCCAGCTTGAGAAATTTACGATGGGCACCGATCCCGGCACAACCAAGGCCGCGACTTATGAGAGCGATGTGCAGGTGCAAGACTCCAATAAGAAAGACGCCCCAAAGGCCCACATCAGCATGAACGAACCGCTGCAATACGGCGGATACACCTTTTACCAAGCCAGCTACCAGCTGCGCGATGGTCAGGCGCCGCTTTCGGTGTTCAGTGTTAATTTTGATCCGGGCCGCTGGGTAAAATACGCCGGCAGTCTCATTATGGTTTACGGCATTCTCATCATGTTCATCATGAACCCGCACTATTGGGACATCATCCTAGGGAGGAAACGGTCATGAAGGCGATTCTTGCGTTGTTTTTGGTTCTCTGTGGTTTCTTGCAAGCCGACGAAGGCCCTCAAGTCCGACCTGGCTTTGATTGGGGTGCCGTTTCGCTCTACGCGATCCAAGACCGAGGCCGGTTAAAACCCTTCGATACTTTCGCTCGCGAATCGGTGCAGTTCGTCACCGGCAAGGCGGGATGGAAGGGGCTGCAGCCTTCTGAAATGATTTTTGGTTGGCTCATTGCATTTGAAAAAGAGTGGGACAAAGAACCGTTTATCAAAGTGGGCCACAAGCCGCTCAAGAAACTACTCGGCATGAACGAAGATACTTCGTTCTTCTCTCCTGCCGAATTGCGCGCTAATGAAGCGCTCAAAACCCATGTGCGCGAGATTTCCCAAAAGCAGCGCCGGGGCGAAACGTTGAACGACATGGACAAGAAAATCCTCAATGTCCAAAATCAGCGCCTTTTGGTGGAAGCCACTGTTTCTGGCCAAACTCTCACCATCTTGCCTGCCCCTGAAGGGATTAACGGTTCCTGGTTGTCGCTTGCTTCGCTGACCGATCGCACCGCAGGGGAGAAGTACTCGCCCGAGCTGGTCGCGAAAGTGCGCGCTGCGGTGGGTGGGTTATTGGAATCCTTTGGTAAGTCCGATGCCGCAGGCTGGAACCAAGCCGCCGCGCAGCTCACCACCGTTTTATCGACAGATTTAGGCGTGACCGGATACCCCAGCGCGAGTTCCCTGAAATGGGAACGCGCCTATAATCACCTGCGGCCGTTTCGTTGGTCCTGGGTCGGTTATCTGATCGCATTTATTTTCCTAACCGTGTTTTTGGTCACTGGTCGAAAACAATTGCAGTGGGTGGGAATCGCTAGCTTAGTCGCTGGTTTCTTAATTCATACGTTTGGTTTCATTCTGCGCATTTGTGTGTCCGGTCGCCCGCCCGTGACCAACATGTACGAATCGGTAATTTGGGTGAGCTGGGGCTGTGTGCTCTTCGCTCTGCTCATTGGCGGTTCGTATAAAAAAGCGATTATCCCTGCTGCGGCTTCGGTGTTCGCCATTGTGG
>CAZBJE010000120.1:0-2882 GCA_964492125.1 uncultured Pseudobdellovibrionaceae bacterium | reverse complement strand
GGACAGCAGACTCTGACTCTGCGAATCTAGGTTCGAGCCCTAGTCCGCCAACCAATTTCCGAAAAGCGACTGGACCCTTTCGGAAATTAGCTCAACAACCCTAAATCTTGCAGGCGTTTTAGTTCCGATTGGAGTTCTGGCGGCGTCACGCTGGCAGTACCGATCTTGCCCACCACCAGGCCGGCGGCGGCGTTTGCAATTTGCATGCATTTAGCCAGCGGGTACCCGAGAACGGACATCATCGACAAAACGCTGATGACAGTATCGCCCGCGCCCGTTACGTCAAAAACCTCTCGCGCAAAAGTAGGAATCCGCTGCAGGCCGGATTCTCCCCGAGTTAGCGACACCATCCCCGCAGCACCGCAGGTGATGATGGCGTGCTCGCATTCCATCTTTTCCAACATTTGCCGGGCCATCCGCATCAGCCGGTCATCATCTCGTCCCGCGGTTTTGGATGGCTCGTGTTGCATTCCGGTCAATGTCTCGGCTTCTGAAATATTGGGCGTCAGCAAAGTTGCGCCCTTATAAAGATGCAACGGCGCTAAGCGACTCGGGTCCACAAAAACGGGCTTACCCAATTGGCGCGCCTGCCGAATAAAACCCACGGTATCCGAATTCCACATCCCTTTGCCGTAGTCCTGGATGATCACACCGTCGGTACTAGGCAAAAGATCGCAAATCGAATCGGTAAACTGCTTCACTAATTTGGCGTCGAGTGGGTGAACGCGTTCGTAGTCGACCCGGACGACATGCTGCTTTTGGGCGATGATGCGGACTTTGCGCAAAGTCGGGCGGGTTTGGTCGCCCAAGAAAACGGCTTTTTGAATGCCGGCATCTTGGACCATGCGCTGCAGTTTTTCACCGTCGGCGTCTAGGCCACAAACCGAAAGCAAAGTGGTTTGGCCACCGAGCGATACGATGTTCTGCGCCACGTTGGCAGCAAGGCCCAAATGGTAGCTTTGGCTTTCGACTTCCACCACCGGCACGGGGGCCTCGGGGCTTATCCGGCGCGTGTCGCCCCAGATGTATTCGTCGATACCCACTTCGCCCGCCACCAAAAGGTGCGCGCCACGCATTTTTTCAATGAATCCGAGGTCCAATTAGGCTCCTGCGGGGGTTAAAGCACTTCGCAGAGGGGTTGGCAAACCCGCGCCCGCCAGGCGATCCAGGCAATAATACTGTTTGCACCGGGGGCCCTGGCAGTCCCGGGTTCCGGGACAAGAATGATCCGGCGCCAGCACCAGTGAACGCCCCGAGCCGCCCCAAGGCGCCCAGCGTTTGGCCTGGTGACTCCGCACCGGCGAATAAATTCCCAGCGTGGGCGCGCCGACGTAGTGGGCGAGATGCAAGGGGCCGGTACTGGGCGCCACTACTAGATCGGCCATCCGAAATACTTCTCCCACCCCAGTCAACGAAACCCGCGGCAAAACCCGCCAGTCCGAACGCTCTTCCACGATGGCTTCGACCAAACGTAGATCCGCCACCGCAGGCCCTAGAGTAAGCAGCAACGGCCCTTTTTGCGTGCGAGCCAAATCATCCAAGAGCCGGACGTAGGCCGATGGATTCAGATTCAGGGCACTGCCACCCATTCCCGGGTGAGCCACCCAAAAAGGTTCGCCAGGATTCACTCCCGCACGCTTCAATGCATGCCCGGCTTCCGCCACCGCCTCCACTACGACCGGCAGAGTGACCGGCTCCGGTTGATAAGACGGCGTGTGTCCGAGCGCTTTTAAAAAAAGCGCCGCCAAATCCAAATTGTATTCCGCCTCACTCTTCTCGCCTAAGGCGCGACGCTGCCGCGCGCCGTGAGTTAGGCTCATGAAAGATCGCAGCTTGGAGTAATTTCCCACTCGGGTGACAGTCCCGTTTTGCTTCAAAACAGCGAGTAAAGTCGGTTCATCGAACAGGCAAAGCGCGGCATCGTATCCCGTGAGAGGCAAATCGAACGAGTATTCCCTCAAGCCAACTTTCCAGTCAGCCATTAATGCCCGCAACACCGGCACCACTTCCGCTCGCGCCAAAAAATCAATTTCCGCGTCGGGCAATTGCCGCCGCACGGCTGCTACCGCATGGAGCGACATCAAGACATCCCCCAAACGATCGGTCCGAGTAATCAAAATGCGTTTCTGTGGTTTCATTTGGGGAAGGCCAATTGGGAAGATTCAAATTTTAGATAGCCGTCGTACGGGTTCTGACTTGCGGAACTATGCTGAACGGCCCATTGCCGAGCGAGTTCCATCGCCCGTGCTTCCACCAGCTCGGCCAAAGTATCCAAACGGGCCTGCTCCCGGCGCGCTTGCACCAGCGCTTTCTCTTTCACGGTAAATTCAATCAGGCCCTCTAAGACCCCGCGCAAACTTGCTTCGTCTTTGTCTTGGGAAAGCAAAACCCTCGGCTCTCGCGCGGCACCGTGCAAGGCTTGGCGCAACTCGCTCGCAACGCGCTCCGCTCCCTCCCGGTCGGCCTTGTGCACAGCGAAAAGGTCGCCAATTTCCAAAATCCCCGCCTTAAGCGCTTGGATTCCATCGCCCCACTCCGGCACCAAAACCACTAACGTGGCATCGGCAATCTTGCGCACTTCGACTTCGCTTTGGCCCACGCCCACCGTTTCTAAAATAATGGTATCGAAACCAAAGGCGTCTACCGCGTGCACTACTTCACGCGTCGCGATCGAAAGACCGCCCAGTTTACCGCGGGTACTCAAACTGCGAATGAAAACCCCTGGGTCATTAAAGTGCTCGGTGAGGCGAATGCGATCGCCCAAAAGAGCCCCGCCCGTAAAAGGACTCACCGGATCCACCGCGATTACCGCGACTTTTTCGCCTTTTTGACGACTGAAACGGACAAAGTGCCCGACCAGGGTGCTCTTACCTGCTCCAGGG
>CAZBJE010000119.1:0-3070 GCA_964492125.1 uncultured Pseudobdellovibrionaceae bacterium | reverse complement strand
ACAGGATACGGCCGTGCAGACAAAGCCCACGTCCAGAAAATGGTAGAAATGATCCTCTCCACCAAAATCGATCTGGGCTTTGACGCCACCGACGCCGTGGCCATCGCTATCTGCCACGCCAACCATTTGGATAGGAGGGTCCCCACTTGATTGGGTACCTCAAGGGCAAAGTTCTTTCGAAGAATCCGGAAACCTACCAGGGAGTGATTCTATCCTTTCGGGTGGGGTACGAACTGAGCTTCCCGGTTACGCTTTTTGATCGTCTGCTCATCGGCCAAAACGCCGAAATCTGGGTGCACACCCATGTGCGAGAAGACGTCTTCGCGCTTTACGGTTTTGCCACCGAAAGTGAAAAGCATTTTTTCCGGCTGATGCTCAGCGTAAGCGGGCTCGGTCCAAAGAGTAGTTTGGCGCTGCTCAGCGAACATGGCACGGAACGTCTGGCCCACTACATCCGCGGCTCCGATGCCACTTCGCTCTCTAGCGCGCCGGGTATCGGCAAGAAGCTAGCGCAGAAAATCATTTTGGAACTCCAACCAAAAATGGAAAAGCTGGCCTGGATTGCACTTGCGCAAGAGCCGCACGAATCCCGCAGCCGTTCTTCTATCCCATCCGCACACCCGCTGCGCGACGACTTGGCTTCGGCCCTGCTCAACTTAGGCTTTGCCCCCAACGCGGTGAAGCCTGCGATCGAACGCGTATTCGAACGCGAGCAAGCGGAGCAAGATGGCTTTGAGGTCTGCCTAAAGGCCGCGCTAAAGGAAATGAATGTCCGTGGATGAAAACCCGCATTTAATGGACTTGCGCCAAATGCCGGAAGACAGCCTTCCGGAGAATTCCCTGCGTCCAAAAACGCTCTCGGAATTCATTGGCCAAACGGACCTCAAGCAAAAGCTGGAGATCTTCCTTGCCGCCGCGAAAGGCCGGGGCGAAGCCTTGGACCACACTTTGTTCTGCGGCCCTCCGGGCCTGGGCAAAACATCCCTGGCCCATGTATTGGCGCGCGAGCTGGGCTCGCAACTGGTTTCCACTTCTGGCCCGGCACTGGAAAAAAGCGGCGACTTGGCCGCTATTCTCACCAGCCTTAACCCGCGCGACATCCTTTTTATCGACGAAATCCACCGCCTCAATCGCACTGTGGAGGAATCGCTCTATCCGGCGTTGGAAGATTTTCATTTAGATATCATCTTAGGCCAAGGCCCCAGCGCCCGGGTCATGAAGCTCAACTTGCCACCGTTCACACTCATCGGCGCAACGACGCGCGCTGGCCTGCTGACTTCCCCGCTCATGGGGCGCTTCGGAATGGTATTGCGGCTTGAGCACTACAGCCCAGAGGAATTGCAAATGGTCGTGGTGCGTTCGGCCGGCATCTTAAAGTGCCGCATCGAAATGGATGGCGCACTCGAAGTGGCCCGCCGCTCCCGTGGCACTCCGCGTATCGCCAACCGCTTGCTGCGTCGAGTGCGCGATTATTCCGAAGTAAAAGCCGACGGCGTCATCACGGGCCCCGTGGCCCACGCTGCGTTGGAAATGTTGGACGTCGATAAGCGCGGGCTCGACGCCATGGATCGCTTGTTTTTAGCGACGATCATCAAAAACTTCGGCGGCGGACCCGTGGGAATCGAAACGCTTTGCTCAGCCCTGGGTGAAGAACGCGAAACCCTGGAAGATGTTTACGAGCCCTACCTGCTGCAAATCGGTTTCCTCAATCGCACCCGCCAAGGCCGTGTGGCCACCGAACTGGCGCATAAACACTTAGGCCTGCCTTTCGCCCGCCCCGCCGGAGCGGATCCCCAGCTTACGATTTTCTAGGCCCGCGCACCGACCCGCCATAAATACCGCTAATGCACCCCATGGCCGCTTCTTATTTTTCCAATCCTCTCCAGCCGGCGATTCTGATTGCACGAGGTAAAAATGACTTTTCTTAAATCGCAAATCAGCTTTTGGGCGCTACCGGCGCTAACCTTTCTCTCTCTCGCTGCTCACGGAGCAAAGTTAGGTGAAGAAAATGTACAAGTCCGGATCCCGAAAGGCTCCCTAGTTTGCCATGACAAAGTGCCCAATCATGGATTCGGCGCCATGCCTGGCTCGCTTGCAGTAGAAGGCCCTCTTATCGAGAGAAGCCTGCGCGTCAGCGCCGCCGACGAGCTAATGCTTAAATTGCCCGATAGCGTGAGCTGCGCAGATTTGCGCGCCGATCTGGATGCTCTGCCACTGGATTTTGTCGCACGTCGCTCCGTATTACCGTTCACTTGGGAAATTGGAGTTCGTAGCATCTCGGTCCTCCGGGCAAAGGTAGCTATCACCTTACCTTTCAAGATTGCTGGCCACACAGCCCAACTCGAAGGGGGCCGCGTGTGGGTAGTGGGCAATGTCGCCACGGCAGACGGAATTGCGCCGACGATTCCTTACTCGGAGTCCTATACGGTTTCGGCTCACCCGCAGTCCGCCTCCAAAGGACACGGGTTGTTTTGTGACGGAAGGCAATTGAGCATGGGCTACTTGGCCGGATACGATGGCGTTCAAAGCCATTCCAATGTGGAGGTGGGCGTGGCGAGATTTGCCACTGCTGCCGAATGCGAGACCACGCGTTCCGAGCTACTGAGCAATTTGGCAGCAGCCGACCCCGGGAATGACGGCACGCTCATCAAAGTGAAACGCGTCTTGGTAGAAACCTACCGTTACATTCCCAACAACGCGGGCGACGGCACCTGTCAGTTGGTCCAACTCGACACAGCCCAAACTCACCTAAGAGGAACGGCCTTCACCGGCACCCAGGTATTTCCGTTGCATGAAGTAGCGCTCGAGCTGTGCCTTACCCCTTAACAAACTGAGCCCTTCCTCTCAAAGAGGAAGGGCTTTTTATTTGGCGAAGAGAAGCCAATGCGGTATGCCGGGTTTCATGAGAAACGTTTTCACTGTCTTTCTTGTGTGGTTGGCTATGGCATCCGTCTCGGGCGTTGCAGCCCCGTTCACGGTGGAAGCAGGAAAACCGCTGATTCAAGACATCGAAGAAGCGGTGGCTTTTAATCTCTCGATTGAAAACCCCCAAGGAAACGTCCTGCTATCC
>CAZBJE010000118.1:0-3226 GCA_964492125.1 uncultured Pseudobdellovibrionaceae bacterium | reverse complement strand
CCAGCGCATGGACGAGTATAAGCTGCATGAGATGTGGAAAAGCCCCAACGGCACTATCCGCAATTTCTTGGGTGGCACCGTTTTTCGCGAACCCATTATCTGCAAGAATGTCCCGCGGTTGGTTCCTAACTGGAAAAAGCCCATCATCGTCGGCCGCCACGCGCATGCCGACCAATACAAAGCGACCGAAATGGCCATTCCCGGCGCAGGGACCTTGAAGATGATTTTCGAGGGAGTCGACGGCAAAAAGAATGAACTGGAAATTATGCAGTTCAAATCGGCCGGTATCGGACTCGCGATGTACAACACCGATGAATCCATCGAAGGCTTCGCGCGGTCTTGCTTCGCCTACGGCTTAGATAAGAAATACCCGGTTTATCTCTCGACCAAGAACACCATCTTGAAGGTGTACGACGGCCGTTTCAAAGACATCTTCGCTACCATTTTCAAAAACGAATACGCCGACAAGTTCGCAGCCGCGGGTATTACCTACGAGCATCGCTTGATCGACGATATGGTCGCCTCGGTCCTCAAATGGGAAGGCGGCATCGTCTGGGCCTGTAAGAACTACGACGGCGACGTTCAGTCCGATACCGTGGCCCAAGGCTTCGGTAGTCTGGGGATGATGACGTCGGTGCTGATGTGCCCCAACGGTCGCACCATCGAAACCGAAGCTGCTCATGGCACCGTCACTCGCCACTACCGCGAGCACCAAGCCGGTCGCCCCACTAGCACCAACCCAGTGGCGAGTATTTTCGCCTGGACCCAGGGCCTGGTTCACCGCGGTAAGTTGGATAAAACGCCTGCCGTGAGTGAGTTTGGCTTGGCTTTGGAAAAAGTCTGCGTGGAAACCATCGAAGCGGGATTCATGACCAAGGATTTGGCCATCAATATCCACGGCGATAAAGTGGCGAAGGATCAGTACCTCACCACCGATCAGTTCTTGGATAAACTGGCTAGCAATCTCAAATCGCACGTTAAGTAATGTCGATGCGGGCGGCCGTTAAACGGCAGTTTTTCAAGGATATGATCCTGAGCCGGCACCAGCCGCCCGGTCCTTTTCCGCTCGTGGTGATCCTAGATCACCTCAAGCCTACTTTTAACGTCGGCAAAATCATCCGAACCGCCAATAGCCTCGGCGCACGCGAAGTGCATTTGATTGCAATGCCGGTATTTCACCCGGGGCCGAGCCGTGGCGCCTTGCGCTGTACCCGCACTCGGAGTTTTGAAACCTTTGGCGAGAGTTACCGGTCATTGACCGAAGAAGGGTATACCCTCTACGCCATGGTTCCGGGTGCGAGCCAAGTGCTGGGGGCTTTCGAATTCCCACAGAAAACCGCCATCATCATCGGTCATGAGGAATTCGGGATTCAGTTTTCGTTCGACGATTTTCCTTTGGTGCAAAAGCTCGCCATTATGCAGATGGGCTCAATTCCGAGTTTAAACGCCAGTGTAGCGATGGCGGTGGCAAGTTTTGAGTACATGCGCCAGCACGGGTTTCACACTCACGTTCCGGCTTCGCATTCAGAAAGTTTTTCCAGTACCAGCGCGCCTAAATGTTCCACCTTGTGCTCGCCGAACCCGTAGCATTTTTGCAATTCATCGAGGGTAGTGGGGTTTTTGCGGGCCAGATCTTCCAGTGCTTTGTTGCTAAATACCAAGAAGGCCGGGATATCGTTGGCGTCGGCGTATTCTTTGCGCCAAGTGCGCAAAACTTCCACACGTAAAGTCTCTTCAGTCGAGAGTGCTGCGCCGCTGGGAATGCCTTTAGATTTGGATTTCTTGCTCTTGGATTTGCGCGAGAGTTCCACCGTCATCAGCGGCACTTCCACTCGTCGAGCGGAGTCGGGTGCGCAGATGTCGCAGTGGCCGCAAGATTTAATGCGCTGGGTATCGCGGAAGTAAGTAAGGATGCCGGCGTGGCGGCATTCGCCCCCGTCGCAAAACTGCACGATGGTATCGAGCGCGCGCCAGCGCCGCCGCGTCGTGTCCTCATCGGAATCGGACTGGGTGATGAAATACGAGTGCAGGCCTTTGTCTTTTTTGCTGTAGAGCAGAAGGCACGTGCTGTCTTTTCCGTCGCGGCCGGCGCGGCCCATCTCCTGGTAGTAGCTCTCGATATTCGACGGCATTTGGTAGTGGATTACCATTCGCACGTCGGGGTGATCGATCCCCATGCCAAACGCATTGGTGGCCGCCAAGATGCGGGTTTCCCCGGTCTCATACTGTTTTTGGATGCGGGTGCGATCCTCAGGGCTTAGTCCGGCGTGGTAGTAAGCGATGTCGGGGAAATCGGGGGCGAGCGATGCAGTGAGTTCTTCGGCTTGTTTGCGGGTGCCGCAATAAATCAATACCCGCCCAGTGGGTGTTTTCATGAGCGCTCGCCGCACCATTGCGAGTTTCAGCCCGTCCCCTTCGCATGTCTCGACCTGGCTGTAGAGATTGGGCCGGTAGAAACCATACACATGTTTAGCCGGCTCGCGCAGCTGCAGCTGCCGGGAAATATCTTTGAGCACCATGGGTGTCGCGGTGGCGGTGAGGGCGAGGATGGGGACGTCCGGCCGCAGTTCACGGAGCAAAGTGAGGCGGTAGTAGTCTTTGCGGAAATCGGGTCCCCACTGGGAGACGCAGTGCGATTCATCCACCGCGAAGAGCGAAATTCGCTGTTGCTTGATCCAATCGCCAAACCCAGACTTCTGCACCCGCTCTGGGGAGAGATATAAAATGAAGTTGAGCTTCTCCTTCATCTCGGCAAAGAGCGCCCGTTTGTCTTCTAACGTTTGGCCGGAGTGCACAAACCCAGCATTGAGCCCCATGCGCTTCAAAGCCCGGACTTGATCTTCCATCAAGGCGATCAGAGGCGAAATAACGACGACAATCCCTTCCTTGAACACGGAGGGGAGCTGGTAGCAGAGCGACTTCCCACCGCCCGTGGGCATCACGGCGAGGGTGTCTTGGCCGCTCAGGACGGATTCAAGAATCTCTCGCTGGCCGCGCCGAAAAGTCTGGAGCCCAAACTTTCCATGGAGCACAGCACTCAACGTCTCCGGTGTAACTTCAAGATGCACGCGCACAGTGTTACCACGCCCCCCGACCCCAA
Source organism: uncultured Pseudobdellovibrionaceae bacterium (assembly GCA_964492125.1). Taxonomy (GTDB): domain Bacteria; phylum Bdellovibrionota; class FAC87; order UBA2466; family UBA2466; genus JAIEOG01. The sequence continues at coordinate 126 of CAZBJE010000118.1, read as the reverse complement.
GAAACCCCGAACGGGAAGCCCCTTTCCGAAAGGGTCCAGTCGCGTTTGGGGATTATTGCGAAAAGCGACTGGCCCCTTTCGGAACCCGGGTGGAAGGGGGGGGGGTGGGGAGGGGTCACCCCAGTG
>CAZBJE010000117.1:0-3358 GCA_964492125.1 uncultured Pseudobdellovibrionaceae bacterium | reverse complement strand
GTGTAGCTCAGTTGGTTAGAGCGCTAGACTGTGACTCTGGAGGCCGCGGGTTCGAGCCCCGTCACCTACCCCAATTTCTCCATCTTTCCCCTGACTCTTCGTCGCCACTCGTCGTCGTCGCTTCCGCGTACCTGGTGTACGCGTGCGCTCCTTCTCCTCGCGCTCCTCGATTCAGGGGAAAGCTGGAGAAATTGGCGTGCCCCTACCTCGATCTTTTGGCTTCGCCGGGAGTTGGCTTCGCCGGGAGTTGGCTTCGCCGGGAGTTGGCTTCGCCGGGATGGCTCGTTACATCCATTTTGCGTCGGTCTTTAAGTAATCTTTTACTCGTCGGGCGGTTAGTTTTCGAATGAGCGTTTGGGGAAGGGGTTTGTCGAGGGGGAATTGGATGGAGCCTTTGCCGGTTTTGTAACCGGCGAGCTCTTTGGCGAAGGCTTTGATTACTCCTGGGGTGGGGTAGAAGCCGATGTGTTTGTTGAAGCCTGCGAAGGTAACCAGAATCCGATGGTAGGAATAAGCCGGCATGCCCCATTTGAGGCTTTCAGTCGCGCGCGGGGCTGCCGAGCGGATATATGCTCGGATTTGAATCAGTTTGGCGCGTGATTGCTTGGGGGCGGCGGCGATGTATTGGGCGACGGTTTGCGGCTTCCGTTTTGGTTTCATGTCCGGGGTTATTTTTTCCAATCTGCGAGCATATCTTCTTCGCGGACTAGAGCGGTTTGAATGTCGTTTTGCATGTCTTTGTCTAGTTTATCGTAGATTGCGCTTTTTTGTAGCCGTTTCAGGTACGCAATACTCGCTTCGAATGATTTGACTTCGGCCGCTTTGCGGGCGGCTAAGGTCATGCCTTGGAATTTTTCAATTTCAGTCGACAGAATGTTCTGCACATTTCCGTATAGTTCATGGGCGAGGACGGTCAAAAGGCGGGTAGTCGCATCTTTTCGGGGCTGCATTTTCTCATCGAAATAGATTCGGTCGACGATGAGCATCGTGCCCATCGCGTAGGTTTTGTCTTTTGGTCTGTAGCCGAGATAGGTGAGGCCATCAGTTCCCGGGCTTTTTCCACCAGGGACCAAACTGGCTGCTTGGAAAATCGGGTCGTCGGATAGAGTCAGAATGATTTTGAGGTCTTTGCCCTCTAGGATCTTCTTCTCGCCCTTCCAGGAAAAAATATTGTCGGTCTTGGGGGGAAGGGCTGCCACAAAATCGAGCACTTTTTCCACGGAAGAGATCAGCTGTTCACGGAGCTCGGCGTCTGCCCCAGCAAGTCGTTCGGATGTCTCGATTTCCACTGGTATTGCGGTGGGAGGGAGTGCCTGCGCTGTTAGCGAGGCCGCGACAAAACAAACAGTGAATAGGCGTGCGAACATCGTTCTTTCCTTTCGAAGCGTTGCGGAGCGGGGGGGGTATACCTGTTTTCACCAAGCGGATCAAAAGGTTTAGCGGGGCAATTCGATGCTAAAACGGGCGCCGCCCCATGCGGGGTTTTCCGCCTGAATCGTGCCGCCGTGGGCCACCAGGATTTGGCGACTGATATACAGGCCAAGCCCTAGCCCGCTGATGTGCATAGGCGAAGTGGCGCGCTCATACGGCTCAAAAATCCGGTCGATATCGGGGGCCGCGATGCCTGGCCCTTCATCTTCGACGACGACCTTCACTTTTTTATCCTCCGCTTTCAGCGTCACACGAATCGGCTTGCCCGGCGCGTACTGAATGGCATTGCCCAATACGTTCGTCAGCACTTGCTCTACTCGAGAGCGATCGGCAGTCAAAACCATCGGGCGCTCGAGCAAGCACTCCAATCCCGATTTGGCTTCCTCAATCCGGGGCGCAAAACGGGCTGACACTTCGTCCACAAGTTGGCTGAGGTCAAACGGCTCGGTGTTTAGTTTGAGGCGCCCACCGATCACACGAGAAAAATCGAGCATTTCTTCGATCAACCGAATGAGGCGATCGAGCTGCTTGTTGGAGTGCGCTAGCCATTGCTGGACGGTTTCGGCTTCTAGCGCACCGGGCGCCGTTTTGGCGATATTGCGCAACGCCATTTGGGTGTGCAGCTTCATCGCTGCTACCGGCGTGCGAAGCTCGTGGCTGCAAATGGAAAGCAATTCGTTGCGGGCCGTAAGCGCTTTCTGGATGGCTTCGTGGGCTTCTTTTTGTTCTTCGATATCTGTGACTGTTCCCAGCCAGCGGATCACTTTTCCGGTTGCGTCCTTGAGCGGGCGACCGCGCACCATATGCCAGCGGTAAACGCCGTCGTGGCGGCGGAGACGAAACTCTGCCGTTACCTCTTCCCCTTTTGTGCGTCCCTGCTGCCAGAGGGCCAAATTTCTGCCTAAGTCATCGGGGTGAATGGCTTGCTGCCAGCCCCAGTCTAAAGTCTGCTGGGCTAGTAGGCCCGTGTAGTCCGACCAGCGTCCATTGGCGTATTCCACCGTTCCGTCTGGCCTCGCGGTCCAAACCAATTGGGGGATTCCTTCCGCGATGGTTTTGAATTTGGTTTCAGTTTCGTTGCGCGCCTGCAACAAAGAGAGGAACGATTTGCCCAACCAAACAGATGCAACGAAAGACAGAAATCCCCAAGCCGTATTGGCCCTCATGAAGCAAACGATGAGAGCGAACGCAATCGCGGCGTAAGACACCGCCTGGGCCAATTGCAACTTGCAACGCTGCCGCAACACCTATTGCCCCGCCCGTTCCTCATCGGCTTTTTCGAGCGCGGTGCGGGCGTACCCCGTTCCTTTGCGAAGGCTTTCAGCTCGGGCCTGGCTTACCCTTTTGGGGCGGGCTTTAGCAGGTCCGGTGCGACGCGGTAACTTCTTTTTTGGGGTACGAACAGCCATATTCCAGCTCCTTTTTATCGAACTCTGAGCGGCTGAGTGTGCAAAAAACAAGCCGACGTTGGTTAGCCGGCCAAGGCGCCCAGCCGCTTAGAGCGCGAGCTGGTGTTTTTGCGTTTTTTGATGAATTTGCGTCCGGCTTTTTTACGGGTGGAGAGGGCGAAGTATTTTTTGTACTGAGGAAAAAGATCTTTCTCTTCTTCGTGCAAATGATCTTCCAGCACTTCACAGAAGATTTTCATCTGCGTAAGCACTCGCTTCGGATCACTCAAGGCGTGAATACCCCGTACTATTTGCTCGTGGATGCGGTGTTCTTCCCAACTCTCGCGCGCGTGATCTTCAAACTTGGGGTGGTTTTTCAAGTGATTGAGCAGCGCCACCTCCTCCGACACCATATGTGACTCCACCAATTTTTCCAGCAATCGAAAACTGCTTTTTACTTGGACGTTCGTGGCCCTTTTCGATCGAACCCGCTTCATCAATTTGCGCATGGCCTCATGGTCTTTGAGGAGCAGGGGAAC
>CAZBJE010000116.1:0-3378 GCA_964492125.1 uncultured Pseudobdellovibrionaceae bacterium | reverse complement strand
GACCACTCCATACTCTATTTCGAGGTTTTCGGCGTCGTGGATGATGGCTTGGGAACTGGTATAGACGGTGTATACCTTTTTCCAAAACTCCACCCGGGCGCGCAAATTCTCCGGGACCACAAAGCTGACGCCCGGCTCGTAACCGAGGGCCTGGGGTTGCTCCCCGAAAGTCGGCAATTCCTTCGCGCGCAACTGGCTGTTGGAAAAAAGTTCGGAATACCCGGGGATAGTATTGGGATCGACCGTCGTAACTTCGGCGTCTGGCTCTTCCGAAGGCGGATCAATGCTGTAAGGAAGAGGAATAATCGCGTGCAGGGCACACGGCAGAAGAAGAAAAATCCCAATCAGCCGTTTCACGGGAAAACCTATTTTCTGGAAAACTTATTGAACTCGAGGGCGACTTTATCGACCCAGGCGGACATTCTACCGTATCTTAGGCCGGGGTCATTTAAGATTATGGCGAAGGCGAGGTTCTCTTTGTCTCGGGACGTCATGTAGCCGGCCAGAGCGTTGACGCCGTCCAGCGAACCCGTCTTGCCGCGAATGATGGAGTGAGTGAGTTCACTGGGGAAGCGGTTGCGCAATGTTCCATCTTCGCCCCCCACACCCAAAGACGCCATATACTCGGGAGCAATGGACAGGTCCTGCGCGGCAGAAGAAAGCACTTTGACGATCTGGCGCACGGTGACGCGGGTTTTGCGAGTAAGGCCGCTGCCATCGATGATGACGTAATTCTTGTTGGGAATACCGATGTCTTCCAACACGTCTTGCAACGCCTTCACGCCTTTTTCCAACGTACCGGGAACGCCCCACGTTTCTGCGCCAACTTTTTTCAGGATCTGATCCGCCACGAAGTTGTTGCTGAACTTATTCATGCCCCAAACCACCTGCCAGAGCGGCAGCGAGCTGTAGGCCAATATCTGGCGGGCCTTGGAGGGAACTACCCCTTCCTTAAGTTTGCCTTCCAACTTCATGCCGCGCTGTTCCCAAAACGTGCGAAACATATGGGCGGCGTAGAGACTGGGGTTCACGATATTGCGGTAAAAACGCATTTCGGCGTGCCCCAGCGGAATGGAGCCGCGTAGCAGCACGGTATCGCCGATATCTCCTTTTACAAACTCAGTGCGTTTGACCTGCACAGAGTTCGTGCTTCCGCTTTTGCCGGTGGTGGCTTGATTCACTACGTCGATATAGGAATTCTCAGGGTCGGTATATACGGTGGGTGGCTTGCCCGCCGTTTCGGCGGGGCGAACGTAAATGGTGGTGGTGTTGAAGTTGAACGACAAGGCGCCGATGGGGGCGTTGTAGGCTTGGTCCGTGAGGTAACTGGGCCGGCTGTCGGGCGTGCGTTCTTTGTCGTAAAAAGTATCGTCGGCAATGATATCGCCACTGATCCGCTTGATCCCCGAGCGCATTAGCTCGTTGACTAGCATCCATAGGCGCTCGGAAACCAAACTCGGATCCCCGCCACCCTTAATGTATAAGTCGCCCGAGAGTTTGCCGTCCATTACAGCGCCCGTCGTCCAAATCGTCGTCTCGAAATTGGAAGTGGGTTTGAGTTTCTTGAGAGCGGTATACGCCGTGAAAAGCTTACTCACTGACGCCGGAATGAGCAGTTTGTCGGCGCTGTTCTCGTATAAGATTTCGCCCTTATCTAGCGAGTAAACCAAAATTCCCGCATCGATTTTACTCAGCACGCCCTTGGGGAAGACCGCCTCGACAGATTTTTTTAGGGCAGCCAAGGTGGGAGACGGACCCGGCTTGGGTTCGGCGGGCTTCGGTTCCGGCGGCTTGGCTTCCGCTTTTACCTCTCTTACCTCGGTAACTTTGTTTTCGGGTGCGGGGCCCTTGGCCGGGGCGATGGCTTTTTCGTAAGGGCCAATGCGAATGCCTGCAGGCAATCCCGAGTCGGGATTTTTCGCGGGGCCATCCGCATAGAGTCCCCAATTCGCCAAAGCGAGAAACGCCGCGGCAATCACTCGAGTTTTCATAAGCACTAACAGTACCGCGCGGGGGCAGTTTGAGTCGAGGGAGGAAATCCAATCTTTACGGATGGGGCTTTCAGTTGCATTCTCAGGTTCTTATCCATGTCGGAACAACCAAAGCCTAAAGTCCTCCTGGTCGATGATGAAGACGCGAACCTGCGCGCCTTGGAGCGTACTTTGCGAGGCCACTTCGATCTCACCACCTGCCTTAGTCCCCAGCAGGCGTTGGAGAAACTCAAAACCGAAGACTTCTCTGCAGTGGTGTCCGATCAACGTATGCCAGGAATGCTGGGCACCGAGCTTCTGGCCAAGATAGCCGAGATGCGGCCTCTCACCACCCGCCTCATTCTGACGGCTTTCACGGAAACCCGCGAAATCCTAGACGCCATTAATCGCGCGGAGATTTACCGCTACATCACCAAGCCCTGGGACAACACCGACCTGGTAACTACTTTGAAGCAGGCGTGCGAAAGATCGATTCTACGACGAGAGAACGAACGACTGGTGGAAGAGCTGCGGCGGGTCAATCAGGGGCTAGAGGCCCAAGTGGCACAACGCACGCAGGAGCTTAGCCAAGCCAATTTGCGCTTAAATGAACTGGCCATGACGGACTCGCTTACTCGAGTGGCCAATCGGCGGGCGCTGTTTCAGCGCTTTCAGGAAGAGATCGATCGGGGCGAACGTTACGGTCGGCCTATCGCCGTCGCGATGTTGGATGTCGACCATTTCAAGACCTTTAACGACATGGAAGGCCACGTTTGCGGCGATGAAGCGCTTAAGAAAATTGCCGCGATTTTAAGTTCGAACCTGCGCAAGACCGATTTCTTGGGCCGCTATGGTGGGGAGGAGTTTCTGATTTTGATGCCGGAAACGCCCATTAACGTCGGCCTGGAGACGGTCACCCGCCTACGGATTGCGGTGGAAAACACCCTTTTCCAGGGCAAACATAAGTCGGCCTACCTCACCATCAGTGTCGGGCTCTCCGCTTTTCCCCAGCACGGGCGAACGCCCAAGATGCTGGTGGAACTGGCCGATTCCGCTCTCTATGAGGCCAAACAAAGCGGCCGAAACCGCATTGTCGTTGCCTCCTAATTTGCTATAACCCCGTCATGCATCGTTTTATTGCCTCCGTTCCCTTTGTCGTCGGTAGTGAAGTCCTGTTGGATCCCATTCAATCGCATCACCTAGCGCGAGTGCTGCGTTTGGAGGCGGGAGTCCGGGTTTTGCTGGTGGACGGGCAAGGGGCCGTGGCGGAAGCCACCGTGGTGGAAGTACGGCCAAAGGCGGTGCGCACGCAGGTGGAGAAAGTAGAACGCCGCGAGGATCGCTCCCGTCTTTCGCTCTGCTTTGCGCTGCCTAAAGGGCAGGCGTTGGATTTTGTTTTTCGCCGTGT
>CAZBJE010000115.1:0-3893 GCA_964492125.1 uncultured Pseudobdellovibrionaceae bacterium | reverse complement strand
ACTTAGCGTTGCTCGCCGAGATTTATGCGAGTCACACTGGAGGCACGACGCTAGCTTTGTACGGTCGCCCACCTTTTATCTCTGAGCTGGATAAGATGAAAGACGGTGAGATTATTCGGCGCTCTGTAGCGATGGCCCTGTATCCGAGCTACGAAATGACGTTACCGGGTGCCAAGACCAAACGCGAAGACGTCTTCCACGTTACTTCCTACATTGACCAGTTGGCCTTGCAGAAAGGGATCCGCAGCCCGTCAATCAAGGACCCACTTTCCGCTGAACGAACGTTTGATCGTGTCGCGATGGAAATTGTACTTTTCCATCGCTTGCATTCCGTAACTATACCGAAAGAGGTTTGGGGTAAGCCAGCTCCATCCCACGCCAAAGAAATCATCCGCACGATCGGGGAGTGCGCGCGTGAGCAGCCGACCGATCCAGCGGCCATATTGATGGTTGAGGCCTGTCGTTACGGCATCAGCAATTGGAATCAAGAAGTGACTCCACTCTCCCTAATCGATCGCGCTTACCGCTTGATTGGTCTTTTGAAGGAAAGCGGAGAAATCGACTTGGTTCGAGCGGAAGTTGCCGGGGAAACTGTTTCCCAGCCATTCAAGAAGGCTGCCGCTGCGGATGCGGGACGGGACTTGCTCTTACAATGTTTGGCGGCCTCCCCCACCAACCGGTCGGAGAGCAATATCCAAGATTCCTGTCGAACTCGATTTTATTATCTGATGCGTTCCACCCCCAAGCATTGGAACCAGGTCTCCTTTCAGGCCATCCTCGAAGAAGCACAGTTACCGGATCTAACTGAGGGTCGACAAATCAAAGATCCACTTACCCATTTATCCGGGGAACTTGAAGCGGGTGGTTCGATGGTCGCCACGACTAGAATTCCCGTTCCCGGTGGAACCACGCGGTTCATTCATTACACTGCGACCAAATCGTTGGTTCCAGTCGCAAAAGTTTATCCGGGGCAAGATCTTCGTGTTTGGGGGTTGGATAAAGACTATTCATGCTATTCGACTCCAGGTTCCCAGCCTCGGATTGCCGGTTTTTGCTTCAAGAAATTTCAAGATTCGGTGACCTACGAAAAAGATGGCTTTTCGTCTGTTCGATTGGGCTTTCAGTACCGAGCCTGGATCCGCAGTGATGCACTGCCTGGTCGGGTACCAAATGATGCCTGGGTAAAAACTGAAATCACCTACCATCCCTCGGAAAAGACCAGTTGGATTGCCGCGCGACGGGGCATCCCCCGAACTACCGGCGGTATCGAGTGCAACGGTTGCGTCACGTTAGGTGGTCCGGTGGCGGTTGAAAAACAATCTGGCTGGACTCTTTTCGCCGTTTCAAAAGGACAACCTATCGAACTCACCGCCCTGATCGCGCCGGATGCGCAAGAGGATGTTGTGGAGAAGGCGGCTACAGTACAGCCGATCAGTGTGGCGACCGACAAGCGTGACTACATTGAGCTGGTCGAGCTCACACCCGACGTAACCTCTCGGTTTGAGCGGATGTCACTTACGGCGTTGGCCGAGGCGCGAGAGAGTCACCCACTTTTAAGTTACGTTGCTTCGCTCGATCAAAGTTTGCAGGACTCGAATAATAATTCGCCCGAATCAGGGTGGTTGCTCGGAGATCCTACTGGGCTCATTGAAAAGCAAGTGATGTCTTCCCTTGCGAGGTTGCGACTACTAGTTGAAGTCTATCGTATGCCGGTCAACCCTGATTCTGTTTCTTTGGACCAGGCTCCCTCCATCGAGCGCCGCAAAGTTCTTCGTCTAGGCATTGGATTGGCCACGTATAGAGTTCACGAGAAGTTTTCTGATCCTCTCAGTCGAGAAATCGAATCTTTGGCTAAAGTGCGAGCTTTGATGGTGGCTGATGGCAAAGAACGAAGTCCGGACAGTGACCTCACCGACGCGGAGTTAGGGATTCAGCAGATTCACAAATGCTTAGCCTTGCAGGCCTTGCAGTATGAGAAACGAAGAGGGGCGATAGAAAACCTCTCCGCATCGCCTTCGGCTTTGGCCATCTGCGACAAGCTATCCGCGCTATAGACAATGCGCCGCGCCAACATCGTTTTCATCCACGCCGGCACCGCTCTGTAAGCTAAAATAAATAGGTGCATCTACCCATCGCGTCTTCCGTCAGAGCGGCCTTTATCAGTGGAATTTTACTTGGCTTCCTTGGGGGTAGCACCGGCGCCTATGCCGCCGACCCTCCGCTCACCCTCACTTGTTTGCGCCTCTTTATACGACTCTGCGAGTACCGCGGAGAATTGAGTCCGGGGAGTTGGCGGGATCGAGAAACCCTAATGCCTGAGACGTTCGTCGATTCTTTGATGGCCAAGGTGCTCACCAAAGACGAGCGCGCCGAACTCGCGCGGGCGATCGAAGAAGGGGGGAAAGAAGGGCGCGCAGCGCCGCACCCAGCCCACGAGTACTTGAATAAACTGATTAACGAATCACCCGCTCCCGGCCGCAGTGATTTTACAGACCCCGACGAAAAATACATCGACGATATTGAGTTTTCGCGGCTCATGGCCAGGGCGCGAGCGGGAGACCAAAAGTCCATGGACCGCTTGGGAGAAATTCTCCCACCGGTTTTGAGGCGAATAGCGGCCAGGAGATTCTATTTCCTGAATCAGGGAGATCAAGAGGAAATCGCCGATCAGGTGCTCTTCAATATTATTCACGCAAATTTCTCTTTTTCGATGGGAAAAGTTCAAATCGACAGCTCCTACCAGGCCCTAGCGCCCTATTTAAAAGTTGCAATGACCAACGCCTACGTTCGCTGGCGAGATAAGCGTATGGCAGCTGGGGAAAAAGTAGTTTCAACCACAGATTTACAAGGCGATGAGGGTTTTTCCCAATCGGAAACGTTGGATCAACTCGGGAAACATCGACCAGGGGTCGGCCAGTCTGGAGCCGCCGAAGCCGCCAACAACGAACTGGAACGTATCCGCCAGCGAGTGATTCCCCTGCTTCCGCCGAGGGAAGCGGCGGCATTGAAGCAAATGATGGATCATCCTTCTACTACCAAAGAAGCATTGGGCGCGGTCCTCGGCATACCCCCCACCACGGCCGTATTTGTTCTGGAGCGGGCGATGAAGTACACGCGAGAAATGGAGGATGTTTTCAAGGCTGGAGGCGACGCACTCCACCCCTCTCAATTCGCGCATGGCCTTACGGATAGAGAACGCGAAGCGTTCGCCCTGATTTCTTTCGGCGGACGAACGGCCAGCCATGTAGCTAATGATACAGATATCCCCGCGAATCTGGTGCGGCCTGCTTACCTTTCTGCCGTCGGAAAAATGGAAGCAGCCATGCGGGCCAAGCACCCCGAAAAAATGGAGCAATTTTGGGATCAGATTTTGTCCACTTCGGGTTACCACGCCGATGTACTAAACGAACTTGTGGAATACAGTTTGGTTTTGGGCCGACTTCCCAGAGAAGGAGAGGTACCGAGCAAAGTGTTCAGCCAAGGCTGGAGCGAAGAGCAGGTTTACGGTTCAAATAATTTTCGCTACCAAACGGGTAAGCCGGTCAATGCTTTGTTCTACAGCCGATCGCAAGTGAATTGGCTCATCAACCGCGAGATCGAACGCCGAAAACCGTTCATGCAGAACTCCGAAAAAAAAACGCTTTACGAAAATTTTGATCCCCACCTCGCTCCGCTGCCCTTTCGACGGGAAATTTACATGAACAATTACCTGCAGGGGCTACCGGCCTTTCGCCAGGACAAGCAAGATAAAGTGATCAGCGCCTATTTGGAGCACTTCATTGAGTCCGGAGAACTTCTGGATGTGTCGACCAGTCTTCCGAAGCAAGTAGGAATGGCACGACGCCGGTTGTTTAGTGAGGGCAAGGATTATGCCCTAGGCGGCAAGTTCGAGG
>CAZBJE010000114.1:0-3927 GCA_964492125.1 uncultured Pseudobdellovibrionaceae bacterium | reverse complement strand
GGATAAGGCCTTTACTCCCGAAGTGCGGACTCGCATCGAGCCGGCGTTGGGAGACCGGGTGCGGCTTTTTGATTCCATGGAGTCGGCTGAATCGGCGGGGTTAGCGGCTTCGTTGGTTTTGCTTCTAGATGTTTTGGAGCATTGCGAGCAAGACGTCCAAACTCTGGAGCGAGTGGTGGAAAGCCGGGCCGTTAAGCCGGGGGCCTTATTTCTGCTTACGGTACCCGCGTTTCAAGGGTTGTTCTCCAAGCACGATGAATTTTTGGGTCACTACCGACGCTATAAACTCAGTGAGCTGGCGAATGTGGCCCGCGATGCCGGGCTGGTGGTGCGCGATCAGAGCTATTTCTTTTCCACTCTCTTGCTCCCGCGTAGCGTGAAAGTGATTTTGGAAAAACTGGGCGTCGGGGGCGGGAAACCCAAAGGCTTGGGCGACTACCAACCGAAACCCGTTTTTGATCCCTTCGTGCGCAGCGTACTCTGGGCGGACTTTCGCTTTTGCAAAATGCTCGCGCGTACGGGCCTGTACATGCCTGGGCTATCTTGCTTCGTGCTCGCGCAAAAATCCGATAGCAGTAACTAACTCTTGAACGGAAACAGCTTGGCGAATTCCTCGGCTGTGAGCTTTTGGGTATTGAGGTAAATTTCCTGGTTCACACCCTTGTCGCCGGCCTGGCTATTTGCGCGCAATTCGCCCCGAAAATCTTTGAAACCCAGGCCCAAGGAGAATTCTACTTTGGAGCTTTGAGGAGCCGGAGGGGAGGCTTTAAATTCCGAATCCATTTTCAACGACGCGTGTACGCTGCCTTCGGTGCCCGAGCGGAAGTCGCCTTCCATGGTCCATTTGGTGGCAAGTGTTCCGGCAGTGGTCATGGTGATCTGCCCACTCATTTCGACTTTATTCAAATCTAGAATGCCCTTCACGGCCGGATCAACCGCTTCGTATTTCATTTCGTAATTGCCTTGGGAGTACTTACCGTCGCCTTTGGCAATCATTTGAAAGCGCACCGTGATGGGACAACCCGCACCTTCGATCACAAACTCGGCATTGTGCAACGCAGGAATTTTGGGAGCCTTTAGATCCGAGGTGGGGAATCCTAAGTCTGCGGGGAAGGCGTGCGGCACTTTGCATTCGCCACGGGACATCCCCTTTTCAATGGCTGCCACCAGCTCTTCGGTGTCTTGGTCGCGATCGCCGCCGGTATTGCCAGCAAGGGGATTCTTGCCGCCGTGCCGTTGCCCAGTGGATTGAACGGCAGTCATGATTTTGCCGATATTCGCCACCATGTTGGAGAACCGGTATTGCTGCTGCTTGTCGATTGTTTGGATGCTGGATCCGCATCCCAGGAGAATGAAACTAATGACGATACCAACCGTTGCGATGGAACGATGCATTGAAGTCCCCCCAATGCGGAGAGACTAGCACGCGCGCGAGCAGCCGGAAAGAGATGCTAGAGGTGGTCGTTGGCTTCAACTGCGCGGCAGTTACGGACTTGGATGTAGGTATCGACTACAGCGCCATCACGGCTCTCGGTAACAGTCAGTTTTTCGAAACTGATGTGGGAGCGGCTTTCTTCTACTTTGGTTTCGTCGTTCGCCAGGTGAGTGGGCGCTTGGTGCGATGTAAAAAGGGCAAGGCAGTCTTTTTCGAAGTAAACCTTGGGGTCAGCATACGCAGTAGAAGGGTGCGAGCTGGCCAAACTCAAAATGAAGAGAATCAAACGAGTGAGCTTTTTGGATTTCATGGAGAGCCTCAAACGAACCGCTGGATCAACTCTCCTATCTTAGCCATCAAATATGTTGGAATTGTGGCGCTGGAATGGATAAGCGCTGAAAAAAGAACGGGTTTACCGTTGCCGGTAAACCCGTCTTTGACGCCTGATTTGGTATGGAGATCGTGCCAGCGCTATTTAATAACTGCCGCTGGGGTAAAGTGAGCTGTTGTTCGTGCCGAAACTGGCCGACTGCAGGTAGCTGGTCTGGCCGTTGAGCAAGAAACCATTGTAGGGCATTTGCGAGTACTGACCGTACTGGCCCGGACGGGCGTAGTCGTTCAGGTAGCCGCTGTAGTTCAAGATTTGCGAGTTGTCGTTGCGCCAGAGGTAGTTCATCGGCCCCGACTTGTGAATCGCCAGGCGATACAAGCAGCGCTCGAGAGTTCCCATCATGAAGTCCAAGTTTTCGATTTTCGCCGGGATGGATTGGACCATCTGTTGGCAGCGATTGGATTCGTCGGACATTGACGGGTACATCAAGTAATTGCCGTACGTGCCGTTGTTGTTATTGACGCTCGACCACTGGTTACCCCAGCCTTGCGTCGTCCAAGGCTGAGCGGACGACGACGGGCCGGTGTAGTAGTTCAAGTTGTACGCGCCCGCGAAGGGATCGAAAATATTGGTACCGAAAGAGCTGGTGGTCGAAACCACTCCGCGACTGGACGTAGAGGAAGTCTTTTTGGCAAACGCTCGGCTTACCGACGTGACGTACTTTTCCGCCGTCTGAAAAGCTTGGCTCTTGCCGACGTTATCGTTTTGGCAAGCCGTCATGCTGAGGAAGAGGGCTGCCGCTAAGATCTTAAAAGTCGTGTTCATCGTGGTCTCCTTGCGATTACTGACCAAAGCTCTTCATCATGTTCCAGATGTTGCCGGCGTTATACTGATAGACCCCGGCTTGGTACGGCGACCATTGCATCGAACCCTGCTGGAGGTTCACAATGCGGTAGTAGCACTGAGCCAATTTCACTTTTGCGGTCTGGAAAAGCTGCGCCATGGCGTTCGGGTCGTTGGTGTTCAACGACGGGAGCTGAGCCGCGAGTTCCGAGCGAACCGCTAAACTGCAATCGTTCATCATTCCCAAGCTCGAAGTGGCCATGGCCATGATGGTGTCTTGTCCGACCTGGCCGTTGGCGGCTTGGTTGTTCAAGCAAGTCCACTGCGAAGCGGAAGTACTGCCGGTTGTCGAAGTATTGTTGGTCGTCATGCAGGAAGCTGCGGTGGCGTCGGCCGGAGCCAACGTCGTGGACGTTGATACCGGTGCTACGTCGGTGCTGATATTGGTGTTCGTGGCGGTGGTGGTAGTCGTACTCGTCGACCCAGGCACCGTATCGAATAAATTCAAAGTAGGATCCACTCCGGTGAGCGGGTTAGAGCTTACTCCCGAGTCGGTGGAGTCAGTTTGCAACGAAGTGCGCGCTGCACCGGCACTGCAAGCCACGATGAAGAACATCGGGAGCGCCGCGAGAGCTGAAAACTTTTTGTTGGTCACTTAAGCCTCCAATAAATGAACGGGTCTTACCCGGCTTAAATTGCAAGGGTAGGGCCAAGGTGTGTTCTGCCTGAACACGTGACTTAGCTCGGGGTATCTCGGTGCCCTCCCGCACAATCTGTATGGATTTAGGTCGTTTGGCCTCGTTTTTGTGAAATAAAAGCCAATAAAATCAATTATTTAATCTGTTTTCAGCGCCATTGTGGATCTTGTGCGGTACCGTCTACTCTTTGGATACAGCTGCGGGGCCTAAGTTGCCTGCCTGGGCCATCTCATGTAGTTTTGGCGGATCTATGAAACCGGTTACCCCTGACGTTCATTTCCCTTCGCTCGAGGAAGGCATCCTCGCTTTCTGGGCACAAAATCAGATCGTGGAGAAGGGCTTAAAGGCGAATGCCGGCAAAGAGCCTTTCATTTTTTACGACGGCCCTCCATTCGCCACAGGCTTGCCGCACTACGGGCATATCCTTCCGGGAACGTTGAAAGACATCGTGCCGCGCTACTGGGTAATGAAGGGCAAGTATGTCGAGCGGCGCTGGGGCTGGGATTGCCATGGCGTGCCGGTGGAATTCGAGCTTGAGAAAGAGCTGGGTTTGAATGGCCTGGCCGACGTGAAAAAAATGGGGATCGGCAACTTCAACGAAGCGTGCCGCGGCATCGTGC
>CAZBJE010000113.1:0-3934 GCA_964492125.1 uncultured Pseudobdellovibrionaceae bacterium | reverse complement strand
GCAGGGAGGTCATTGGGGTGTGCAGTAGCTCCTGCGAAATTTCTTGGCCGGTCGCGGGTACGATTCGGATCGACGGTGTTTCATTGGGTAAAGACGAGTAGATCGCCGACAGGGTCGCGTGGTTCACAGGCGCTTCGGCTTTGAGCGAAAACAGCCAGGCGCAATCGAGTAAGCGGTTTGGGTTAATTCCTAGTGGGGAAGTCCCTTGAACGACGAGGTACTCGAAGCCACCCGTGCTGCATAGGAAAAGGCGGCGCGCAAACCGCGTCTGGGTGGAAGAACAAAAAGAGGCCTCCAGGTCCCAAACACGGATGAAGGATTCCAGTCCGTTGGAAAACAGACTGTCTTGGATTCTGGAAAACTCGCCGAGGTCATTCACTTCTTTAATCTGGGAAGGGTTGGGTGATTTGGGCCAATCCGTGGTGCGTTGGTAGTAAACCTTTCGATAGTCCAAGCAAAGGCTGTGGGTGTTCGACCGAACAAAACGCTCAAACGGCATCCAGTACGGGTGGTTTTCAATGTAGACGAACCAGATATTCGCGTTCGTCTTGCAGGCGAAGGCTTTTATATCGCTGCAGGTTGCCTGGACGACCCGCCCAGCCGATTGATGGCCGTCCGGAATATGGGCAACGAGATCCGTACCCAGCCAGAGCTTTTCGCTCAACCTCAAATAAGAAACATGGCTGCACAACCTTCCGAAGTTCGTTCTGGTAGCCAGACGGTAAACGTCTGGATCGTCTAGCCGTTCGCGTCGGATGTTGCGTTGCATTTGCTTGCGAAAATCCCGGTGTGCAAGAATAAACGCCGAGCTAAACGCTCCCGAACGACAAAATAGATCGAGCATTTCTCGAGGGTGAGCTTGGTGGTACCACCCCTTGGGATCGAGTAGGCGCTCTTTTCGTAAACGGGTGAGAAAGGAGTCGTTGGGCTTTAGTTTAGGCCGGAGCAAAAAATCGCGGATTACATTTGTACATTGCTGTACCCAAGAGGCGATCCGGCGGGGTTTCACATCATAAGACTTCGGGAACTCTAAGAGAGTTTCACCGTCCGTCGAAAGCACGCGGGCTTGGAAGCGGCAGATTTCATAAGGAAGTTTTAGGGTAAACTCGCGGGTTTCTCCTGCTCTCCACGACGCGTGGCCGATGACCTGGAATGCCCGGCGCTCAGAACGGGATACGCGGTTTACTTCTCGCACGTCGAGCAGCGCGTGGCGATTTCCCTGGTTCGTCAGGTAGCCGTACGAGAACAGGCTCTCGCGGAGCATTCCCGCAAGTGTGCGTTGGTTGGATAGGACCACAAACAATTCCTTCTACTTCGGAGGTCGCGCCGCAACAACGGGTAAACTTAGCGCAAGCGAAGCGTTGATCTGAGCGATTTCCTCGGGCGTAGGCTTGCTAACCGATGGATCGCCGCCCGGAACAAGCATGCCATCCCCGTTGTCTTCTACCCGCATCGAGGATATCGCGCCGGTATGCGGATCGCGCTCCACCGCGAGTACTCCGCTAAAAAACCAACCGTCTTTCGCAAGCTCCAAGCCGGCTTCTCCGAAGTACCATTGAACCTGCTGCGAATGTGTTTGGGTTCTGTTTAAGACTCGAACAGCCGGCGCAGTGTCTCCTTCTAGCGAACGGCGCATTCCGATGAATCGGTGGAGACTTCGAATGGAGCCTTCGGCGCCGTCGATTGTGGAAGTCGTCCAGTTTTCCGTTTGATCCAGGGGGATCCAGCGTCGCTCGGGTTTCAATAAGGCTTCCGACCGAGGTTCCAGATCGAAGATCTGGTGAGGCGAAAAATACCCCCCTGTCTCTTTCTGCTTTCGAAGATTCGAGAGCGTTCTGTCGCGTGCCTCTTTCCACGTCTGATAGACGAGCGCTTGCGCGCCGCTTGCTTTTATTTCTTGGTCGAACGCGCGCGCGTCCTGATTCAAAGCGGCAACCAGATCGGCTTCGGCGTTGCCTGTGAGCTTGCCACTGAGAACGCCCTGTCTTCGTAGGATTTCGGAATGGCTAGAGAACGCGGCTTTTGCATTGAGAATATGGGTTTGGCTGGGGCTCGCGCCAGGCCGCCCACTGAACACGTCCACGCGCGATCCCGGTCCGAACACATAGACCGATCCTCCCTTTGTTTCCACGATGCCTTCGCTCCAGGGAGTATCGAAATGAGGTACGGGAGCGACGGCCGCAATTTGGGGTGTTTGGGGCGACGGGGAGTTGAGCCCCAAAAGGACGTCTATGGGTACCAGGTACTGAGGATCCTGTTTTCCTGAGAAGGGCATTACGGGAAGGTATTTATTTGCAATGTCCCATTGCGAATAGGGATCCATTGAATCTTGGCTGGTCCACGCTCCGTAGAAACCGTGCAAGATAACTCGATTGGCGACTATTTTGTGTACCGAATTCGTTTCGATCGGAACGAGAAACTCCTGGTGCGGTAGATAAACAATCGGAAAGCCACCCACTGTTGCTTCGGGATGGGAGGCGCCTTTTACTACGGAGTTGCCCAAGCGGAACCAAGCCGCTCGCGCATTGGGGGGCTCGAAAGAATCGGGATTAACCGATACTCCCATTTGCGAGAGTGCCGCATAGTCCGTCGCACAGCTTACGCGCGCCACTTCATTCACCACGGTTCGTTCACCGAGTGGGCCGGCCACAGACGGCGGCGTCACCGCGGCTGCAAGCGTAACGAAAATTGCGAATATGCCAAACAAATAGCCACCCTAGAAAGTACGGCGTCCCCGCCTTGCTTTCACTTCTGCAAGAGAGGGACCAGTGTTCTGGCTGTCTACGGCAAAAACCTTTCTTCTCCGAGCCCCCGCGCTTTGAGTGCGCTTTGAATGCGTTGCCTAGCGCGCTCGGTATCGCATGGTGTGGAGTCGGGGTTGCTCAGCCGGTTTAGCATTCGCGCGCGGGAAGTAGGCAAAGCAGAATATTCGCCTCCGGCGAGCGCGCACGCCACGGCTCCTAGTCTTCGCGCTGCGGCCGCAAGAATGGCTTCTGGGCGGATAGACGCGGGCTCGCTGCGGAATTCCAGAGTCCCCGATCGCCGTGGCCGTACCCACTGAAAATCGCGACTACCGTCGAATCTTTCTAACCAAGCCAGCCAAAGGGGCAGGTTCCAGTCGGGCAAATCGGGAATGCCAACCAATGCAAAACCGGGAAAACAGGCTTCGTACTGTTGCAACCTGACTTCCATTTTGGATCGGGCTTGCTGCTCCGGTTTCCCTAGAGCGAAATCCAGAAAGAGGCGAGACTCGATTGCATAGATCGCCGAAATTAAGTCCGGCCGCGCTTTCCAGTCCACTCCGCCCACATGCACGTGAATGGATGCTGTGTAGGCCGGGAATTGGCAGATCTCTCTGGGCTCAAAACCATAGGCATCCCTCATTTCGTTCAAACGAGATTCGTCTATCTTCCGGCGATCAGGGTCGGGGGGCAATCTCTCCCATTCCTGGCGAGCAGCAGTAGGTTCGTCTGCTATTTCCAATTTTAAGAGGGCCGCGCAGTGAGCGATATCGCGCATCACCGTTTGGACATGAGAGGCAAGGCAGGCAAGGGAATCGAAATAAGTGGTGGAGATTTCCAGAAGGTGCGGACGGTACTCGAAATGGGTACGGGTAACGCGGTTATCGTCCATTTTGAAAAGGGTGGACGTCTCGCTTTCGGAAGTCCAACCCGGTTGCTGGGCGAGGGCGCTCAGGAAACCCAGAGCTTGTTCGTCACTTGCAAGCCGCGACTCCGATAGCAGGAAAAACTCAATTTCGACCCCCACAGTAAGGGGCCCCGATCGCGAGCCGAATTCGCTCAGTGCCTCGAGCGATTCGGGGGTGGGGGGTGCTGCCTTTCGCACTCGGTTACGGGATAGTCTCGATAAGTGAGCGAGAAGGTCGAGCGGGTTTTCTTGCTCGGATTTTCGGGCGATTGGGTTCATTTTGAAC
>CAZBJE010000112.1:0-4004 GCA_964492125.1 uncultured Pseudobdellovibrionaceae bacterium | reverse complement strand
GGTTTGGCACCTACTCGTCTCGCCCCCAAGGAAGGGTTGTCCCTCATCAACGGCACCCAGCAGATGACCGGTTTAGGGGCGTTGCTGCTTTTGCGCGCCGAAGAAATCGCCAACCTAGCCGATCTCACCTGCGCCACGAGTCTCGACGGAGTTCTAGGTACTCCGCGTGCTTATTCCGATTGGGTTCACCAAACCCGTCCCTTCCCGGGCCAAATCGAGTCGGCGAAGCGGATGCACGACCTGATGGAAGACAGCCAAATCTACAAGAGCCACGTGAATTGCGACCGTGTGCAAGATCCGTATTCCTTCCGCTGCGCTCCGCAAGTGCACGGCGCCTGTCGGGATTTGATGAGTTTTGTACGCCGCACGCTCACGGTGGAAATCAACGCTGCGACCGACAACCCGCTAGTGAATCCCGAAACCGGCGAAATTGTTTCTCAAGGCAACTTCCACGGCCAACCGATTGCGTTTGCCTTAGATATTTTGGGCATGGCGGTATCCGAACTCTCCAGTCTTTCCGAGCGCAGGATCGCGAAGTTGATTGATCCTTCGTACAGCGAGCTTCCCTGTTTTCTCGTCGAGAACGAGGGGTTGAATTCCGGCTTTATGATCGCGCACGTTACCGCCGCCGCTTTGGCCGCTGAGAATCGCCTGCTGACTCACCCCGCTAGCACCGACAGCATTCCGACCAACAACGAAAAAGAAGATCACGTGAGCATGGGGCCCACTGCCGCGCGTAAAGCGAAAGTCATTCTCGAAAATACGGAAAACGTGCTCGCGATCGAAATGCTGGCAGCATCTCAAGCACTGGAATTTCGCAGACCCCTCAAGGCCGGTCGCGGGCCGGAGTGGCTGTACAAACAAGTGCGCGAAAAAGTCGCCCGTCTGCAAACCGATCGTTATCTAACACCCGACATTGAATCGATTGCGCATTTGGTTCGCTCGGGCGAGCTACACAGCCGCGGCAAACGGGAAGGAATTTTATGACACCGATCCACGCTTATCGAGGCGGCGAGTTGCATTGCAAGGGCTGGGAGCAAGAAGCAGCTCTCCGCATGCTCATGAACAACTTGGATCCCGACGTCGCCGAACGTCCGGAAGAATTGGTGGTATACGGCGGAACGGGCAAAGCCGCTCGCAATTGGGAGGCCTACAACGCCATTGTGGCCTCCCTTAAGACCCTGGGCAATGAAGAGACGCTGCTTGTACAGTCGGGTAAACCGGTAGGAATTATCCGCACGCACGCCGAAGCTCCGCGTGTTCTGATTGCTAATTCGCTTCTCGTTCCCGCTTGGGCCACGTGGGATATTTTCCGCGACCTCGAAAAACGCGGCCTTACCATGTTCGGTCAAATGACGGCGGGAAGCTGGATCTACATCGGCACCCAAGGCATCGTGCAAGGAACCTACGAAACCTTCGCCGAAGCAGGCCGTAAACATTACCAGGGCGATTTGACGGGCAAATGGGTTCTCTCGGCGGGCCTCGGCGGAATGGGCGGTGCCCAGCCGCTCGCCGCCACGATGAACGGCGCTTGTTTTCTAGGCATTGATGTCGACGATACCCGCATCCGTCGTCGCATTGAAACCGGTTACCTCGACCGGATGGAAACGGACTTGGACACGGCTTTGAAAGCGATCGAAGCCGCGTGCGCCCAGAAAAAAGCCCTATCCATCGGGCTGCTCGGCAACGCGGCGGAAATCATCCCGCGCATCGCCCAAGGGAAATACTTGCCGCACCTGGTGACCGACCAAACCTCGGCCCACGATCCGTTGCGCGGCTATCTGCCCGCTGGGCTCTCGATGGACCAAGGCGCGGCGTTGCGTGCGTCCAATCCCGAGGCGTACGTTCGCCGCTCGAAAGAATCGATTGCGACCCATGTGCGTGGACTGCTCGCCTTTTTAGACAAAGGCATCCCTACCTTCGACTACGGCAATAATATTCGCCAAGTCGCCCAAGAAGTCGGCGTAAAAGATGCCTTTCGAATTCCCGGCTTTGTTCCGGAGTACATTCGGCCACTTTTCTGCGAAGGCAAAGGCCCCTTCCGTTGGGTAGCGCTTTCTGGAGACCCCGAAGACATCTACACCACCGACCGTGCGATGCTGGAACTGTTTCCCGACAAACCCGATCTAGCCCGCTGGTTGAAGCTCGCCCGCGAACGCATCCAATTCCAAGGCCTGCCCGCGCGTATCTGCTGGCTCGGTCACGGCGAACGCGAAAAGGCGGGGCTGGTGTTTAATAAGCTAGTACGCGACGGCAAAGTAAAAGCGCCCATCGTCATTGGCCGCGATCACCTCGATTGCGGCAGCGTGGCTTCGCCCAACCGCGAAACCGAGGGAATGAAAGACGGCAGCGACGCTATCGCCGACTGGCCAATCTTAAACGCCTTGGTGAATGCGGTGAACGGCGCCAGCTGGATTAGCGTGCACCACGGCGGCGGTGTAGGTATCGGCTATTCCATTCACTCGGGTATGGTGATTTTGGCCGATGGCACCGAGCGCGCCGATCGCAGATTGTCCCGCGTGCTTAACTCGGATCCGGCTATGGGCGTTTTCCGCCACGCCGATGCGGGCTACGAACTGGCCCGAGAGGTCGCCGATCGCCAAGGCCTGAAGATCCCCCTGTCATGATCCAGGTATACGAAAATATTCGCCAGTGTCTGACGCTCGCGGGGGCGCGCGCCAAAAAAGGGCGCCGTCCTACCGAAGCCGATTTGGGCGTGATTGAGGACGCTGCGGTGGTTGTCGAAAATGGCCGCGTGGCCTGGGTAGGCGGAACGGCGTCTATTCCTGAGCAGTATGCCATGGCACCGCGTGCTCCAGCGCAAGGCGCAGTTTGGCTGCCCGCACTGGTGGAGTGCCACACCCACTTGGTTTTTGCTGGTTCGCGCGCGTTGGATTACGGCCAACGCTGCGCCGGCAAAACATACCAAGAAATAGCCCAAGCCGGCGGTGGCATTTTATCGACGATGAAAGCGACTCGGGCAGCGACTCCGGCGGAGCTCTTGATGCGCGCCCAAACCGAACTCGCATTTTTCGAAGCCAAGGGCGTGCGTTGTCTGGAAATCAAATCCGGCTACGGCCTCACCCTGGAAAGTGAAATCCGTCAGCTGGAATGCATCGCGGCCCTACAAAAAGGCACGGCGATCAAACTCGTTCCCACTTTCATGCCCGCACATGCCGTTCCGCCCGAGTTCAAAGGGCGCGCGGATGCTTTTGTCGACGTTATTTGTAGTGAATGGTTACCCGCGATTGCCCAGCGCAAACTAGCCACTTTTTTCGATGCGTTCGTGGAAGACGGCTACTTCACCCCGCAACAAACTCGCCGCATGGCTACAGCGGCGCGCCAGCTCGGTTTCAAAATAAAACTACACGTGGATCAATTCACCGACCAAGGCGGGACGGCATTGGCGGTGGAATTGGGTGCTACCAGCTGCGATCATTTAGATTCCGTTTCTGCGGCGGGAGTGAAAGCCATCGCCGCTTCCGATACTGTAGCGGTTTTGGCCCCGGGCGCTTCGGTTTTCACCGGCACTGCGTACCCCCCGGCACGCGCACTCATTGATGCTGGTGCTATCGTGGCTTTGACCACAGATTTCAACCCCGGCACCTGCCCGTCGCACAACCTACCCCTCATGATGACGCTAGCCTGCAGCCAAATGAAAATGACGGTTGCAGAGGCGATCGTAGCTTCGACGCTAAACGCGGCGCAAGCGCTCGGCGAGCAAGCTGATTTCGGTACGATTGAGGTAGGCCGCCCTTTCCACGTGTGGAGCGTGGAGGCGGAAACGTATCAAGAGATTCCCTACAAATTTGGCGACTGATTTTAGCGGCACTCCGCTAAAAATGGGGGTTGCGTCGCGTCATTCACCCAGCTGATCAGCCATAAGCAAGGGAAGCGAGCTGGCTTGGGATATTGCGAACGTTCTGCTGCTTTCTACTCAGGCGGTAGTGCGCCGCAAGTACCGTTTAGTGCGGCAATCAAAAAGCGCGGTCCGCGCCAACGGG
>CAZBJE010000111.1:0-4124 GCA_964492125.1 uncultured Pseudobdellovibrionaceae bacterium | reverse complement strand
TCGTCGAAGGCGAATCGCTGATGATGGGGTTAAAAGAAGTGGCGGTGTCCTCTGGATCCGCTTGCACCTCGGCCTCGCTCGAGCCGTCCTACGTTTTAAAAGCGTTGGGCGTGGGTGAAGACCTGGCGCACACTTCGATCCGCTTCGGTCTCGGTCGATTCAATACCGAGGAAGAAGTGGACTTGGTCATCGAAAAAGTAGTTTCGACAGTGTCGCGCTTGCGCGAGATGTCGCCGCTTTACGAAATGGCCAAAGAAGGCATTGATTTGAAATCGGTCCAGTGGACCGCGCATTAAGGGAGAAGCACAATGGGATACGGACCTAAAGTTATTGATCACTTCAACAACCCCCGCAACGTAGGCTCTTTCGACAAGGGCGATAACGCGGTCGGCACTGGCGTGGTCGGCGCTCCGGAATGCGGCGACGTGATGAAGCTGCAGATCAAGATCAACGCGGAAACCCAGATCGTAGAAGACGCCCGCTTCAAAACGTTTGGTTGCGGCAGCGCCATTGCCAGCTCTTCGCTGGCTACCGAATGGGTCAAAGGCAAAACGGTCGAAGAAGCTTTGCAGATCAAAAACACCGACATCGTCAACGAACTCTCGCTGCCGCCGGTGAAGATCCACTGCTCGGTTTTGGCCGAAGACGCCATCCGCGCCGCGATTTCGGATTACCAAAGGAAACAGGGGACGGCTGGATGATCAACCTCACTGAAAATGCCGTTAAGCAAATCATGAAGTTCCGCGAGGAAGCGGGCATGCCGGACGGCGGCCTGCGAGTGGCCGTGGTGGGTGGCGGCTGCAGTGGCATGTCCTACAAGCTCGATTTTCAAAAAGACCCTACCGACAAAGACAAGGTCTTTGAGGTCCAGGGCGTGAAGATCTTTGTCGATCCCAAAAGCTTCCTTTATGTTCGGGGGCTCACCCTCGATTATTCGGGCGGCCTAAACGGCACCGGTTTTACCTTCCAAAATCCAAACGCTTCGAAGAGCTGTGGTTGTGGCACTTCGTTCGCTGTTTAACGAAGGCGCGTTGGCCGAGTTCCCCGATGGCCTAAGCCACTTCGAGGTACTTGGCATCCCCGAAAGCCTGAAGATCGACCTCGAAGCACTGCGCGAGCGGTTTTACGCACTCTCCAAGCAGACCCACCCCGATCGTTTTTCGGGTGCGGAGCCGGTGCAAGCCCTGCGCGCTGCCCGTTGGTCTACCGCGATTAATCGGGCCTACCAATCGTTGCGCGATCCGGCGTCGCGCGCCCAATACTTGCTCGAACGCCACGGCTTTGGCGACGCCCCAGCCAAGCCCAACGTCCCTCTTGAATTGGCCGAGGCCTACTTTGATTTGCAAGATGCGCTTACCGAGCCGGGGGGACTCGCCCGCTTAGAAGGCTTCCAAGTCGAATTGCAAAACCAACTAGAAGAACTGGAAAACGGCTGGACTGGCCTCGAAGATCAGTGGGAAGCCTCTCCCGACAAGAAAAAGGTCTTGGAGCAAGTGGCGAAACACTTTACTCTGCGGCGTTTCTTGCGCTCCATGCTCGCAGACATCGAACGTAAACGAGGCGGCACTTGATAGTTGGAATTGATTTAGGGACCACCAATAGCCTTATCGGGCGAATCGAGAATCGACGCCCACGGCTTTTTCTGGGCGACGATGGGAGTGCATTGGTGCCGTCGGTTGTGTTTTTTGATCCTGAGGCGCCGGAGCCTCTGGTGGGAGCCGCCGCTCGCGCACGCCGCGAAACTTCGCCCGAGCGCACGATCTACAGCGCCAAACGTTTTATCGGATTAGGTCTGGCCGACATCAAAGAGAGCGCGAACTCGCTTCCGTTTGATCTTTCTCCCAGCGACGCACGTATGGTGCGGTTCCAATTGCCCGAGCGGGTGATTTCCCCCACGGAAGTGGCGGCCCTAGTTCTTGGGAAACTCAAATCGATTGCCGAAGCTTCCAGCGGCGAAAAAGTAGATAAAGCAGTCGTCACAGTCCCAGCCTACTTCAACGACGCCCAACGCCAAGCAACCAAGTTCGCGGGCGAGCTAGCCGGTTTAGAAGTCGTGCGGATCGTCAACGAACCCACGGCTGCGTGCCTGGCTTACGGACTCGATAAAAAAACGCTGGGTACCGTGGCCGTATTCGATTTGGGCGGCGGCACTTTCGATATTTCCCTCTTACGGGTGAAAGACGGCGTATTTGAAGTACTGGCCACCAACGGCAATACAGCACTGGGCGGGGACGATTTCGACCACGCGATCGTAGCGGCCTTAGAAGCCGAGGTCACCGCCTGCTGGGGCACGGACTGGAAAACAAGCCCCGGTGCGCGCGGCAGCCTGCTTGTCGCGGCGGAGGCACTGAAAAAGCATTTATCCGACCGCCCCTGTGCCACCTTACAAGCTAGCTGGCAGGGCAAAGGTTTCGAACGGTGCATTACGCGAGAAGAACTAGAGGGCTGGATTGCCCCCGTTGTGGAGCGCGTAAAAGCTCCCTGCTTGAATTGCTTAAAAGACGCGGGCGTCAAACCCATCCAAATCACCGATGTGATTTTGGTAGGGGGAAGCACGCGAGTGCCACTTGTCCGCGAATTCGTCCAAACGCTTTTTGGCCGTGAACCGATTTGCACGCTCAACCCAGACGAAGTGGTCGCCATGGGCGCGGCTGTCCAAGCCAATATCCTGGCCGGGCAAATGGGCGAGATGCTGCTGCTTGATGTGATCCCCCTCTCACTCGGCATTGAAACCCTAGGGGGAGCGGTGAGCAAAATCATCCACCGCAATTCCACCATCCCTGTTTCGGCGAGCCAAACGTTCACCACGTCCATTGATGGGCAAGTAAGTGTCGACATTCACGTGCTTCAAGGTGAACGCGAGATGGCCGCGGACAACCGAAGCCTGGCCCGCTTCAAACTCAAGAATGTGCCCCCTCTGCCGGCTGGTATTCCGAAAATTGAAGTCGAATTTATCGTCGATGCGAACGGTATTTTAAACGTACGGGCGATTGAATTGCGCACATCCACACGCGCCTCGATCACCGTAAACCCGACCTTCGGGCTAAACGACGAAGCAGTGGAACAAATGCTGGGTGACGCCTACGAGCATGCGGAGAGTGATTTCGCTTTGCGCTTTTTGGTGGAAGCCCGCACCGAAGCCGATGCCCTTTTGGCTGCGACCCACAAATCCCTGGGGCGCGGCGAGCACCTGGTAACAGCAGCCCAAAAAAGCGCCATCGAAACGGCCTGCGGCGAACTGCAGGCCGCTATCAACCAAACCGATTTCAAAGTGATTAAGGCGAAAATGGACGTGCTCAACGAGGCCACCCAGAAATTAGCTGAGGACTTGCTCAACGAAGCGGTCCGTGGGGCGCTCAAAGATCGCAATTTAGGGAGTGGCAAAAATGAAATGGACTGACACCCGCGAAATCGCGATCGCCCTTTTCGACAAGTTCCCAGATCTAGATCCGCTCACTTTGCGTTTTACCGACTTGCACCGGTACGTCACTGAACTAGAAACTTTTGAAGACGATGCTAAACGCTCCAACGAGAAAATCCTCGAATCCATCCAAATGAATTGGCTCGACGAGCGCGAATAGCGGAACGTCGATCAACAACCGCATTAAAGGCGCAAAGGGCTCTCCGCTATGCGAGGTAGCTGTGCGCAGGGGAGGCGAGCAGGCTTGGGATATTGCGGACGTTCTGCTGCTTTCTACTTAGGGGTAGTGCGCCGTTCATTCCGTTTAGTACGGTATTCAATAAGCACAGTCCGCGCCAACGGGTTGGTTGCTACTTGTCGTTCTACAAAGTCCTTGCCCGCTTTGTCCAAGCACTTACCTTGCCCGGGCAAGGTAAAAGTCTTGTCGCCCCTCCAGAAAAGATTTTTATTTTTGGTTTATTCGGATCCGAAAAAAGAAAAAGAAAACAATATTCAATGCAATACGATCAAGCTGCTCAGCGCCACCACTCCACTGAAAGAGCGAGGACAAAGCAGGCAAGGACTTTGTAGAACGACAAGTAGCAAACAACCGGTTGGCGCGGACCACGGTCTTAGAAAGACGCTGATCGCGGCACCCCCCGAAAGGCCGGCACCAAAGTAGAAAGCCACTTAAAGTGAAAGTGTCGCTAACCAACTCGCTCCC
>CAZBJE010000110.1:0-4257 GCA_964492125.1 uncultured Pseudobdellovibrionaceae bacterium | reverse complement strand
GTTTCAATAGGCAAGAGCGCGTAATCCACCGGACTAGCCGGGCAAGCGAAGTGGAAAATACCCGCTAAGCCGCCATCCCAATGACGAGGAACTATCAGGTCATGCTCCACGAATTCGAAACTGGGATTGCCCAGAAACGGGCGGATGTTTTCGCGATTCCCCGTAACCAGGTTATCGACGGCAACTACTCGTCCGCCAGCTTTCAAGATTTTTTCGCAAAGATGCGAACCGATAAAACCGGCACCGCCGGTTACCATGTAGCGCCCGCCGGGCTGCAATTTTTCCCAACTCATGCGTTGTCTGGCTTTCCGATGCAGTAGTAATCAAACCCGTCGCGCTTCATGCTGGCAGGGTTATACAGATTGCGGCCGTCGAAGATTGTCGGCTGATTCATGTCTTGCCGCAGACTCTCGAAATCAGGCGAGCGGAACTCGTTCCACTCAGTAAGAATGGCCAATCCGTCAGCCGCCTTGCTAGCGCCATAGGCATTATCGAAAAACTGTACTCGATCACCAAAAACCTTACGGGCTTCCTCGGTAGCTATTGGATCGTAGGCCTGGACCTTCACGTTACGATCCAGCAGCTGGTTGATCAGCGTAATCGACGGCGCTTCGCGCATATCGTCGGTTTCGGGCTTGAACGAAAGACCCCAGAGCGCGATTGTTTTACCGTCTAAATCGCCATTGAAATGCTTTTCCACTTTTTCAAACAGCAATCTCTTTTGGCGCTGATTAACGGCATCGACTTCCTCGAACATACGCAAAGGCATGCCGACTTCTTTACCTAAATGAATAAGCGCTTTGACGTCTTTGGGGAAACAGCTGCCGCCGTAGCCACAGCCGGGGTATAAAAACTTACTGCCGATTCGGCTATCGGTGATGATGCCTTTGCGCACGTCGTGGATGTTCGCGCCCGCATGCTCCGCCAAAACCGCCATCTCGTTGATGAACGAGATCTTCATCGCCAAAAAAGTATTGGCGGCGTACTTGGTCAATTCCGCCGAACGATTGCTCATGAAAAGAATGGGGCTGCCGTTGCGCACAAACGGACTGTAAAGATCGGCCATTAGGTGACGGGCCGATTCGGACTCCGTTCCAACGACCACGCGTTCCGGGCGCAAGAAATCGGCAACTGCCGCGCCTTCTTTCAAGAACTCGGGATTCGAAACCACTTCCACTTGGAATCGCGCGCCGGCCAAAATTTCACGCGCACGGTCGGCGGTGCCGACGGGCACAGTGCTTTTCATGACCAAAACGATCGGGTGAGTCAGGCTTTCGCGGACCGTTTTCACTACGTTGTAGACGTACTGCATGTCGGAAGCGCCATCTTCGCCTTGAGGCGTTCCTACTGCGACGAACGCGACATCGCAGCTAGCGATCGCGCTAGTGACATCGGTGCTGAAAGTGAGGCGCTGCGCCTTCACGTTGTGGGCGATCATCGCCTCGAGACCGGGTTCGTAGAAAGGAACCTCGCCTTTCGTCAGGCGCGCAACTTTCGCTGCGTCGATATCGATGCAGGTGACGTGGTTTCCCGAATCCGAGAGACACGTCCCTGTGACTAACCCTACATAGCCTGTGCCAAGAACAGTGATTTTCATTGATTATCCCGGGGATAAATTTAAACTGCGCTACTCAAGGTTTCAATGACGAAAAAGACGCTAAATGAAACGCTCCAGTTAGTGCTCAAAGCCGTAGTGGGCCTGGCCTTGATTGCCTATGTTCTACGCTCAAGGATGATCGATTTCCAGGCGCTGAGCGGCATGCTTTTCTCCGTAAAAAACCTGGCAGTCGGCTTCGCATTTTTGACCTTTGCCGCAGCCTGCTGCAGCCTGCGTTGGTACCTTTTGTCCAAAGCCCAAGGGCTTACGCTCGGCATCGCCTCGATGTTCCAGCTGACCATGATCGGGTCGTTTTTTAATACTTTTATGCCCGGCTCCGTGGGTGGCGACGTGATCAAGGCCTGGTATGTGGCGGGGCGCGAACCCCAGCGCAAAACGAAGGCTATTTTCACCGTCATTTTGGATCGGGCCATTGGGTTGTCGGTCTTTTTCTTCTACTCGGCGGTCACCTTTGTTTTCTATTTCGAGTGGCTTCAAGCGCGCCCGCAAATGCGGATGCTAGCCTACGGGATTTGGGGCTTCACCCTGCTCTCGGCGCTCATCGGCACCCTTTTCTTTATTTCGGTTTCCTACAAGGTCCCCGGTAGCCAATGGGTCAAACGCCAAGTGCAACGGTTCGGCCTGGTTCACAAAATGTTTGAAGCCACGGTCCTCTACCGCCACCACCCCAAGACGATTCTGGCGGCGCTGGCCATCTCGGCGGTATCGGTATTTTTCAACACCCTGCTGTTTAAAATCCAGGGCGATGCGTTGGGCATCCCGCTTTCGCTCTCGCAGTACTTTTTCGTGGTTCCTATTGGCATGACCATCGCCGCCGCGCCCATTTTGCCCGGCGGAATTGGGGTGGGCCAGGTCGCCTTCTTCACTTTGTTTTCATGGGCAGGGTTACAAAACCCCGAACAGGGCGCCACCCTCTGCACTTTGATCCAGGTGTACACGATTCTTTTCAACTGCATGGGCGCGTTTTTCTACGTGCGCTTCCGACGTCAGCCCGTTCCCCAGCTGGCGCTGTAGATGCTTAAATCTCGCGCCATCGTCCTTTCGCGAGAAAACTTCGGCGAAGCGGACCGCTACATGCAACTCTTCACCCGAGACTGGGGCATGATCACAGTGCTGGCCAAGTCCGCCCGCAAGAGCAAACGCCGCTACATCGGCGGCATGGATCTCTTCTGCCATAACGAAATCGTGGTTCGGGGCGATCCCCGCGGCAACCCCTACCTAGTGGAACTCACCGTTTTGAACGCCTTTACCGGCTTGCGCGACGATCTAGACCGCATGATGACCGCAGGTAAGGTGGTGCAGTGGGTGCGCCGCCTATCCAACACCGCCGTCACCATGCCGGGAGTTTATAGCTTGCTAGGGCAGACTTTGGCGTTAATGGAAAAAACGGAACCCGAGCGACTACCGCTTTTGCGACTGATCTTCCAAATCAAGCTACTGGACCAAATCGGGATCAAGCCACGCATGGACGCCTGCGCACGCTGCGCGGAGCCGGCGAGTACGAGTGGGGTTTTTGATCTGGATGCGGGTGGATTACTTTGCCAGGCATGCGTGGGGGAACGCACCGTCGCACACGGGATGTTCTTGGGCGAAAAAGAGTCTGCCTTATTGGCCGATGGGGACCGACTGAAACTCACTTTGTGGAACCAGTTTCAGTTCCCCGAACAACCGACAAGAAACTTACTGCGTTTGACGACACAATTCGCTTCGTTTCACACGAATACGAATTTACCCAACTGACACACAGGCTCTCTCACTCACGCCAAGCTGCTGAAAGGGGATTTTCGTGGATCTCCGGCACGCACCGGCGGGGCCGTCATTGCAGCCACCATACTATTGGAACGCTAAAACTAGCCTGCAATGCGAGCGCCTCAGACCCCTTGAAATTCTATGAGGACCGGTGTGCCCAGTCGGCGCGGGCCGGAGATCCGCGGAAATCCCCGTTCGACCAGCTAAGTCCGAGGGAAGATGGCCGCCCGCCGCGCCCGCGCTCCGGACTTGTTGTAGCGATAGTACGCCACACCCACAAACGCCAGCTGGGCCAGCACGTACATCAACACATAGACTGTGCCGCCGGTGCCAAAGCCGTAAGAATGCAAGCCGGCGCCGAGTACGAAGTTCACCCCGTACCAGGCCATCAACACGCCGAGAAACGACATCACCGCTGAAGTAGCAAAGCCAAAGCCCTGCAACCAACCGGCGAAACGGCCGTGCAGCACCGCCAAGTAAAGCAGCAGCGCGATCAAAGCCCAGACTTCCTTCGGATCCCAGCCCCAGAATCGGCCCCAGGAATAATCCGCCCACACCCCGCCCAAAATCGTTCCGGCAGCGAGCAATACCACTCCGATTTGAATGGCGCGGTACATATAGAGCGAAGCGTACTGGATCGTCTCCGTCTTAGCGGGGCGGAACACAAAGTGGCCCAGCACCACATTGCCCAAGCAAAGCGAGAGAGCGAATGCCGCATAGCTCAACGTGATCGTGAGCACGTGGATGGTCAGCCAGAAGTTACTGCGCAGCACCGGCTCCAAAGGTTGAATGCTCGGGTCTAATACCGACGGTAAAGTATCCGCCAGAATCAACGCCACAATGGCGAACACCGAAGCCGCAGCAGGGATAATCGCTTTTTTATACGAACC
>CAZBJE010000109.1:2503-4563 GCA_964492125.1 uncultured Pseudobdellovibrionaceae bacterium | reverse complement strand
AGGCAAATATAAGGCAGGTGGGAGAATTCTTTCGCCAGCCGTTTTTCCATATCTAATTTAGATTGGCCGTACCAAGTAACCGGGGCTTCGGTTTGGTTTTCTTGGCGTGGGTTATCGACGCTGCTGGGGCCCGCGGCGGCCAGCGACGAAAGCACCACCACCTTTTTGGGCGACTGAAGAGCCTTCATCAGGCGAACGGTGCCTTCGATATTGGTGTCCCAGTACTCTTCCTTGGTGCGCGCGAAAATGACGCCGGCAGAATGGACTACATGATCGGCTTTAGCGGCTTCGCCGAGTTTCCAGTCGGTGGCCGAGGCCTCGTTGATCACGAGAGAGCCGGGCACTGCGGCAAACCCATCTTCCTTTAGTTGCGCGACCAATTTGGCGCGACTGCGCACCGGTAGGTAAATCTTCTCGTAACGCTTACTCTCCAACACCGCCAGCAACAGATTGCGGCCGACAAACCCAGTAGCCCCCGTGATCAGAATCGTCATGCGTTAGCCGTCCCCAATTGATTTTCGAAAATGCGGTAATTTTTATACTTCTTGCCGCCCATCACTGTGATGCCGTGGATGATTTCCTCGTTATTGGCTTCCACCCACGAAAGCTCTCCACCCTGAAATTTTTTGCCACCCTTGAGCAGCGTTTCGGCATAAAAAAGTGCGCCCAGCCCTTTGTTTTGAAATTCCTCTTTGACGCCCAAAATCGCCAAACGCGCTTCTTTGGGCCGGCTCGTTTTAAGCAGCCAGACGAACTTCAAGATCCGCATTAAACCCCGGGAGCTCTTCGCCTTCCACATAAACTCGTTGATATTCGGAATGACCAACGAGAAACCCGCCGCTTCCCCATTTTTTTCCGCAATCATGACCAATTCCGGATCTACCACCGCCATCA
Organism: uncultured Pseudobdellovibrionaceae bacterium; assembly: GCA_964492125.1. Lineage (GTDB taxonomy): Bacteria > Bdellovibrionota > FAC87 > UBA2466 > UBA2466 > JAIEOG01. Next base: position 3,669 of record CAZBJE010000109.1, on the reverse strand, counting down.
GATCCTTAGCCGAGGCTTTCATGTCGTCGAACGTAATGGGGACGAAGCCCCAGTTGCGCTTGAGGGTTCCGTTATACAGGGTCTGGATGATGCGCAAATCGTGATCGAGTTTTTTCAAATTGAACGGGCGGACCGTAATACCGGTGGCGCGCTTTACCCGTTTGACGATCTTTAGAATGCGCTCCGAGGTCTCGGTGGCTCCGGAAAGGTAGTACGCGTGCAGATCCCGAGCGGGCGACAACCCCAGTTCTTCATAGATGGCGACATAGTACGGCGGGTTGTACGACATGCTCACCATTGGGGAAGACTCGAACCCTTCCACCAGCAGTCCGCACTCATCGTTTACGCTGGGGCTATAAGGCCCACGCAAAGTGGTGAGGCCGCGTCGCCGCAATTCCGCTTTGGCGGCGTTGAGCAAAGCTTCAGCGACTCCGATATTGTCGATGAAATCGAAAAATCCAAAAAAACCGACCTTGTCGCCGTAGTATTCATTGTGCGCTCGGTTTTCCACTGCCGCAATTCGTCCCACAGACTTGCCGTCTTTCCAGGCGATAAAACAAACCACGTCCCCATGGGCGGCAAAAGCCCCTTTAGGATCGATCAGCTTCACCACCGCCCCCGGGAAGGGAGGGACGAAATAGGGGTCTTTTTCGTGGATTTTTTCAGCGATGCTCTCAAAAAGCTTCAGATCGGCTTTGGATTTGGCTTGAGTGACTTTGATCATGAGTAGCTCTTACAATGCGGCCCATGAAAAAGAAATGCCTAGCTGTTACACTCATTTTGTCCGGCTTTTTTACGGGGTGCCAAACCATGAAAATAGAGCCTAAAACTATCCAAAAATTATCTGTCCACGGTCACCGCGGCTCCCGCGGCACCCATCCTGAAAACACCCTGCCCGCTTTCCAAGAAGCGGTCGCCTCGGGCGCCCACGTACTCGAACTAGACATGCACCTAACCAAAGATGATGTGGTGGTGATTTCCCACGAGCCGGACCTCACCTCCGCCCACTGCCGCTACACGACCGGCAAGCCGATCTTGGCGCCTATTCCCATTCGCTCGATCACGGCCAAGGAGTTAGGCCAATTTGAATGCGGCATGATCGCGCAAGAGCGATTCCCAGACCAAAAACAAATTGCGGGCGTGCCGATGCCCACGTTGGAGAGTTT
>CAZBJE010000109.1:0-2403 GCA_964492125.1 uncultured Pseudobdellovibrionaceae bacterium | reverse complement strand
TTTGAAAACGGCGCGGGTTACTATTTGCGACGACAAGAGCGAGTGGAACTCGTGCCTTTGGCCGGCGACGAGAATGGATCGGTAGAGCGGGCGAGGTTGCTGGAGATTTTTGAGAAGGCCCGCGGCCAAGTCCCCAATGCGCGTTTGGCGACGGATCAGCCGTTTCGTCTTTTCGATTTTGCGATTGATCACTGTGAGGAAGAGCCGCATCTCACCGCGTCAGAAGTTGAGACCCTGCTTCAAGTCTTGCGCGCAGAGCCAGGCGTGGTGGCAAAACCCAGCTCGACACATATCAATTATCTTTTTGGAAACCACACCAAACGGAGCGGCGCAGAAGCCATTCTGACGACGGAAGGAAAACGTCGCGGCATCCAAGCATCGGAAGTAGTTTTCATTGGAGACTCATTGAATGATGAGCCATTGTTCGAATTTTTTGAGCACTGCGTTGGCGTCGCAAACATAGCGGAATGTTGGCATCAATTGTCATCTCGACCGAAACAGATCACGAAAAGCCATGGTGGGATGGGCTTTGAAGAACTCGCGTACTGTTTATTGACACCTTAACTTGCTTTCCCAAAGATTGGGAATTGGTGGGACTTTAAGCAACTAGGTGGGGCAACAAGTAATGCAGCAGGGTAATAGTAAAGAACGCGTGGGGATGAAAGTAATTCCTGGGGGCAATCAGATGTCCCTCATCCGGGACACGGAAGAAGTAATCAAGTTTCTGGAATTCGCCGGCCGTAAATCGATTTTGAATGAACACGCCATCCACAACCGGATGACCGCTTGCCATAACCTTTTTGGCGGCCTGAACGAAGAAGAGGACAACCTCGACTATATTCTGTCGAACCTCGACGTGCTGGTTAACCGCTTCCGCAATAAGAACAACAATGTTTTGTCTACTACCCTGAAAGTTTACAAATCCCGGGTAAAAAGTTCGATTGAAGACTTCAAGGCTTGGAGCGCGGATCCGTTTGCCTGGGAGCGCGCGGTCACCGATAAAGCCAAACTGGCCGCCGCCAGCGAGCGCGCAAAGCTCAAAACAGAAAAGAAACAGCAACAGCAACAACCCGCCAAGCCGGGTCGCGCCGCTAAAATGACACAGTCTTCGGGTGTCGAAGCCGCCCAAAGCCAACCCATCGTGAGCTCCAAGAGCCCCGAAGGTGCGCGCCGGGTGGCGTTTCCGATCCGAAACGATTTCTGCGTGGAAATGACTCTGCCGCCCGAAGGGATAACCCTCCGGGAGCTGCAACGGCTGGGGCTCTTCCTCTATCCGTACTGCAAGGACATCGATCCGAGCCTGGAGCCCTGGAAAGGGCTGATTCGCTAAATTAGAACCAGATGTTCGGCGGGGTGGGATCCTGACAGGCCACGTCGGCGTACTTGTACATAAAGTTTATCAACTGGCGTAACACTTCGTACGACTTCGTGCTCTTGTCGAGCTCACAGCCGTATTCCAAACCTTCGCGTCCGCCACTCTTAAAAGTGCGGCACCGTTTTACGTCGACCACCAGACGCAAATAGGAGCTGGGGGTGAAGTAAAAGCGCAACGCTACCTTGGCTCCGGGAGCAAAGGCCGGATCGGGGTGCAACTCGCGAAACAAAACCCCGGAATAGCTGATATCGAGCACTTCGACGTGCGCTAGATTCTGCTTTTCGACAAAACTGTAAACCCCAAGGACGCGGTGAAAAAGTACGCGCTCGTACTCCCGTCGTTTCTCTTCGGTTTTTTCGGCACGGTATTCCGTCAGGTCCACGACCTTCTTGGACGACTTACCCTTCTTAACTTCGCCTTTATCCTTCGACTTGCGCTTATCCATGGGCAGGCCCTCCCCCAGGCCGACCAAAACCGTGCAATTTAAGAGTGAGTTTGAAGCTGTTAGAGGCGTTTTAATTATAGCCTGCTAAGGGAGTAGTACAAAGACGCGACGCGCAACTACAGGGGCGCGTGGGCGTTGAGCGACGGCGCTGGACGATCCGCATAAAGCACGCCGGAATTGTGCAATTGCTGGAAATACTCGTACGTCTCTTTCAAACCGTGCGTGAGATCAAAACGCGGCTCCCAATCCAAAAGCTTTTTGGCGAGAGTAATATCGGGCTGGCGCGTCTTCGGATCGTCGGGTGGCAGGGCTTGCTCGATAATGGAAAGTTTCTTGCCTGATAGAGCAATGATCCGCTCGGCAAACTGGCGAATAGTCATTTCGCTAGGATTACCCAAGTTGATGGGCAAGCCGTAGTCGCAACCAAATACCCGCACGATCCCTTCGACTAAATCGTCGACATAACAAAAGCTGCGGGTCTGCGAGCCAGTCCCATAAACGGTGATGTCTTCGTCGCGCAGCGCCTGCATGCAGAAATTGGGAACCACTCTGCCGTCGTTGGGCCGCATGCGCGGCCCGTAGG
>CAZBJE010000108.1:0-4564 GCA_964492125.1 uncultured Pseudobdellovibrionaceae bacterium | reverse complement strand
GTGCATGCTTTGGCTGTTTGGCGACCGGCTATTGGTTAATTCCCGCTCACGGTTTGGCCACCACCACTCGGTACGGGGGCGTGATAAACGCCCTGGTTGGTGCGATTGCGTGGCTTGCGGCCCATGGTTTACCGACGGTGAAAAAGGCTAGCGGCCGGGCACCCAGGGCCGCGAAGCTCACTCGTCCCGAATGGGTATTACTCGGAATCGGTTTCGTTTCCGGGTTTTACTTGCTGGCGCTACAAACTGTTTTGATTCGACTGATGGGGCTTTCCAGCGGCGCATCAAACTATAGCTTCTCGCTGATTGTTTCTATTTTTGTATTCTGCCTAGGGTTGGGTTCCTTGCTCGCGCGCAAGATCGGCGAGTACAAGTTGGAGCGCTTGTTTTGGAACCAAGCGTTGGCGGCATTTTTCTTGTTGCTGCTCTATTGCACCGGCGACAGCTGGTCCTATGGAGCCCACGTGATTCGCGTAATGTTGCGCGATATTCCGGAGGCGTTTGGTTTCTACCAGGGAATCTTGGGCGCGACCCTTTTTGTTTTGTTGGTGGTACCGATCGGCTTGTCGGGGCTGACTTTACCTTTGTGTTTCCATCTTTTCAAAAGCCAAGGCGACGGGGCGGGCCATCGAGTGGGTTTACTCTACGGAGTCAACACGCTCGGCTGCATCGCGGGGGCTCTGGTAGGCGGTTATTGGCTGCTTAATTTTTTGAACCTGGATCAGGTGTTTAAGCTCTGCGTCCTTTGCGTGCTCGTTACCGCCGGAGCGGCCGCGTACCTGAGTCGGGTTTGGGAAAAATGGAGCCGTCCGCAGATGGCTATGGGAGCGGGACTGGTGTCGGTAGTCTTGGCGGGGGCCGCCATTTTACCGCTGTTTCACAAAGAGCGTTTCATTCAGCCGTTTCGGCACCCGCGGCCCATGGATACGAGCTTCGACGGACCCCAAGCCTTTGGCGATTACCTATCGCGGAGCACCAAATTGGTTTTTTGGAAGGATGGCCCCAATACTTCTCTCGGGGTAGGGGCCAGCGTTTTTCAAAACAAGGAAGTTTCCCGTACTGTTTTCGTAAATGGAAAATCCGACGGCAACACGCGCGGGGATTTGCTGACAACAAATATGCTGGCCCATATTCCCGGTTTGTTGGCGGATAAGCCCGAGCGGGTAGCCGTGGTGGGCTTCGGCACGGGAATGACAGTGGGGACGCTTTTGCATTACCCCCAAGTGAAGTCGATCGATGTGATCGAAATTTCCGGCACCATCATTCAGAACGCGCATTACTTCGACCAATACAATGGCCTGGCATCGCGCAGTCCCAAGGTCACTTTCCGCGAAATGGATGCCATGCGCTTTCTGGGTACAGGCAATAAGATCTTCGACGTCATCGTGAGTGAACCCAGCAATCCTTGGGTGGCCGGCGTAGAAAATCTTTTCTCCTACGAGTTTTACGACCGCGCCCGCAAGACCTTGGCCCCAGGCGGCTTATTCGTGCAATGGATCCACGCTTATTCATTCACCGATTCGCTCTTCAGTATGGTGTTGGGTACGATGGGCAAAGCGTTTCCCTACGTCTCGGTGTTTCAATTAAAGGGCGGTGACTACGCGCTGGTGGCATCTGTTTTCCCGATTGGCCACACCGACGTAATGCGGGGCCAGAGTCGTTATTTAGAAAACGCCGGAGTGCGGGAAGACATGGCGATGGCTGGTATTACCAGCTTTGAGCTTTTTCTGGGTCTTGAAGTGATGGGCGCAGCCGCTTCTCGCCAGGTTGCATCGTCTGTCTCCCAGGTGCACTCGCTGACTCACCCCCGATTGAGCGACGCCGCGGCCCGCGCCTTTTTCGTGGGGTACTCGGTGGACGTCGATGAATACCGTCGCCGTTACAAAGATTATTTTGCCCACTTGGATAAGAGCTTGCTGCGCCAATTCCAAGCAGGCAAACCGATCAGCGCACTGAAAGCAGACGAGTTCCGACGCGCTTATTGCCAGGACGAAGGCGTTAAGTCCGAATTTCTCTGTCGGGAAGCGATGATGATGGGGCAAATCGAAGCCCACGTCTCACCGGGCAAAGTGGGCGATTGGGTGACCAATCAAGGACGCGCGTTAGCCAGTTTGCCGCTCTTCGAAGCGAACGCCCAGCAACCCCGAGGAGAGGCCCAGCTGCAAACCACTTTCGATCGTTTCGAGGCGTTTAAGCGCTACGCCTCGCCGATCTTTTTTGTGGGCGAACCCCAACTGCTCAAGCCCGTGGAGACTTGCTTAAGATCCGCCCGAAGGTCCACCGAGGTTTGGGGCCAATGCCAGCTACAAAAAGTGCTGATTCTCGAGTGGCTGAATAATCCCAGTGAAAAACTGGTCGAAGCCAAACGCGCCTATCTCGACTGGTTTCCGACCCTTTCCAAGCAAAGCCCCAGTTTCGATAAGCTGCGTGAAGCTCGGGATATTTTACTCAAAATGTAGATCGCCGAGGCGCTCACTCAGGGCGCGAGAAGTTCAAGCGGCTGCGATACGAGCAGTACGTGACTAGTAGCCGATTGGCGCGAGACCGAAAATCCGGTAGCCATTTGGTGTTTACGCTGGCCATCGCGGGGATCAAATAAGTAGTGATAAATCCCGCCCAAGTACGGGCAAGGATCGCCGATCTGAATCTCAGTATCGGAAATTTTTCGGACCGCGCAATTTTCCGAATCGACGATTTCAATGCGCTGTTCAAGTGGTTGGTGCCCAGTCATCGCATGCGCACTGACCCGACCTTCTTTGCTCAGCTGAACGGTGGAAGGCATCGTCCGGTGCGGTATCGCCCAGGCATTCACCGCAACTAAACTAGCTAGAATCACTTTTGCCATCATGGCGGCGCTACTTTCTGTTTCCAAACCTGATCGAGAAGACGGCCGTCTTTGTCGTATTGCTTATAAACGATGTGCACCTTCGCAATATCGGTCTTCTTTTTTTCGTCGGTGGTTCCGTAGAACTTGTCCGCCAACGCTCCCGACACACTCGCCTCGGCAATGACTTCACGCAAGTGCCTATTCCATCCGCCCGCGCGGCACTCGGTTTTTCCGCCGATCACTTCGGTGTCCGAGCAGCCCAGCATTTCGGCGTGGCAGACTCCCTCATCCAGCCAGGTGCGAACTTTAATCAGCGTTTGGTAGGAGACCACCCCTCTGGTAAAGCGGAGCAAAAATCCTACGGAGTCCCGCTCTTGCCGTTTTTCTAAGAAATCGAGGGAGCCACGAAAGGATTCGGTTACTCGCCTTGTCCAATCAGCGGTGAATTTAGCGCCGTTGCGGTTGGCGTCATCGCCTTTGAAAAAAATGTCCGCTTCTCCCAGCGTGCCTTCAGTTTTGAAGGCGGCCTGATCTTCGGGCGTCAAAACGTTGGTGTAAAAATCCAGAGGTGCCCAGGGTTGGGCGGCGGCCTTAGTCCCGGCCAAGGGGGAAAGCAGAATACATTCCGGGGCGTCGGATGTGCCGGCAAGTGTGGTCGCGACATCGAGGTATGAGCGAACGTCTTTGAGTTTGTCGTAGCCCTCAACCCGGAGGGAAACGAGCGTTTTGCGAGTCTCCTGTGCGGCACTGGCGCAAAGCCCCGTCGCCAAAAATGCCAATACAGCGATTAAACGAAACGTTGAGAATTTGCCGATCACAGTGAACCTCCAACCAACCCCAAGCCAGCGAGCTTAGCAACGCGCGCAAGCGCACGTCAAATCAGGGTTCGGTCGCAGTGGCGCAGTGCGTCTATTCTTCTTTGTCGGCGATAGCGAGTTCCAAGATCTGGCTGGCGGGGATGGGCAGGTTGGACTGGTGGATGCGGCGGTACCAGTAGTAGTTACGCAAAACGGATCCTACATATTCGCGGGTCTCTTTAAACGGAATCAGGTCGATAAACAAAATCGGGTCGTCTGTGGGATAGCTGCGGGTCCAGCCTTTAAGCTTGCCTGGTCCTGCGTTGTAGGCGGCCAAAGTGTAGTGGATGTGGCCTTCGGTCCGTTTGAGCAATTCGATCACGTACTGCGCTCCCACGGCGACATTGGTTTCGGGATCGAAAAGGTTGGGCCGCCGTTTCAAACGTCGGCCTGTGGTGGGCAGCACTTGCAAAAGCCCGCGGGCGTTGGCGGATGAAACGGCATTGGGGTTGAACGCACTTTCTCGACGAGCAATGGCTAATAGAAAATAGGGATCGATGGTGGCTGATTGTTTTTCAAAGACGGGGAAGAGGACTTTGGGAAAGTAGAGCTCCATAGTGGAGCGAGAAATGAGATCGGGGTTTTGGTACAGAATGCCCGACAGGATCATGATTTTAGATTTGTAGTCGCCTTGTTCTTTTTTTAGTTCCGCCATGTAGAGCATGACTTCGGGTTCGATCCCGCGCGCCTGGGCGACGGCCCAATCCAGTACGGTAGCGGCGCTGAGCTCAAATCCCAAGCGGTGTAGGATCTCGACTTGCTCCAGAAGCTGGTTTACTTCCGGCTGGGTGGCGGATCGTTTGGAAGAGCGGCTCGGAGTTTTGGTTAGCAGCTCGCCCGGATCTTTCCCGGCTGCGGTTTGCGCGACCAGGCTATGAAA
>CAZBJE010000107.1:0-4841 GCA_964492125.1 uncultured Pseudobdellovibrionaceae bacterium | reverse complement strand
CCCTGGTACCTTGCGTAAAATTTCTTCCATCCCCCAGAAACAACCGCCGGCGAGCGTCGCCGTAGCAAACGGGGATTTTTTCTTAAACAGATGGCTGTACTGGCCGTACCCTTCTTTTTCCAATTTATCGGCCGGGATGAAACGCATCGCCGCCGAGTTCAGGCAATAGCGCAAGCCGGTGGGGCCGGGGCCATCGTTGAATACGTGGCCCAAGTGCGAGTCGGCACCTTGGGAGCGGATTTCGGTGCGGGGTTGGCTGAGTTTATTATCGACCAACTCTTTGATCTTGGTGCCTTCGATAGGCTTGGTGAAGCTAGGCCAGCCGCAGCCAGAATCGTATTTATCGGTGGAGCTAAACAGCGGCTCGCCCGAAACCACGTCGACATAAATGCCATCGGCTTTATTGTCCCAGTACGTGTTCTTGAAGGGGGCTTCGGTGTCCGATTGCTGGGTGACGGCGAACTGCTCTGGGGTCAGCTTTTTCTTTAATTCCTCTATGGGTGGCTTTTTGTATTCCATGGCCCAAGAGTTAGCGACAAAGACGCAAAGGGTCAACCACAGCGGGTATTTGGTTTTCATCAATCCCGAGTATCCCATAGTTTGCGGAAACAGAGCAAATGGCCCAGCAGAGCGTATTGCACCAGCACGCTGGGCAACCACACATACGGAAAGGTGGTCACAAACGTATTGGCGGGTTCGTTCATAAATACCCGCATCGCGGTTGGCGCCGAAGCAAACGAAATACCGACGATATTGGCCAGCAAGAAAAGCCCCGCGACGTTCCAGACAAAAACCACTCGCCGAGAAGGGCGACGGCTTAGCCACCACGCAACCGGCAGCGCGGTTAAGCCCGTGAGGATATCGAAATTCCACCCTTCGAACGTCATTTGCACCGGGGCGCGGCCGTTCAGGTAGGCGTAGTAGAGCAAAGCTTCCGCCGCTACCCTAAACACCTGGAAACCGATCAATTGGACGAAGGTAAGCCCGCGCATCCAAAGCGTTCCGTAAGCCGAAAAGGCCACGCAAAATGTGAGCAAGCTGCAGACCACGGCAAAAACCGCGATAGGCGGCGGCATTTTGGAAAAATCGCTTAACCGTCCGGTTGCGGCGATTAGCCCCGTCGCTAAAACCCAAAGCAGCGCCACCGCCGCTGCGAGGCCCACCGTGCGTTTCTGCTGGGGGAAGCTTCTGCCCAAGCGCAAGCTAGCTATTTGCGTCGCCAAAACCGTCAGCGCGGCGAGTCCCCAGGCGGTGGTCATCACCAAGATGGCTTCAATCGGCATCTATTTTCCTCAAATAAGCGGGCACGCATTCGCTGGCGGGGCCCTGGATATGTTCATTAAAAAATGTCGCGATGGGAGTGTCGGCGAGATTGAGTTCCACACGATGGCATCGTGAAGGTGTCATTTGCACAAAGCCGGCGGCGGGGTACACCTGGCCGCTCGTACCAATCGACAAAAACAAATCGCACTCGCCCAACGCCTCTTCTATCGTATCCATGTGCAGCGGAAACTCGCCGAACCAAACAATATGCGGGCGGAGACGGCCCGGGCGGCCATCTTTGGGGTGCGGGGTTTGGGCATCTAGGTCATTCTCCCACGGGAAAACTTCTTGGGTATCGAGGCACCGCGCCTCCAGCAAGCTTCCGTGCATGTGCAAAACCCGCTTCGAACCCGCACGCTCGTGCAGATTGTCGACGTTTTGGGTTACCAGCAAAAAATCGCCTCGGAATTTTCTCTCAAAATCCGCCAACGCAAGATGAGCGGCGTTGGGTTGAATCTCCGGTCGGGAAAGTTGGCGGCGTCGTTCATTGTAAAAGCGTTGGACGAGCTGCGGGTCGCGGGCAAAGCCACCGGGAGTAGCAACGTCTTCGATGGCGTGATCTTCCCACAAGCCGTCGCTGGCGCGGAAAGTCCGGATGCCGCTTTCAGCGGAAATTCCCGCGCCTGTTAGAACCACCACTCGCTTAAAGTGCATCGGGTAAGCTCGCCATGTGGGCGGGAATGTGTCAAATTATCGTCTATGCTGCGAACTTTTTTCGCGCCTTTGGACGATGGAACCTCTCGGCCCATTCACCTTTTAATGGGCGATATCACGCGCCTCACGGTGGATGCGGTAGTCAACGCCGCTAACAGCTCGCTACTAGGCGGCGGCGGCGTAGACGGCGCCATTCACCGTGCGGCCGGGCCCAAGCTGCTCTCGGCATGCCGGCTTTTGGGTGGGTGCGCCACGGGTGCCGCAAAAGCGACCCCTGGTTTCGAACTCTCGGCAAAATGGATTTTTCACACGGTGGGTCCCGTCTGGGCAGGGGGCGCCAAGGGCGAGCCCGCGCTCTTGGCCGAGTGCTACCGCGGCTGTTTGCGCCTCGCCGCCGAACACCAGGCGGCCAGCATTGCCTTTCCCTGCATCAGCACCGGCGTGTACCGCTACCCGATGCAGCAAGCCTGCGCAGTGGCGGTGCAAACTTGCGTCGACTTCCTGCGCCAAGAATCGCATCGGCCCGAAATCTATTTCGTCTGTTTTGGGCGGGAAGATTGGGAAATTTACCACTCCGCTTTGCAATCGCTGTAAAATACACGCATGCAGGTCTTTCTAATCTTGTTCGCGCTTTTGTCGCCGTGCGTTTGGGCCGATGACGCCGGCAGCTTCCAAATTCGCAAGGGGTCCGAGCGAGATATTCCAGAAATTTTGGAAATCGATCGCGCTAGCGGCGGCAACCTCACCGAAAGAAAACTGCGAGACCAAACCAAGCCGCTCCATATGAACTACTCGGTCGTGATCCACGATCACAAAGTAGTCGGCTTTATGGTGTATGCCGCCGCTGAGAAATCGATTGAGCTTAAACGCATGGCGGTAGCCCCCGGCGCCCGTTCGCTCGGCGTGGCCGACAAGCTCGCTCAAAATTTATTAACGCGGGTTTCTGTCGACGGCCGCACTTCGGTACGCGCCGAATTTTCCTCAAGTCGAAAAGACATCGTCGAAGCCTTCACCCGGTCTCAGTTTGAAGTGGTGATGGAGGGTGGCGGCAAAACGACGCTGGAAGCGGCACCTCAAAGCCGCTTGATTATCGATCCGGCCGCGGTGGAATACCAAACGCACTACGAACTCTTGGGAGTCACCGAAGAAGCAGGGCGTGAAGAAATCCAACGCGCTTTCGATCGGCGTGTAGCAGCCAACCAAGCCAACCCCGCCGTTACCGCCCAGCTATCCCAAGCGCGGGATGTCTTGCTCTCCCCCGAACGCCGGGCCGCGTACGACGAAACCCACGTTCCCGATTTGGGCGGTTTAGGCGAGCGGGTACGCGGCAATGAGGGCACGGCTTCTAGCCGTTTCAACCCCCGGCTGTACCCTCAATCTCGCTCGCTCTACAACCGGCTGGGAATTTCGCCAAATGCGACTCCCGACCTCATTGCCAGCGCCTACCAGCGAGCAGTGCGCCTGCTTTACGATAAATTCCCCATTCCAAATACCCGCAATGAGCGCTCCCAGCGAATGGTCGATGAGGCGTTCGCCATTCTCGGGCGCCCGGCGCTGCGCACGGCCTACGACGCGTTGATGACCGCGCCGGGTGGCGTTGACCGCGAGGCCGTGAAGACATTTTTGAAACAAGCGCCGGAGGAATTACCTTCGCTGCAGGAAACGCTCGGTTTTAATACCCAAGCCACAAACGCATACGATATTTTGGGTCTTACTCACACTGCTACCCTCGATCAGATTCGGGATCGGTATTTGGCGCTGCGCCGCCGCTACGTTGATTTGGATTGGAAATTCCCGGAGGTGGCGAGCGCCTACCGGATATTATCGAACGAATCTCTGCGGACTTACTACGATGACCATTACCCGAACCTCACCACCCGAGGGCGGCGCGACCTGCTGCATGAGATGGTGGTGTACGAAGAGAAATACCTAGAGTTGGCCGAAGAAGATCAGCGCAACTTGGAGTATGGAATGCGCCCCAAGATGGCGCCGGACGGCGAGGGGGAGCGGACACCGGCCACCGATCCGAACGCAGCACGTAAGGAGCCATTACTTTACCGAATGTTGGGAACTACCCGTGGGGCATCGGCCGACGAAATCGATCGCCGCTATGCCGACATGAAAGCGAATATGAAGAATAAGCCCGAGCTGCTTGCGGAGGGCGAGCGGGCCTATCTGGTGTTGAGCAACGAAAAGTACCGTCAGCAATACGATCGCACATTGAGCGGCATGGACACCATCGACCCGGCCAAGGATCGCGAAGCAGCCCTCACCATCATGGCGTTGGCGCAGGTGAGCGAAGTGGTTACCAAGCCGGGCAATCGGGGATTGGGTGAATTTCTGGGGGCGACCGAAAAAAATCTTAACTACCTCGGCGACTCCGCGGGGCTAGCTAAAAAATACCTACAGGAACTGCAAGCGTCGATCGCCCGCTCCACGGGCCCGATTAGCGAAGCCGATTTCAAGCGGGCAGTGACCGCCGCGGCCGTCGTCACCCGGCATTTTCCTCCCCAAGACTGGCCCGAAATCCGGGATTTGGAGCAGGCCGTGCGCGGCAAGCTGGTGGCACGGGCTATCGCCGACGCGAAAGATGCTAGCAGTCGCGATAGGTACCTAGGCGCCTACCTCTCCACTCGCCCGCCGGACATGTTCTCGGGACGATTGCGGGATGCCCGCGATGCGGCGCTCAATCCCTCCGGTGCCGGACCGGGCTGCGATTGGTCTGCCCTCCACCGCCCCTGATTGCGCAGTCCGCGCCAACTGGTTGGGTGCTACTTGTCGTTCTGCAGAGTCCTCGCCCGCTTTGTCCGAGCACTTACCTTGCCCGGGCAAGGTAAAAGTCTTGTCGCCCCTCCAGAAAGGGT
>CAZBJE010000106.1:0-4861 GCA_964492125.1 uncultured Pseudobdellovibrionaceae bacterium | reverse complement strand
AGGTTAGCTAGCGTGAAGACCACATCCCCTAATTCCTCGGCTACCTTCTTTTTGTCGCGTTTCTTACGTCTGAGTTCCGCCTTCAACTCGCCCAGCTCTTCGTCGAGTTTTTCCCAGACTCCCTTGGCATTTTTCCAATCAAACCCGACACTCGCCGTGATTTCGCCGTAGCGTTGAGAGAGTTGGAGAGCGGGCATCGAACGCGGTGTGCCTTCGAGCATGGAAGCTTTCTTGGGTTTCTCTGCCGCTTTGAGTTCCGTCCACCGTTGGCTGTGTTTGCGATCCGCTAACGCAGCCTCATCGCCCCAAACGTGTGGGTGCCGGCGCACCATTTTCTCCCCGATCCCCTTGGCGACCGCTTCAAAATCAAACGCACCCTTCTCCGATGCAATCTCGGCGTGCAGTACGATCTGCAAAAGCAAGTCGCCCAACTCCTCGCGCAACGATTTGGCGTCGCCGGCGCGGATGGCATCGAGCGTTTCATAGGCTTCTTCTAAGAGATAGGGAACTAGGGTGCGGTGGGTCTGCTTTTTATCCCAGGGGCACTTCTTGCGGAGGGTGGCAACAATTTCGAGTAGGGCTTGAGTGTGTTCGGTGGCCTTCATAGGCCACCCATCCTACACGGAAGTAAAAAGAGCGCGGAGTTCTTTCTCCACCTCTTCGTATTCCTTACGGGCGCTTTCCACGATGGGCGCAATGAGACCCAGGGAGGGGCTCTGCGCGCGGGAAAGGTTCTCGATTTCACCGCATAGGATTCCCAAGCGCTTTGCGCCGAGATTTCCCGCCTGGGATTTGAGAGTGTGGGCCGTGCGGGCCACGGTGAGAAAATCTTTCGCGTCCAAACCCTTTTCCATTTTGACCAGCATGGGCGGGGTCAAATTGATGAAGAGCTCGAAGAGTTCCTGCACAAAATCAGGCTTCCCCTCTTCTTGGAATTCACGAAGCATAGAGATGACAGACTTGTCGATTGCCATAAGTGGGTGTGGAGTCCGCTAGTTTTTAAGCTTCGTCTTTTTTCAACACGGCGAGCTTGAGCATCACGAAATCTGAGATGCCAGCCGTGTAGATGATCTTTTTGAGGATATTGAAAGTGAGGCCCTTGTCGGCCTGCATCACGATGGTGCCCGAAAAGCTTTTGGGATCGCCTGCCGGCACATCTTCGTTTTTGTCTTTGAGTTTGGTGTACATCTGGGCGCGTTCTTTTTGCAGTTTCAACTCTTGCGCCAGCTTGATGATGGTAACGCCGTCACCCCGGTAGAGATCTTTGGATTCGATATCGCCGTTGGTGATTTTGCAGATCTCTTTATCGTCGAGCAGTACCGCGTTCTTGGTGACCACCAGCTGCAGAGCCGGCATCGGCGGCAAAACCGCCGAGGAATAAGGCAAGGTGATGTCTTTACCCATTGCGAAGTCGGAGACCGTCGCCGAATAGTTTTTCAAGAGAAAGAACAAGATGGACATCAGAATGTCCAACATGGAGGCGAGCATCAAAACATCGCCGGAACCCCGACGTTTGCGGCGCTTGCCGCCTTTTTTGCCACCAATCCGACCGTCACCACCGCCGCCGCCCATATTCATTAGACACCCCCAATGCTGACGTCAGGAAAGAGCCGGTTGAAGCTCAGACTGTCGGCGGTTTGAGCAGCGCCTGGCGGCAACTCTTCAAAGCCGGCATCACCCTTTACCAGGGCGCGAGCCGCATCCATTACTCCGATGATCACTTCGTAAGTCACCGCGTTCTGAGGAACGAGGGTGATCTCATGTGCTTTTGGTTTCTTGGCGTGAATCGCAACTAAGTGTTTGTGCACTTCCACGAAGGGGATGACCCCCTTATCGTCGGCCTGAAAGGTCCGAGTGGTCCCGCCACCTTCTTTTACCGTGACGGAGTTCGCCGCGATATCGACGGTGACGTCGAGTTTGTTGTCATTGTCCTTCGCGATTTTCACTTCTTCGGCCGTGGAGGCAATCTTGGGCAACGGCGCGTCGATGATCGCCACGGGCATAATGCCCGCGAACGCGAGAAGGAAGAACATCAAACACGTCACCATGTCGATCAGAGGCGCTAAATTCAGCGACTCGTCGGGACGGATTCGATTGGAGCTAGAACTCGGCTTTTTGGCCATGGCTTACGAGACCTCGTAGGTTAATCGTTGGCCCGTGCTTCGTCTTCGTCCCGACCTGCACCACCGCGGGTACCAGACTTCTGTGCGGCGCTGAGCAAGTTGATCAACTTCACCGAGTATTGGTCGATGTCGGAAATGATGGAGTTGATTTTGGAACTCAAAACCGTGTGCACGAGCAGAGCCGGAATGGCGACCATCAAACCCAGTACCGTCGTATGCATCGCGATAGCGATCGCTTTTTGCAGATACGATTGGCGGGTTACGGCGTCTACCTGATCCCCAGAGGAGCGGAACGCGAGCACCAGACCGAGCACCGTTGCGAGCAACCCGACCAGAGTCGAGATGTTTGCGAGAGTGGGTAAGTATAAAGCGCGGGCTTCAAGCTTGGGGAGAACTTCCAAAGTCGCTTCATCGATCGCGTTTTGGATGTCTTCCGGCGTGTCCTTGGCGCGGGTTAAGCCGCTCTTGAGTACGCGCGGTAACAAGGCGTTCGGCTTGCTATTGCACAAGCTAATGGCGCGGTCGATGTTGTCGCTCAAAATATACTTTTTCAGCTTGGCCATGAAGGCGCGGCTGTTAATGCCGTACTGGAACTGAATGCGAATCCAGCGTTCCACGGCAATGGCGGTGGCCATCATCCCGATAATGCAAATTACAACCCCACCCCACTCTGCCTCTCTAGCAAAAGCAATGATCTCTGCAATGATGCCCATTCGAGCCTCCATAAGAAGAGCGGCAGCGGGTGATCACCCGGCGCTCTAAGTCGTAAGACGTATCGGAAAAAACGTTGAGATTATTAAGACGGTAGTTCTATTTTACGCGAACTATCGACTGAAAACGATCCCTAAAAGAGAATGAACAGGCCGCTGGAATAGCGCACTGCGATAGGATTAGCGACGTAATTCATCACGGGAATCAAAGTGTGAGCGTTCACATCAAACGTGCGCGCCTGCAAACCCATGTACATCGCCGACGCCTCGAGTCGAATGCCGGTACGCGGCGAAATATAGAACTGAACGCCTGCCGTTGCCTGCGCAACAATAGCCGTCGAATAATTGTCGTCGTAAACCGTAGAGTCGTAGTCGTAGGTGCTGCGGCGATGCACATAAGCCACCCCCGCGCCCGCGCCGATATACGGCACGATGTCCGAAGTGCCAAAGCGGTACTTCACGCCCAAAATGGCGGGAATCGCTTCCATATCAAACACGTGATACTGCGGTGTGCCGATGGTGGACGACGAAGTCGCATTCTGTTTTCGCGTGCTGTAAGTGTAGTAGCCGACGTTGGCAAAAAGTTCCCAATGGTAGTTCAAGGTGAAGAAGAAAGCTGCTTCCGCATTGAAGTACGAAGCGTAGTAAAGTGGTTGGGCAGCGGCATTTGCCTCGGAGCTTGTCACCATGTTGGTGACCGGCAAAAGCGTCGACAACATCAAGTCCAATCCAAAATCCGTGGAACGGCCTTCGTTCTCCGTGAACTTTTCTCGACGGTAAGAACCGAAGAGTCCCTTGAAATCTTTTTTCGCCGCAAAAGCGTCAGCGGCAAAACAAAGCAGGAGCAGGCATAGGACCCGTGCTCTCATTAGAATTTCTCCCGGAGTTGAAGAGGTGTCATTGCGTGGCCGTAGGGGCCGAAGCAATCTCGTTTAGTATAGCTCAATTCGAATCCAATCGATACCAGCCTCGACCGAGCGCTGCGTCACACTTGTTTAGCGCGCCTATCTTTGTTAGAGCGGAACCAAAAGAGGTGACGCATGTCGGGACACTCAGATTGGAACAAGCGCAGAAACGCCAAACGTTCTCAAACGGGTAACACGGTCGTGTACGAGGGCTACGGACCCGGAGGCGTCGCGGTAATCGTAGAAGTCGCCACCGACAACAAAACCCGCACTGTCAGTGAGTTACGCAATCTTTTTAAAACTCACCATGGCCACTTGGCCGAAGAAGGCGCCGTAGATTATTTATTCGGCCATTACGGACACCTTGTTTTCGATCGCCGCCGCTACCCCGAAGAAGTGGTGATGGAAGTCGCCCTCGAATTAGGCGCGGAAGATGTTCTTTCGCGCGACGATGTGGTGGAAGTGCTGACGCTCAATAAAGAACTGCACCAGACCCGCGAGGCGATGACCAAGAAGGGGCTCGAACCCTCCCTGGCCGATAGCGTTTACATCGCCAAAACCACCGTGCCGATTGCGGAAAAAGGTACGGGTTCGCTGCTTTTTGGCTTGTTCGACGCACTGGAAGCGCACCCCGAAGTGCAGCGAGTGCATAGCAACTTCGAAATGCCGAACACACTTTTTACCGAACTCGCCAAGCAAGCTTGAGGCAGCTATTCTAGCCCTATTGTGGCGATAGCAACTAAGCGCATACTCGGCATCGACCCCGGGTCGCACCACCTCGGCATCGGGTGCCTGGAAAAAACGGGCAATCGCTTGCGTTTGGTTTTTTGCGAAATCATTCATGCCAAAAAATCGGACTCGCTCTACGACCGGCTTGCCACCATTGAGAGCCGATTTAGCCAAATCCTGGCCGAACTAAAACCCGACGAAATCGCGGTAGAGGATATCTTCTTCGCCAAGAACGTTCGCAGCGCCATTTTCTTAGGGACCGCCCGGGGAATGGCCATAGGCGCGTGTCTACGACAAGGTTTGAAAATCAACGAATACGCGGCTACCCAGGTGAAATCGGTTGTGACAGGATACGGCCGTGCAGATAAAGCCCACGTTCAGAAAATGGTGGAAA
>CAZBJE010000105.1:2237-5110 GCA_964492125.1 uncultured Pseudobdellovibrionaceae bacterium | reverse complement strand
TTGAAATCATGCCGGAACGAACTGACTGAAAAGTAATCTATTCCCTTTAAGCTGGGAGCGACGTTTTGCGGCACCCTGCGAGAGGTTTTCTACCAAGCCCGGTGTCCACCGTTAGAGTTCAAACAAATGTGAACTAAAAGGAGAACGCCATATTGCTTTACACTGTCACCTTGGATAAACACCGAGAGTGAACTCTGAAAACAAACCCAAGCCCCTCGACAGCGACAAACAGCTGGTCGCCAACATGACGCAACTTCTGCAATCCATCGGAGAAGACCCCGACCGGGACGGGCTGAAAAACACGCCCGGGCGTTTCCTGCGCGCCTTTGCGTTTCTCACGCAGGGGTACGACGAATCCATTGGGGACATCATCAACGGCGCGCTTTTCGACGCCCCCTACAATGACATGGTCATTGTGAAGAACATCGAGTTCTACAGCCTTTGCGAGCACCATCTGGTCCCCTTCTTCGGGCGCTGCCATGTGGGCTACTTACCCAAGGGCAAGGTAATCGGCCTCTCCAAGATCCCGCGCATTGTAAACGCGTATGCTCGCCGTCTACAGGTGCAGGAGCGGCTCACCAGCCAAATCTCCGAATGTTTGATGAACGAATTGGGCGCTCAGGGCGTCGCGGTGGTCATGCAGGGCCACCACCTCTGCATGATGATGCGCGGGGTGGAGAAGCAAGGCGCGGAGACCCTGACGAGTTCCCTGCTCGGCGATTTTCAAAACCCGTCCACGCGTGCTGAATTCTTTAATCTAATCAAATAGTTAAACAGACACACTCACCCGGTCGCTGGGGTAAATCCTCAATATTTTCCTTTGTTTGTGCTCCCGCCACGCTGTGGTATATGACTCCCTTCATGAAAGTCGGCCTAGCGCAAATTAAAACCGGGGAGAACGCCTTCCATTTCTCCACCGCGCAAGATGCCTGGCTCCGGGAATTGGCCGAGCGTTTGGCGAAAACCGGAGTCAAGATCCCCGGCGGTATCGATATCCAGCTTCAGCTCACCAAGCTCGAACCGGATTACTACCTCCGCGGCGAAATTAAATTCGAAGTAGAACAAGCCTGCGCCCGTTGCGCGGAAGACTTTACCCTGCCCCTCACCCACAAAGTTGAGCTGGGAATGGCGCATGTGGGTTCAGCGGCGGTCGACGGCGTACTCTCCGAAGAGAGCGAAGAGCTAGATATTAACTACTTCGAAGGCACCGACTTAGATTTTGGACCGATTATCGAAGAGCAAATCCTCTTGAGCCTTCCGTACCGGGCAATGTGCCAAGAAGACTGTAAAGGGATTTGCCAGAGCTGTGGAGCCGATCTAAACAAGGGCAGCTGCCGTTGCCCGAAAATAGATCCAGTCCACGCATTTGCCGGTTTATCGCAGTTGAAACTTTAGAAAGTAAAAAGGAGTCATTGAGGCCATGGGAGTTCCAAAAAAACGTACGTCGAAGATGAAAACACGCTTGCACCGCTCGCACCACGCGCTCAAGCAAACCAACTTGGCGGCTTGCAGCCACTGCGGCACGCCGATCTTGTCGCACCGGGCTTGCCCGGCTTGCGGTTATTACCAAGGTAAGATGACCGTCGCGGTTAAGTAGGGGATGCCCCCTCCGGTCCGAATCGCGGTCGATGCCATGGGCGGAGATGCCGCACCGGGCATCAACGTCCGAGGTTCGCTCCAAGCACTGGAGACCGACCCGGGCCTATCGCTCATTCTGGTCGGTCCGCGCGAAACCGTTCTCGCCGAACTCACTAAACACCAGGCCACGGAATCCGAACGCCTGCGCATTCTCCATTGCGAGGACATTATCTCGATGGAGGATCACGCCGCGCATAGCGCACGCCGTAAGCGCGACTCCAGCATCCACGTCGGCATGCGGCTCGTGAAAGACGGCGAGGCGGATGCTTTTTTGTCGGCCGGCAATAGTGGCGCCGTGATGACCGTGGCACTGCTCGAATTAGGTCGCTTGCCGGGAGTGGAACGCCCCGCGATTGTGGTGCGCCTTCCTACCGCCGAAGGCTCGGTTACCCTGCTCGACGTCGGAGCCAATGTGGACTGCCGCCCGTCCCAGCTTCTGCAATTTGCTCAAATGGGCGATGTTTTTGCGCGCGTAATCGACGGCGTGGCGAAACCCCGAGTGGGCTTGCTTTCCAACGGCACCGAAGCCCATAAGGGCAATGAACTCACTCGAGCCGCGCATGAGCTACTCGCAAAATCAAACGATCTGAATTACTTAGGGTATGTAGAAGGCTTTGATTTATTCAGGGGTGTGGCAGACGTGGTAGTCTGCGATGGTTTTACCGGCAACGTGGTCCTCAAAGCCGCCGAAGGGCTGGCCGACACCTCGTTCCGCTGGTTGCGCCAGCAAGTACGCCGGGATGTTTTTGGATTAGTCGGGGTGTTTTTCTTGAAAAAGGTTCTGCGGAAATTCCGCCGCAAATTTGACTACCAACCCTATGGTTCCGCGCCTTTGCTCGGTATCAATGCCATGGTTTTGATTTGCCACGGAAGCTCTACCCAGACCGCGATCGCCAACGGCATCCTCACCGCCAAAAAAGGGGTGGAGGAAGGCTTCTTGCGTAAGATCGGCGCCGTCATGACAGGGGGACAGGAAAAATGAATTACTTTTCAAAATTAGTGGGGACCGGCAGCGGTTTTCCTGAACGCATCGTTACCAACCAGGAACTGGAAACTTTTGTCGACACCAACGACGAATGGATCCGGACACGCACCGGCATCCAGGCCCGGCGCATGGCCGATCGCTCCAAGGGCGAATCCACCGTTAGCTTTGCCGAAGCGGCAGCGCGCGAGGCGCTGAAAGCTGCCGGCATGACGGGCAGCGAATTAGAAATGATCGTGGTCGGCACCGTCAC
>CAZBJE010000105.1:114-2137 GCA_964492125.1 uncultured Pseudobdellovibrionaceae bacterium | reverse complement strand
GTTTTTCACCAAGCCAATATTCGCATCATCGACATGTGCACCAAGATGCTCAGTATTCCGCCTGAGAAAACGTCCATCAATGTGCACAAATACGGCAATACTTCGTCGGCCACTCTCCCCGTTTGCCTCGACGAAGCCGTACGCGCCGGCACGGTGAAGCCGGGCAACTTGGTGCTGATGAGCACCTTTGGCGGCGGCATTACTTGGGGTAGTGCGTTGGTACGTATTTAAGGAGGTTGGTATGAGCTTGAAAGTCGCAGCCCTTTTTCCAGGACAAGGATCCCAATACGCCGGCATGGTGCGGGAACTTTTTAATGAATTCTCGTGGACCAAAACGCTTTTTGAAGAAGCGTCGGATGCGATTAGCCTCGATCTACCCCGTCTTTGCTTAGATGGCCCAGTGGACGAGCTCCAGCTGACCGCCAATGCCCAACCCGCGATTTTGACTACGTCCTACGCTTGGTTTCAGGTTCTACGGCGAGAGTTTGATTTTCACCCTGCTTGCGGAGCGGGCCATAGCTTGGGCGAGTATTCCGCCTTGGTTTCAGCCGGGGCGTTAACTTTACCCGAGGCCGTGCGCCTAGTTCGCGAACGCGGCCGGTTGATGCAGTCGACCGTACCGCAGGGCAAGGGCAAGATGGCTGCGCTATTGGGATTGAATGACGAACAAGCCACCGAGCTTTGCCAACTAGCTAGCGCCGGCGAAAACTCTCTTGTCGTGCCGGCGAATTTCAATGCCCCGGGGCAGATCGTGATCGCAGGCCATACCGATGCGGTAGAACGCGCGGAACAAATCGCCACCGACGGTAGCATGCCCCATTTGAAAGCCCGCAAGGCCATTCCTCTAAAAGTCAGCGCGCCTTTCCATTGCCCGCTGATGAAGCCTGTGGCCGAAGCCTTTGAAGCTTCTCTCCGAGCGGTAAACTGGCAGAAACGGGCTTTCGGAGTGGTCCATAATCTCGATGCGGCACTACGGACCGAGGGAGACTTGGTCCCCCTGCTCCGAGATCAGATCGATCACCCGGTTCTGTGGACGCAGTGCCAGCAAACGCTCGAAAAGCAGGGCGTCACACATTATTTCGAAATGGGTCCCGGTAAAGTACTCACCGGTCTGGGGAAACGCATAGTGGAGAGCGGCTCGTTTTCTACCGTCGAAAGTTTGGCGGATTTAAAAGCGGCAGAGAAAGTTTTTCAGGAGGCAGGCAAGTGAACTTAAACGGTGAAATCGCATTGGTAACGGGTGGCTCGCGAGGGATTGGCAAGGCTTGTTCCTTGGCGCTGGCAAAGGCCGGGGCGGAAGTGATTGTGAACTACGTTTCCAACGAAGCAGCTGCAATGGAAACCGTGGAAGAAATCCGCAAAGCGGGCGGCACTGCCTCCGCGGTAAAGTTCAACGTCGGCAACGTAGAAGAAACCCAAGCCGCCATTGAAGCTATTTTAAAAGAAAAGAAAAAGATTTCGGTACTGGTGAATAACGCCGGCATTACCCGCGACGGACTTTTGATGCGCTACTCGGTCGAAGACTGGGACGCCGTGCTAGATACCAACCTGCGCGGCGCATTTATTGCCACCCAAGCGGTGGTACGCAATATGATGAAAGCCCGCCAAGGCTCGATCATCCACATCGGTTCAATCGTCGGAGTAACAGGCAATCCCGGCCAAGCGGCCTATTGCGCTGCCAAAGCCGGCTTGATCGGCATGGGCAAATCGATGGCCAAGGAATTGGCTTCGCGAAATATTCGCGTCAACGTGGTGGCTCCCGGGTTTATCGAAACCGACATGACGCACGAACTCACTGCCGAACAAAAAGAAGCGATCCTAAAAGCCATCCCCTTAGGCCGCATCGGCAAGCCAGAAGAAATCGCCAGCACGGTCGTCTACCTAGCATCCAACGCCAGCCAATACGTCACCGGCCAAACCATCATAGTAGATGGCGGAATGGGCATGTAGTTCCGAAAGGGTCCAGTCGCTTTTCGGAAATTGGTTGGGCATTCCGTAAAGCGCCTGGAGCCGTTCGGGAACT
>CAZBJE010000105.1:0-104 GCA_964492125.1 uncultured Pseudobdellovibrionaceae bacterium | reverse complement strand
GGCACGATTTCATCCATCGTGCTTTGTATAAGAGCCGTAGCTTCTTCGTTGGTCATGGCTGCCAGCTTGCTCGCCGGAATTATGGGCGACAGATAGGTCGTAAC
>CAZBJE010000104.1:0-5257 GCA_964492125.1 uncultured Pseudobdellovibrionaceae bacterium | reverse complement strand
CCAGCGTATGCATAAAACCATGGAATCCAAGCGTAGCCCCCACTGGATTTAACGACCCGGACGACGATTTCGCCCGACGTTTTGCTCTCGGCTGCGGCGATATGGCTTTCGAGTTGGCGCTTTTGTTCCGGATTTAAAATCATCGCTTACCAGCTCGAGGACGAGCCGCCTCCACCAAATCCGCCCCCGCCGCCGCCGAAGCCTCCTCCACCACCAAAACCTCCACCGCCACTCCAGCCGCCTCCGCCCCAGCCGCCGCCGCCGTAGTAGCCTCGGCCTCCACCACCGCCGCCGATACCGCCTCCGAAGATCATAATGACGAGCACCACCAGAACAATGAGTAGAAAGAGCCAAATCGAAAAGGGGCCGCGGGGATCTCCGCGCGGGGAGCGGGGAAGTTTCTGTACGCCCGAAACAACGGTGACACCGAGTTTTTCGGCCACCGCTTCCACGGCCACCTTAATTCCGTCGGCGAATCGGTTTTGGCGGAAATAGGGCGCCATCTGATCGCTGAGGATTCGTTTAGCGGTAATATCGGGAATCGCGCCTTCTAACCCATACCCGACCTCAAAGCGCATGCGCTTTTCGCGCGGAGCGATAACCAAGAGCAGCCCGTCATCAAGGCCCTTGCGGCCGAGTTGCCAGGCTTCGGCGACTTTCATGGCGAACGGTTCGATCTCGTACCCTTGGAGAGTGTCGACGATCAAAATGGCCAGCTGAACTTTTTTGGAGGCGTTTAGCTGCTCCACCATCGAAACGATGTCGCTGCGCTCGGAAGCATTGAGCAAGCGAAGTTGCTCAACCACAGGCCCAGTAAGAGCCGGCACCGTCTCCGCCGCAAGCGGCGGGACGGCGAGGCAAAGACCAAAGACTAGAAAAGAAAGAAGACGGATCAAAACTCAACCTTAGGTGCGGCCTTGGCTTCTTCCGAAATCGTGAAGCTGGCGCGCGGGTCGAGCTTGAGCAGGAACTTGGCCGTCAGGTTGGTGGGGAAGTAGCGCACCGCTTTGTTGTACTCAGCGACTTTGTCGATGTAGCGCTTGCGAGCGACCGTGATGCGGTTCTCGGTGCCTTCCAATTGAGCCTGCAGGTCGCGGAAGTTCGCGTTGGCTTTAAGATCCGGGTATTTCTCGACCGTCACCAAGAGACGCGAAAGCGCGCTGCTCAGGCCTTCCTGGGCCTTTTGAAATTTCTGAAACGCCGCCGGGTCGGAAAGCTTGCTGGCGTCCACCTTCGTTTGCGTGGCTTCGGCGCGTGCTTTCACTACGGATTCGAGAGTCTCTTTCTCGTGTTTCGCGTAGCCCTTCACGGTATTCACCAGATTGGGTACCAGGTCTGAGCGGCGCTGGTATTGGTTCTCGACTTCCGACCAGGAAGCCTTGACGTCTTCGTCCAAACCTTGGAGCTGGTTATAGCCGCAGCTGGAAAGGGCGAAAACCGCGAACAGGGCGAGGGTCAATTGCACGGAGCGTTGAATCGTTTTCATAGTTCCTCTTTCGGTTCCCGTTTTTTGTTCCAAGTGACGAAATTTGTCACCCCATTTTCGACGAGTAAGGGGCGTGATACTACTGTTCTTTCAGTGGATTTAAAAGGCTGTGTTTGCTATAATGCACCGCATTCAAAATCAAATTTGCCGTTGTGGTTGGGGGAAACGTGAGCGACGAGAAGATGGCCAATGCCGTCCATGTGGACGGATTTGAGCTTCTCAGCGAAGTGGGTCGCGGTGCGACTGCACGGATCGTCCTCGCGCGAGAAATCGCCACGGGCGAACGCGTCTGCTTAAAGCTTTTTCACCCCAAACTTTTTCAAGAAACCACAAGCCAAGCCCGCATCCGACGGGAAATGGAAGTTTCGCTCAAACTCAAACACCCCAATATTCTTCCCGTGCGTCGAGTCGTGCTCGACACCGAAAACCCTCTGATGGTGATGGACTACATCCCAGGAAAGAACCTCGAAAAATTTCAGGGCAACTTGCCGTATGTGCTGCCTGAAGTCGCGGTGCTGATTATCCTTCCGATTTTGCGCGCGCTCGAATATGCCCACCGCAAAGGCATCGTGCACCGGGATCTGAAACCTGAAAATGTTTTGGTTCGCGAAGACGGCCAGGTTTTTGTGGCGGACTTTGGTTTGGCCAAGTGGCGCGACAATAACGTGACCAATCAGTCCAATACGCTGTTGGGTTCGGTCGACTATATGTCGCCTGAACAAGTGCGGGGCGATACCGTAGGTCCGGCTTCGGATCTCTTTTCGGTGGGAGGAATTTTATATTTTCTCACTACCGGCACTCGGCCTTTTACTCGCCCCTCGCTAGTGGCCACTTTGGATGCAGTCAAAACAGCCGACCCCGAGGTGCCGCAAAAACGGAACCCCAAGGTCAGTAACCGCCTTTCGCGTCTCATCCAAAAAGCGCTCAAGAAAGACACCGCAGATCGCTACGCTTCCGCCGAAGAAATGCGAACGGCTCTGGAAGGCTATTTGAGTGAAGTCGGTCTAGCGGGCGAAGATTTTAATATGCACGAGTGGGCCGCGGATCCGTCCGGGGTGTCGCTGGAAGCATTGAAGACTTCCACTGAGACGCTTGCCATCCGCGCCGAGAAAAGCCTCAACGCCCGCGATTGGGACAGTTTCATTGAGATCCAATCGCATTTGAGTTTGAAAGCGCCCGATAGCGAAGCGTTGAAACGCTTGTCTGCCGCTTACCGCGATACCCGTCGTACGGAAACGCGCCGCCGCTTTTGGTGGGTTCCTGTAGCGGCGATTCTACTTTTGTTTTTTGCCGGGTTTGGAGTGAAGCGCTGGGTAAGCAGCTTCGCGCAGACCACGGCTCAAACGGTGCAAATGCCGGTTTCCCAACCCGTGGCAATTGCTGCCGAAGTCAAGGCGCCCGAAGTGGAAAATCCAGAGCCGATGCAGGCTTCCGCCGAGCCAGTGCAGCCCGTGCGCGAGGCTCCCAAGAAAATCCCCGCCAAAGCCCAAAAAGTAGCCCGCACGGAACCTGAGAAAAAACCCGGCAGTGGCACGGTCTGGTTTCGATTGCCCGAAGACATCGATGTTTTTTGGGATGGAAACCGCGTCGACCCGCGCAAGCCTCTCTACAATCAAAAGTTTGGCACGCATGAACTGCGGATGGTACGCCCTGGCTTTGAACCCATTACGGCAAAGGTCGAAGTAACCCCGGCCAAGCCGACCGTTATCAAGGTGGACTGATGATGTATTTGAAACTGGCCGACAGGCCGCCCGTCGCAATTGATAAAGCCGTTTTCACCGTAGGGTGGGGGAGTGCTTTTGATGTGAGTCTGGGCAACGCGGCCGAAGCGCTTTGTTTTTCCATACAAAAAGACGGCGACGAGTACTTCTTGCTCCCGGGTAGCGAGCGACTGCGATTGAACGCACGAGTGGTTTCGGGAGCGGAGCGCCTGACTAGTTGCGATCGCATTACGTGGCGGGAAGAAGCCGCGGTGGTGGTTTCGCAGATTGAAGTGGGCACGGCCGCCGGTAAGAAAGACTCCAGCCTAGAGTGTTTGCACATTCTGGAAAAACTATCGATCGATTTGGAAAACGCCGAGTCGCTTAGTCGGGCGTTGCGCCAGGCGCTGTCGTCGATGGCCGGCATTGCGGGCGCCCAAGGCGGCAACTTGGTTTCGGAAGTGGAGCCTGGTGCCGGTTGGGATCTGCTAGCCAGCTTTGGGGTGGCCGCCAATCCAGGGTCGGAGGAGTCGTCCCGCAAAGTGATCTTGAGTCACACGGCAGTGAACGAGGCTATCCGCACTCGTAAGCCGGTCTATGTAGAAAGTATTGTCGGCCATGATTGGGCAACGAACGCTTCAATCATGGGCGCGCGCGTCTTTTCATTGGCCTGTTTGCCTTTGGTAGTGGGCGATCGGGTTTTCGGCTGCGTGTACCTGTTCACCCGGACGCCGGGCAAATCGATTGACCCGGCCTCGTTATCTTCTTTGAGTATTTTGGGCACCCAGGTCGCCTTGTTGCTGGCCACTCGCGCGCAATTAAACCGCGAACGCCTAGTGAATCAAAAGCGCCAAACGGGTCAGCAGGGCAAAGTTTTCGTTTACGATCGCACCGACGCTGCCAATCCCATGAAAGTTTTGGATAGCCGCATCACCAAGTTGGCTGCTGCGGATTTGAATTTGCTTATTTTGGGCGAAACCGGCAGCGGAAAGGAATTGGTCGCGCGAGAGTTGCATCAGCGAGGCCCTCGAGCTCAGGGCCCCTTTATCGCGGTGAACTGCGGCGCTATTCCGCCTAGCCTAATTGAGTCCACTCTTTTTGGTTATGTGAAAGGTTCTTTTACGGGCGCCATGAAAGATCAAGACGGCAAGTTCGTGCAAGCCGACGGCGGAACGCTTTTTCTCGACGAAATTGGCGACCTGCCGCTCGATTTGCAAGTTAAGCTTCTGCGCGTTCTGCAAGAACGCACGGTGGAGCCTGTCGGTGGTAGCAAGCCGATCCCGGTGAACTTCCACTTGGTGGCGGCCACGCACCAAGACTTAGAGAGCCAAGTGAAGACCGGCAAATTCCGCCAGGATCTTTTCTACCGTTTGAATGGAGCGTCGCTGCAGGTGCCAGCGCTGCGCAATCGGGGTTCGGACATCCCCATGCTGGCGGAGTATTTCCTTAAGAATGTGAGCGCGACTCTGCGCCTCTCTAGTGACGCCAAAAAACAATTGGTAACCCACGCTTGGCCCGGCAACGTACGCGAGTTGGAGCAAGTGATCTCGCGGGCTGCAGCCCTAACCGACGGCGAAGAAATCACGGCAGAAGACCTCGAAATGGGTGTTTTGGCGGCTGTCTCCAAGCCGGCCAGTCCACTCGACTTCGCCGATATGCCGAGCAGTCTCAAAGACGCCCAAGAACGTTTCACCAGTGAATTCGTAAAGACGGCATTGGAGGAAAGTGGTGGGGTTCGATCGCGAGCCGCCGCCCGCCTAGGAATTTCAGAGCGCACCCTGTACCGCATCTTGTCTTCTGACTCGGGTGACAACGAGGTCTGACAGACCTGGCAGTCCACTCGTTTTTCAGCGCCCGCGAGGCACAACCTGGGCTGGCACCGTGGTTGCACAAGCGGTTATCACCCAGATTGCGGGTAACAGGAGGAGTAAGTGATGAAGCAGAGTTTTTCGAAAGTTTTTTATGTTTCGATTTCGGGTTTGATGCTGGTGGCGATGAGCGGTAACGCGTACGGCGACACCTATAATTTCTTTTTCGATAAGTCGAAAAAGAAGGGCGCCCAGCAAGAAGC
>CAZBJE010000103.1:0-5282 GCA_964492125.1 uncultured Pseudobdellovibrionaceae bacterium | reverse complement strand
GTTACGCACCTGGCTGGTTAAGTTACCGGCCAGTTGGTTTACGTTATCGGTCAGATCTTTCCAGGTACCTGACACGCCTTTTACATCGGCCTGTCCACCCAGCTTTCCTTCCGTGCCCACTTCTTTGGCGACGCGGGTTACTTCTGCGGCAAAAGAGTTCAGCTGATCCACCATCACGTTGATGGTGTTCTTCAACTCAAAGATTTCGCCTTTCGCATCAACGGTAATTTTCTGGGAAAGATCGCCTTTGGCGACGGCGGTGGTGACTTTTGCGATGTTACGCACCTGGCTGGTTAAGTTACCGGCCAGCTGGTTTACGTTGTCAGTTAAATCTTTCCAGGTGCCTGACACGCCTTTCACATCGGCCTGTCCGCCAAGCTTTCCTTCTGTGCCGACTTCTTTAGCGACGCGTGTCACTTCCGCGGCGAAGGAGTTTAGCTGATCCACCATGACGTTGATGGTGTTCTTCAATTCAAAGATCTCGCCTTTGGCGTCGACGGTGATTTTCTGCGAGAGATCGCCTTTGGCGACGGCGGTGGTGACTTTGGCGATGTTACGCACCTGGCTCGTTAGGTTACCTGCCAGTTGGTTCACGTTGTCGGTTAGATCTTTCCAGGTGCCCGACACGCCCTTCACATCGGCCTGTCCGCCCAGCTTACCCTCGGTGCCCACTTCTTTGGCGACGCGGGTTACTTCCGCGGCGAAGGAGTTTAGCTGATCCACCATGACGTTGATGGTGTTCTTCAATTCAAAGATTTCGCCGCGAGCGTCGACGGTAATCTTTTGGGACAAATCGCCTTTGGCGACAGCCGTGGTCACTTTGGCGATGTTTCGCACTTGGCTGGTTAAGTTGCCGGCCAGTTGGTTTACGTTGTCAGTGAGTTCCTTCCAGGTTCCCGAAACACCTTTTACATCGGCCTGTCCGCCCAACTTCCCCTCGGTGCCCACCTCCTTGGCGACCCGGGTTACTTCGGAAGCGAACGAAGAAAGCTGATCCACCATTTTATTGATTACGTCTTTGATTTGGAGGATTTCGCCCTTCACATCCACGGTAATCTTTTGCCCGAGGTCGCCGTTGGCAATGGCGGTGCTCACCTTAGATACGTCGCGCAGCTGCACGGTCAGGTTGGAAGCCATGGCGTTTACGTTGTCGGTGAGGTCTTTCCACGTGCCCGAGACGCCTTTTACATCGGCTTGGCCCCCTAGCTTTCCTTCCGTACCCACCTCTTTGGCGACGCGCGTAACTTCCGCGGCGAAGGACCGCAACGTATCCACCATGGTGTTGATGGTGTCTTTGAGTTCGAGAATCTCGCCTTTGGCGTCGACCGTGATCTTTTGGGATAAGTCGCCGTTGGCCACCGCGGTGGTGACCTTCGCGATGTTACGCACCTGGGCGGTGAGGTTGCCTGCCAAGCCATTTACGTTATCCGTCAAATCTTTCCAGGTTCCCGATACGCCTTTCACATCGGCCTGTCCGCCGAGCTTCCCTTCGGTTCCTACTTCCTTGGCGACACGAGTTACTTCGGCGGCAAATGATCGTAACTGGTCCACCATGACGTTGATGGTGTTCTTCAATTCGAAAATTTCACCGCGTGCATCAACGGTAATTTTTTGGGACAAGTCGCCGTTTGCTACAGCGGTGGTCACTTTCGCGATGTTACGCACCTGAGCGGTGAGGTTGTTTGCTAGCCCGTTTACGTTATCGGTCAAATCTTTCCATGTTCCGGAAACCCCTTTCACATCGGCCTGTCCGCCGAGGCGTCCTTCGGTGCCCACTTCTTTTGCCACGCGGGTCACTTCCGCCGCGAAGGAAGACAGCTGATCCACCATGACGTTAATGGTGTTTTTTAGCTCGTAAACTTCACCCTTTGCGTCGACCGTGATCTTCTGGGACAAGTCGCCTTTGGCGACCGCAGTGGTTACCTTGGCGATATTGCGAACCTGGTCGGTTAAGTTACCGGCGAGGCTATTTACGTTATCGGTCAAGTCGCGCCACACGCCGGAGGCTCCACGCACGTCGGCTTGCCCGCCTAGCTTACCTTCGGTGCCGACCTCTTTTGCCACGCGAGTTACTTCGGACGCAAATGAGTTTAGCTGATCCACCATCGCATTTACCGTGGTCCCAATGCGAAAGAACTCCCCCTTTACCGGGCGGCCATCAATCTCGAGCGACATTTTTTGGGACAAATCGCCTTTTGCTACCGACGTGATAACGCGGGCTACCTCGTTGGTAGGCTGCACCAAATCCCCGATTAGGGAGTTAATGGACTCTACGCTGACTGCCCAGGCACCTTTGACCGTTCCCATAGAAACGCGCTCGGTCATTTTGCCTTCCTGACCCACGGTTTTGCTGACCCTAGCGAACTCATTAGCCATGTTTTCGTTTAGTTCGATAATGTCATTGAGCACTTCGGAGATGTCCCCGATGACGCCCTCGGTCCCCGCCGACACGCGCACGGAGAAATCGCCTCGGCGCACCAATTTTACCGACGCAAGCAGCTCTCGCAATTGTTCTCGGGCTTTGGAAGAAAGTTCGGGGGCGGGCCCGGACGGGTCTGGGGCGGCGGGAGTTCGCGGTGTCAGTGTGGGCTGCGGGAGGCCGGCCGGAGCCGAAGGCGGGGCGCTGCGTTTTTTGCCTGTGCGCGAACGACTAGATACGACGGGTCCGGTATGCTGCATATTTGGCCTCACGTCCTGTGATTGGTGGCAAACACGAAGAACTTTTTCCCGCTGGGTCCGGAGCCCGTCAAGTCACCAAAGAGAGATTACTGAAAATATATCCGAAAAAGTTTGCGCCTGACGCCGTTTTTCTTTTAACTCTGTGGCATGAATACCGCACCGTCCAACCCTTCCCAACGCCAGAGCATTCTCATCATTGATGACGAAGTCGTGCTCGCCAAACTCTACATCACGGTGCTGCAAGAAGAGGGTTACGATGCTTTTCTGGCCACCTCTATTGAAGAAGCTTTGGAGGTCCTAAAAGCGAATTCTCCGTCGGTAATTCTGCTTGATTGCAAGATGCCGCTCATCTCTGGCGAAGAGATTGCGGCCGCGTTGAAGCTGCATCACCCGGAGATTTGCGCTAAAGCACTTTTAGTTGGGTTCTCCTCTTTTGAACCCGATATGAAGGTGGTCGAGAGCTTCAAGGCGAGCGTGGATCGGTTTGTTCGCAAACCTGATGATATCGAAATGTTTGTAAAAGCCATCAAAGAACTCGTCGCGTTAGCCCCTTCCAAGTCCCAGGCTTAGCGGCAATGCTGCCGGCATCAAAAAAAAGAAAGCGCCCCTTGCCGAAGCAAGAGGCGCCTTTGGGGTTTAAGCAGGACGATTTACGGAGCGGGCGTTGTGCCGGGGATGTTCGGTAGGTTGGCTGCCGTCATCCACTCTTTCATTTCCGCTTCAGTAATTTCTTTGTTGTTTACGAAGTACTTCGCCTCGGCTTTGCCGGCGGCGGTGTTGATGCTAGACGTCGTTTTGAGTTCTCCCGTGAAATCTTTGAACTCGACCCCGAAGGCGAATTCTCCACCACCGCTCATGCGGTTATCTTTAGCGTTTCCGTTCATGGAGTAATTGCCACGCAAGTAGGTTTTAAGATCGCCCTCAGCCAACGAGTGGGCTTTGCCATTGAGGTCGACGTTGAAGTGCATCGACATGTCTGAGCGATCATCGGTCGGGATATTCGCACCGAAGCTCAACGAGCCTTGCAATTCTACGTTGTCGATTTGAGCTAGCTTCTTAAATTGCTCTTCTTTGATTTCGTAGCGCAGGTTGAATTTCATCGAACCTTCTTTGTCGGTTCCGTCAGCGGTCATTTTCAGGTCGACACTCACCGGGCAGGTGACGCCTTTTACGATGAAGCGCGCATCTTTGAGTTTTACGGATTTTCCGCTTCCGATATTTTTGGGCATGGTGCTCACTACTTCACATTCCTTGCTGGCCACGGCTCTTTCCAGCCGGCGGGTCATTTCCTCGGAATCGCGAGTAGCGGAAGCGCCTGAGGCCAGGGATTCAAACACCCGGTTAGTGACATCGGTATTTGATTTCTTGTCGCCAATGACGGCCAGGGCTTTGGTCGAGTTGCCGATGGTGGCCAAGGTAGCCTGGAAACGTTCTTTTTCTTCGGTCGAGAGTTCTTTCAGGTTGCTGCCGCACGCCGTTACCAAAAGTACCGCCGCAAATCCCAAAAGGTTTATAAATTTCGTCATCGTAATATCCTCCGTGTTTAGATCCTACCGCCATTGCAATGCACGCGCCAGGTTACCCTCCGTCGACAAAGGCCGAGATAGAGGCGATGACCCGGCGCGCGTGACAGAGTTGTCGGACAGGTTCCGCGACTTTGTCGAATTTGTCAGCTAGTCACGGGCGTCGGTGACGCACAGCTTTTCGTTCCGGCCGCTGTAGGTGTAGCTGGTAAAGGTCGTCCGGCTATTGCGCTGCATAACTGGCACGGTCAGGGCAACGGCCGTGACCTTGGAATTGCTGATTATCACATCCAGTTCCCAGGTTTCTTTGGTGCGGGTGGTGGGGTGCTCAAAGCCAAAGAACGAGGTTCTGAAGCTTTTGTCTTCGTTGCGGGTATTGTCAGATAAGGTGAACGGCATCAGGCCATCGTATACGTTCGCAAACCCCACGGAGTCCGCTCCCACGTCCAGGCGCGCTCCCACTCGCCGAGTGCTGCGTTGGTCGCTGGAGGCAGTGGTGCGGTAGTACATCTCAAAAAAGCTCAGGGACATCCGCTTGTGGCGCTGGTCGCTCGAAATGGTCTGGGTTTCGATGGACCTGTTCAATTCCACATCCGTCCAGCGGCGGCCAAAGAGAGCGCTAATATCGGAAGAGCCGATATAGATGGGGGTGCGTAAGCTACAGCCTAAGCTCTCCACGACATCTTCACCTAAGGCGGATAGTTTGATGTTGCACGCGCTGGTGGCGAGCAGAGTGAGGGCCGAAAAGGCCAAAAAAGTTTTGCGCATTGGGTTCTCCTTCGTCAGTTTTTAATTTCCAAACCTTGGCTCAGTGCAAAAGGCGATCCTTACCTTGTGAAACAGTTTCTGTCATACTGCGCCAATGGATTTAAGAGAGCTTTCGGTATCCCGCCCAGGCATCGCCGGTCGCCACCCCTGGGAGCAGGCTCGCGCTGACGTGGTGGAATACATCCTGCGCCGCAACGGAGCGGCCAAGCCCGGAAATGAAGGGATTTTAGATTTCGGTTGCGGCGACGCTTTCCTGGCCACTGTGCTCACGGTGCTTTTCACAGGGAGTCTGGTTTCTGCGGTGGTTTAGGG
>CAZBJE010000102.1:0-5659 GCA_964492125.1 uncultured Pseudobdellovibrionaceae bacterium | reverse complement strand
GGCCAGGACCGCAAGCACCATTCCGTTTCCAAAGCGGTCGACGCCGCCAATATTTCCGGCCCAAGTTAAGCAGATGGCCGAAACCAAGGAGGGGACCCAAAAAGCGCGGAAGAAATGCCGAAGCTCTGAATCTTTAGGTGCGGCAGCGTAAGCTAAAAGCCCCGCCAAACCAAAGTAGGTAAAATAATAAACCGTGCCGTAACCGATCGATTGCACCAAAACCAAAACGGCGAGGGGAAGTACCGTTGCAATCGCGGCCACCGTTTTTTGGAAGCGCAAGAAATAGGCGGCCGCGGCCAGCGCCACCAATACTGCCCACGTTCGCGGGTAGCCCACCGTAGCCAAGTCGCGCAAGTGCGAGAAAAAGTGGACCGTCCATTCAGAGTGCATCAGGAAATGGCTTGCCTGGGCAAGATGCTCAATTCCGATTGGACCCGCATAAGCCAACATAGCGATACCCAACAACACCGGGACGGATCCGTACCAAAGCGCTAGGTCACCCCGCCTGGGACAGTGCCAAACCGCCACGCTAGCTAGGCAAGCCAGGGTGGGGATCTGTGAAGGGTCGGAAGCCGCCGCGATTCCATGGAGCAACCCGGACGCGATTGCGCGCTTGCGATCAAATTTCTCTCCCAGGCTAAAGAGTCCCAACGCACCTATTACGACGCCATAAGTGGAAAGCATCGAGTACGAAAAGTTGGGAATTGAAACGGGGAGCAATAGGAAAACCGCCGTCAAGAGATACGCTACTTCAGAGCCCGCGCGCGTACGGAAGAATCGGTAGACGGCTACCGCGGCACCCATGCTGGCCAGAAAAAACACGCCTCGCGTAAAAAGCACCAAACCATCCGAGTTGCCCTGGGCCGCGCGAAAAAGCCACACCAAAGGGTAGAGAAAAACCGCGAAATTTTGGTGAAAAGACCACTCATCTAGATAAGGTCGGTCGCCGAGCGCGAAGCGCCATTGGAACGCTACACAGTAAGATTCATCGAAGAAATCGACGGTGTAGAAAAGCCGGGCAAAACAATGCGCAACCACCAGCGCAAGAAATACTTGGGCGATGCGGGTGGGCAACGCGGCACGGTTCATACCCGCTTGACCGCCAGTGCCATCACCGAACTTCCCAGCCATGGCCGGCGCAGCACGCGCGTTTCCACAAAAGCGAGAGCGCGAAACAGAGTGTTAATAAAACGAGCGGGTGGTTTGAAACCTGTCCGGAGGACTTGTTGATCATCGTGGAGCAGCGAAAGCACCCATTTGCGTACCGCCAGCACGGGGACTAGCAGCGCGCCCCAATAGGCGACGTGTTCGGTATCGCAACCGGCCTCCTCGAGCTCTAGTCGAAGGGATGCGCGGTTATAGCGGCGAATATGTCCAACCGCTCGATCATAGTTGCTGTACATCGATTGTAAGGCGGGCACATTCACCAGCAACTTACCGCCCGGCTTCAAGTGGTCCGCGCAGGCCCGCAGAAAAGCTTCGGGGTGGGGAAGGTGTTCGACGACGTCGAAAGCAAAAACCAAATCATATTGGCCCACATGTAGGGGCGAACGATCTTCGATGTTGTAGTAGAGCGTTTTGCCGCGGCCGGGGCGAGTTTGGGCTAAGCCTGCGGCGTTGAGATCGGCGCAGTCCACTCTCCAATGGGTGCAGCTTTCGAGCTGTTCGCGCAAAACTCCGTTCCCCGATGCAATATCCAAAACATGGAGCGGCTGATCGAGGGGAATCCCGGAAGTTTTCAAAAGTGTGCTGAGTGCGAGGAAACGCCAATCCACCCAGAAGTGTTTTGCGTCGGCCAACTCGTACCACTGGTCGATAAAACCCGTGCCGCTAATTGTTGAGAGGTACTCGATGGTGGTGGTGGTGCTCAAGGTGTCTCCTTTGCGCGGGCCGCTCAGACAAACCGAGAGTCTGCACGTCGACTTGCTCCATGACGATATAGGTGGGCCGCGCTTTCACTTCGAAAAACATTCTACCTAGATAGCCACTGATGACGAACAAGGAAGTGAGCGTAAAGAAGCCGCTGAGCGCCGAAAGAGTGTAGGAAACCAAGAACCACATTTCCGGTCCCTTGTTCGGCGTGCCGCGCAGCGCCCAAAACAGGGACGCCCCCAAACAGAGCAAGAAAAAACCCGCCATCGCGAATGCACAGAACTGTACAATCTTCAGGGGGCGGGTGCTTAGGGAAACAATGCCGTCCGTGGCAAGCTTGTAGAGTTCCTTAAACGGGTACTTGGATTCCCCGGCGCAGCGCGCCGCACGTTCGTACTCCACCGGCACTTGCTTGAATCCAATCCAGGCACGCAGCCCGCGCGAAAAGCGCAGTTTTTCGGGAAGGCCGGTTAATTGCTTCACCACTCGGGCGTCCATCAAACCGAAGTCACCGCTATCGCGGGGCACATCGATTTCCGAAAGCGAATGGAGCATGCGGTAGTAGGCCCAGTAGGCGGTTCGCTTAAAGAGGTTTTCTTTTCTTTGGCGGCGTACGCCGTACACAACGTCTGCGCCTTGGCGCCATGCCCGGACCATAGCCAAAAGAATTTCGGGAGGGTCTTGGAGATCGGCATCCATCACCGCCGTGGCGTCGGCGTCGGAATGGGCGATGCCTGCACTAACCGCATTTTGGTGTCCAAAGTTGCGCGATAAGCGAAGGAGGGTAGCCGGGAAGCCCTGATTGATGGCTCGATGGATTTGCACAGCGCTATCATCGCTGCTGCCATCGTCTACAAATATGAAGCGTACTTCGCTCAGATGTTCGGCGGCCAAGGCTTCGGCCTTGAATACCGATTGCAAGCGGGCAATAAGTTCGGGAATGACGGCAGATTCATTGTAGATGGGAATAACAACGTCCAAGCGCGAACCCTGCGTCACTGTTACCCCCTATTTGAAGATGCCAGTGTACCACGGTCCAGCGACGTGCGCGGCGAGTCGAAATTAGCAAGCGTCTTTGATTTGGAAGTGAATAGTGAGATCCGAAAGCTTGATGGTGTCGCCGTCTTGCAGCTCCACTGGGCCGATAATTTTTCGACGATTGAGTTCCGTGTTCGGTTCATTGGAGTCAATCGCTTGCAGGTACAGGCCATTTTTTCGACGGAAAATCCGCACGTGCTTGGGAGCCACGCCTCCGGCGTCTGGTAGCGGGAATTGCCCCGCTGTACCGAGAATGGTTTCATCGGAGTTCAGAAAAAATTCTTTGGGAGCCGATTTTTTGTCGGCGCGGAATTCTACCTTTCCGACGCGCAACGGCACGCGGCACTGCGGGCAGTAACCCGATTGCGAGTGCGGATCCGCGAAACCGCAAAACTCACAGAATGTGCAGCTCGACGGAAAAAGCGTACGTGGCAAAACATTGATTTCAATTGGCGCAATGACGCTGCGGCTGGAAAAGGGCCAAAACCCTTTCCGGGTCAGGCGATCGAGGTCATCCCGCAGCTGGCGCGCCCGTTGGTAGCGTTCGGCGGGGTTAACCGCCAAACACTTTTGGATTATCTCCACCAACTTGGCGTCTCGCCCACTGCTCGCCAGTGCTTTTGTATCCCCGAGCACTGGCGTTTCCCCCATGGCTGCTTCGTAAAGCAGCGCCCCTAAGCTATAGATATCCCCGGCCGCGGTGAACGGCTTGGTTTTATCCAAAAGATCCGGAGGGGTGTAGCCCTCCGATTCAAATACCAACGGATCCGGATCGGCCCGGTGGTACAAAGTTCCAAAGTCGATCAATTTGATTCGCGAGCTGATGCCGTCGAGCATCACGTTCTGCGGTTTCAAATCGCGGTACACATAGCCATGTTGGTGGATGATGTCGAGCGCGTCGGCGATCTGCACACCCAGATACACGAGCAAACCATCTTCGATGGCGCCTTTTTCGGAACGGTAATCTTTCAGCGCCTTGGCCAATTCTTTTCCGTTGATGAATTCCATCACCAGATAGAACGACTTGTTGCGCTCAAAATATTCGAATCCAATCGGAAAAGCCGGATGCTTGATCTTGCGCAAGAAAATCGCCTCGCGCTTGAAGGCATGCATCAGTTGTTTGCGGAAACCGTCGTAGCTCGGCTGATCGAGCATTTGCTTAATCAGCACTACCTTGCCGTCGTCCATGCGGGTCGCACGGAAGGTGGCACCGAACCCGCTTTTCGCGATCGATTCTTCGATTACATAGTCCCGGCGTCCCTTTAGGCGTTCACCGGGAGCGAGCAGTCCGTCCTTGGCGTCTCGGACCGTCGTGAAAGAAGCCTGGCGAAGCTTGCGTGCCACCTTAACAGGAGCCGCCGAGCCGCCGCACGCGTCGCAAAAAAGCGCGCCGGCTAAAAGCTTTGCTCCACATGTGTCACATGTTAACAATGGCAGTCCCTCTCACAGGAATTAGAAAAACAACTTGCGAGCCGGCCCGGCGGCCGACTCGCAAGCACAGTGATTATTATTGGATCAATAGACGAGTTTTCTTGGCTTCGTCTTTAATCGTCGCCAACTCGTTCGCGCTGGATTTTCCGGCACGGACATCATTAGCCAATCGAGTGAGCGCCTTGGTCACACGGTCTTGACCGAGGTTGCTCGCAATGCGGGTCGTATTTTGAATCAAACGGGTTGCCTTTTCGCGGTCGCCGCTTTCCAAGCTCGCCTGGATTTGTTGACCATTCAGGTGAACTTGCAGCACTTGCTGGGCCTTGAAGACTTCCTGGTCCACTTGGCCTAGGTCGGCTTCGCGGTCGGTCGTCGTCAGGGTCACAGAGACGCTTTCGGATTTAGCTCCGTCGTAGATGGCTTCCACCGTGAAGAGAGGCACTTGCGCGCCCACTTCGCCGTTGGCTTTTGAACTGGTTTGCACCAAGAAAGCCGTCAAATCGCGCTGCATGGAGCCAGTCGGGATTTCGAAGCTCTTCGCGTTACCCGGGATGTCGTAAATCACGATTTCCGGAGCCACGCGCGCAATGCGCATCACCCGCGCATCGACGTTGGTGAATTTGAGGGTCAAGTCACCGACCACCGAAGCTTGCAGTTTTTGCATTTCGGCTTGGAGGCCTTCTTTGAACTTATCCATCGCATTGGCGTGGTAGTAGGAACCGCGACCGAGCTCGGACAAGTGGCTGATGAAGTTCGAGTCGTAGTCATCGGCGGACCCGATCCCCACGCCCGTCAAGGTGATGTGCTCTTGGTCGCCTACAATTTTTTCGAATTTATCGAATTTTTCCAACCGATACCCTTGGTTGTCGGTAGGGAATCCGTCGGTCAAAAGAATCACGTGATTCACGCGCTTCACTTTGTCGGCTTGGTCGCGGGCCTCAAACGCTTTGTAAGCGGTCCGCAGACCGTCTTCGAGGTTGGTTACACCGCTCGGGTTTTCGAGTTTGGCGATAGCATCTTGCATCGCGCGGCGGTTCTCGGCCAGAGACGCCAACGGGAATACTTCTCTCGCTTTAGTACCGAAGAGAACCAAGCTCACTCGGTCATCTTCTTTCAAGGAGCCAACGAGTTCGCCCATCGCAGCCTTCACCATCGACCACTTGTCGCCACCCATGGAGCTACTGGAGTCCACCAAAAACAAAACGTTCGCCGGAACGCGCTTTGCGGCCGCATTCGGGGTCAATTCAACCAAAGTCGTAGCGCTGAATTCTCCATCTTTGGGACGGAAGTCAGAACCATTTTTCGCCGTGATTTTCAC
>CAZBJE010000101.1:0-6360 GCA_964492125.1 uncultured Pseudobdellovibrionaceae bacterium | reverse complement strand
TGCAGCGTGGATTTCGCGAAGCCTGGAACGCGCCGCTCAAAGCCAAACTGGATCCCAAAACCGGGCTGGGACCTCCACTTGGTTACCTAGGCGCGGCGCGAATTGCGTTGGGAGCCAAGGCATCCGACCAGTACTTTAGCGCTACCGCAGGGCGGTTTGTTTTCCTCGGCGGCGGCAAAGTGGATTTCGTCCCCGACGAATCCAGCTCCATTCACCTTCTCGATCTGTTCCAGGGTTATGGCACGCTCGACGAAACCATGGCGTTGCTCCAGGCCAAAGCGGTGGCGAAAGCGCCGCGTGGCCCGTTACGCTGGTTGCGCGAAGGAGCAAAAAGCTGCGCCGACTGGTTACGGGACCGAGTGGCGGGCAGCGGTCAGAATCAATAGGTTTGCTACTATCTGCGGATTATTCCGGGACGCCTGGTTTAGCCAAATGCCCATGGCCTGGATGTGGGCGCATTTCTGGTACGAGATGTTTGGATCCCGGGGATCGACGACAAACGTAGGGAGGGTCATCCCACGGTGGACCTTCGCTACTAAGTCGTCGATCTCCGCATCCGCGAGCCCCGCTTTGTGTAGCCCTGCGAGTGCGCGATCTTTCATTTCTTGAAATTCTTCAGGCCCATCGAATTCCGGCGCCCAGTAATGCCCTAAGTATCTGACGATCTCAGCGTAGGTGTAATCATTGCGCAGGGTATAGGCGATTTCGATCGGGATAAGCCGGTTGGGTTCAGGATCCGCCAGGAACGCGCAGATAAACTGGCGAAGCAAAGTATCCTTTTGCAAAAAATTACGTGCTTGAGACTCCTGGGCAACCAAACCCGGAACCAAATTGGATAAATGGTACCGAGTGGAGTAACGGGGCGAATGCACCAACTTAATCAGCGTCTGCTCCATTGCCTGCATGATGGGATCTAACGCCTCGAAACTCTTAAATGCCCGAGCGGCTCGCGCTTGGTCTTTGCGAGATTGCCCAAGCGTTTCTCTGTGCACGGACTGTAAGTCAGCAAAGCGCACCAACGTAGTAGCAGCACGAACAGCCACAGCATCATCGGGACTCTCGAGCGCCTGAAGAATGTCTTCCCAGGCCGCTAGCGCAGAGGGGC
This sequence comes from uncultured Pseudobdellovibrionaceae bacterium, assembly GCA_964492125.1. Lineage (GTDB taxonomy): Bacteria > Bdellovibrionota > FAC87 > UBA2466 > UBA2466 > JAIEOG01. The sequence continues at coordinate 5,255 of CAZBJE010000101.1, read as the reverse complement.
TGGATCCTTGAAAAGCACCAGGATCTGCCGCTAACCGGGATTTAAAGTAGGCCCCATTTTTCAACCAAGCCCCTGTTCCCTGAGCGGCCTTGGCGCTGGCTTGATCGAGGGAAGAAACAAAATAGACCATGGGCCACCACTTCTCGCCGTCGGGGGCGATAACGGGCTCGTTGCTCAATGCCTCAAAACCGAGCGGCTCATACATTTTGCGCGCCAGTCGGTCGCCGAAAGAATAAATTACCAACCCATTGTAGTTAAATCCGTCGTCAAAAAGATCGTTGTGCGCCAAGCGTAGCAACTGCACCCAGAGTTCCGCTTTCCAAATCTCTTGCAACTGGGGAATTTCCACTTGCTCGACGAGGTAAGCGCCCATCTCCACTTCCAGACCACAGGCGACGTTGGAGCCGGCCGGAGTCCAAGTCCATAGCGGAAGATCCATATCTCCCAGGTAATGTGCTTCGGGCAACCGGCGAACGGGCCGAGGCAGTTCGGTGTCGGGCTGCTGCTCACCCGGCTCACGAAACCGATCGAAGCTCGCCCCGTAGAGCGCTTCAACGACAGGCCCACGCGGTACTCGCTCGCCACCGACCAAAGCATACGGCGCGATCACAAATCGATTGGCAGCACGCAAGGGCCCGTCGCGGCCATCTCGCACTTCCACGTATTCGGTGTCGTTGATAAAGCGACGGGATTCTTTCTCGTAGCCCTCCAAAAAAGTCGGCGTGAACCGATCGCGCTCGCGGTACACTTGCAACACGCGCAGAGCGATGTGGCGAACTTGCGCGAAATGCCAATCGGCGCCGCGAGGGGTTTGGCCCTCGACGTCGGGTTCCATTCTGCCGGAGCGCACTTGTCGGCGGTAGCGGCGAGTGACTTCCCCGCTTGGCAGCGGGAATTCTTCGATGACCAAAACCTCATGGAGGTTAAGCTCGGGGTGCACTCGCAGAAGATAATTGCCGGGCGGCAGCGGCTCGGGGTGCGCTTGTTCGGCGATGGCGGGCGCGCAACCTATGGACGCTGCCCATAAGCCACGCAACGGGGCGAAGATCACCCCCATTACCAAAATCACCCCCCACCAACGACTCCACACGCGCGCACCCGCCTTGCAAAAAAGTGCCGCAATATAGCTTACTTGCCCCGGAATGGGAACCCACCCCACAAGAAACCATTGCAATTTCAGCTAGATATGCCAAAACTAATCTATGAATGCCGCTGCCCGCGATGCGCTTTTAGGTCAACTTTTCTCGCCTTCTCCCAGTAAAGGAGAACGGCGCACGCTCGATATCGTGGAGGGCGCCATCCACTGCTACGCCACTCTGGGGATCGAAAAAACCACGTTTGCCACCATCGCGAAGGCCGCCAAAGCCAGTCGCCCGTTGGTGCAGCATTACTTCAAAGACAAAGAAGAGATTTTTGATTTGGCGGTGAAGTTCATTCGCCTGCATTTTCAAACGATCGTGGTCAATGCGTTGGCCAAGCAAACCGATCCCGCGCGCTTGCTTGAAACGTACATCGACACCCACTTCGCGTGGCTCACCCGGTTTCCTCACCACACACGGGTGTGGTTGCTTTTTTACTTTCAGTGCACCACAGACAGAAAAGCCAAACAGCTCAACACCGAACTCGCCGCCGTGGGCCGCGAGCGAATTGTGGGCCTGCTTCAAGCAACTGGATACAAAGGCAAGGAAGGCGCCGAAATCGCACGCCAGATACAAACCCTGATCACGGGCGCTCTGATAGTGGGCGGGACCGAGGCGTTGGACCTGGATGTTTTTACTAGCGCGATCAAAGCGCAGTGTCTGGCGTTGGTGGCGCGGTCCTAGATATTTTGGCAAGCGACGCGTACGAGATCTGGCGCGGCTGGCCGCCAAACATTTCCAAATTCAGAGAAAGTTCCCGTTCTCCCACCGTGATCAAAATCACCGTGATGAGGTCTTGATTGGGTTCGAGTAAAAAGGAATGCGTCGCGACGCCGTCGTGGACTTCCACTGGCTCGCCGTCTACCTGCACGCGGGCATTGGCTGGCAAACCGTAAATCATCAGGTTCGACGGATAGAGCGGTGGCTCGCGGTCACCCATCAAGGAATAGCCCGCCATCCCGAGCACCAGCGCAGCGCTCAAACTAGCCGCACCTAAGAGCGCAACACGCACGCCTACCGGATCCGAAGCCGTCGTTACTTGGGCGACTCCCGCCATGGCCATCGCGAGCGAACAAGCCAACATCGCCCCGCCGGCGACCGGCGCGACGCGGCCGGTGTTACTGGCCTCAACATTGAAAACAAGCGCCAGACTCAGAACAGCGGTGCGCAAGAATTGGAACTTTTTCATGCGCTGGAAGTACCATACCTGGGCTCGGTCGTATCGTGCTAAAATCAAGCTAGGCCCCGTTCATTGGCCACTCGATTCACCTCTTCCCCCCTAAATTCCGAAAAGCTCTTTAGGAGCCTACATGACTAAGCGCCGCGCTGCGTTTTGGACTGCCCTGACTACCTTCTTATGTTCGGCCGGCCTCCACGCCGATCCGCTTTTCGACCCCGTGCAAAGGCCGGTGGAAATATTGCCAGAGAGCAAGGTTACTCAAATATTGTTGAACCTCCCGCCAATCGACGACGCCGCTCTACACGACGTGCTCGATAGCCCCGACACGATGTTTTACGATCGCACGACCATCGTGCCCGGATACCAAGACTCCTACGGCGACAACCGCAGTTTCCCCGTCGGCTTCCGCCCCAACACGATCGACCCCGGACTGATTGCGGTGCCCACCGGCCACCGAGATCTTTTTGTGCGCATCGGCGAATTCAATTTCCCGTTTGGTCGTACAGGGGGCGTGGACGATGCGAGCAATACGTACGTGGTTGATTTTTGGAAACTGCCTCGCAGTGGCGGCAAGTTGCTTCCAGTGGTTTATTGGAAGCGCGAGCCCTCCAGCTTTACCCACCGTTGGGAATGGATGTTCCCCATGGGGACTGTCTTTGGCGAAATGATTTTCATCACCGACTCTCGCGGCAAATCCCATATTTTTGAAATCCGCACGCGCACCCGCGGCATCGATGCATGGACGGTGGATGCGTTTCGCCCCTTCACCACGTCGAACGAACTAGCCAATGCGCTCAAGCGCAAACGCAACGAGCAGGTGAACTGGGCGGCCGACAAGTCGATTGAAGCCTTGATTCGCTACTGCGAAGACAGCTCCACTTTGAAATCGGCTTCGCTCAAAGCCACCCACTACACCGGTGCCAGCGGCATATCGACCGCTTTTCCGGCGGTAAACGGGGCGGTAGATATTCTACCTGGCGTGAGCGACGAATCGTTGTTCATCGACCTTTTGCACGAAACCCCTTTTCACAGCGCGAAGGGCGCCACCTGGAAACAGAACGGCACCCTCACCGCCTATGCCGCTGGCACGAATGCCAACTTCCACGTGGTGCCGCGCAATTACAACGCAGCACTTTTTGAAGTGAGCGATAGCTTTTGCACGCGCTGCCACCAAGACGCGGGCCGCCCGTTTCGGGACTATTACCCGGATGTGATGCTGTACGGCGAACTATGGGGCGAGGATGAGACTTTCAGCTGGCACCCGTTTGATACCGAATCTTTCGTCGATACCAGCGGAGCAGTGGTGAGCTTTAGCAGCGATAACCGGCGCCTGCGGCGAGATTTCGTGGATGCGGGGCTGATTGTGCCGTACACCCCGTCCCAGCACCCAGACACGCTCTACCGTAAGATTGATCGGAGCTGGAAGGGCTATGTTTATCGTTGAGCAGTAAGGTTGAGTCGCGCAACCGAGCACCCTCGATCGCGCGACCCTTCCCATTTACCTAGTTTCCTGAGCAGACTTTTACATGCTTCATCAGGCGAGCATAAAGCTCGGGTGCTCCGGGATCCTTCCACTCCGACAACTCGAACGCTAACTCCGCCGATAGGCGAGCGTCCAACTCGGGCACCAGCTTGGCTTCACGGCTATAGGCCGCCTGGCTCAGCTCAAGCTTGGTCAATGCCGGCGAAGTCACTTTCAAAGTGCCCAGGTGAGTATTGAGCGCTTGGTTGGTGCTCAGAATCAATTGCGCCAATGTGCCCTGATCGGCGCGGGTGACAGTGAGTTCGTTTTCCAAGTCCTTCAACTGAGTGGTGAACACCTTGTTGAGCCCCTCATAGCGTGTCTGCCGCTCCAACAGCCGCTTGAGCTCCGCCTCGGCAGGATCTTTCTTCAACCCTTCCGCAATGATTTTCAACTCCGCGGCGATCAAAGCGAGATTGCTGCGAGTGGAACCAATGCGCTGCTCGGTTTTGAGGCTAGCAAGCTGCAGACCATCCGCTTTGGTAGACGCATCACGGATTTCCTGTCGCAGGGTTTTGGTTTTGGTGTCGGCTTCCTTGAGGGCAGTAGTCTCGTTGGTAATCTCGATCGCCAACTTAGCCAAGATTCCGTTGAGCTCCGCCGCCAGCGACGGGCGGATCTTGTTGGTGTAGTCGCCCAAGGGCGTTCGGTTGTCGGCGCAAGAAGTTCCCGTGGGAACTTCACCGTCCGGACAATCAAAGCGCACCAGGCTACCACCAATGACTTGGTGGTATTGGTTGGCGCCGGGACCGTTAGGCGTTACCAATCCCCAGCCGAAGGCCTGCGGCGCGGCCAGCACCACCGCCGCGGTAACGATTGGGTATAGTTTCTTCAATGACATTTTTTACTCCTTATTTTCTTCCGGTTGGGAGAGTTCATCCATGATGGTCCAGGAATAGACCCCCGTGTTCTCGGCAGCCCCCATCACTACCAAGAGATCGACATATTCTTGCGGCTCGCTCCGCAGCGAATCCGCCACGCGAGCCACTTCGCGGTATTTTTCCCGCAAGTCGGCGGTAGCCTCGAAATAAATGCGTCGAGCGGCTTCGTATTGCGCTTCGTCGCTTCCTTCCCACGGCTTATCCGAAATCCCTTTCAAAATTCCGTTGAGCTGACGGGCAGTTTTTTCGAGCAGTCCGGCTAGTTGCGGCACCCGCGTTTTCAAACCGCTGGCACGTTCGCTCAAGACTTGGGCGTCTTTGGCGAGCATTTGCCAGCGCAGCATCCACTGCTTGCGTTCGGGCGTCAGACTGGGAGCCCAGTCTTGTACCAACTCCCGCAGAGTGTCCGCGTCGCGGCCGATTTGCTCGACATAAGCGCCTGGGTTCTCGGCTTGGAACGCTTTCAGCTGAGCATCGAGCGACTCCAATCGGCGCAGCACCTGGAGGAGCTGCGTTTTCTCTTCGTTGTCGGT
>CAZBJE010000100.1:0-7017 GCA_964492125.1 uncultured Pseudobdellovibrionaceae bacterium | reverse complement strand
GGTGCCCCATGGGATAAATCACTACGTTTCCAACGAGAGTCTCCTTTTTTACCGGTTCGGAGAACTTAATAAGTACGTTCTTGATTGAGTTGCCATCCAGAGCAACGGAGATTTCGACCACTTTGGGGATTTTATCGCAGACCTCCTGCTTAAATTTATCGTAGTACCGTTGCGAGCCTAGACGAAACGCTTCAGACTGATCTTGGATGAGGATCGAAATGGTTTCCCATTTTGGAAGGTCTTTGGTGATGCAATCAATTCCCTGGGAGGTAAAGTAGTTCTTTATCCATTTCTCACCCTTGATCTTAGAGACCTCTTCCTGGCAAGCTTGCTTTTGGGCATTCACGGCGGCATCAAATGCAGCTAACGCACTGGCGAGAAAAAGCTTCTTCTCATCCGCACTCATTTGTTCTGAGGTGCTTTTAAGTTCCGCCTCAGATGGCTTCTCAAACGTGGTTGCATCAATAAAGTTTTCACAGTTGGCGAATTGTCCCCAGAAATATTTTTCCCCTTCGAGCTTTCCCAGATCGCTAATTGCATCGCGATCGGATCGCGGTTTGGAAGGATCTGGAAGGCCAGCAATTTCCAGAGCTAGGTCGTAGGGTTTCCAAATGCTCGCTCCTGCGTTGTTTGTGAACTTCGCTTCGAATGACATTCGGCCGGTTGTGATGATGCTATCGCCGTTGCTGATACTTTCTTTCCAGGCTTCCGCACCATCTTTAGTGAGAACAAGTTTGATCTGCAGACGAGAAAACGTCGAGCTGCCTAAAGAACTGAAGTCTTGCGAGGATACCAGTTCTTCAGGCTCATTTATTTTGATGCTGGCGTTGCGGATATCAATAGACTTAAACTTCACCCGCTTACGCGTCTCGCGATTTATTTGTTTCAGTGCCTGGAGTTGAAGCTCATCTCCGGTGAAAAGCTGAACGACCATATTTACAAGTGCCTTCTGCCCTTGGAGGTCCTTCCACGAAAAGGAAGACTTTCCAGTAAAGTGACTTCGATTCACTGTAAGTTTGGTTGGCATGAGGTAGTAAATGCCGTTGTCGTCTGTGGACCCGTAGCACTCCACAAGATCGCTCGAGAAAGCGACCTTCTTTTCTTCGTTTGGCTCGCCGAGCAAGGCGGGCGAGATCAATATGCAACACAGAACGAGGGCAAGGCGGCTAAGGGGCATGGTATTCTCCTAAATGAAAAGCAAACCCAACGGGCCATTCGATAGTTTGGGTTCCGGAATAGGCTGTAACTGAAAACTCCATCTGCCCAACGAGGCCAATGGGACGCTTTAAGTGCTCCTCGACTTCTGCGACTCGGTCGGCCTTGACCAGGATCACCACGTTCTTGAGTTTGGGGTCCCCGGTTCCACCGACGAGCTCCACCGACTCGGCCCAGTCTTGAGGACCAAGGAGTTTGGCTCGGGCGTTGCGTAAGACGGGGTAGAGAAATTTTGCGCCAGGATCTTGTGCTTTTACTTCAGCTATCAATCCTTGGTAATGCGGATGCGATTCGAACGATTCTGGATAGGGTACGAGCGCTGCTTCAACGCGTGCTTTCCCGTTTTGAAACTTTCTAAATTTGAGCTGCGCCCTTCCGTCTTTTACCTGTACTCGAAATCCGAGCGGCAAAACGAAGTATTCACCCTCATTATCCCGGCTTGAAAATACAGTAGGTAGGTGAAGCACATTCTTCGGTACTTCCGAGAAAAAGGGCGCATTGAGGTTTGGGAGCTGGGCTGGGTAAACTGCCTGCGTCGCTAGAGCGAGAACAAGGCTTAGAAAATGAGTGGTTCGCATGGTTAGTCCAGTAGTGGATCAAAGCCCGGTCGAGGCTTATCGTCGCCTGGTTTAGGTTTTACGGCTTCAGAGGGACTTGTTGTTGGGGGAATAGAAGGCGCTTCCGCGGGAACTACGAGTGCATCGCAAGAGCTGGTGCCGTCGAATCGGTAAACTAGGTTGGCGTACTTTGTACAGATCCCCTTCAAGAGACCTCCTGCTTGGCTCTTGGCGAGTTGGATACTGTGTTGCGGGCGGCTCTCTACCTCCGCAACCTCGGGAAGGTCTTGGCGGTCTCGGATCTGCTTCAATTCGGCATAGCCAATCCAACTGGTCGCGTCTTTCCCAACCAGGATAGTGGGGAAAAGATCGAAGAGAGTGCTCCACGCGAGCAGAGGGTAGTTTGGGGTATCGATTGGGTTAAGGGGCAAGATGGGTTTTGCGGGGTTGAAATCAATTCCCAACGCAATTCTCACCTGCCGTTGGGCCCAAGTAACAGAAACGCCCGTGCCGTTTGCCAACGCTTTGGAAAACTCCGGATCCGAAACAACTTGTTCTCTCAGCGCTTGCGGCCTCACTCGAAATCTCATTGGGGCACCTTCGACGATCCCTTTGAAACTGTATTCAAAGGTGAGGGCCAGCAAAATACCCGACTGAGTAGCGATGGAGGCTCTTACCTTCTGAAGGCCAGCCGCGCTCACCGTCGCGTGAAGCGGCATGTTCGCGTTGAGATAGGCATTTTGTACTTCGGAGCTTTCTCCGAGGAGAGTCACTTGATCTCCCTCCAGCAAAGACACCTTCAATTTACCAGTGGCCACCGGAAGCAAGGCGAGACGTAATTTCTCGTTCTGATTCTTGAGCGCCTCAAAGTCCTCCTCGAACGCCTTGGCGGGTGATAGTTGCACAATAACAAAAATCTCCGCCGAACCATCTTTGTTCTGGCTCATGCGGAAGAGAGGCTTGCCCTGTTCGCTATTTGCAACGGTAAGGCGAGAGAGCACCGGGTAAATCAGATCGGCGTTCTTATCATCTCTGAGGAACCGAGTAGCAGGTTCCGCGGTTAGCCGCGAGAGCTCCTGAGTTACCGTAGAGTCGATAAGAGGCATCGCCGAAGCCACGCACCCGAAGAGCAGGGCAAATATAGCCGTTTTCAAGGTGCCTCCGATGCCGGTGCGGGGAGCGCGAATAGGGGTTTGTAGACCAACTCCCGAGGTTCATTTTGCTCGGTGACTGGCGTTCCTGCATCCGGGAGCACGCGGTCTGGGCAGCCGAGGCGAATGGCTCCGTTGGCCCCGGTGTAGGAAAAGAGTGTCCGATAGCGTTCGCACATTCCCCCAATCGACATGCCAGCGGAGGCAGTTACGAGCATGCGATCTGCCGACTGCAGCTCAATTTCTGGAGGGAGCGCCGCTTCGCACTTCATTTCATCGTATCGATACCCCTTCGCTAAGTCTTTGGTGCCAACGGAAGTAAAGCATTTCTCTTTGAGATACTGGCTTGCCAACCACAGAGCGGAGGCCAGAGAGGTATCCTGACCAGCGATGTACACCTCAATGGTTTTCTGCTCCTTGAGGCGATTAAATAGACGGGAAAATGAGCTGTCGGTTTGGCGGCTGGCTGATTTCAAGGCGGGCAGCAGCGCATTTTTCCTAATTTTTACTTTGACCAAGTTCGGCGAGGTTGCCGCTTGAAAGCGGTAGCGGAAATTAATCCCCACCACCGCTCCAGTGACAAGGCTAGTTACAATGCTATCCGCCTCGGCCTTCGGGAGGGATAGTTGGACAGACCAGGGGTTGGCGGTGTCATCGGTCACTACAGACTCCCCGGCTTCAATCACCTGCTCATCGGACTTGGTTTGAAATGAGAGCGAGTAGGCGCCCTCTCTGAGTGAAAGAGCTCGAAACTCAGCGAGGCTGTCCGTCTTTTTAATTGCCTCCTTGGCTTTCTGCAACGCGGCTTTGTCGGTGGTCGGGAAAACAGAAAAGCTAATCAGGGCACCGGACGGAGTATAGGAAAAAGAAAATTCCGGAACGCCATCTTCATCCTTGCTCAATGCGAGCCTATCTAGAGAGTAGTAGTGTATGTGAGAATCTGCGTGGTCTTTTAGAAGGATCCCGCTCTCAAAATTGCCCGATAAAATGCCCCCGTCCGTAACGCTGTCAATGTTGGGCAGTGAAAACGCATTTTTGGCCAATAGAGCGAATAGGAGAAGCGAAATGACAGACCGTTTCATGGTTCAAGTGTCCCTTCACCGGGTTTAACCACCACACTGTATAGGCGTTGCAGTGTTTCGCCGTTTGCTGGGCTGTTGTTTAACGTGGCATCAATATCTAGCCAGGTTTCCCGACTTTCTCCCCATAGCAAGCGAGCGTAGAGGGGGTACCTTTGCTTATCCGAGGCGAGGGGTTTTGCGGCCGTCACTTTTCGCCAGAGCCATGGGTTTAGTTTGATGTTTGCAAGCCTCTCGGAGGTGATCGTGGGATTTACAAAGCCCCGGTTGAATAAGTCTTTCAGAACTAGCAATTGCGAGGAGATGGCTGGGATCTCTAAAAAGTCATCGGGTGACTTTACTTGGTCTAGCTTCGCGGTGCGATCGAATCGCTCGATTTCCTGCATCAGGTAATTCGCAAACTCTTCCAGAAAATCCGCCCGTTGGGATTCATCTTGATCATTTATCGCGCTGTACTTCATCAGCTCCGGATTAAAGAAGCGGGAAGCTCGATCCACAACAGCGGCAGGGCGCGTTTTCAACATGCTTTTAAGAAACGAAAAGATAATGGGTTCATGGGCGCGGTAGATATTGAGAACGGCGGCCGCTGAAAAACGGACGTCATAGTCGGCATCTTTCTGCATTGCTGTGAGAATGCCATCGATCAGCGACTCGGCCTTGGCGGTGGATGCAGCGAACGCTATTTTACGGGGCGCAAGCGAGCCATTGGACTCTGGGCTAAAGCCGAGCCCTTCTTTAGTCCTTAAGTCTTTGTCAATTAGGATAGTTCCTTGCACACCGGGGAGAAGGCCCTGCGCCAGAGTGATCTGAACTTCGGTAACTACTTTGCTTTGGTCGGACGAACTCAAGTGCCGTGTTACTTCAAAGCTCTTTACTGGGAGCGCCAATCCGGAAGTGGTCTGGGAGGCTAAAACGATACTGGATCGCAGCAAGTTTTCATCGAAGTCTCCATTGAGAACGACCCGAAAGGTATCTCCAATGAAATTCCCCTCGCCATTTTCGGGTTCCGAAATTAGGACGGCCGGTCGCCTAGGAGCTGCTTCCAGAAGGCATAGGTCCCGACGCAATGTTTTTGCCCGGTTAAACCCCGAATTGAAATACTGAACTGCCGGGGCATCGTTCTTGAATGGAAGCAGATCCCATTGGATGAGAACCTTTTCTACTGTTGCACAACTCCTGAACCCGTTGGTGAATTCGCGAATGCCTGTTTGATAGTAGAGTAGGTTCTTTTGATCCCTTTCGATAGAAAGAGTAGCTACTTCGCCCGCAACCCCAATCGCGATTCGACGGACCAAGGGACTGGGATCGGATACAAGATCAGTGAGTACAGAAAGCAGCCTGGGGTCGCCCGAGGCCACGCGAGAAAGTGCGTAAACGGCAGCCGCTCGAAACTCCGGCTGTTTCGACTCCGCCCAATCAAAAAGCAAGCTTTTTGAAACCGCATCACCTACGCCAAGTGTGCGGAGGCTAGCAATGACTTTTGCCTTAGCGACAACCGAACGTGGGGTCTTTTCGTCGATCTGGTTTGCAGCGTTGATGAGAGCGAGGCGAGCCAATTCAAGAACTTTATCCTCGTGTCGCGGTACAAAGATGGCACAGCGGTTGTTCACGATGTCGAATTCTTTGATGCTTGCTAGATCGGAAATCGAATCAAAAGGCTGTGCACTAAGTTGCGGGGTTTCGGGACAGCCATATTGCTTACCCAACATGGCTCTGACGTCGTTTTCGTCGAGCGGGTTAGGAAAAGTATCAGCGCGTACGGGTCGGCAGGCGGGGACGCCAAAGTGCAGGCTACGGGGATCCAGCGACTTGGGCTCGTAGTATTGGGATTCGTAGGCAACACCCGACATTCCTTGGACCGAGGGACAATTCTTGGTAACCGCTTGATCCCGCAAAGCGATAGCGGCTTCGGCGATGATGTCTGGGTCCGATTCACCTAAGACCAGCCGTATGAGCGAGATCGCAACTAGAAAACTTTTGTTACCCTGCAAGCGCAACGCTTTCGCCGCTTCGCGGCGGACTACAGCCTTTCTGTCCGTGGTGGCGGTGATAAGAGAAAAAAGCGAAACCGCGCTAAAGTCGCCCTGCGTGCCGAGCACCTTCGCGCCCGCTGCGCGCTCCGGCGCAAATTTGCTACTCAGTGCGTCCACGGCCATGGCAGTAGCAACAATACGCTGGAAAGGCTCTCCTAGTTCCTGGTCACCGAACTTCGATAGGAGCAGTGCTCGGATTTCAGGATTTTGCTCTCGATAAAAACGTTCATTTAGTTCATAGAACCCGACCGAGAAATCGGAATCATCACAATACTTTTTATAAAAAAGCGGCGGTTCGGCTTGAAAGGGAAGATCGACATCCCGGCATTCGGCGGCACGGTACGCAAAGTTACTAACAAGTTTGGTGAGTACGGCCGCCGATTCCACTCCCGTATTGGAAAGCATGGCGTTCGCCGCCGCGGTCCATGGCGTGCAACTCAGCACTGTGTCGAGTGCTGCTTCGCAGTCGGAGCGATTCAGTGCACATTGTTGGGCAAATTGTTGGCAGGAGGGGCTCAGACTTTTCCAAGCGCCACATTCTGGACGATTCAGCTGTTTGGTAGTCAGATTGAGCAGCACGCTGGGATCCGACGCGCATTGATTGAATCCGCTGACTATCTGTTGTTGCCCCTCGCTTGTGAGGTGTTGCTTAGCTTTGCCAAAGCAACCTAACCACATGGCGGGGTCGGCAGCGAAAAGCGATGTAGCCCAACTTCCATAGAGGATTAGGCAGAGTGCCATTTGCGATCTACGGATCATAGAGCCCTCTCGGACAGCGAGAGTCGTCGTCGGAGTTACAGGTGGGATCGAAGGTTTCGGCGGCTTTGTCTTGGAGTGGTTGGATCGACTCACAAAGTTGATAGACTTCCTCCGCGTCTTGAAAGAGCGGTACGAGATCATCGTGCTGTTTTTGGAGCTCTCTCCGGTTCTTTTTTAATAGATCTTTTTGATCCGGGGATAGTTCGATGGATGGGTTTGATAG
>CAZBJE010000099.1:0-7167 GCA_964492125.1 uncultured Pseudobdellovibrionaceae bacterium | reverse complement strand
GTGGTCAGCTCCACCTTCGATGAACCGGCCACCCGCCACGTGCAGGTTGCCGAAATGGTCATCGAAAAAGCCAAACGCTTGGTCGAGCACAAAAAAGACGTCGTCATTTTGCTCGATTCGATTACCCGTCTCGCGCGCGCCTACAACACGGTTGTACCGCCCAGCGGCAAAATCCTATCAGGCGGTGTCGACTCCAACGCTCTCCACAAGCCCAAGCGCTTCTTCGGCGCGGCCCGTAATATCGAAGACGGCGGCAGCCTCACGATTATCGCGACCGCGTTGATCGATACTGGTTCTCGAATGGACGAAGTCATCTTCGAAGAATTCAAGGGCACTGGTAATATGGAAGTCACGCTGGACCGCAAGCTGATGGAAAAGCGTATTTTCCCGTGCATCGACATCAACAAGTCCGGAACGCGTAAGGAAGAACTTCTTATCGATAAAGACGTGTTGAACCGGGTTTGGATTCTCCGCAAGGTGCTCCAACCTATGAACGTCGTCGATAGCATGGAATTCTTGCTCGACTAGATCATGTCGTCGAAGACGAACAAGATGTTCCTCGATTCGATGAGTTCGTAGCACGATCACCGCGGGGCCAACAGGCCCCGGCAATTTCACTGAGGGTTAACGATGAAGCTCAAGTACCTCATCCTGTTTTCCCTCAGTGGTTTAGTTGTCGCGCTCGACCAGCTCACCAAAAATCTTGCTTACTTAAATCTGGCTCCGGGTGAAGAACACTCGCTGCTCGGCAATGCGCTCACGCTGGTTTTGAGCCATAACACGGGTTTTGCGTTTGGCCTCATCCTGCGCGCGCCGGATTCGGTGCGCGACGTTTTCTTCGTAGGTATTCCGGTCTTCGCGCTGGTGCTGATCGTCATGATTTTCATCAAGCTGCAAGACGACGAAATGCTCACGTCCGTCGCGCTGACCACGTTGTTAGCGGGAGCGCTGGGCAACTTGATCGATCGCGTGCAATACGGCCATGTGCTCGATTTTTTGCGTTTGCGCCTTTTCGGATTCGAATTCCCTCCTTTTAACATCGCGGATGCATCGATTATTATTGGGGTCATCCTAATGGTGATTAATACTTTTCGTCGCACCGCGACCCGGAGTCCAACAGCATGAAGCCTGCGCAAATCTGGAAGAATAAGTACGGCATTTTGGCGCTGGTGGGCGTGATCTCCCTCGTGGCAGACCAGTGGACGAAGTGGATGGTGCATAGCCGCTTTCGCGTGGGTGAAAGCCTATCGTTGATCGATCCGGTTTTGGCGCTGACCTACGTTCGCAATAAAGGCGCCGCTTTTGGAATACTCCAAACCGCCAACCCCGCTTTTCGCGACCCCTTCTTCATGCTGGTACCGGTGGTGGCCATTTCGGTTATTTCCTATCTCTATTACAAGCTCGAACAGGGGCAGCGGCTCGCCGCTTTCGCCCTAGCATTGGTGCTGTCGGGCGCCATCGGGAACCTCATTGACCGGCTGCGCCTGAGCTACGTTATCGATTTTATGGACGTGCATTGGTACGAGGTTTACCACTGGCCCGCATTCAACGTGGCCGACTCCTGCATTGTCGTAGGGGTCTGTATCCTCTTCGTGCAGTCGTTCCGCCAGCCCGCGCCCGCCAAGGCCTAGACGCCTTTCCGTGCCCATGCTATGACCGGCATCTGTTTTTGAAAGGAATTCCATGCAGCACGATCACGCCCACGATGTAGAAGTGAAAAAAGTCGACCGCATCAGCCCCACCCAGGTGCGTCTGACCATCGCCTTCTCTGGGGCGCAGGTAGCCCAACACGAAAAGAAAATGGCCGAACGCTACACGCGAGAAGCGGCTATCCCTGGGTTCCGCCCGGGTAAGGCACCGATGAAAATGGTCATGGAAAAGTACCGCGATCGCATTCGCCAAGACGTCGTTTCCCATCTCTTGGAAGCGGGTCTTTCCGAAGCCATCCAGCAAACCAAGCTGGTCCCCATCAATCGCCCCAAGATCGAAATGGGCCAAATCAGTTTCGCAGTGGAAGCCCCCTTGGAGTTCCACGCCGAGTTCGAAGTTGAGCCGGAAGTACAAGTGAAGGCCTATAAGGGCGTGCCTTTGAAGAAGGCTGATACTGCCGTGAGCGACGAAGAAGTCGAAAAAACCATCGAAACCTTGCGCGAGCGCATGGGGGTTTTGGAACCGTCGGATGAAACCAAACCCAAAAAAGGTTCCTTCGCCGTAGTCGAAGTAGGTTACGCCCTCAAGGACGACCCCTCGAAGTCCGAGCCGACCTCCTCTTTCACCGTGGAATTGGGTAACGATAAATTAATTCCCGAAATCGATGCTGCCTTTATGTCGATGGCCGTGGGTGAGTCTCGCGACGTGGAAGGCACTTTTCCTGCCGACTACCACGAGAAAGACCTGGCCGGTAAAACCGCGCTTTTTCAGTGCAAGATCTTGGAGCTCAAGAAACGCATTTTGCCTGAAGTGAACGATCAGTTTGCCGAATCGGTCCGTCCGGGTACCACCTTGCTTTCCTTAAAGTCCGACATCCGCAAGAACATCGAAGGCACCAAAGCCCAACAAACCCGTCGTGCTCAGCGCCAGCAGATCATCGACTATTTGGTCAGCAAAAACGGCTTCGATGTTCCCAAATCCATGATTGAAAACCAGTCTCGCAAACTGCTGGAAAACATGGCCCAGGATCTGAAGACCCGCGGCCAGTCCTTGCCTCCGCTGAAAGACGATGAAATGGAAGCAGTGCGTAGCTCCGCCGAAGAAATTGTGCGCGGCGGCTTGTTGCTCAAACGCATCGCCATTCAAGAGAATATCGAGTTGTCGGAAGAAAAGGTCATGGGCCGGGTCACCGAACTCGCCAAGCAGTGGAACCAGAAGCCGGAAGAGACCCAAAAGTTCCTGGAAAGCCAGGGCGTGCTGGATCGGGTACGAGACGAAGTGCTTACCGATCAAATTTTCGATTTTCTCGTCGAAAACGCCAAGTCTGCTTGAGTTCGTCTGGTATCATTTAATTCCGGCGCAAGCGACGCGTGGCGCTTGTCAATTTGTGAAGCGCCGAGTTAAATAATTCTCATGGCCGTCGGTTCTTTCTGAGATAGCCTCAATTCACTGGAGGACTTCATGTCCAAACTCATTTCCTCTATACACCCGAATTTAGAAGTCTCGTCTTATCTCGTCCCGATGGTAATCGAGCAAACGCCGCGTGGGGAACGCAGCTTCGACATCTATTCGCGCCTTTTGAAAGAGCGCATCATTTTTCTCGGCACCCAGGTAGACGACCAAATCGCCAACCTGATTGTCGCCCAGCTTTTGTTTTTGGAGTCGGAAGATCCTGAAGCCGATATCCACCTGTACATCAACTCGCCCGGGGGCAGTGTTTCGGCCGGCTTGGGCATCTACGACATGATGCAATATATTAAGTGCGACATCGCCACTTATTGCATCGGTATGGCCGCCAGCATGGGTGCGGTGTTACTCACCGCCGGAACCAAGGGTAAGCGCTATGCGTTGCCCAACTCGGAAATCATGATCCACCAGCCGCTCGGCGGCACGCAGGGTCAGGCGAGTGACATCGAAATTCACGCTCGGCACATTCTCGCGACTCGGGAACGTCTGAACAAGCTGTTGTCCAAACACACGGGCCAACCGCTTGAAACCATTAAAGACGATACCGACCGCGACCGTTTCATGGGACCGGAAGACGCGAAAGCCTACGGTCTTGTGGATAATGTGGTGTCGCAGCGTGGAAAAAGCGCTAAACCAGAGAAGTGATACACTGGGTTAGGACAGGAGGTCCGGCATGAGTCGAAGAGATAGCGACAGTTTCGGCAATCTAGTCTGCAGTTTCTGCGGAAAAAACCAGCGAGAAGTGAAAAAGCTAATCGCGGGTCCGACCGTGCACATCTGTGATGAGTGCATTGAGTTGTGCAATGACATCATTGCAGAAGAAGCAGAAAAAGAAGACGTCCGCGGGGGAACGACGAAAGTCGCCAAACCGTCGGAAATCAAGGATACCCTCGACGAATACGTCATTGGCCAAAACCAGGCCAAGAAGACGCTTTCTGTAGCGGTACACAACCACTACAAGCGCATCGGGCACACCAAGGCCACGGGCGAAGTCGAGCTCCAAAAGAGCAATATTCTTTTAATCGGGCCCACCGGTAGCGGTAAAACGCTGCTGGCCCAAACGATGGCGCGCCTGCTGAAGGTGCCGTTTTGCATCGTCGATGCCACCACGCTAACCGAAGCCGGTTATGTGGGAGAAGACGTGGAAAACATCATCCTCTACCTCTTGCAGGCGGCGGATTATGACATCGAAAAAACCCAAAAAGGTATCGTCTATATCGACGAAATCGACAAGATCGCCCGCAAAGGCGAAAACCCGTCGATTACGCGCGACGTATCTGGCGAAGGCGTTCAGCAAGCGTTGCTGAAAATCTTCGAAGGCACGCGCGCGAACGTCCCGCCCAAAGGCGGCCGGAAGCACCCGCAGCAGGAATTCCTGCAAATCGATACCACCAACATCCTCTTCATCTGCGGCGGCGCGTTCGTCGGGTTGGATAAGGTGATTGAAGCGCGCCATAACAAGCGCAGCATGGGTATCGGCGCGGATATCCGCGAGCACAAGGACAAACCCAAAGATCCTTTGACCAGCCGCGTGCTGCCGGAAGATTTGCTGCGTTTCGGGATGATCCCCGAATTTGTCGGCCGCTTGCCGGTCATTGCGACGTTGGAAGAGCTGGACGAAAAAGCGTTGGTGAAGATCCTCACCGAACCTAAGAACGCCATCATCAAGCAGTACCAACGGCTGTTCGAGTACGAAAACGTGAAGCTGAAGTTCGAAGACAGCGCGTTGAAGCGTATTGCCCGCGAAGCCATGAAATCCAAAACCGGCGCTCGCGGCCTGCGCTCGATTCTCGAACACTGCATGCTCGACATCATGTACGAGCTGCCTTCGATCCCAAATCTCAAAGAATGCATCATCAACGACGATGTCGTTGCGAAGAATGCGAAGCCAGAACTCGTATTCGGAGAAGATCCGACGGACGGCTCAGTCGATAAGAAAGTGGAGAACGCCTAACGGGCGTTCTCCCTTTTCCCTCTCCCTCCTCCGTACGAACGCGTCCCTTTTTCCCCCTGTTTCAAAAAGCGGGTCCTGTCAGCTGCGAGACTCCCTCTGCGGGCTCTCGCGTGTATTTGTGCTCGAATTGGGGACTTCTGTGTATCCCCAAGTTGTTATG
This sequence comes from uncultured Pseudobdellovibrionaceae bacterium, assembly GCA_964492125.1. Lineage (GTDB taxonomy): Bacteria > Bdellovibrionota > FAC87 > UBA2466 > UBA2466 > JAIEOG01. The sequence continues at coordinate 1,936 of CAZBJE010000099.1, read as the reverse complement.
CCCTCCGGGGGAGTCTCTCCGCTGCCACCCACTTTGATCTTTTAGGAGATGGGGGGCATTGTTTGTTTTGAGCGATTCCCGCTACGAAAAACATCTGCGCATCCGAAATAAATTTATAGTTATTAAGTATTTACAGTCGTTTACATCTCTCACCTTTCTCATTGTTCGAATAAATGGTACAGTGCGTCATCATGGGGCGGTTAATCTTTTGGGTTTTTCTGACATTTGGTGGAAGTGTTTGGGCGTCTCGCTGCGAGCCCGGAATCTTAGCCTATTCTCTTCCTGAATTGGCTGCCAGATATGACCAAAGAATCGCGGAATTCCAAGAACCCAAAACGACGGTTCCAAACGATCCACTCTGGCTCGGTATCCAAGGAGAGCCTCTTCTCAAAGTGCTTGGAATGTTCTGTAGAGAGGACAGGCTTGAGTTGCCGATTGAGGAACTCGAAGAGCTCGAGCGTCTTACAGTTTTTGAAACCGCCAAAAGATTGGCCGCCATTTGGGATCGCCGGCCTCCTGTAAGGGAAACACGCCGAAGAACAATGTCGATAAGTGCCACCGAAGGCGCTGCCGAACGAATCTTTTTCTCCGGAATCCCAGAGTCAGTGGTCAAAGTGAAGACGCCACCCACTAGCTTTCGCTTTATCGATGAGAGCGAATCCCTGCTCGCCCGAATACAGAACACCGGAGTAATAGAAGCTTCGCCCTATCAGTTTTGGAAGGACGAGGGCACTGATGACCACTTTTTTGACGATATTGGCGGCCTTTACATTGCCGCTGCAGACTCAAATGCCAAAGAGTTCGCACTATCGCCCCATAGTAGTTTTTCTTATGTCGATTTCGAGCTGAAGAACAATTTTCCGCTGTACCAAGTGAGCCCCAAAGTTTTCCTCATTCCCCTCCCAATGTCGACCATGCCCTGGGTAACAGAGGTTTGCAAAGACGCGTGGATTGGAAACCCGGTTAGTGCCGAATTGAAATCGATGTGTGACTTGAAGTTGTCGCAGGGTGGGATCGGGCCACAATATCGAGTGGAAATCGTTCCGAAGCGCAGCGGAAAAGTCGACTTTAATACTTTGTAGAGAGAGAAGGACGGCTCAGTCGATTAGAAATTGGAGAACCCCCTCCATTCGAACGCATCCCTTTTTCCCCTGTTTCAAAAAGCGGGTCGGTTGAATCATTGCAACTTTCTAGTCGTCCAAAATTGACGAGTGGACGGTGTCGGCTTTCCCCGTGGTTTCGGGGAAGGGGGCGGCAGCGGACTGCGCTCCGGAGCAAAGCGGAGGCGGACACGCAGTGACAGGACCCGCTTCCCCGAAACCACGGGGAAAGCCCGCCCCCATCCGCCCGTCGACAATCTTGTAAAGACCTGGAGCGTTACTACAGACTCACCCTTTTTTACATTCTCAGTAGATGCCAGGGGGTTTGGGGTTATAATTAAAGTGTAGGTGGGTCGCTGTCTAACCCACACCTCACGTCAAACCCGCACAAAATATTGGAGGTTCGTTTCTGATGACTAAGAAAGCGGACGCCCCTCAGGTTTACTCGTTGCTCCCTTTACGGGACATCATTGTTTTCCCCCATATGGTAGTGCCGCTTTTCGTGGGCCGGGAGAAATCGATTCGCGCGTTGGAAGAAGCGATGTCCAGCCGCAAGCAAATCGTGTTGGCTGCTCAGCGTCGCGCGCAGAACAACAACCCGGAAGAAAAAGACATTTTCTCAGTCGGAACTCTGGCGAACATCATTCAATTGCTGCGCCTTCCCGACGGTACTTTGAAGGTATTGGTTGAAGGGGTGCAGCGCGTCCGCATCCTGCGCTATCTCGAAAAAGATTCGATTTTCCGTGTTGAAGGCGAGCCTTTGGATGAGGAAGTCTCCTCCCAGGTTGAAGCCGAAGCCTTTGTGCGCAGCCTCAAATCCGCATTCGAAACGTACG
>CAZBJE010000098.1:0-7434 GCA_964492125.1 uncultured Pseudobdellovibrionaceae bacterium | reverse complement strand
AACCAAACTCGAGTAATTAATTTTCTTTCGCCAACCGACGCTCCTTACAGGTTCCAGTGCGAACCGAGACAGTGCGCGTCTTGTGCCGTGCCCGGCACAGGTCTATCGATTGCCAATGGAGATAGCCGAGATTTCTTTCAGTCGGCATCGCCCGCCTGCAACAGTGGGGGGTGCAGGTCGATCTCCCGCAGATGCCAGAATGGCGTGCTCTCGGGTGACGCCAACTATCGGGCGCTGGCTTGCACCCCGCGTACCTGCAGCTGTGCTTCGCCCGACGGTTCCGGCAACCGAATCCCGGTTGGAAATACGGCCCCTTTCTTCTCGGCAGCCAAAGCCCAGTGTGGCAAACGCTGTGCGGATATTACAAAACCGCAAACTTGCACCGAAGAACCTCCCGCAAATACCGCTTCGGATTACACGTACCTATTCAAGGGCTCAGACCCAGCTTTCAACGTGCCACTTTGTGCCGAAGCGACAGGTTGTTCTTGCGCGCTCCCTGGCACACTCAAGCCTATCGCCGACGGAAAAACTGTCTTGCTCACTTCCCTCAGCCCTGTCCCTTGCGGAACCACTTGCGACCAAACACCGTCTTTGATGGTCCAGTGCAAGAATGGGCAACTCATCAAAGCGAGCGATGGCAGCACGGTAGACATTTCCGCAGCCAGCTTCGCCTATAAGTACCTATGCGCTCAATCCGCTTGTACGGATTGCAGGCTTCCCGGTTACACAGGCACGATTGCTTCGAACGGCGCTCCGATCACTCTGTATTCAAAACAGGTTATGGGTTGTAGCGATCAGCCCTCGCTACATACGTTTAATTTTGCCTGCGAGAATGGTGCCCTGACCCGCAACGGGACCGCCTACAACCCCGCCCAAGATCCCAGACCGGTAGCGACCTGGTATTCCAGCTACCGGACTGAATGCGCTGGCTGCCCCTTCCCCGACAACTCGGGTTCCATCTTGCCAATTGGAGCCAAGAAAAATTTCTACGGTTGGTCTGGAACGGTGGTCAACGGCTGCGGCAAAGGGTGTAAAAGCCAGGAGAGAACCTGCCTCCCCGGCGGAGTACTGGACGGAAATACGGATTTCACCATGCCTAGCTGCGACAATAACTGCTCGTTGGAGGGAGGCGGCGCACCGCCTAGATTGTGCCTTTTACGCTGGCAAAACAGCTATGTAACGCCCGACTCTCGAATTCCTATGTGGAACAAGCGTGTCGTCGGTTGCGGGGATTCTTGCCAAAACCATTTCAAACTTTCCAAATGCGAGTTGGCTAGCGGAGCTTTTGACGCACCCTACGACTATATGTACAACTCTTGCACCGAATCCTGCCCCTAATAGCTTGGAATCTCCGCACGAATAGCAAATAATATTGCTTCTATGCACCGCTGGAAAATCCTGTTTCTGTTTGGCTTGAGCTCAATCTGCCAGGCAGCGGCTCCTCCGCACTTTGAAATCAGCAAAGTGGGCGATCCCACTTTTGCGCTCGATATTAAGCAAGCGGCGCGGTGGTCGTGGCAGAAGAAAGACGATACAGAAGGCCTTTTGGCCGTACAAGGCGCACTCGTATCGCCGGATTTTGCGGCCTATACAAGCGTGCGTGCTTCTCACCGAACGACCCGCACTATTTTGAAGGGCACCAAACTCGTTGTGCAGATGGATAGCCTCTTGGAAACCCTGACGCTCGTGGGGCCTTCCAAAACCCTCCAACTGAAACTCAAAGTCGTGTTTGAGGAGAGCGCGCCGGTAATCGACACAGGCTGCGCTACCGCAAAAATACGATTGGAAAGTGACACCGGATCGGTTCCCTTTTTTGTGGGAATCAGTTGTATGTCGGGAAATTCTCACAGCATCACCCTTACCGCGCCCCAGGAAGTAAACATAAGCAGCTCCACGCTCTTCGAATCGAGGGGAAAGGGAGAAGCCTGGCGGCTCTACGATTTGAGCAACGTTCGGGTTTTAACCGATACCATTGGTAAATTCACTTTTGATTACCGAGGAAAGAGTTTCGACTTCACCCTTTATTCCGACAAAGGCAAAGAAACGGATTCCACCCCAATTGCGCTACTGGCTGGATTGGGTTTAGGAATACTTTCGATTCAAGGCGCCGATCTCACCGCGTCGAGCGCCAAACCGACGCTTGTACTTCGTGCCCCTCACTATCCGGTACTAGGCGACTTTGGAATTGGGGCGAACATCGATCTCGCCTTTCTGTCGGGCGGTTCGGACGCAATCGACTACACGTTGTTTGATGTCTTTGCGTCCTACGAATTACGGCTTTTCTCCGCTGTTCGATTCCGTCCGAGAGTGGGGTATGTGATTTTTGCAACGGCCCATCAAGTAACTCAAATAGGATTGGCTGCTAACCAAATAGGTTTGGGTGCGGTGTTTGATATTCGACTAGGGACAAATTCATCCCTCTTAGTCGAAGGAATGACCTGCATGCTGGGCTCGGCCGTGATCAACAGCCAATTCACGGTATCCGCCAGCTACCTCCACAAAGCTAAAGGCGTCATTGGCTGGGGCGGTGGGATCCGACTACAGAAGTTTAATGCGGATAGTCTGTTGGGAGTTAATCGGCAATTCGATCAGACCGTTTTCTACGCAAACGTTACCTTCTAGTGAAGAACTTTTGCATGGCCTTGCTCGTCCACCGAAACCACGAAGGTCATCTTTTTCTTTCCGGCGATATCTAACTCCACTTTCGGCATGTCGATGCTGCCCTTTTGAGTAAAGAGTGTACCGGTGATCACACACGGGGCTTTGTTGCCGTAGGAGTTATAAAACTCGTAAGTAAACTTATATTTACCCGGTACGGCTTGGTCCGATTGCCAGACTTCGGTGCCCGGCCCACGGCGCGTGTCGATTACAAAACGGCCGGGAGTGTTTTTGTACTGCCGGTTTTTAAAGTCAAAAGTCTTTCCGCCGGGCTCTTCGATCCGAAGATCCGCATCATGGGACTCCGTATCCCAGCTCATCACAAAGGCCATAAAACTTCCGCTGGCCATTTGCTTTGTGGTTTTTTCTATCTCTTCTTTCAGTGTTTCAATCGTGGTCTGCGCCACCGTGAGCTGTTTTTTTAGGACCGCTACTTCATTCTTTTTTTCCGGAACGACTTCCAGCTTATCTTTCAATTTACTGTTTTCCGATTTCGTCTGCGTGACTTTATCCTCGAGTGTCTTTAGTTTTTCCTCGAGTACCTGCCGGGCTTTGACGGCCTCTTCCAGCTGAGGTGCCAGACTGGGAGGAGGCGGGGGAGGCGGAGCGGGGGGCGCCGGAATGGCCGCAATGGTCCTCATGGCCCCGGACAATTTAACTTCCAACTCCTGGCGCTCGCGTACCACAGTATCGATCTCTTTTTTTAGCTGCTCTATCTGCGCTTTTGCTTCGTGGAACTCTTTTGGATCGATTTGCTCGAGGGCCACTGGGGCGTCTGGCTTGCCAAAACTTTTTTCGGTGGACTCTTTGATTTTTTGCAACTTGCCTTCGTCCATTTTCGACATGGCAAATAGCATAATGAAAAGACCACACAGGATGGTCATCTTGTCGGCATAGGTCATCAGCCAACGTTCATCGACTTCAATCTTTTCTTCTTCTTCGCCTTCGTGGGAACCGGAATCATGGCTCGATCCGTGCCCGCCACCTTTGATCAGCCGGAGAACTTGAGCGGTGTAGCTGCTCTCTTCTGGTGGAGGCGCCTGGGGTGGAAGTGTTTTCATGGATGCGCCCTAATCCTAGCCGCGTCGCCGCTCTTTGAGATCCTGGGAATTAATTTCCTCAAAAAACTTATCCAGCGGCCGGGTAGACCGCACGATCATGCGGTGGCTCAGAGTGAGGAACCCATTTAGTTTTTCGAGAACAAGGTCTTGATTTTCGCCGCGGTAGATCATCATTAGGCCGTCCACCATCATCTGCCGATTCAGAAAATCTTCGGTGGCCAATCGAACCGCGTAGTCAGACAGCGGCATGAAAAACATGTAGGTAAAAACAAGGCCCCAGAACGTTGCGACCATCGCCATGGCCATTGCGGGGCCGATCCCCTGGGCACCCTTTTCACCGAGCTCGCTCATCATATCGATCAAACCAACGGTGGATCCCAACATCCCAAACGACGAAGGGAACTTCGCGATCACCGCGAGCATTTTCGCATCCGCCATATAACTATGTTTGAAAAATAGGCTTCGGCGGGTGAGCACATCTTTTAGATCGGATTCGGAAAGCTGGTTCTCGGCAATCAAGCGAAAACCTTCCAATAGAAACGGGTGGCTCGTTGGGCAAAGGGGAAGCAGGTGGTGATTCGCTTTCTCGAGGTAGGCGGCGGAAGCCATCTCTTTGACCAGCTGTTGCCGATCGGTCTTACGCTTGAAAATCACACCAAAGAAAATCACCCTTACGAGATCGAAAAGCGAACTGAGTGGGAAAATCACCAACGCCGCCGAAAGCGTTCCCCCGGCCACCAAGGCAAAGGCCTTTGGCTCGAGCAACATGGCCGGATTCGGAGAATCCGATATGACCGTAAAGTAGATGGTTGCGACGGCTATCAGGTAGCCGAAGACAGTGCTAAAATTCATGGCTTCGATTTCACTCCAGAACACCTATCGGTATTTCCGGAGCGGAAAAAGACACCATTCTGAGTGGCTATCTATCTAACTGTTAATACTGGTATTTCAGCCGATTAGCGCAGCGCAAATGACGACAAGTGAATATCCCGCACAAGGGGGAAGTGAACGGTGTCATTCACTTTACCGACGAGCGCTTCTTTGAAGTACAGTTTTCCCGCCAGAGTGCGCAGTTCATCGAACTGCTGGGTACGCGCGACCTCGAGTATGGCGTTTTTCACCAGGGCTTGGTGGTCGTCCATGAGCTTACGCGAAGATTCATCGAAGAGTTCCACTTCGAGTTTGAAAGAAACGGTGTGGCTCTCTTGGCCTTCGGAAAGCACGTTGGCAAACATCTCCTCCATCGTGACCCAGGAACGCAGCTTAGAATTGCTTTCCACGACCGCGGCAGCAGGCGCACCGTGCCCACCCGCCGGTGCGGCGGCAGGAGCCGCTCCGTGACCACCGCCGGCTTCGGCCGCGGCAGCTGGGTGCTCCGACGCCGGCGCGCGCGGAGGCAACTCCGGCAACGACCGGACCCTCTCTCGCGCGGCATAGGTGAAGTACCCGCTCACGGCGAAATCGATGAGACCTACAGTGACAATGAGACCTTTAACCAGCGTCTTGTTCATGTTTAACGGCACTCCTCGCCGTACTAGAAGTATAGCTGGTTACAACGCGATGCGTCTGTTTGTGGTGAAAACTCGATAATTTAGGGGTTAAAGTGCTATTCTAAAAAGAGAACTTCGCATGCGACATCACACTCAAAGACTGCTTTATGTCGTTTTCTTCACAATCATTTTAGCCGGCTCCGCGCGCTCCGCGGACGCTCCCAATGGCGGGCCTCCCAAGCAGCTCACTCTCGAAACTTCAGCCGAAGTCCCTACTGGCGAAACCACTACTTGGGCGGGCGAAACCACGAGGCGTTCTGAACACCTCTACCCGTCCATATGGGGACAAGTGGGAATCTTTCGGGTGCGTTCGGGATACTCACTTCCAGAAGGCGCGATTAGTTTTGGGATAGGTGGTGAGTTTTACGCCGTCGGCAACGCGCCGGCTTTGGCTGGTGTACCGGTGACCGCCAGCACGATCTCCGAAAGCTTGTTCTTAGGTTACGCCCCCACGGAGCACCTCACTTTATCGATCGTGCGCCGCAACTCGTCCACGACGTTTAACGACGGAAGCGGCACCACCAAACTGATTTCTTCCCTGGGCGATTTCACGGTGGGCGCCGGCTACGAGTTCGAGCTAACACCTAGCCTGTCTTTGTCGCCGTTGTTGAACATGATGGTCGCATCCAATTTCAACAACCTCGCGCCCTCGGGCCAAACCGTCAGCGGCGGAATCGGCGCCGCGGTGACGTACAACCTGTACCCGGCACTAGAAGTACCCCTCTTCTTCCACGCCAACTTGATTTACCACTCGCCCCAAATGAACACCGCTGCCCTGGGCACCTTGCAGCCGGAAATGTTTTTCCAATTTAGTCGCTTCAACACCCTCACCTTGGGATTGGGAGCGGAGTACCACATTGGCAATTTTATCCCGTTCGTCGAATACACCAACAATGGCCAGCTCAACGCCCCAGTGAATTACTTTAGTTCTCCCTCACGGATTTCCACTGGCGTGCGCTTCATGCCGTTGAACAACAAGAGCTTGGCGTTACTCGCTGGCGTGGATGTTGGCTTGGGCCAAAACGGCATTCCTGGAATGCCCTACACTCCCCCCGTGCAACTTATTGCTCAGCTGAGTTACACCACTGGCCTTTTGTCGTCTGAACGTAAGCATTATTTCACGACGGGCGATGTGAAGGTCGTAAACCGCAAGTTTATTATTCGAAAGAATATTAACTTCAAAGTCGGCAGCGCGATTTTGGAGCCGTCCAGCACCACCGTGCTGGATCAAATCGCGGATGTGATCTTAAAAAATCGCGTGCACAAACTCTTGATCGTCGGCCACACCGATTCATCCGCTCCAGACGACTATAACTTGAAGCTCTCCCTCGATCGCGCCAATACCGTGAAGTCCTACCTAGCGGGGAAAGGTGTTGCGGAAGAAACGCTGATGGCCCAAGGCTACGGCAAACGCAAACCCCGCGCCAGCAATGCGGACGAATCCGGCCGGGCCAAAAACCGGCGGGTCGAATTCTTTATTCTAGACCAGTAGGCTTTGGGCCATACGCAACCACAATGGTATGCGGCACATTACCGTCATCCACCCAAGTGTAGATGTCCTGGTATTTGACCTCGCCTTCAAAAATAAAATTAATCCCGGTAGCCGCCCATGCCCCTGCCTGCGGGGAAATTATGATCTTTTCGTGCCGCTTTAAATTGCGGTGAGCGCGGCCTTCCGGAGAACTGAGCAACGAAACCCTCGCGTCGCTTAGAATCCTGCGTTGGATGGCGTTTCCTGCCGTGAAAAAAAGGGCGCCAACGCTGATCGCTGGCTCCCTCATCAGAATACCGATCGGAATGGCAACCAGACAAACTAAAGAGGAAAACGAATTCCAATTCCCGGCAGAACAATTCTGTCGATAGGCGCGAGGGTATTCGCCGGGGCTCTTTAACAAACCCAAATGTATTTGGCGAAAAAAGTCCCGGTGCAAGGCACCCTCGCCATCGAGCGCCACGACTAGTCCACCACCATTTTCCGGTTTCTCGGACCACGCCAAGCGGTCTGCGACGCTCTGGAACTGATCGCCTATATCGAAATCCGAACCACTCGCAAGCGGGGTCGAATGAGCGCTGCCAGCCAGGGTGAAACCCTTGAAAATATTGGCCCGAACTTGGCTCGAGTCATATTCCCGAATTTCCAGCAACTCCACCGAAAGGACAGACTC
>CAZBJE010000097.1:223-8074 GCA_964492125.1 uncultured Pseudobdellovibrionaceae bacterium | reverse complement strand
GGCCTCCAGAGTCACAGTCTAGCGCTCTAACCAACTGAGCTACACCCACCGCAAGGCACCGAATCTCGCTTTTTTGGGTGCCTAACGTCAAGTCCTCATTGGAAAAACGACAAGGCCCGCCGAGAATGGCGCGGCCAGTCATCCTCCCCGAGAGCCCCTCAGAGCTTCCATTGCTGCGATTTGGTTTTTCCCGTAAACTATACGGAACTCCTATGAAATCAGCACTTCGGTTCGATCACCGGGAAATTGCAGTTATCTTCAGCCTATTCGTCTTCGTGTCATTGCTTATGTTCACCGTGGGCATTTTGGTGGGCAAGGGGCTGACGCAAGCGAGATATGAGGGCCAAACTCCGCTGGGTACTAAACCCGCCGAGTCGCTCGCTCATAGTGGTTCGACTCACGCGGGAGCTTCGGTTTCCATGGGGTCGCACCAAGCCGACGCTCCCCATGCGGAAGTCGGTCACGCCGCTGAACACGCGCCTGCCCCTGCGGCCCACGGGCAGCCTCCGGCTGAAAGCCATGCCGTGCCGACTCCTTCGGCCGACCACCGCACCGAAGAACACCCGACCGCCGATACTCACGAAGCAAAAACGCCCCCCGTGGAAGCCAAGCATTCCGACGAGGAACATGCTTCCGCACCGGTTGCCTCCACCGCTCCGTTGAAATTGGTCCCCTTGCGTCCGTCGGTCCCGCAGAACACCGGCACCAATTTAGCGGCCGCCACCGCGGAGACCAATGCGCTGATGAAGAACCCGCGTATTGCTTCGTTGGTCGATGCAACCGATGAAAAGCGCCCGCCCTCCGTCGCGGCTGCTAAACCTAAGAAAGTAGCGCCCGGAGACGCCGCTAAAACCGAACGCGTTCCCGCTTCCGCCGCGCCCAGTGCACCCACTGCGCCCACTGCGCCCACTGAGTCCTACACGGTGCAAGTCGGGAGCTACCCCAATGAAACCGCTGCCCAGGAACGCGTAGAAGCGCTCAAAAAGATGGGTTTCCCGCAGGCTTCCTTTTCTGCTAACAATTTGGGGGCCGCGAACGGGACATGGTACCGCGTGTGGCTAGGTCAGTACCCGGATTACTCAACCGCCAAAAAGACGGGAGACCAGCTCCAAGCTCGGGGCGAGGTTAAGAATTACATTGTCCGAAAAAACTAGTCCGATCCGCAAAATCGACAAACCCTGGGGATACGAATTGATTTGGGCGCAAACCCCAGACTACGTCGCAAAACTCCTCTTTGTCCGCGCCGGCGAAAGCCTCAGCCTCCAGTACCACGAGATCAAAGAAGAGACCCTCTTCCTGGAATCGGGTGATTGCAACTTGATGGCCGGCGATAGCGAAGAAACACTCCACAAAATCGACTTTCGCCCCGGAACCGCCTTTCACATCAAGCCCGGCCTTCGCCACCGTATTGCAGGCGTTACCGATTGCCGCATATTTGAAGTTTCCACCCCACACCTCTCCGATGTAGTTCGGCTAGAAGATCGCTATGGCCGAAAGTAAACGCGTCAGCGTCATTCTGGCAGGCGGCTCGGGCACGCGCTTTTGGCCACTCAGCCAGAAGGGCTGCCCCAAGCAGTACTTGAATCTCTTTGGCAAACGCTCGCTCATCCAACACACCTGGGATCGGCTTTCCAAACTGAGCAAGGCGCAAGATATTTGGGTTTGCTCCTCACAAGCGCAGAAGAAAATCCTCTCTAAACAACTCCCGAAAACCAAAACCATTTTGGAACCCGCCGCCTGCAACACAGGGCCAGCGGTGCTTTTGTCGGCACTCCAGTTGCTACGCGCCGGCTATAGTGAAGAAGATTTGATGGCGGTTTTTCCAGCCGATCACTACATCACCGACCCCTCGGCATTCGACCGCGTGCTCAAGCAAGCGTTTGCGGTGGCCGGCCAAACGGGCAGTTTGGTGACTCTGGGAATCACACCCACATCCGCGCACACCGGCTATGGCTATATCGAAGCGGGTGCAGGAGCCGCTGGCGGCTGGTACCGCGTTTCGCGATTTGTCGAAAAACCCGATCGCGCGCGCGCCGAGCACTTCCTGACCTCGGGAAAGTTTTTTTGGAACGCCGGGATTTTCGTGTGGCGCATTGGGTCCATTCTGGAAGCTTTCAGAGAACTGGCAGAAAAAGATTTTCTTCTGCTTTCCAAAGCTAAAACACAAACAGCGATGGCTAAGGCTTACCGTACGGTAAGCAAACTCCCCGTCGACAAAATGATTTTAGAAAAGTCTTCCAAGGTCTGCATGGTCCCCGCCAATATGGGCTGGAGCGACGTAGGCAGCTGGAGCGCATTGTGGGAACTGAAAAACCAGGACCGCCAAGGCAATAGCATCGAAGCCGCCCAGGCCAGCACCGTGGATACATCGGGCTGTTTGGTGCATGCGGTCGGAAAATCCGTCGCTACTATCGGCGTCAAGGATCTGATTATCGTCGTAGAAGGCGATTCCATTCTCATCTGCGCCAAGCCCCAAGACCAGCTCGTTCGGGACGCCGCCATCGCCCTCGACAAGTAGTCGCCTCCCCCGCTATGCTTTCCTCATGGCCGTTGTCGTAAAAGTACCTTACGAAAAATCTTTTCTAAGCGCGCACCCGCCTGAAAAAGCGTTTGATTATTTCGCCGACCTGGAAAAATCCATCCCTGGCAATTTTCCCGGCGTGGAAGCATTCGAACCCAAGGGGCCTGATACCTTCAAATGGGTTTTCGAAAAAGTGGGTTACAGCGGGTACGAGCTGCAAATCAAACTCACCACAAAATTTAATAAAACCCGCCCTACCCGTATCGACGTTACTCCCGTGGCCGAACCGGGCGGTGCGTCTTTTACTGGCGGCTGGACGTTCGCGCCGGAGGGCAGCGGCACTCGCATCGGATTTAAAGCCCAATTTGAAATCGAACTCCCGGTCCCTGGTTTTCTAAAAGGTATGGCCGCTCCGCTGGCTCAAAAAGAGCTAGTCAAACTTTTCGACAGGTACATCGCGCGTGTGGAAAAAAATTTCGGGTAACGCCGTACTGCTAGCCCTCCTTTCGGGGCTCGCCGCAGTACTGGCTTTTCCACCCATCGAGATCACGGGTGTGCTCGTTTTTTGCCCGCTCTTTCTTTTTTTGGCGGTGGATCTTTGCCGAAGCTGGAAACAAGCTTTCTTCGTCGGATTCCTGACATCGCTGGTCATCATGACCGGCGGGTTTTATTGGGTGGTTTACACCATCCATGTTTTTGGCTACTTGCCCTGGTCCATTTCCGCACTGCTCTACTTAGTTTTTTGCGGGTTAGGCTCATTGAATTTCCCTCTCTTTGCCGCAAGCCTTTTTGGCATCGTTCGCAAGCGCCCCAGTTTGCGCAAAAACGCCTGGTGGTTCGCGCTAGGGGCGCCGGCGCTCTTTTCAATTTTTGAGTTCGCGATTCCCAAACTTTTCCCGTGGTACGTGGGCCACGCCTATTTTAAATCGCCCTGGCTCACTCAAATTATTGAATTTACCGGCTCAGAATTTCTTACTTTCTTGATTTTCTGCTGGGGTGGCGTCGGTGCGGCGGCCCTGCTCAAGCACTCGCCCCAACGTGCAGTGCGCCGCGCGATTTGGGTGCCCTTAACGTTAACGCTGATTTCGGTCGGCTTTAGCACTTGGCGCAACCTTACTCCGTTGCCTTCGGCCGGAATCAAACGCGTGGCTTTGGTGCAAGCCAATATCGGATCGCTCGAGAAAGTGCAGGCCCGCCAAGGGCTCTACAACAAGCTGCAGTATACGATCGAAAAGTACACCGACCTCACGGACCGGGTCATGAAGCAGGGCAAGAAACCTGATTTGATTCTTTGGCCCGAAACCGCCATGCCGTTTGGCTTGGCCCAAGACATGGGCTACGCCGTATTTGTTCGCCGCGCAGTAGCGCGCTGGAATACGCCGCTGATCTCGGGCGGCTACGCGCCTTCCGACACCCACCCTTTCGGCGATTTCAATGCGGCATTTTTATTGGATCCGGCCAAAGACGGCGGCATCGTCACATCGATTTATCGCAAGAACATTTTGCTCGCATTCGGTGAGTACTTTCCGGGTGGCGAGCAGTTCCCGAAACTCTACGAGTGGTTTCCTCAGGTTTCCAACTTCCGCATTGGCCGAGATCAGCCCACCTTTACGTTGCAAGACGGCACGCGGGTCGGAGCCACCATTTGTTACGAAGATATCGTGCCGGCTTTTTACCGCAAGATCACCCGACAGGGAGTTCAGATGGTCATTAACCTCACCAACGATTCCTGGTTTGGCCCGACCTCGGAGCCCTACCAGCACGGCGCACTGGCTTCCTTCCGCGCGATCGAAGCCCGCACGCCTTTTGTGCGCGTGACCAATACCGGCATTTCCTTTGCCGTCGATAGATTAGGGCGTTTTAGCCAGATGTCGCCGGTTTACAACGAAGCCGCGTTCACCGTGGACGTCGACATTGCACCCGAACCCGTACTCACGGTCTACACACGTTTTGGCGATTGGTTGATAGGTCTCTTAATAGCCGTAGTCCTAGGCTTTGTGCTGAGGGCCAAGCATGTACCCCTACGTTCTTGAAAGCTGGGTCGGCGACTTCGCACTGATTCCCACCTACGGCCTGCTGCTGGCCATGGCCTATACGGTTGCCTACATCGAAACTCTGCGTCGTGCGATCGCCATGAAAATGGATCCCAAGATCGTCGAACGCCTTTTTTTGATCGTGGTGGTTTCTTCCCTAGCGGGCGCTCGGCTTTTCCATGTGGTGATTGAGGAACTCTCCTACTACCGCCATAACCCGGCCGACGTCTTGGCCGTTTGGGAGGGCGGGTTCACTTTTTACGGGGGACTGCTCTTTTCGATCGGCTGCATTTACTCCTACACCCGATACAAGAAATACTCTTTTGCCGGCTTACTCGATTTGATGGCACCTTCGGCAATGCTGGGCTTAGCGATTGGCCGATTAGGTTGCCTAGCCGCAGGGTGTTGTTGGGGACACAGCACCAAGATGCCCTGGGGGATTACCTACACCCATTTGCAGACCATGTCGGGCATGCGCTACGTACCCGTCCACCCGGTGCAGCTTTATGAATCGGTGGGGGCATTTGCGATTTACTGGTCGCTCCGCCCGCTTTTCCACAAAAGCAGCCCATTGGGTTCCATCGCCCTACGCGCCCTGACCTACTACGCGACGTTGCGTTTTTTCGTGGAATTTTTCCGCGGCGATGAATACCGCGGCTTTGTTTTGGGCGGCTACCTCAGCGTTTCCCAACTCATCTCATTGGGCATTTTGGTTTTCTGTACGGTACTGCACAACCGCCGCCCGAAATTGGAACCTAGGAGCGCGCCGCTTTGAGCGCAGCTTCTAGATCCTGTTTCAAATCGTCGATATGTTCGACGCCAACACTGAGCCGAATCAGGCTATCGCTGATGCCCAAGCTTTTGCGGGTCTCCGCCGGTAACGACGCGTGGGTCATAATGGCCGGGTGATCCACTAGCGATTCCACTCCGCCCAAGCTTTCGGCCAGAGCGAATAATTTCACCGTTTCCAGAAAGCGCCGTGCTTCCACGATGCCGCCTTTTAAGAAAAAAGTAATCATGCCGCCATAGCCCGACATTTGGCGTTTAGCCACATCCGCCTGGGGATGAGAAGCGAGCCCCGGGTAAATGACTTTTTCAACGCCGGAGTGCTTCTCCAGCCAACCAGCGATTTCGCGCCCATTTTCGTCGTGGCGTTTCATGCGCAACGCCAGGGTTTTAATCCCGCGCAATACCAGCCAGGAGTCCATGGCTCCCGCGACTCCCCCGGTCGAGTTTTGAATATGGTGAATGCGGGAAGACAATTCGCTGCTATTGCAAACTAACGCTCCGCCCACCACATCGCTGTGGCCGTTGAGGTATTTAGTCGTCGAATGCAGCACCACATCCGCACCCAAATTCAGTGGGCGCTGGAAGATAGGGGTAGCGAAAGTGTTGTCGACAACCACTAGCGGACGAGGGTTCTGCTTGGCCGCCCACTCCGTTACCTTTTGGATGTCGATCACTTTCAACATCGGGTTAGTCGGTGTTTCGATCCAAATCAGCTTGGTGTTCGGTCTGGCAAAATCGGAAATCGGCTTTTGGGTGAGGTCCCCAAAGGTAACGTCGACTCCATGGCGTCCCCAAACCGTACGGATCAAGCGGCTGGTACCGCCGTACACGTCGTCCACACAAACCACATGATCGCCCGCATTGAGCAGGTGCAGCAAGATGTCCGTTGCCGCGCAACCCGATGCGGTAGCAAAGCCATATTTGCCCCCTTCCAACGCAGCAATGCTCTCTTCCAAAGCGCTCCGAGTGGGGTTCTTGGTGCGAGAGTACTCGTAACCGCGGTGGGTTCCAGGCGATGCTTGCACATAGGTGCTAGTGGCGTAGATCGGCGTCATGATAGCGCCTGTCGTGGGATCCGGGTGGACTCCCGCGTGTACGGCCAGAGTTTCTAGGTGCTTAGATTCGTGTTCACTCATTTGGTCCCCGAAGCGCGAAGGCTGAGATAGCTGATTAAGTCGATTTTGGTTAGGACGTGAGTTACATGACCGCCGTCTTCCACTAGCGCGATTTTGCCGCCGGTAAAAACTTCGGTCAGGCGGTCGATGGGATCGCTAGAGCGAACCATTTCGTAGTTGTGTTGCATGAGCTTTTCGATCGGATCGGAGTTCCTCACCTGCCCTGAAATTAAGGGGCGCAGCAAATCCGTTTCGGTGATTACGCCCACCACCTGTTTTCCGCGCCGCACAGGCAACTGAGAAATCCCGCCATCGCGCATGCGCCCGATGACCGTTTCCACTCTGTCCGCAACGTCGGCAAAAAACACTTCCGCTTTTTTGTTCAGCGCCTTTAAAAGCTCTCCCACATTAGTTTCAATGGGGCGGTCCATGAACGAGTTTTCGATCATCCAGGCGTCATTAAAAACCTTGGATAGGTAGCGGTTACCGGAATCGGGCAAAATGACCAAGACCCGCCCTGGATTTGGAACGGAGGCCATATAACGCAAAGCCCCTACCACCGCCGACCCCGACGACATCCCGCAGAACATCCCTTCTTTGGTGAGCAAAGCGCGAGTCATCAGGAACGATTCCTTGTCTTCGATGCGCACGATGTGGTCGATGACTTTGAAATCTAAATTGTTGGGAACGATATCCTCGCCGATCCCTTCCACCTTGTAGGTGTGCGTCTCAACCATTTTGCCGGTCTCAAACAGATCCTTCAGAATGGACCCCTTCGGATCGACGCCCACGATTTTGATATTGGGGTTTTTCTCTTTGAAGAATTTTCCCAAGCCCGTAATGGTTCCGCAGGTGCCCATGCCGCAAACCACCGCATCGATGTTGCCACCAGTCTGCTCCCAAATTTCGGGCCCGGTGGTCTGGTAGTGGGTGTCGCGGTTGTCGGTGTTGTGGTACTGGCCGACATAATAAGAATTGGGCGTTTCAGCCGTGAGGCGCTCCCCCACTTTATAATGAGATTGGGGGGAATCCGGTGGCGCTCCGGTGGGAGTGATCACGACTCGGGCCCCAAACGCGCGCAGGTTCTGGCGTTTCTCCTCACTCATTTTATCGGGCATAACGAAAATAGACTGGTAGCCCTTCACCGCAGCGGTGATGGCGAGTCCCATGCCCGTATTGCCGGAAGTGGATTCCACGACGGTGCCGCCGGGGTGCAAAAGCCCCTTCTTTTCGGCCCGCTCGATCATGAAGGCGGTGGACCGCGAGGTCTTCGCCCACGAACTGCAGACGATCGACCGAGAGATGAGCCAGGTGCTCAAGCAGATTGAAGAGGAGCGCAGCCGCGCGTTCGGCGGATTCCTTCAACGCGTCCGCGAAATCTCCTGCCGAGTTG
>CAZBJE010000097.1:0-213 GCA_964492125.1 uncultured Pseudobdellovibrionaceae bacterium | reverse complement strand
CTCGATCATGAAGCGTCCGATGCGATCCTTGATGGATCCACCCGGGTTCATGAACTCGCACTTAGCAAAAAGCTCCCCGGGCACGCCACGGTTCACTTTGTTCAGCCGCACGATAGGCGTATTGCCAATCGCTTCCAAAATATCGTTTTTAAACTGATTCACCCAACTCCCCCTAATCCGATAGGAAAAACCACTAACCGCACAGTGTCAACC
>CAZBJE010000096.1:0-8541 GCA_964492125.1 uncultured Pseudobdellovibrionaceae bacterium | reverse complement strand
GGCTCACAGGCCACCGGGATGCCCAGGCCGGAAAGGGCCGCCGCGAAAAGCTCCATGCGGCCGCCATTGCGAAAGAGCAGGGCGATTTCGCTGGGCGCCGTGCCGCCTCGTACCAGCGTCTGCACCGCGCGGGCCGTGAGTGCTTGCTCTTCGAGCGTGGCGTGGGCGGACGTTTCGCCGGGGTACCTGTGTATTTCTAGCGGCGGTAGGTCACCCGTGGTGCGCCCGGAAACCATGACGGCTTCGGCAAGCGAGGATCCTTTGAACAGCTCTTGCGAAACGAGGTTCACCCGCGCCACCAGCTCGGGCGAAGAGCGGAAGCAGGTGCGCAATTCCAAAAGATCGCCGCCCCGTTCCGCAATCCGTTCGCCCCACTGCTGGAACAAACGCACATCGGCGTGGCGAAAACGGTAAATGGATTGCTTGGGATCACCCACCACGAAAAGTTTGCGTTCGTCTTCGCCAATCAAAGCTTGGATTAAAAGCCACTGCGACGGCGACGTATCTTGGAATTCATCCACGAGCACCGCGCCAAGGTGATTCTGGTAGTGCGCGCGGACTTGGGGATAGTCGCGCAGCAGGCGTACAGCGTCGTGTTCGAGATCGTCAAAAGTGCAAAGGCGCCGAGACTGGAGCTCGGCCTGCCAGGCATCCAATAGAGGGGTGAAGGTGGCGCGCACGAGCTGCGCTAGTTCTTGCTCGCCGGAGAGGGCGAGCGCTGCGCGAAAACTATGTGGGCGTTGGAGGATTTCCTTCGCCATGGAAAGCAAATCCTGGGGAGTCCACCACTCAAAAAGCGCCTCCAACTGAGGTTCGGAAAGCGACGACATCCAGCGGTCGCGGACCAGCGTCACAAGCTCTGCTTGCACCAAGGGATCGGCGATATCGGCCATCGATTCTCGCCCGAGCAGGCCCGCCCATTGCTGCAAAATTTGGAGACAGAAACTATGCAGCGTTCCGATGAGCGGCGTGCGGGCAACGGCCTCGCGGATATTCTCGGGGCCCTCGGCCAAACGGTCCAAGATGCGCTCGCGCAATTGCGCGCCGGCTTTGCGGGTGAAAGTGACCGTGAGGATTTGATCGGGGCGCAGGCCTTTTTGGAGCATGGAGAGGTAGCGCTCGACTAGCACAGCCGTTTTGCCGCTACCGGCGGATGCGACCAGACACACAGGGCCCGCGGCGTAGACGGCGCGGTCTTGTTCGGGGGTGAGCGTTCTCATAGCGCGCCTCCTGTCCAGCCCAAACGGTTGCGGCAATGCGGCCCAAAATCGCAGTATTCGCAGACGGGCGCGGAGGGGGTGGGGGCGAAGTCCCCCGATTCGATGGCGGTGACCAGGGCATGCGCGTGTTCGTACCCTTCGGAAACGACTTGCTCCCATTTTTCGTCGGAGAGCGCGTGTCCGCGGGTCATGGCCTTTTTCGCGGTGGGCGCTACTTGCGTCTCGCGCACGAGTCCGCGCTTCACTTCACTTTGCTTGAGATCATAAAAAACAATTCCCGCCGCTTGGTCGGAACGTTTGCGCCCCGCCAAGGCGTAAAGGAGCGCCTGGAAATGGTTCCCCTTTTTAATTTGCTCCGGCGAAAAATCTACGGCGCCGGTTTTATAGTCGACAATGAGCGTGGCACCCTCGGCCGTTTCATCCAGTCGATCGATGCGTCCTCGAAAAACGGCCTTGCCCAGCGTGACTTGGAAATCTTCTTCAAAGCGTGTGGGAGTGAGCGCGCCAAACGCTTCGCGCAGCGACTGTTCCATTTTCGGCACGCTCGCGGCTACCGGAGCAAATCGCCGGCGCAGACTTACCTTTAGCCAAGCAGGCAACCCGCTGGGCAGCATCTCGGCCAGGGCTTCGTCGAATCGCGTCTTTAAGAGGCTGGCATCGACTTGCTGCCAAGGTGTTTCCTTGAAGGCGCGTTCGAGGGTGCGGTGGACGATTTTTCCAAACCAGAGCGCAAACGACCGATTGGGATCTTGGGCTGCGCGCAAGTGCGTGCCGTACCCGTAAAAGTATTTGGCGGGACATTCCGCGTACATTTCGAGTGCGGTAGCGGAGTAGGGACCAGGAGGGAGTGCGGGCGCCGACTTTTCGAGCTCCCGCAAAACAGGCGTGTGAGACTCGACGGAAAGCTGCGCAACTCGCCTCGGCGCAAGCGGCGGTTCACCCGCATAAAAAACAAACGCACGCCCCGGCCCCGAAGCCAGCAATGCTTGCAGGCGCTGGCGATTGCGCTCGCGGTGGGGTTCGGCCTCTGGAACTGCGAAGCCGGCCACTCGCAGCCGGAAACGCTCGTCGCCGTCGAGCGCCAAAACCCCTGCCGGCTCGGGAATAGGTTCCAAGAAAAACAGCGAGACTGATCCGGCCGAAAGCGGCAGGGGGTGAAACGGCAGGACGGAAAAGGGTTTATGCGACGCTCGGGCGGCCTGGCTCGCGGTGGCGCGCAGAATCGCTTGGTGGTCTGGCGCCAAATTCTGTTTTTCCATCCAGGCGTCCAAATCGCCGAGGGTGCTCGCCCGGGGCGCAAGCAACCAAGCGCTCGATAGCCGCAGGCGATCCGTCAGGCTGAGCGTGCTGGTGCGCAGTGCTTGGAAAAACTGAGAGTGGAAGCTCGGGGGAGTCGGGGAATTCTCGGCTTTTATTTCCACACCGTCGTGGGCCAGACGACTCCCCAAGTACGCGCGGCTGGCGGGCGTGCCTTCGAAATAAACCCGCAACTCCATCGCCGGCAGCTGTTGTTTTACTTGCGCCACTTTCTGCGCAAAGCGATCCAGAGCGGTGGGCAAGTGCTCGGTCGAAACGTGCACCCGTGCAAAGGAGCGAGGAGAGCCGCCGGCCATCGGAGGCTTCCATTCCCAAGTCTCGAGGTACCGGCACCGATCGTTGCCCAGCAGCGCCGCCAGGGCCGTAAAAAGATCCTGGAAGCCGGTCGCGGGCGTGCGCGCGCGCAAAAAACTCACGCGCGGTGCAAAATCGTCCGGGTCGGTCCCGCCGAGTTCCGCAATCACTCGCTCGTTGCGCGCCACCCGGTCGTGCGCTGCCATCGGAGACCCCAGATAGAGTTCCATCAGCTGTTTTAAAAAAGCGTTTTTGGCGGTGGTGGGTAGGAACGAAAAGCAAAATTCGACGTCCTCTGCCGACCGCAAAGGAGCTTCCCGCAATTGCTCTACCGTCGCTAGCCAGTCGCCTTTTTCGCTGGGAGTGTCTTTCAGTGCTTCCACGAACTGCGCGCGCGCGTGGCCGAATTCTTCGGTGACTGGTTCACCAGCGCTCGCTAGGAAGTCTTCCCAGGTTTGGCAGTTGGCGGGGTCGAGCTCGGGGTAGTAGCGCAGGAATTGTTCCCGCGCCCAGGCTTCTTCAAAGATGAGGACTTCACGTTGCACGACAGGGAAAATAGTGGCCCGGAGCCGGATTGGCGAGGGGTTTTAGGAAGCGAGGTTTTCGGCTATCTTCCCAAAATGATCGGATTGCAAGTAGGAGTGGGTTTGATTCGGCTGCGTTTGCGGCATTGCCAAACGCTGAAAGATAAGCGCCGTGTGACGCAGAGCCTTATCCAAAAAATGCGTAATTCGGGCGCCAGCGTGACTGAGTGCGGGGAAAGCGACAACACCAAACTAGCGGCGTTGGGCGTGAGCTTTGCCTCAAGCTCCGTGCGGCAGATGGAAGATCGTTTTGATGAAATCGGGCGTTTGCTGCTGGGAGAATTCGAAGTTCTCGAGTTTCACCGCGATCGCATCGACTACAGCAACCCGTACGCCCCGCTTTTTAGCGAAAGCATTTTGGATGATCGGGATCCGGAGGATCTCTAAGCCTGCTCGGCCTGGTCTTTGGTGAGGTAGCTCTGGCGAATCGAGTTTAGAATGTTTTCAAACTCTTTGAATTCGTCGTCACTGCGTAGGCGGAAATCCCTGCTCCAATCCCCTTGGCTATAGAGCCAAAGCTGGCGGTGGAGTGCGACGATGGGTCCCGTGAGTCGGCGCGTCACGTAAAAGGCAGCGGCAAACATCACCGTGATCGTGAAACAGAAAAGCACAAAAAGGGAAATTTCCAAAAGCCGCTGTTCGTGGCGCACGACTTCGATGACCTGCGCCGAAATTCCCAACTCATCCCCCATGAACAAGCTGTAGTTGCGCTGAATGAACCAAGCCATCACGAAGATGGTGACTAGCGCAGTGAAAGCAGAGACCAGGGTGAGCACCATGGCGTACTTGAGTTGGATGGGAAGGCCGCGGTACCGTCGTTGGATCGGAAAATTGAGCCTCATGGCTTTACTCTATCAGCAAACCGCCCAGCTCCGATAGAGCCGTCACATCGTGCAGTGCGCCGGTGCGGCGTTGGATGCGCAAAACCGGGCAGTCCACCATGGACGTGATTCGTCGAGCCCAAGTTTCTTGCTGGGCGTGCAGCGCGTGCTTGTATTGCAAAATCTTTTCTACCATCGGTTTGTCGGCACTCACCGCGCCTTCGAGCGACGGTGGGCAGTCCGTTTCCAGTCGATTAAATATAAGGCGGGCCAAGGGGATTTGTTTCTCCCGTAGTGTGGTGCGGAAACTTTCGCAGTCGGTAGCACGGATTTCGCTCGGCACCGTCACCAACAAGAATGCAGTGTCTTTGCTGCGCAAAACATCTAGGATTTCTAGGTTACGACTGCGAAACCCAGCTTGCATTCCCTCGAGGTCGCCCAAGAAAGAGCCCAACGAGTCCAAAAACTCTCCGCCAAAAATCAGCTTGAGGGCCCCCATGGCGATCTTGGTACCGGTCCGAAAAAGCGATGTGTAAAGCTTGCCGCCTCCCTGAAACCAACGCAGCACGGAGTTGTCCATGAAGTCCGCCAGGCGCTGGGGTGCTTCGAAGAGCTCGCGGGCATTATCCGAAGGCGGGGTGTCGACAATCACTTTGTCGTACGAGCCGTCGCGGGCAAATTCCAAAAGCCGCTCCATGGCGGCGTATTCGTGTGAACCGCCCAGGCTATCGACCATAGTTCGGTAAAGAGGGTTGGTCAGAATTTTTTTCTTCTGCTCGGCAGTGGTGGCGAACTTCTCGATCACCCGATCGAAGTAACGCTCGGTGTCCAGCATCGATGCCCAGAGTTCACCTTGGGTGTTTTTAAGCGGAATGCGCTCGAGGTCCTGAGGAAATTTCTCAAAGCCCAGAGCCTGTGCCAGGCGACGGGCAGGATCCACCGTCAGCACCACGGTGCGGTAGCCTTGTTCTGCCAGGGCCACGCCCAGTGCTGCTGCTAGCGTGGTTTTACCGACGCCGCCTGGGCCGCCGACCAAAAACACCCGCTTGTCAGCGAAAAGCTTATTCACAGCTTCTCCAGGTGAGTAGCGACCGCTTCCACGCTTTGCTTCCAGTTATCGACGGCAAAACGCGGCGTTTGGAGCGACGGCATGCCAATGGGTGCGGCAAGCGCCAATGTCTCGCGTTGTTCCGCTAACCGCTCGGAGAAATCCAACAACGTGCGTTGCACGCTGTCGGGCAGGGCCCGGCTTTGGGCGGGGGTGGTCCCCACCCATTCAGGAAGGCATTGGTTGACGTGTAAAAAGCCAAAAGAAAAGGGGTGCAGTGGCGCCAAGCTCTCTTTCAGCTCCCGGCATTCCACCAGAGGAAGTTCCTCGGGGAGTGCGACCAAGTCCAGGCGCGCGTCGGGCGAACGAAAAAGCGCGCAAACGCGGTCGGTGTCTCGCGCGATAAACCCCACCTTGAAAATTTTTTTCAATCCCAAAGGCGATTTAAAGAACGAGCGCGCGTGTCCGCTGCTGGGCATGTCGACAACCAGGGTGTCGTAGGTCCCCTTGTCGTAAACGTCCCAGATTTTACCTGCCACGACTGCGTCGGCGAGACCGGGCGCGGCCAGTACAAACGTGCGCAAGATTTTATTATCTAAAACCGAATCGTAAATTTTCTGGAATTTGATGATGCCCAGAGCGTACTCGCGAAAGGCGGCTAGCGTTTCCAGCCCAAGCCAATCCATCCCGAGCTCTCGTGCCACGGGAGGCGCTTCTTCTTTCCCTAGCGGCTGCCAGCCAACGATAGCGACTTTTTTTCCCTGTCGGTGACAAGCCAAAGCCGTGGCCCATGCGAGCGTGCTTTTGCCCACTCCGCCTTTGCCGGTGAAGAAAATAACTTTGCGGTTCAAGCTGTCGGAGAGGTAGCCCAATCCACGTAGGGTACGACCGAGTGGGAGATCGGTCAACGGTACCGGGGCAAGTGAAACGGAACCCGCGGCTGCAATGCTTCCGGGTGTAGGTGGGCCAGAATGATTTGCACCACTCGCTTGGAGAACAAGAGCCCGGCGTGGCCCACGCCTTTTAACTGGATGTTGCGTACACCTTTCCAGTGCGCCCGGTGCCGCGGCCAGAGCAGGACATCTAAACTACCGGTCACCGCCACCGCCTGGGTTTTGGTGAGTGGGGGCGCGTTTTCCAATTCCAAAAGCGTTTGGCTACCGGGCATGAGTTCGCGCAAGTGGTTGAGCACCAAATAACGGGACAGTGAGGTTCCTTGGTGGGGCGTTCCGAGCGTGATGAGTTTGCGGACCAGGCCATCATTGCCCATTTTCTGCAAAACGTAGCGAGCCAAAATACCGCCCATGGAATGCGCGACGACATCGACGTGTTTCACGCCAAAATCCCGGCGCATGGTCTGGATGGTTTCTAGCGTTTGCTCGGCCATTTGAGGGATGGTGTGCTGGGTCGTGGAAAGGTTAACCGCCCGGAACTCGCGCCAACCCGCCAGCACCATTTTCTGTTTGATCCAAGCAAAGGTGGAGGTGTTGTGCAAAAGACCGTGGATAAAAAGCACGGGCGTATCGGGTCGGCGTTCGGGCTGCCAAAAGGGCGGCAACACAGGAGTGGAGGGGGTGGCGATGCCCAAGGGGTAAAGTTCGTAAGCCAAGACAGACGCCCCGGCCTCCCGCAAGATCGACCAGCTTTCGCCGCTCAACCCATGCAAACGTTTATGCGCACGACGTAATGCGTTCGACATAATACCCCCCAACCTGTTTCAAACACACCTGAGCGGACGCTAGGTGTCAATCCAGCAAGGAACTGAGTCCGTACGGCTTCTATTGTAGCGCACGATTACCCGATTGCGCGAGGCAGACCAAGGACCTATAATCGAAGGCTGGATTTAGGTAACTACCCTAAAGGAAAGCACAAATGATCCAACCCATTCGACTCGGATTATTCTTAATCGCGGCCAGCACGCTCGTTTTGACGGGTTGCGGAAGCCAACAGTTCACGCAAGGCGAATACGACGACATGGCCGAAGATCGGATGTTGGACGACAAGTTCAACGAAGGCGATATGCGCCGGATCGCCGATACTATGGTGACGTCGCTCACCGGCAGCGCCATCGTTCAAGGCGCGAGCAAACGCCCGGTGGTTCTGGTGACGCTTGTGAAGAACCGTTCCGAAGAACACATCGACATGAAAAGCATGACGGATAAAATTCGCGTTGCGCTGGTCAAGAGCGGGAAGTTCCGCTTTACCGAAAAAGAAACCCGCGGCGATTTGGCCGAGGAAATGGATTACCAAAATCAATCCGGCTATGTCGACGCTGCTACTGCGAAAAAAGTGGGCCGGCAGATTGGGGCTGATTACTTTCTCACCGGTGAAATTACCGACCGCGTGCAGGAAGTGGGTCGCAAGAAATACGTTTATTACAAAGCCACCTTCAATCTCGTAAATATCCAAACCGGCATTCTGGATTGGACCGACGAAAAAGAGATCCGCAAGTTTTACCAAAAGCGTTCTGTTGGTATGTAAGCCATGTGGCTGGACATTTTTCGGTCGGTAACCTCGCTGTTGCTGGCGCTCGTTTTAAGTGCGTGCGCGGGTTACGCGGGTAAGATCCGCGAGCCGCGCCGCCTCTTCGAGGCCGGTCAGTATGAGCTGGCTGCGGCCCAGCTGGTGCGGTTGACCGAATCCAAAGACAACGATCAGCTGCTGTATTTGATGGATTTGGGCATGGTGTACCACACCGCGCGCAAATACCCCGAGGCCATCAAGGCGTTCCACGCCGCTGAAAAGATCGCAGAAGCCAAAGACTTTACCAGCCTCTCCCAAGAGGTGGGTGCGGTGATCACCAACGATGACGCGCTTTTTTATAAAGGCGAAGATTTTGAAAAGCTCCTGATTACCGTCTATTTGGCGTTGGACTACACGCTATCTGGGCAGTGGGACGACGCTCTGGTGGAGTGCCGGCGAGTGAACCATAAGCTCGACATGCTGGTAGCGGCCGGCGCCAAGGTGGAGCACCACAACGCATTCGCTAAGTACCTCGCCGCGGTTTTGTTTGAGTCCCAACACGATTGGAACAATGCCTGGGTCGATTACCGGATCTTGCGCAAATGGAATTCGGATGCGCCTTACCTGGGTGTCGCGCTTTTGCGTTTGTCGGACAAATTGAAGGCGATGCAAGAGTTCGAGCAGTATCGCAAGCAATACCCCACTGAAAAAGACTTCCGGCTGGGGAAAGATCGGGGAGAAGTGATCCTGCTTGTTGAGAAGGGTTTTTTAAATTTGAATGTGCCTTGCTAAGG
>CAZBJE010000095.1:0-8757 GCA_964492125.1 uncultured Pseudobdellovibrionaceae bacterium | reverse complement strand
AATAACCTCTTGAATGAAAAGGGGACTAGGGGAGCGCGTTCCCCTATCACCCACAGGCAGGTGGGGCAGTTCTAACCAAGTAAGATTGAGTCACACGGCCAATGTGCTGAGTGCACTGAGCGCGAGACCGATCATAAAGCACGCAAGCCGCGGCATCTTCTCGCTGTCTTCGCGATGCAGCTCCGGCAAAAGATCGCAAGCCCCGATGTAAATGAAACTTCCCGCCGACATCGCCAAGAGGCTGCCCGAAACCACTGGCATGTGCTTGGCTTCTAATATCCCCAACGAAAGCGCCAGCCCCAACGGGCCTGAGAGAGATACGCCGACGATAAAAGTCACTATTTGGCGTGTGGTGCGCTTCGACATCCGCAAGATCGAGGTAAGGGCGAAGCCCGCCGGAATCTTGTGCGACAGCACTGCAATGAGAACCAACGGCGCCAACCCACTGGCATAGAGAGTGGAGCCCAATGCGAAACCTTCCAAAATCCCATGGATGGTCAGGCCTACGAACGCCGCGAGACCAATGGTGTGATAATGGCAGTGCGATTCCTCGCAGGCATGCACCATCACGAACCGCTCCAATATCAAAAGCAGCACGAACCCGCCCATGAACCAGTAGCCGAAAGTTCCCGGCGCCATTTCGGCGGCTTCCGGTACCATGTGCAAAAACGCCATTCCGAGCAGCAGTCCCGCCCCGAAGCTCACCGTGAGTTTCATGAGGTTTTCATTTTTGCTGGAAATGAAAAGCGGCATCAACCCTCCGGCGAGGGCGGCCACAAAAATGGAAAGTCCGTAAAGAAAGGCTGGGTAGATCATAGTTGGGGAATCGCGCGTGTGCGACCCTCGACAGCTCGTACTCTTTTTCCTAGTCCAGAGCTACTGAAAAAGAGCCGGGCCAAGGGATCGGCCGTGGGTGGCGCGCAGAGAAAAAGGTGGCGGGAGCTAAAAGGTGCGCGGTAGGGGATGCGTTCCGCCATCGCTTCCATGCGCCGAAACGCCTCAGCCATGCTCTGCGGATCTTGGGTCACTTGCACGGCACGCGTATCCAGCGCTTCTTCATCGCGCGTACCTTGGAGCACGAAGGCCGGAAAAAGGGTGAGGGGATAGAGCAGCACTTGGCGGATCACTCGCCGAAGAGCCAGCGTTTCCGAGCGATGAGGCGCACGATCATCGGAAAGCACCAAAACCTGCAAGACGTCGAAAAAACGGGTTAGCCAGGTTTCGTTCCCTACTTCACCCGCCCAAACCCGACACAGGGCACGGGAGATCACCGCCGCCAATTGTGCGCGCGAGAGGGTGTCGAGGAGTCCGCGGGTGAAGACCAGGTGATTCTCTTGGCTCGAAAACCCAAAAACACCGATATTGAGCCCGGGGGCTTCAATCACGTGCAGGCGCGGCACGGTAATGCGCAGCCGGCGGCAGTACTCCTCGACCAAGGTGTGCTCGGCGGGCGCTTGGGCCCGGCCCAGTGGCTTGGCTTTGAGCAATGAGCAAATGCGCCGCGTTCCGTGTAGGCGCATGCCGGAAAGCAGGGTAACGCCCACGAGCGCCCCGACCACCAGGCCCGATAGCCCCCAGAGCATGGCAGGCGGCACGGCCAGGCAAAGCACGATAAAAACCACAAAGGCCAACCACCGGAGAGCCGCCAACCATCGCATTTAGGGGACCTTTCTCTTTGACACGGATACCCAGTTTCGGATTTTATCCAATGGGTTTAGGAAAGGCTAGTCTAGCTCATGTTGCAAAAGTCGTTTTCGGACACGCCGATCGTTTTTCGGGCGGATCCCGTTACCCTCAATCAGATTGAAAATTTCGCTGCTGCCACCATGGCGGAGCACTATTTCGGCCTGCCGCTCACTTTTCCGACGATTTTTCGCGCGGCGGAATTTAAGTGGCTCGATCGACTGAAGTTCGACATGCGCGAGCTTTTGCACACCGACCAGGAATACGAGTACATCGCTCCGCTCAAGGAAGGCGATGTGCCGACGATCTACACCAAAATCACCGACTTTCGCGAACGCCGTGGAATGACATTTGTGCAGCTTGAATCTGAAGTCCGTTGCGAGGAAAAACTCGTGATTATTGCGCGCTCGTCGTTTGTTGTGCGGGGCAAAGCGCAGGAGACCTCGCCATGAAGTGGGAAGTCGGCCAGCCGCTCAAAGTTTTAACCAAGCCGGCCATCACGCGCGCGCAATTGCACGACTACGCTAAGGCCTCCGGCGACGGCAACCTCATCCACCTGGATGAGACGTTTGCCCAGCAGGCGGGCTTTCCGTCGGTCATCGTGCACGGGATGATTTCGATGGCTTACCTGGGCGACCACCTGCAGCTGAATTTTCCGTCCGAACAGTTCAAAGTGCTCAAGCTCCGGTCTCGCTTCCGCAAAGTCACCTTTCCCGGCGATGTGCTCAGTTGCGAGGGGAAGGTTAAGAAAATCGACGCCGATGGCCGCACTTGGGTTTCGCTGCTCACTCGCAACCAGCGCGGAGAAATTACGACCGAAGGCGAAGCGGAAATTCAGCAATCCTAAAGGCTTACGGCCTGCTCAGAATCTGGGTGTTCCCTCTGAATGCCGCGCCGTGCTATAGGCAGCCCATGAACCGCAAAACGAATCTCGTCCTTATCCGTGGTGGCGCTTCTGAATTGGGTCCCGTGTCCCGCATGGGCCTTTGGCGCCGGTTTCCGCAGCAGTCCAGTCGCAAGATGATGGTCTACCTCGGAGCCAAGGCGTTATTGGTTAGCGCCATGCTCTACTACTGGTTGGCTTAACTATTCCCAGATCCACTGCCCACCTTCGATTTTGAAAGGTTGGTTGCAGAGTTTGTCCACCGCGTTCACGTAGGTGGCATGTTCCAAGGGCAGCAACCGCTCGCTCAGGCTTTCCTCGGTATCTCCGGGCAAAATATCTAAACTGCTTTGCTCTAAAATCGGCCCATCATCCAACGCTTCGGTTACCAAGTGCACGGTGCAGCCGGTGCGTTTGGCGCCGGCATCGAGCGCCTGTTTCTGTGCGCGTAGCCCTTTGAAATCGGGCAAGAGCGAAGGGTGGATGTTGATGATTTTTCCGCTCCACCGGTTCACGGTTTCGCGACCCAACAAAAGCATATAGCCGGCCAAAATAATGTAATCGGGGTGATAGGACTCGATTGCTTGCACGAGCGCGCGTTCAAAATCGGCTCGGACCCATTTACCCGCAGCATTGCGGAATTGGTCTTTGGGCAAAACGGTGGTGGGAATTCCTTTTTTGTCGGCGATAGCTAACACGGGAGCATCGGCGTTGTTGCAGATTAGGCCCACCACCTGGGCATTGCGGATTTTGCCAGCGCCGATGGCTCGGGCAATGGCTTGGAAATTACTTCCGCGCCCCGAGGCGAGAAAAAGCAGTTTGGTCAACGGGCTACTCCCAAACGATTTCCGGATTGGCTGTGGCGACGTCGCCCTTTTCAATCAGGCCGGTTTTCCAGGCGGGCAGTTTATGGTGGCGAGCATGCGCCACTAGCGCGTCGGCGACATCGGGTGGGCAAACGGCCAGCATGCCTACGCCGCAGTTAAAGGTACTGAGCATTTGCTCGGTGGAAATCTCGGCGGTGCGCTGAATCCATTGAAAAAGGGGAGGGAAATCCCACGCCTTGATCCGCGCGCGGATCCCGTTTGGAAGCACGCGGGGAAGGTTTTCGAACAAGCCGCCGCCGGTAAGGTGGGCCAAGGCGTGCAGTTTGGCGTTCCAGCCTTTGAGCAGCGGAACGTAAATCAAGGTGGGGGCTAGTAGTACGTCTTTCCAGGTGCCGCCCTCAAAGGGCGCGGTGTCGCCGGGTTTGAGTCCCGCGCGATCGACTAGTTTACGGATCAGGGAATACCCGTTGGAATGGGCGCCAGAGGCCCCCAGGGCCACAATCACATCGCCTTCGCGCACCCGCTCGGGCCCAAGCAGCTCGCGGCGCTCGCCGAAGCCAATGGAAAAGCCGGCCAGGTCGAAGTCTTCCCCGGCATACACACCGGGCATTTCGGCGGTTTCCCCACCCGCTAAAGTGCAACCCGATAGCTCACAGCCAGACTGGATGCTACGGAGGAGGGTGGTCAGCTGGGTCTCGTCCAACTGTCCGCAGGCGTAGTAATCCAAGAACAGAACCGGCTCGCCGCCTGCGCAGAGCAAGTCGTTCACATTCATCGCCACTAAATCTTGGCCCAAACCGTCCAAGTAGCCCCAATCCAAGGCCAATTTCGCCTTGGTACCGACGCCATCGCAGCCGGTAAGCAGAATGGGATCCTCATACTTGGCCAAAAGCTCCTTTAAGGAGTAACAAGCGGCGAAGGGACCAATTCCCGAGAGCAGGTTCGTGTCCCGGGGTCTTTTCTTCAGGTAGTGGCTGAAATCCTTGAGGATGCGGGCGGCTTTCTCGGGATCGACTCCAGATTGTTGGTACGTGATCGGCGGCAAGCGGCGCTCCTCGAGGGGTTTGTATTAGGCCCGGAATCTATGCGGGGGCTCCAAAGATTTCAATCCTTTACCGACGCAATCGGTCGTTTTCTCTTGACGCCAACCGCTGTGGTTTCTAGATTGGCCGTTTTACGGAGAGTGCCCGTGCAGAATTCGATTATCGCAAAGATTAACCAGAGCCAGGAAAAAAAACGCCCCAACTTCCAAGTGGGCGATAAAGTGAGCGTTTCGGTTCGCCTTAAAGAAGGCGACAAAGAGCGCGTCCAGATCTTCCGCGGCGTGGTGATCTTGAAGCAACCCAAGTCCGGCAAAGGACCTGGCTCCACCTTCACCGTCCGCAAAATTTCGGCCGGTGTGGGCGTGGAACGTATCTTCCCGATTCACTCTCCTTTCATCGAAAAAATCGAAGTCGAATCTTCGAGCGATGTGCGCCGTTCGCGTCTGTTCTTCTTGCGCAACCTGACCGGTAAAAAAGCCCGTCTGAAAGAATCCGAAAACTTCGGTGATGCGATTGCGATGGCCGACGCGGCCTCTCTCGCTGCTGAGCGCGATGCTGCTGCTGCAGCCGCGACGGATGCTGCTCCGGCGGATGCCGAAGCAAAATCCAAAAAGTAGTTCCCGTTTTAAAAACCTGCTGCCACCTTTAACACCTTGTACGGCGCAAAATTTCATTATGAGCAGCAGTGTTTTGCGCGTGGGCACCTCCACGTCGCAGGCGTGGATGAAGTAGGGATGGGTTGCTTGGCGGGGCCCGTGGTGGCCGCCGCCGTTATTCTCTCTCCAAAAGATATTCCCAAAGGGATCGACGACTCCAAGAAATTGAGTGCGACCAAGCGCGAACTGCTCGATGTGGAAATCCGGGCGCGCGCGGTTTGCTTTTCCATTGCCTGTGCGACGGTGGAAGAAATCGACACTATCAACATTTTTCACGCCGCCCGGCTTGCAATGATGCGCGCGGTGCACGCCTTGAACCCGTGTGCCCATCACTTGTTGATCGATGGCAACCACGCCCTGCGCACGGGGATTTCGCAAACCTGCATCGTGAAGGGAGACGCTTTATCGGTCTCCATTTGTGCGGCTTCCATTCTCGCCAAAGTCTATCGCGACAAGTTGATGCGGGAGATGGACCAAAGCTACCCTGGCTACCGCTTTGCAGACCATAAAGGCTATGGAAGCGTGGTACACCGTCAAGCCTTACAAAACCTCGGGCCGACGCCCCTCCACCGCAAGTCCTTCTCCTGGACTCCCGTATGAAGAATTCGCTGAGCGCCTAGCCGCGCGCCTGGGCTACGAGCTCGTCGCGCGCAACTTTCGAGTACATCACTTAGAAGGGGATCTGCTTTTAAAGGCGGAGGATGGGACTCTGTACCTGTGGGAGGTGCGGGGAAGACGGGTGCCGTTTTTCAAGCCGTCGCAGATGATCGCTCCACGAAAGTTAGCAAACTTGCGTCGGCTGGCCGCGAGCGTGCAGCAGCGCTCCCGCGGCAGAGTCCGATTGCAGCTCATAGAGCTGATCGGCGTTCCGCCGCGGGTAACATGGAAAATTTTCGATATTGAGACTTGAGGCGCTAGTTGGAGATGGGCTTGCGCCGGCGGACTGGCTTGGGCGTGAGAGGATCGATCGCGGCTGGCGAAAAGCTGGCCACGGCTTGATCCTCGTCGTCAAAAATCTGAAACGGGTTGCGTACAGTTTGGTAAGCCTTAAACATTTTCATAAACTCCGACGATAGATTGCAGAGTTTAGGTTTGGCTGGCGCGGTATTGAGCTTTTTGATCACCTTTATAAACTGGCTGATCCCGCTCGAGCCGACGAAACGAAGTTTGGAAAAATTGAAAACCACGTGGCTGCCCACTGCGTCCTGCAGCAAGTCCCACGCTGTATCTTGAAACTCTCGAGTGGCTTCGTAATCGAGATGGCCTTCGAGATCGACAAAAGTGATATCGCCCTGGCGTCGCGTCTGAATTTTCATGGATTTTCTCCCCTAACGGCTAGGCTTTCATTATAGCTTAAGAATGACCCAAGCAGAACTTTACGTCGTTGCCACACCGCTCGGTAATCGGGGCGATATCACGCTTCGCGCCATCGAAGTGCTCAAACAGGTTACTTGGATCTTCGCCGAAGATACCCGGGAGACCTTTAAGTTACTTGAACTGTGCGCCATTCCGGCGGCAGGCAAAAAAATCCAATCCTACGCTAGCCACAATTTGAAAAAAGCCACCGCCCAGGCAGTGAGCATTTTGGAAGGGGGAGAGTCTGTGGCGCTCGTGACCGACCGTGGCACGCCGGGTATTTCCGACCCGGGCGCGCTTTTGGTTTCGGCGGCCCGCGCGGCGGGGATAAAGGTGCTACCGGTGCCCGGCGCTTCGGCGGTGACGGCCTTGGTTTCCGTGAGCGGGATACCGGATGGTTTTATCTATTTGGGCTTTTTACCCAAAGAAGCGAAAAACCGCGGTGAAGTTTTTGAGTCGATTGCGTCCCTCGGGTTGCCGGCGTGCTTTTATGAATCGCCGCGCCGAATTCGAGAAACTCTGCGCAATCTGCAGACGGCGTTTCCTCAGGGGCAGGTTTTCTGGGGGCGGGAAATGACGAAGCTTTTCGAGGAATACCGGTGGGAAGATTTGGCTGATCTCGACACCCAAAGTGCGCCGGAGCAGGGCGAATATGTGGTGCTCCTCAAGCCCGGCCCGGCGGCTAAAGCACTTGCGTGGGAAGAGGAAGTTCGGCTGCGAGCGGGTTCGGATCGAGACTGGTCCAAAAATGTTGCCGCGCGACATGGGGTTACTGCGAAGCAAGTGTACAATGCGTTGCAGCATCTGAAGCGACCGGCCGAGTAGGGCCTGATCTGAGTCCGCTTTTTCGACGGCAAGCGTCGTCAAGCTTCGTCCGGGTTTTACCGAATAACATTATGTGAAACCCTTCATAGTTTCCCTCTGCGTACTGTCCTTCATCTTCGTTGCCGACCCCGCGCTGGGAGTTGGCACCATCATCCACGCTTCACGTCCCTTGCGGCTGTCCTACACGGAACCGCTGCCGCCCAAAGATTTCTACGTGAATCTTGGCGCACGCGATGGCGTGAAGCTCGGGGATCGCCTGGCAGTGCGCCGGAATTTGGGAGTGGGCGACGCTTTCAGTGATGCCTCCGCGCACCTAGTACCGGTGCCGCTTGCGGATCTGCAAATTGTGGCTGTGGGTGAGACTGCCTGCATCGCTCGGGTCGATCCCGGGCCGGCGGCGCCCGCCGCCTTGCCGTCTTTGCAGTACATGGGTCCGATGGTGGGCGATGAAGTTTTCGCCAAAACCGGTTTGCCTTTAGTTGTGCCTATTCCTTAAAATGAATACCAACGGGATGCAAAACACTCTCTTATTGAACGCCGGGTACGAACCGCTGCGCATCATTGGTTGGCAGCGCGCGTTCGTCCTTTTGTTTCAAGGTAAGGTGGAGATTTTGGAAGAGTACGGAACTTCCGTACACACTCCTACGGTGGCGTATCCCGTACCGGCGGTGGTTCGTTTGAATCGCTGGGTGAATCTCAAACGCCAATCCCCCATCATTCGCTTTTCCCGCGCCAACGTTTACCTGCGCGACGATCACCGTTGCCAGTATTGCTACCTGAAGTTTGCCGAACGCGAGCTCACGCTCGATCACGTTCTGCCCGTGGTACGCGGTGGACGGAAGACTTGGGAAAACATTGTCGCAGCCTGTATTCGCTGCAACCAACGCAAGGGCGATCGCCGCCCGGAAGAAGTTGGACTGCGCTTACTCCGTTTGCCTACCGTGCCGAAACTTTTGCCGGGCATGGCGGTAACCGTACGCACCAAAGGGCACCCCGAAATCTGGGAACCCTATCTGCGCCTCGCCTGGCCCACACAACGCTCGGGCTGATTACCCAATCGAAGTCAGTAGGTTTTTGATTTTCTCTTTGGGCTGGTTTCCGACAAGTTCATTCACCTTTTTTCCGTTTTGGAAAAGAATCAAGGTGGGGATGCCGCGGATGCCGAATTGCTGCGCAATGGCCCGGGATTCATCCACATTCACTTTGCCGAAACGCACCTTGCCCTGGAACTCGGTGGCGAGTTCATCGATCACTGGCGCGAGCGCACGGCACGGCATACACCATTCGGCCCAGAAATCGATAAGGATCGGGCCACCGTCTTTTTCGACGGTGTCGCTAAAATTGGCTTCGGTTAACTGGGTGACTAAATTTCCCATAATTGGCTCCGCTTTCGTTGGAGAGCTAGGTTAAGTCCGGGTCTCTAGGCTTTCAAGTGTTTTCCAGAATCGAACAGGGCTTTCCGTGGATCTCCCGCTCGGGCCGGG
>CAZBJE010000094.1:2214-8948 GCA_964492125.1 uncultured Pseudobdellovibrionaceae bacterium | reverse complement strand
CTGTACGTCACGCGCTTCGGCGGATTTCAAAATGCGGGTGGCCAAGCGCACTTGATCGTCTTGGCAAAAACTCTTACCCACTTCCACGCCCATGGACTTCAAAAAAGCATAGGCCATCGCGCCACCGATAATGATTCGGTCCACTTTGGGCATGAACTGCTCAAGCAAACCGATTTTGTCGGAAACCTTGGCACCGCCCATGATGAGTACAAAAGGGCGATTCGGTTCTTTGCGCAAGGGCTCCAGGTATTCGAGTTCCTTTTGGACCAGCAAACCGATGCCACGCTCTTGGGCCAGTTTCGGCAACGCCGAGGTGGAAGCATGCGCCCGGTGCAAGGAACCGAAGGCGTCACTCACATAGACGTCGGTGTTCTCCATCAGCTTGGCCGCAAACTCGGGAGAGTTGGCCTCTTCGGCTTCATGAAACCGCAAGTTTTCAAGGAGCAGCACATCGCCATTGCGCAGGCGCTGGGAAAGCCCGCGCGCGCCGTCGCCAATGCAGTCGTCGGTGAGGATGACGTCTTTTTGCAATAAAGCGCTCAGCGCTTTACCGACGGGCTCGAGACTGTACTTGGGATTTGCTTGGCCCTTGGGACGGCCCAAATGCGAAGCCAAGATCACGCGCCCACCTTGCGAGATAATGTAACGAATGGTCGGGAGCGCGCCCTCAATGCGGGCCGGATCGGAAACCACCCATTCTCCACCGACTTCCTTCAAAGGCACATTGAAATCCACGCGCAAGAAAACGCGCTTACCTTTGAAATCCATTTCTTGGATGGGAATGAGTCTTTTCACAGTTTTGGCCTCTTAAAGCTTGGAACCCATATACGCGGCCAAATCGAGCATGCGACGGGTAAACCCGGTTTCGTTGTCGTACCAGCTGAGCACCTTTACCATGCTGCCGTCGATAACCATGGTCGAAGGCGCGTCCACCACCGACGAAACTTTGCAGCCGTAGAAATCAGAGGAAACCAGCTCGCGCTTTTCCACGCCCAAAATACCCTTCAACGGGCCTTCGGCGGCCTTGGTCAAAGCGGCATTTACTTCTTCCACCGTGGTCGGTCGACCTAAGTCGGCCACCAAATCAACCAACGAAACGTTGGGAGTGGGGACCCGCACCGAAGTGCCCGTGAGTTTTCCCTTTAATTCTGGAATCACGAGAGCGACCGCTTTGGCGGCCCCGGTGCTGGTAGGGATCATGTTCAACGCGGCGGCGCGCATGCGGCGCATGTCCGAGTGACCCAGATCCAAAATGCGTTGGTCGTTGGTGTAGGAGTGAATGGTGGTCATCAGACCACGGGTAATTTTGAAATTGTCGTTGAGCACTTTGGCTACCGGAGCCAGGCAGTTGGTAGTGCAGCTAGCGTTGGAGACGACGTCCATCGTGGCGGAGTCGTATTGCTCGTGGTTAATGCCGTAGACGAAGGTGGGCACTTTATCGTTGGTGTCCTTAGTAGGGGCCGAAAGGACGACCTTTTTGGCGCCGGCTTGTAAATGCTTGGAGGCGCCGTCTTTGGTGAGGAATACCCCGGTGCACTCAAACACCACGTCGACCCCCAACTGTTTCCAGGGGATTTCCACCGGATCGCGTTGGCTGAAAACTTGGACCTTGGTGCCATCGACCGTCAGGCCACCCGGCTCGCTGACCACGGTGTGGTTCCAGCGGCCATGCACGGAGTCGAATTGGATAAGGTGGGTGTTTTGCTCAGGCGGGGTCAAATCGTTGATCCCCACCAATTCGAACTGCTTGTCTTCCCAGAGCAAGCGCATCGCCATGCGCCCAATGCGTCCGAAACCGTTGATACCTACCCGAATCTTCTTCATTTTTTGGCCCCTTTGATTTTGACCGCCAAGTTGTATAGCCAAAGGGCGGACCCTTCAAGGGCTGTTTGACTTTGACTGCCCCAAAAAGGTACAAGTCGCCCCCTAATGGACGCCACCCCAAACGCCTCAAAACGCTTTTTCGTCGCGGATCTCAAACCCCAAGACGTCGTGCGATCGACCTTTATGGTCAAGAGCAAGGGCGTGATGCAGGCCAAGAATGGGAAGCACTACTTGGCTCTCATGCTCGGCGACTGCACGGGTGCGGTCGACACGCGCGTTTGGACCGACGACGTCGTCCAGTTGGCCACCACCTTCGCCGAGGGCGATATTATTGCCGTTTCGGGCCGCGCTCAGTGGTTCCAGAACCGCATGCAGCTGGTCGTGGACAACCTTTCGCCGGTCGACGAGCCGGTGGAACTGACCGACTACCTGCCTAAAGCCAATATGGACGCGGAATTGAAGTACGCGGAGCTCATCCAAAAGTTCGAAACCCTGGAATGCCCGTGGACCAAACAGCTTTCGCTGGCGATTTTGCGGCTTCCCGAGGTTGCAAGCCGCTACCCTGTAGCCCCGGCCGCGAAAACCATCCACCATGCTTATTTGGGTGGTCTCTTGATTCATTCGTTGCAACTCACCCAGCTAGTTGATGCAGTTCTCCCCAAATACCCCCGTTTGAACCGCAGCATTGCGCTTTTCGGCGCCGCGTTTCATGACTTTGGAAAAATTTTCGAACTCTCTTACGACGGCCATTTTGGGTACACCGATGAGGGCCGTTTGGTCGGCCATATCACCATCGGAACGATCCTCATTGATCGCGAAATACGTAAAATTGAAGGTTTTCCGGTCGCGCTGGAAAATCAGCTGAAGCATATGGTGCTCAGCCACCATGGCAAACTCGAGTACGGCTCCCCGGTCCGCCCGCAGACGTTGGAAGCCCAACTTGTGCACCACCTTGATGACATGGACTCGAAATTGAATAGCATTCAAGAACTGATGGATGCGGAAAAGAACCAATCGAGCTGGACCTCAATGCACAAGGCGTATCAAACGTCGTACTTCAAGCCAAAGGCCGGGGAAATTCAGTGACGGACTACGCGGAGATTTTGGAGCAGGCTACCGAAATCGTCGAACGAGGCGCCCGGGTAGCCCTCTCCTACTTCCGCCAGCCCCTGTTGATTGAATGCAAGGCCGACCACAGCCCGGTCACCCTCGCCGATAAAAAAACCGAAGAAACCCTACGCAATGAACTGATTCACGCCTTTCCGGACCACGGGATCGTAGGCGAGGAATTCGGTGAACAGTTTCCTGACCGCAAATACGTGTGGACCATCGATCCTATCGACGGCACTCGCAGCTTCATTCGCGGCATCCCACTTTTTGGCACTCTGGTTTCGTTGTTGGAAGACGGCGAGCCCGTTGTGGGCATCGCGGTGATGCCCGCGCTAGACGAAACGTACATCGCCGCCAAAGGCGTGGGCGCGTTTAGCGACGGTATCCCGTTGCAGGTTTCTAATGCCCAGAGTTTGGAAGGCAGCTTCGTGTGCTGCGGCGATTCCAATGCCTTCGAAGCCGCAGGCAAGCGCGCTTACCAGGAAGATCTTTTCCGCAAAGCCCAATTGGTCCGCGGTTACAGCGATTGCTTCGGACACACCATGGTTTTGCGGGGTGCAGTCGACGCCATGGTCGATCCCGTCGTCTCGATTTGGGATATCGCACCGCTGGTTTGCTTGGTGCAAGAAGCCGGTGGTTGCTACTTTGGCTTCGATGGTACTTCGTCGCTTCACAACAAAAGCTTCATCACCTGCGGGCCCGACCTCAAACAGGCGCTGCTCTCGCTAGGCTAGTTCCGCCACTTTCTCTGCAATAGCCAACGCCGCCGTTAGACCCGGCGACTCAATCCCCAAGCAATGAATCCATCCCCCGTGATTTTCGATGAGGAAATCCGGTTGAGCCTTTGCGTCCACAAATAGTTTGGGACGGATGCCGACGGTTCCGGGCGAAAGATCAGACTCAGCCAGATCCGGGAGCAACTTGCGAGCCGCCTGGGCGAACTGCGGACGGAGCCCTTCCCAATCGCACAGGTAGTAAGGAGCGAGGTTCGCCCAGTTCGAATCCGAGCACCACTCGACGTCGGGCCCCAGCTTCATAAACCCTTCCAGATCTAACGTAGTGTGCACACCCAAACCATGCGCTTGCGGAAGTGGGTAAACCAGGTGGCGGAAGAAATTCTGGTAACGGCTGGAAAGTTGGAAATAGCGCCCGCGGCAAAAACGGTGTTCGTAGCGAGAAGTCTTCAGCGTTTGATTGGAGAGCGCGGCGCCCCCTAGCCCGGCGGCGTTCACCACTCGCGGGGCGGAAATTTCCAAATTTCCGGTGGGAGATTCCACTCCCACAACCCACTCCTGGCCTACGCGCTCGGCACTTTGCACACGGTGGTGATACGCGATCAAACCGCCCCGACTCGCGATTTGGGATTCCAAAACCCCCATAAGCGAATGCGAATCGATGATACCCGTCTCTGGGAAATAAAGCGCCGCGCGGGCGCGGAGGTTTTTCTCGCGTTCCGCGATCTGCGCACCCCCTAGCAGCTCATAACGCACGCCGAGTTCGCGCACATGGGCCGCCATGGATTCGAGCTTATCGGCTTCACTTGCGTCGACAGCCACCACTAACTTGCCGCATTCACGAAAGGGGACCTCGTGTTTTCGCGCAAAAGGGTAAAGGGCTTTATGACCGAGCAAGCAAAGCTCGGTTTTCAGAGAACCCGCAGGGTAGTGGATCCCGCTGTGGATTACCTCACTATTGCGCGAGGAGGTTTCGCGGCCGAAGCCATCGTGGGCTTCTACTAAAATCACATGGGAATGATCTTGGGCCAACCGCGCCGCCGCAGCCAAGCCAATCACCCCCGCGCCGATAACCAGCGCGTCGCAGCGGATTTTTTCACTCATGCCAAGGCCGAACGCAGGGCCGCGGCTACTTCCCACTGAGTATCCGCCGAAAGCGTTGGCCAGATCGGCAAGGAAAGTACTTCACGAGCCGCCCGCTCGGTTTCCGGCAGCGGACGGTGACTCAGTTGCGCGTAGACCGCGCACTGGTGAATGGGAATGGGGTAGTAAATCATGGTACCGATGCCGGCTTCGGCCAACCGGGCATGCACCTGATCCCGTCGATCTGCCGGCAGTCGAACGGTGTATTGGTGAAAAACATGTGTGGTGCCCGGCGCTTCGCTGGGGGCAACTACACCGGGAATTTCGCCCAGCATTTCTCGGTAGCGAGCCGCTGCCAGTCGGCGGCCCTGGTTGTTCTCATCCAGATACCCGAGCTTGACGCGCAACATCGCCGCTTGCAATTCGTCTAGGCGGGAACAATAGCCAATGACTTCGTTGTGGTACCGCTTGCGCGACCCGTGCACGCGCAGCATCCGCATTTTATCGGCGATGGCGTCGTCGTTGGTGGTCATCAACCCGCCGTCGCCCACGGCGCCCAAGTTCTTAGACGGAAAAAATGAAAAAGCCCCAGCCTGCCCAAAAGAACCCAGTTTGCGCTCGCCGATTTTGGCTCCGGTGGCTTGAGCCGTATCTTCTAAAACCGCGACACCTTTATCGGCAGCCCAAACGCAAAGCGCCTCGGTATCGGCCGCATGCCCGAAGAGATGCACCGGGATCACCGCCTTCGTCGCGGGAGTTGCAGCCGCTTGCACCTCGGAAAGCTTCAAGCAAAAGGTAACAGGATCAATATCCACAAAAACCGGGGTACCCCCCACCAACGACACAGCCTCGGCGGTGGCAAAGAAGGTAAACGACGGAACAATCACTTCATCGCCCGGCCCCACTCCAAGTGCCCGCAGGCCAATGACAAGAGCGTCGGTACCGGAGTTGCAGCCAACGGCGTGTTTGACCCCCAGGTAATCGGCCATTTCTTTCTCGAAGGCCTGTACGTTCTTACCCAGAATGTACTGGGTCGAGAGGATGACTTCGCGCGCTGCGGCAGCCAGGCGCTCGCCGTGGGTTTTGATTTCGTCCGACAAATCCAAGATGGGTATGCGCATGGTGTTCCTTTGCCTCTAACGGCTGGCTCTCCAAATGGCCGCCCAACGAGTGAGCGCGTACCCTATAGATAACCGACGAACCCAGATCTTGTACAATGCGCTGAGCGGCATACGGGGCGATAGGCTGAAATGCCCAGAGGTGGTGCTGAAAGCCGCGTTTTGAGAATCAAACGTCACCAAGCAACCGGCGAGCTTCATGCCCAATACCAAGTCGACGTCTTCCATCTCCCCCCAATACAAAGCTTCATCGAAGCGACGCGATCCCAAAGCACGTTGGTGCAATACGAATAGCCCCCCGTCGACTAGCTGCTCCGAGTTGTCCTCGTTCCATGTCAGAAAATAGTGGTGTTTGCGAAGCGTGGGAAATCCGGCGAAGCGGATCCCGAATTTATCGAGGTACCGGGAGCCCGCTTCGGTGGAAAGAGCACAGGTGTAGAGATCGAAATAGCGGATATCTTGCAATAGCCGGCGCACCCAATCTTCTCCCAAGCGGATGCGCTCGTGCAGGATTACAACTCGTTCGCTGTCGGCCTTGGCCAGCGCGAGGTTCTTTTTGCGCGAGATGGGAAAGCGGCTATCGGCGCCGTAGATGCCGTCATCGGCGATAACTTCGCAGTCTGGGTAGGTTTGCCGTAAGAGGGAGGTTTCCCGCAACGCCGCCGGCCCCACCACGCGCACCACTACGCCACGCAGGTCTTGGGAATAAATATTTTCCAAAGTGGCTGCCAGACGGCCCAAATCTCGCCCGTCGCTCACCACGTTCAAACTGAGTGCGTGGGCGTAAACCGGCAGTCGGCGTGCTACCCGAAAGCTAGCCGCGCCAACCTTCCCGCGGCGCTGCTTGGAGCGGGCCGTTAGGTCC
>CAZBJE010000094.1:0-2114 GCA_964492125.1 uncultured Pseudobdellovibrionaceae bacterium | reverse complement strand
AGCTGATCGCCGCGCCCTAAGCGCAGGAGCCCGTCGGAGAAAGAATATTGCAGTTTGGTCATTTCGTCGGCCGTCTGCCCTTATAGGGCGGGCCTTGAAATCCGGCAATACCTATGGAACCCTGCCGCCAAGACATGGAAATTATTAGCCACCGCGGGCACTGGCTCGCTCCCACGGAAAAAAACCAGACTGAGGCGTTCGTGCGTTCGTTTGCGGCCGGTTTTGGGGTGGAAACCGACGTGCGGGACTTGGCCGGTTCGCTCGTGATTTCTCACGACCTGCCCACCGGTGGAGAAATGCCGTTCGATAGCTTCTTAGAGCTGTACACGCGGCACGGGAGCCCGGGAACCCTTGCCCTGAACGTCAAAGCGGACGGGCTGCAGGAATCGCTACGGAAAAGCCTCGACCAGTTTGGCATTCAAAGCTATTTCCTA
Organism: uncultured Pseudobdellovibrionaceae bacterium; assembly: GCA_964492125.1. GTDB lineage: Bacteria > Bdellovibrionota > FAC87 > UBA2466 > UBA2466 > JAIEOG01. The sequence continues at coordinate 1,680 of CAZBJE010000094.1, read as the reverse complement.
TTCGACATGTCCGTTCCCGATTTGCTGCGTTCCACCCGATCGGGACTTACCTGTTTCAGTCGCGAAAGCGAATTTGAGCCCAAGCCCCTGAGCCTTTACGCGGAAACCTCCGGAGTATGGATGGATTGTTTTGATTCAGACTGGATTACCGAAGCGGCCATTGAGCCGCATCTCAAAGCGGGAAAGTCCGTCTGTCTTGTTTCGCCGGAACTACACCGGCGCCCTCACCTTGCGGTTTGGGAAAAATACCGGCCCATTGCGCGCCGGGCGGAGAATCGGTTGATGCTTTGCACTGATTTCCCGTTGGAAGCGAAAGAGTTTTTCCGTGTCCGCTAGCTCTACCAAAATTCGCGCCGTTCTTTTCGACATGGACGGCGTTCTAATCGACGCCAAGGAATGGCACTATGAAGCCCTTAATAAGGCACTCTCGCTTTTTGGGTTCAGCATCAGCCGCTACGACCACTTGGTGACCTACGACGGTTTACCCACTTCGCGGAAACTCGAAATGCTCAGCCTCGAACGCGGCCTGCCTCGGCGCCTGCACAAGTTCTTGGGCGAGTTGAAGCAGCAATACACCATGCAGAACGTGTACAACCGCTGCCGCCCTGTATTCGCGCAAGAGTACGCGTTATCGCAGCTCAAACAAAAAGGCATCCGCATGGCTGTGTGTTCGAACTCCGTGCGCAGTTCCGTGGAAGCCATGCTCGAAAAGAGCAACCTGCTTCCCTACCTCGAGTTTTATTTAAGCAACCAGGACGTCGCGAAACCGAAACCGCACCCGGATATTTACACCACCGCAATCAAGCGCTTGGGACTGCAGCCTTCGGAATGTTTGATTCTGGAAGACAACGAACACGGCATCCAGGCCGCGAAGGCATCAGGCGCGAAGCTGATGGTGGTTGGTTCCGTGTCGGAAGTGAATTTGGACAATCTCAACCGCCACATCCGCCGTTACGACGAGGGACAGCTATGAAACCCGCGTTGAATGTTTTGGTTCTGATGGCCGGCGGCAGCGATTCGTTCCGCGAGGCGGGCTTTTTGCTGCCCAAGAATTTGATTGAGGTCCAAGGCGCTCCGGTCATCCAGAAGATTACCGAAAACCTGCAGTCGCTAGGCAGCCGTTTCGACGTGAAGCTACATTTCTTGGTCAACCGGGAAGAGTGCGCCCGCTACCACACCCATCTCATTATTAAGCTGCTGGCCCCGGAAGCAGTGATTATCGAAACCTCCGGCCCCACCGCCGGCGCGGCCTGCACCGCGATGTTGGGTATCGAGTACATCGACAATGACACGCCCCTAGTCGTGGTGAACGGCGATGACCTCCTGTTGGTGGACTTGGGCGAAATCATTGCCCGGTTTCACTCGCAAGGCTTGGATGGTGGAATGCCGGTTTTTGAATCGGTACACCCACGCTGGTCGTACGTGAAAGTGAATGGCGAAGGGCACGTGGTGGAAGCTGCTGAAAAAATGCCCATCAGCAATTTAGCCACCGCCGGCATGTATTATTTCGGCAAGGGCTCCGACATGGTCATCGCTGTCTGCGAAATGATCCGCAAGGAAGCCAGCGTGCACGGCCAGTATTATGTTTGCCCCAGTTACAACGAACTGATTTTGCTGCAACGAAAGATCGGCGTGGCGAAGGTGCCGCGCGACCGATACTTCTCACTGAAGAATCCCCAG
>CAZBJE010000093.1:0-8998 GCA_964492125.1 uncultured Pseudobdellovibrionaceae bacterium | reverse complement strand
CAAGAGATCGAGCAGTAACGCAAGCAAAACCCCTCTGAAAAAGACTTCCGGCTGGGGAAAGATCGGGGAGAAGTGATCCTGCTTGTGGAGCAGGGTAAGGGACCGGTGAAGGTGCCTTCCTACGCCCATCACTTGGTACCGATGTTCCAGAAGCGTTCTTATGGCAGTCGCTCGATTGTTATTCGAGACTCGGCCAACCCCGGTTTGTACGCCGAAACGCAAACCCTCTTCGACATCGAAGGGACCGCTATCCGGGAGCTCAATGGAAAAATTCCTGGGATTGTGGCCAAGAAAATCGCGGGAGTTGCCGCCAAACAGGCGATTGGTTACGGCGTCGGCAAGGCCACCGACAATAAGCTTCTGGGGGCCGTCACGAGCCTGTTTCTGCACGCCTCTGATAAAGCGGATTTGCGCAGCTGGACCACGCTGCCGGCCACCCTCCAGATTGCTCGGCTTTCGCTTCCGGCTGGACGCCGCGACATCGAACTTGATATGGTCGACGCCTCGGGCGCCCGGGTCCCCAATGTGGCTCGCTGGGCGGGTGTGAATATCAAGCCGGGCGGCATTATTTTCCTGAACTACCGCACTCCCGACTAAGTTTTGAAAGGTTTAGCTCTTGGCTCCCCCTGAAATGGCTCCGCAGTATAATCCCAAAGAAGTAGAAGCCCGCCTTTACCAAGGCTGGTTGGAGATGGATGCCTTTAAGGCCGATGCCGCTTCCAACAAAAAGCCCTACACCATCATTTTGCCCCCGCCGAACGTTACCGGCGTCTTGCATATCGGCCATGCGCTGACCTGTACGCTGGAAGACATTTTGGTCCGCCACAAACGCATGCAGGGCTACAATGCGCTCTGGTTGCCCGGCACCGATCACGCCGGCATCGCCACGCAAATGGTGGTGGAGCGGATGCTCCAAAAAGAAGAGGGCATTAGCCGCCACGACTTAGGCCGTGAAAAGTTCTTAAAGCGCGTCTGGGAGTGGAAAGAAAAATCCCAGACCACTATCTTGAGCCAGTTGAAGCTAATGGGTTGCAGCTTGGATTGGAGCCGACTGCACTTCACGCTCGACGAACACGTCTCTTATTCCGTGCGCGAGACGTTTTCTCGTCTGTATAAAGAGGGTTTGATTTACCGCGAGCAGGCCATCATCCAATGGTGCCCACGCTGCCGTACGGCTCTTTCCGACCTCGAAGTGAAATTTAAGACGGTCAAAGGCAAGCTTTGGTCGCTGCGCTATGTGAACGCTAAGGATCCGTCCAAGGCGCTTATCGTCGCAACCACTCGGCCCGAGACCCTTTTGGGTGACACCGCCGTGGCCATTCACCCGGACGACGAACGCTATGCCGACTGGCACGGCGCAAAAGTAAAAGTGCCGCTCCTGGGGCGGGAGATTCCGGTCATTTTGGATCCGTATGTAGACCGCGCATTCGGCACAGGGGCGCTAAAGATCACTCCCGCCCACGATCCCAACGATTACGTTTTGGGCGCTAAGCACAAGTTGCCTACAATCACGGTTTTCGACGAGAAAGCCGCGGTCAATGAGCATGGTGGCCCTTATCAAGGGCTGTCACGTGAGAAGGCCCGCGAAAAAATGCTGGTCGACCTGCAGGCCCAGGGTCTGTTGGTTAAAGAAGAAGACCATATGCACAACGTCGGTCACTGCGATCGATGCAACACCGTGGTGGAACCGCGAGTGAGTGCGCAGTGGTTCGTGGACGCCAAGGTGTTGGCCGAGCCGGCGATTGAGGCGGTCGAGAAAAAAGAAATTAAAATCATCCCCGAGGAATGGGAAAAAACCTATTTCGAGTGGATGCGCAATATTCGCCCATGGTGCATCAGCCGCCAGCTTTGGTGGGGCCATCGGATCCCCATTTGGTACTGCGGCGGCTGCCACCATGCCATGAGCAGCGTGGAAGATCCGACAGAGTGCGAAAAATGCGGTGATAAACGGCTTAAGCAAGACGAAGACGTTTTGGACACCTGGTTTAGCTCGGGCCTTTGGCCGTTTTCCACCTTGGGATGGCCCAAGGACACTCCGGATTTCCGCACTTTCTATCCCAACGACGTGATGGAAACCGGCTTTGATATTCTGTTTTTCTGGGTGGCCCGCATGATCATGCTGGGCAAAAAAATGACGGGTAAATTCCCGTTTCACACCGTTTACCTCCACCCGATGGTCCGCGACGAATACGGCCAAAAAATGTCCAAGACCAAGGGTAACGTGAAGGATCCCCTGGAAATCGTCGAGACTCTAGGCGCGGATGCCTTACGTTTTACTCTGGCCTCTATGGCGGTGCACGGGCGCGATGTGCTTTTGTCCGACGCACGCATTGAAGGAAACCGAAACTTCGTTACCAAAATTTGGAATGCTTCGCGTTTTGTGCTGATGCACTTTGGCGATATCGACAAAGAAAAAATCGATCGCTCCAACGAGATAAATCGATGGATTTGGGCGCGGCTCAACGAGACCAAGCGCGAAGTGAATGCGGCCCTTGATCAGTACCGCTTTTTCGATGCGGCCAATAAGCTCTATCACTTCGTTTGGAACGAATACTGCGATTTGTACTTGGAGTTTATCAAGCCGGACATGGAAGCCCGCAAAGCCGCCCGTGACTCCACGCCCATTCAGGTGTTGGACGAAGCGTTGCGGCTAATGCACCCGTTCATGCCGTTTATCACCGAAGAAGTTTGGCAGCGGCTGCCTTTGCGCGCGAGCCATATCTCCATTTCCCAAGCGGAGTACCCCTCTTTCAATGAAGCCCAAAAAGATGACTTGGCCGAAAAACGCGTGGGGCGCGTGATTGCGGTGGTCGATGCCATTCGAAAACAACGCGGCGAGAGTGGGCTGACTCCCAAAGACGAAATCGATGTAGCGATTGCGGCCGGCCCCGAAGCTTTGGCGGCCTTGGAGCCGTTTGAAGACACCATTCGTCGCATGGCTAAAGTGAAAAGTTTCGTGCTCGGCGCGGCCAAAAAGCCGAGTGATCTCGTTATCGCGCTGACTCACGGCAATGAAGCCATTGAGATCTTCATTCCTCGCGATCAATTGATCGACGTGGAAACGGACCGCAAACGAACCGAGAAAGATCTTCAGGGGGCAGAAGCGGAGCTGGAGCGGGCTATCGCACGACTGGGCAGCGATGGCTTTGTGGGCAAGGCCCCTCCCGATGTTATTCAGGGGGCCCGCGACCGCAAGGAAGTGCTCGAGAAAAAAGTCGCAGCCTTACGCGGTTATTTGAAAGAACTCGGACCGGCGAAAAAGTAGCCTTGGGAAGTGATTAGGGGCCGGTGCGGGGCTTGTTGAGGCGGGCCGGTACGTTCGCGTCTGGGGTTTGATTGCCTTGCAGATTGGCCAGTCGTTGGTGCAGGTCAGCGCGTCTCTTTTCTAAGACTTCCGCCGACGAGGTTCCCGCGCTACCCAGCTCCTTAGCGAAAGAAGTAATGGGTACCGCTCCTTCCTCCACCGCCGCGAGCAGGCCTCGGAGTTGGTTGGCGTACACGGTATTGGACGATAGCGACACCAGGGCTTGCCCCAGCACGTTGCTCAGCACATAGCCGCTCCAATCCTGCGGGCTGAGCCCCACCCACTTGAGCAGAATTTGGACTCCCGAATAAATCCAGGAGCAGGAGGCGCTTTGCATGCTGTTGGTGCATTCCTCGATGCCGCCCTGGAGGGATTTCATCAGGCCTTCAGTCCCGCTCATATCTTGCATCCCGCGGGCTAGATCAATAGCGGCCAACTCGGCCTGGGTGGCGCGGATAAGGCGTTGGCGGTAGGCGGCTGAGGCGGTGGGAGAAATTGCACCGTGCAGTGCCTCTTCGGATTGCAGCAAAAGCGCCCGAGTTCCGGGCTGAAGATTGGGGGAAGCCGCAAGATCGCGAAGCTCATTGGCCGTGAAATACTGAACTTCGGCTTCGACAAAAAAGGATACCGCCGCGTGCGCGCCGACGGGCAAAATCGCTCGCACCAGAGAGACCAGGTCGCGAGAATCGTAAATTCTTTGGCCCGTGGTGGGGGAAATGAAAATGCCGTGCAACTTGGTCCAAGCCTCGTATTCGGCCGGAATCGGCGGACGGTAATCGGCGGTCGCTCCCCACTTTTGGGTAACTCGGTCCGCAAAAGAGTCTGCCCGAAAAGCGAAGTGGCACATCAGAAAATTCGGTAGCTCTTCCGGGCGCAATGCGGAGATGAGCCGCTTGGTACGCGCGTATACATCGCTACTCAGCCCCAGTCGTTGTCGGTTTTCCCATTCGGGAAGGTCATTCTGGATTTCGAGTAACAGACGAAAAATCAAACCGTTGATAAAGGAAAGCCGGTGGTCGGCGGGTAAGCGCGGAAATTTGGCTAAAAAGTCACGGGCCGCCGCGGGTGACCGGACTCCCAGCGAGCGCAATTGCAGCGCGGTGATTTGTAGCAGTGTGTCCGAATCCGCAAACTGGATGAATTCCAATTGAGGCTGAAACTTTTTTTGTAGCTCCGCCAGTTTAACTAACCACTCCGGCGCCCACTGGCTGCGGATAATATCGTCGTAAGCGGGATTGTCGCGGAACGAGAGCGGATCCGTGGAAGGGAACTTTTCCGAAAGTTCCGCAAGTTTGCCTATCATGCGCAGAATGTCGGAACATTCAACGGATGTAATGGCCGTGAGGGAAGTGGAGATAAGTGAGTCGGTAGTATTGGGCGGTTGGACAGACGGGTACGCGGGCGAGCCCCACAACGCCCCAATCCCCAGACCCAGCATCGCGACCAAACCCACGCGACCGGTTCTTCTATGTGTACCCAACATCCGGCAATTGACGAAAGCACTGGCTGAGCCATGACGCAAGACAAAAGACGCTGTGCGGCTTAGAACTTCGAGGTGAGCTATCCGCTTCTGTTCATTGAGCTCTTTGCCTGCTACTTTACGGCACATGTCGGCCCTCGTGACTCTGCTTCGCCGGTATTTACTCCCCCGGCACGGAAATCTTTTGTCGTTCGCGCTTTGGATTAGCGTCGCCGGCGTCGCTTTGGGGGTGATCCAGTTGATGGTCGTGTTGTCGGTGATGACCGGCTTCATTGAACTCTTCGAACAAAATTACACACGCATTTCGTCCGAGATCATCGTGGTTCCTCGCCCTGACAGCACGGTGGCCGAAAATATCCCCGCTTCCATTCTTGGAACCGAAGGAGTGCAAGCTCTTTCACCCGCGGAGCTGGCTCAAGGGATGATTATCCGCAATGGAGTCGGCGGCGTGGTGATTGAAGGCATTGATCGCGCGACGACCGAGCAGGTCACTCCCTGGAACAAAATTTGGCAGGCGCCTCCGCGCGCTGACTTGGAGGCCGCAAACCCCTACTGGATTTGGATCGGCTCCCAATTGGCTAAGAAGCTCAACGTAAAAGTGGGCGAATCAGTGGATATGATGGTGGCCGAAGGAAAATCGCGTCGCATTATCCCTTTTGTCGTCACGGCCATTGTGAAGTTTGGAATTTACGATCACGATTTGCGGTATGTGCGCGTCAGTCTTGATGTGCTCAACGAAGTCTTCCGCCGCCACCATTTAGAGCCTCTCTATAAGGTGAAGATTAAGCCCGGCTACACGGTCGACGGGGTGGCGACCACCTTGCGCAATGCCATGGGCAAGCGGGTCAATGTGAAGCGTTGGTCCGATGTTCACCACAATGTTTTTCTGGCCGTGAACCACCAAAAGCAATTGCTGTTTTTGATTTTGCAGATCGTAGTGGGCTTGGCTGCGATGAATGTGGTGAACCTGCTGATGATGAGCACTCACCAGCGCAAACGCGATATCGCCATCTTGCGTGCCATGGGAATGCGGTTTTCCCAAGTGCTGCAGTTCTTTGTGGTGCAAGGCGCTGCGGTGGGTATGGTCGGCGTTCTTTCCGGTTTATTTCTGGGCTTGATTGCTTGTGGGTTCATCGAACACTTCCAACCGTCGCTTCTTAGTGAGGCGGTGTACAACGCAACCCGGCTCCCTATGCGCTTGCGCTGGAGTGACGTGGGGATCATCGGCGGCAGTGGGTTTGCGCTTTGTTTGGTATTTAGTTTCATTCCGGCCATGGGGGCCGCGCTTTCTCGCCCAGTGGGCACGTTGAGGTACGACTAAGTGAATTCGAACGCGATCTTGGTGGCGGACGACGTCAGCAAAACTTTCCATAAGCGCGGCGTGCCGCCCATTGAAGTGCTCAAAGGCGTTACGCTGGAAGTGGAGCCGGGCGACAGCATTGCCATCGTGGGAAAAAGCGGCAGTGGGAAGAGCACCTTGCTTCACATACTGGGCACGCTTGAAAAACCCACTAGCGGTGCGGCGTATTTTTTGGGACAAGATCTGAGCCACTTCAACGAACGCCAGGTTTCGCGGTTTCGCAATCAGGAGCTAGGATTCGTTTTTCAGTTTCACTACCTAATGGTGGAATTCACCGCGGTGGAGAACGTGATGATGCCGGCGTTGATCAGCGGCATGGGCCGACGAGAAGCGTACCGCCAAGCTTCCACGCTTTTGGAAAAAGTGGGTCTTGCCGAGCGGGCGACCCACAAGCCTTCCGAGCTTTCGGGTGGGGAGCAACAACGAGTGGCCATCGCGCGCGCTTTAATGATGAAGCCCAAGGTTCTGCTCACGGATGAAATGACCGGGAACTTGGATCCGGCTACGGGGCAGGCGATTTTTGAATTAATCATGCAAATGCACCGCGAATTGGGAACGGCGATTGTCTCGGTGACCCACGATTCTGGGCTAGCACTTAACTATCGCCGTATGTACCGTCTCCATGAAGGCACTCTTTCTCGTGAAGGAGCAGGGTTCTAATCGGTTTACAAAAGGCGGCGCGTCGGTTTACAATCGCGCCCTGTCGAAGTTCAATCATTTCGGTAAGTTAACTTATCGAAGCTGCCGAAGGTTTTAGGTTCGTTAGGTGATGCGTAGGTACCTTCTTTGCTTTCCCGCCCTGGTCCTGCTTCTCGGGATGATCGCGTCGCCGTTGCGCGCCGCCGATGTCCGCCCGACCGTGATGAAGATCACGGTCCAGGGCAACCGGAAGATTGAGGCCAGTGCCATTCGCCAGAAGATCCACAGCCAGGAGGCAACCCCTCTGTCTATGGAGATTGTGCGGCAGGATATCCGCGCGCTTTTTTCGCTCGGCTATTTTGATCACGTACAGGTGGAGCGCGAAGACGTCCCCGGCGGGGTAGAGCTAATCTTTGTCGTGAAAGAGCGGCCTATTGTCGCCAAGCTGGAATTCGAGGGTGTGGAAGCCATCGAAAAAGACGAAGCGAAAAGCGCCATCCCCGTTAAAGAATTCGAAGTTCTCGACATCCATAAGCTCAATCTCGCCGTCACTAAGCTCAATGAGATGTATGAGGAAAAAGGCTTTTACCTGGCCGATGTCCGCTACTCCATCCGCCTAGACGATAAACGCAACGAAGCTTTCGTTACCTTCAATGTCATTGAGAACGACAAAGTTCAGGTGAAGCAGATCAATATTATCGGCAACAAGGTTGTCTCCGACGTCACGCTCAAGGGGTATATGCAGACCAAGGAAGGGGACTTGTTTTCTTTCCTTTCGGGCAGTGGCGCTTATCGTGAAGCGGTCTTCGAGCGCGATATCGCTACCCTGGGCTATTACTATGGCACCCTAGGGTATGTGAGGGCCCGCTTCGGCAAACCCGAAATCACGGTCTCTCCCGACAAGAAATTTATTTTCATCAGCTTTTCGGTGGAAGAGGGTGAAGAATACGCGGTTGGTAAAGTCGAGTTCTCGGGCGAATTGCTTTTTGGCAAAACCGAGCTGCAAGAAGGCCTGCTGCTGCAAACCGGTGAGGCTTTTAATACCGATACGCTCCGGCGTGAAACGCTCCGCCTGACCGAAAAGTATTCCGACCTAGGTTACGCGTTTGCCAACGTGGTGCCCCAGCCGGTCATCCACGACGACACCAAGGTCGTCGACATCGTTTTCGAAGTGGATAAAGGCCAACGGGTCTATATCGGCAAAATCAATATTGTCGGTAACTCTCGCACCAAGGACCATGTCATCCGCCGCGAGCTGAAGATTTTCGAAGGCGAGTTGTTCAACGGCTCCAAAAAGCGGGAGAGCCGCGAGAACGTTTTGCGGCTGGGGTACTTCGATGAAGTCGAGTTCCACCAAACCGCGAACAAAAATGCCGACAACGTTGTCGACATGGAAATCAAGGTGAAGGAACGCTCCACCGGCCAGTTGGTAATTGGCGCAGGTTACGGCTCCGGTCCTGTGGGCTTCACTTTTCAGGCGCAGTTATCCCAAAACAACTTCTTGGGTAACGGCCAGATCGCTAGCCTCTCGGCGCAGGTGCTGACGGGCCAGCGCTTTTATGAATTTAATTTGGGTTTCCAAGATCCTTACGTAGGCAATTCGCTTTGGAGCATGGGCGGCGATGCATACCAGTTACGCCGCCAAATGTTCTCCATTCCTAATGTGCCGACTTTTGACGAAACCAAGACTGGTTTTGACTACAAGCTGGGGCACCAGCTGATGGCGTTTACCAACTTGTTTCTGACCTACAAGCTTGAAAAATCGTATGTACCTCAAGAGAGCATCATCGATCGGTCGATTATCCCGGCTAGTACTGTTAATGGATGGACCAGCAGTGCCATGGCCAGCATGGTTTACGATCACCGCGATGATCGCTTCGATCCGCGAAATGGTTTGTTCTACAGTCTGTCCACCGAATACGCAGGGTTGGGCGGCGAGCGGTTCTTCTCTCGGACTTTGGGCGAAGTGAAATTCTTCCATCCCTTGTTCTGGGATTTGGTCTTCCGGACCCGCTTCACGGGCGGTAACATCACCCAAATCGATGGCCACCAGGTCCCCATCAACGAACTCTTTATCTTGGGTGGTCTGCAGAATTTGCGTGGCTACAATTACCTAAGCGTCGGTCCCAAGCGCACCTTGAGCGCGGCCTCGTCGGGTAACCTATCGGCTACTGCGATTGCCAATGGCAAAGAAAACACCCCTTTTGTGCTGGGC
>CAZBJE010000092.1:1948-9047 GCA_964492125.1 uncultured Pseudobdellovibrionaceae bacterium | reverse complement strand
AGCAGCTGACTCTTAATCAGCGGGCCCCCGGTTCAAGTCCGGGGCGGCACACCATTTTCCCCGCTTTTGGCCTGACTCCGCGTCGCCACTCGGCGTCGTCGCTGCGCCGTACAGGAAGTACGACTCCGCTCCTCCTTCTCGCGCTCCTTGATTCAGACCAAAATCGGGGAAAATGGGGGGCTCTGCTCGGTCGGTTTGGCTTCGCCGAGAATTGATTGGCTTCGCCGGGAAGGTTACTGCCCATCCATTGACACTAGTTCAATTTTCTAAATTGGTTTTTACAGTCCGACGGTCGGGGGATTGTTGTCGAAGATAGATCTCCTATTGGAGAGACCTCATACTGCCAATGCTCGATATTGGAGAAGCGACCCGGTTTCTCACTTTTTGCCGCTATCGGCTCAGTAGTTAGAAGGATCGCTTGGTCAGCCGCTCGACCGAATTTTGCAACGTTGGCAAGAAGCGATCGTATTTCCTCTTCTCCGCCCATGAGGCCATTCGTGCGGATATTGCTAACATCCAATACTCCAAGTGGACTTTGACACTGAGTCAAAAAATGAGAAATGGCTTGGCTGGTTTCTTCGTCCGATAGCTTGGCCTGGACGGAGACTATGCGGTCGCGTTTTGCTAAAGAACTTACCCTTTCAAAAAGTTCTTTTTCGAAAAGGTAGTTTCCAGGCGCGCATGGAAAATCCGTTACAGTATAGAGTTGCCTTTCGTTGGGAGGGGTCTGCAGGTAGGAGAGAAGCATCCGGTTCTGTCTCACTCGTTTGAACCAATAGGCTTCAAAAAATGGGGAGGAAAAAAGCTCCTTGGTATCATTGGAAAGACTCGAGTTAGCAGCTCTTTTTCTTATCTCGGAAATGGGCTGCTCGAGTCTCAGTTTTCGGTAATCATTTTGGTCTTCGGCGATCTTTAAGAGCGCAATGTTAATTCGATTATAAAATACAACGTTTCCTCCGTGGTCTACGAGTAACAAACCAGAGGAATTGGCGAGTGCGGCCCCCATAAAACCTCTTTCCGCCCCTACTGCCACGTAGACGCCTTGATGGCCTCGAAGTAGCGGCTCCGCATCGCCGGGGTAGAACTCATTGTCGAACAAATAATCTAGCGTGTGGTGTTCAAAATTGATGCTGGAGAGTCCTTCAGGCGGCCACCCCCAAACACAGGTTGCCAATGGTAGGTGGAAAAATATTATGGAGAAGTAGGCGCATTCACAGAAGCATCCAAGTCCCACCTTAAAGAGATTCATTTTTTAATTTTATCCCAAATCCCTGAATTGGGGCCCTGCGTAAACTGATCGATCGTTGCGCTTTCCATGGCGGGCTCTAAGGAAGAGTTGCAAAACCGTGGTTAAACATTCCGACGAAGAACGGTTATTCACGATAAGCTTATCCGATGAAAAATATCGGTACGGGGTTCCTGTTACTTGCGACGTTGCTGCCGCCACGGCGGCCTCGCTTTCCTATTCCAACATCCACGCCCTGATTTCGATTTCCGCCACCGACGAAATCCGGGATATGCCTTCCCTTTATTCACTACCCGAAGATCGAGCGTTGGTGTCCTCCACCGGAAACCAAGTGGCCGACAATTGGGCGGATCTTTTGGATGGAACCATCGATTCTTCGCTCCAAACGGCCGGCGTGCTCACGAGTTCGAGCTACTGGTGGTCGGCCAGTACTTTCGCCGGTGCGCTCCATAGCGGCGGTGGGCTACAACGTGTTCCGGGTTCACCAGCGGGGCTGTGGCCACCGGACCTTGGATTGGCAGTCGCAGTGCCGCCGACTCAAACTGGATAGCCAGCGGGCTCTCCCAGTGTGACCAGGTCTATCGCGTGGTCTGCGCAGCGTGGTGAGCGCCCCGCTCTCTGGTGCGCGGTTCCATTCATTCGAAAACACCCAACTCGCTCTGGCCGTGCTGCCCCATTGATTCTGGTGGGCCGTTTTGCTAGGGTGCGCCAGTTTTTGTTTACCAACCTCAGATAGAAAAATGATGATGCGACTAGGTTATCTCCTATTCAGTTTAGTGGGGGCCAGTGGGTCGATGGTTTCCGCAGGGAATCTACCATCCGAACCTTGGCCCAACGGAATTGTCTGCATTCGAGAGATTGAGGCCGCGGGTGCAGAAGCCTACAATGAAAACAGGCACGCTTTTGCTCGCTGGTTACAAGAGCAGCCCTACAGCTTCTACATCGCAGACGCTTTGATCGCGCCGGTGGAACCGGGTGCTTCGACTTTCCAATATCGGCTCGGCATTTCGGTTCGGGATCACGAGCAACGCATTGGCCAATTTGCGCGGCAATTCGACCCCCAACTGAATGTTTCAACCACTGGAGTCGAACGCCCCTTGTTTCTCGAGGCGCCAGACCTGAGATGGGCGGACTGGTTTCCCTCTCGCGCTTCTATAGGCTATCTGCTTCCGGATCGCCTCGGTGAGTTCGCAAAGGTTTTGTTGCGCGGAATCGACGGCATTCTTTATGTCGAAACAGAACACCATTATAAAATTCAGATTTTCGCGCGACCTGACCGAGCAAGCGATCCAGGGTTTGTCCAACAGGTCGCGCAAAAGCTGGCCGGGCTTCCCGGGACCCTGACCATCCGGTCTGATGTTTTCAATTCGCGCATTCATCAGACATTGATCGAGAGAACGACCGCCTCAGTGCTGCACGCGATTCGGACACAGCCCGACGAGCTAATCGACATCGCCATTGAGCCCTACCCCGGCGAAGCCGCGTTCATTCAGTCTCTTACCGCCATCATGAAGCTCCCCGGCGTTTCGTTTTATGCCCCCAGCAGCACGCAACACGCTCTTCTCGAACACAAATGCGGTCGCTGCATCTTTGGTTCGGTCCGCGCAAGCGTGATTCCGGATTTCGTCGAATACTTCAGTATAAGAAAAATCCTTCTAGCGCCTCAAGATTGTGATAATCCGCAGCGCTAAAGAGATGGAACCTAAGACTATGCGTGAGACAGGATTTCTGAAGGACTTCACTTATCGAACGGGGTTATTTCTGCTCTTGGGGTTGCTAATCATGAGTCCCGCCTACGGCGGTGATAGAGAACAGCTACAAGGGTTCTTGCACGGGGGAGTTCCGGGGGAAGTTGGAGAAGCCGTAGAATTGACTCTTCTGGGCTACGACCACGAGTCACCCGACATTCGCCACTTTTCCGTTCTTTATGGCGGTTTGTTTCTGCGAGGCATAGGAGAGCGCGAGGTCTTGCAAAGGACGAGGGATGCGCTGACGGCAGGAGCTCCTCCATTCGCCTCTTTTGTGGCGCTGATTGGAAGGCAGAGCGCAGTCTACGATTCTGAATCGGGCGGTTTGGGAGCTAATATCGTGTCTCCAATGCTGGGACGCATCTTGAATCCAAAAGACAATTCCGAGGCCGAGCAGTTACTACGCGAGCAGTATGCTGAGATCATCCGTGAAATTGCCATCGGCCGTGCCATCCTTCATTTCGGCCGCCCGAGATTCTTGGCAGACGGTCGAGTGAAAACAATAGGAGAGAGGCCGGCAAAGGAGGTTGTTCTCGAATGGATCCGCAACCCGACTGCTTCGCCAACAATCGCCGCAAATTTCTTAGGTTTCTTGGCGGTCGAATACCCGAGAGACCAAGAGATTGATGATCTGCTGCAATCCTGGACCGTCGGCGATTCTGTCGCCGCGAAGCCGATAATAAGAATGTCGCTTCTGAATTCGGGAACGCCGTTGTCCCCCTTGAGAAAGTCACTTCTTACAAAATTGATGACAGCACCCATGGAGAATTTCGGCGACGAAATCAAAGGCTGCGCCAGTCGTCTGGACGTTACGTTAGGAAGCGCTGACAGTTTCATGCGCCCGCTTTCCGCATTTAAGCGTCTCTTTTAGTTCGGATTCAATCTCGGGGTTCGTCGGGCTCGATGGGGAAAGCGGCCGACAAGTCTTTCTCGCCCTTCAAGACGGAGAAGGGCGGCAAAAGAGAACACGCAGAGTTGGGAGATAGCGGGGCGCATTAGGGGCGGGCATTTACCATAATTCGCTAAACGGGATCAATCCTGTGCCCAATTCCCTGAAAAAGTTCGGCTTTGTGCGGAACTTTTCTAGAACTCCGGCCGGACGAACTCTTCGTCGGGCTTACACTGTAGTGAACCCACTACATCGTTCTCAATCACGTAGATTCCGCCGCCACTGCTCCCGATTTCATCGACTGTAAGGGAAAGTAGTTTGACTGCTTCTTGCTCAGGGCCGATCCCTTCGCGCTTCGGTCTCTTGAGGACATAAGCGCCCACCTGAACGGTCTTATTGGATTCGATCGGGGTGTATGAGCAATCCCACACGACGTAGTAAGTGCCTGTCATGGCTCCTCCGCGCGCATCTATCATCGTTGCGTCGCACGACTTGCTGTCCTTGGACCGGGCAAGCTTTAATCTGACGATCTGCGTAGGAGACATTCGGACGTCGCACAAGAGATTCCAGCTCAAATCCGCGCTAGCAGAGGCTTGAATCGTCGTAAGCACCAGAAGAAGGGCGAAGGTTTTTTTCATTCGCCTTAAATAGCCTAGGGGGAATAGGGCCACAAGGTCCTAATGCCTGAAACGAGCGCTGCCCTGTGCTAAAATCGTAATCAAACCCCACCGAGAGAACAAATGGCGGCAGCACCTTTGCGATGGCTTTGTAGGAAGCACACCACAGTCCTTCTCTTGATTGCGTTGGGCTTGGTAGCTCGCGCTCACGGCGACGATAAATTTGAAACGACCTATCTCATTCGGAGTGTTTTGGGTGAAGTCGAGGAGCTGGAGCAAGCCTGTTCTCCCGCGCCCGTTTCCAAGGAGCACCTTAGCAAGCTCCTGCGCAAACGCACAGTCGTGGGTCGGGTGCTGAAGGTAAACGGGAAGGTGGAGGAGTATGTTTTATACGAACTGAAGCCCGAAGGTTTCCACATTCTGCATATGGCGGGCCGCTCGAAGGGAAGTCTCGAACCTGCGCGATCTATTTTGCTCAACGAGCTTCGTGATTCCAAGCGCCCGGGAAATCTGTTTTTGACGGCCGATACCGCTGTGCTTGGGCCCGAACAGCTCAAAATTCTGGAGGGGAGTGGGTTCGAACCGCTGACGCCCGCCCAACAAAGAGCTGCGAAAGGTACGGGCTTTCACCAAAAAGCCAACCTTGTTTTCCAGACGAATAGAGATGAGTTTGACAAGAATAGAATCAAAGCGCTTACCCACTTCGAAAAATTCCGTTTAAGTTTGAACTCCGACGCAGCCGATGTTGAGTCGCGCTTTAAGATGCTCCAGGTTCTTTACCCGCCTTCTACCGAAGCAGGGCGGGCGATTGAAGAGGCACGCCAAGTTCTCACCCACCCTTTTCGCCGGTCCGAGTACGTTCAGGCCAATGCCTCTCGCATCAAAGCAAATGTCGCCCGCCCGGAAAGTGCATCCAAAGTGGTGCCAGATTCGCTCAATTTGTACGAACGGCTAGGTCATACTTTTGGCGATGGTGAATTGTCTTCGCAGGCTTTGGTTCGGCAGTCCTTCGACAGGGCGATTGTGGAGGCGGGTGACACTCCCCAAAAAACAGCCGCACTCGCTGAGGCTCTTCACGTTCTAAAGGATCCCGACCTTCGCGAGATATACGACACCACACTTGCGACCACCACTGGGGCGGATACTACGCGTGCACTGCAGCGTTTTCTCCATGGCGTTTTTCCTGAAAAGTACGCTCGGCCGAATTCGGGTTTGTCGTCCAAGCCTGAGCGAGTGGTTAAAGATACGGCGAGCATTCCGTACACGAAACCGGATCCTCAGTCGAAAAATCTATTCCAGAGATTGGGAGTCGCGGAAAACGCAGGCCCCGACAAGTTGGTCGACGGCCTTCTGGAGGCTCTTTCTCAGCACTCGACTGATGAGAGAGCCAAAAAGAAATTAATTGAAGCCTTCCATGTTTTAAATCACGAAGAAACACGCACAGAGTACCTTGCCCTTCGCTCGTCAGAACGAGGGCCCACCAAAGCGGAGCTAGATAAGATCATCCGGAAAGCCCAGGTACTAAGCAATCCGGAAAGCGTTCCTGATCCCGCTTTCGACGGCGGCAAGTTTAGAAGGGGCGTCTTTAAGTCTGTGCCCTCAGCCGATAGTTACTATGCAAGGCTCGGCGTTCCCGAGAATGCGTCTCACCCAAAAATAGTCGATGCGTTTATTACCGCTTTCCCTCGTACCAAGGAGGGTTCTCCGGAAAGAGAAAATCTGATGCAGGCCTATGGCGCATTGAGCGATCCAGATTTACGTGACAGCTACGACGATATTGCGCAGATAACCGATCCGAGTAGTAGAGCGGAAGCACTGGCTGCTTTCGAAGAGATTAATAAAAAAAAGGAGGAGTTCGAGTCGGAGGCTGCGGCAAAGAACCCGAGCCTTTATAAGTTAATCGGTGTTACCAACACTGCCAGTTATGACCTGATTGAAAAACGCTTCTTGGAGCGCATTAAAACAGCATCGGACCAAGAGCGTCAGACACTAATCACCGCCTTTTCGGTGCTGCGCGATCCGCAGCTTAAATTGGAATACGATCTGGTTACCAAGAAAGGGACAGTGGATGCCGACTACCGCCAACTAGTGGAGCGGGGCGAAGAGCTGGATACGTTGCGCATGCTTCGTGGAGAGATGCGCAGTGACGAGGCCAAAAGCTCGTTGGGTCAGTTTGTTAAACAGACCAAGAACTGGACTGGCCAGCTCCACCGCGATCCAAAGACCGCGGTCGAATACCTCAACCACTTAAAGCCCTTGATCCGAGCACAGAGCAATGTGCCGACTTCGGATTTGAAATCGGCCATCGAACTTTTGGAGCTCCTCAGGCTGACTTACGCAGTAGTGCCCGAACGCCAGATGCGCACTTTTCGATCCGTCCTATTGGAGCTGCGTGGAGAATTGGCCCAGAAGGTAGTGGAGGGGGCCAAGCAGGAGGGAATCGACCCAGGTACCTACTACCCGCGCGTCCAGCCGGGTGATTTGGTGAGCAAGCTGATTGCAGAAGCTAGGCAGGAAAACCCACCCCAAATGAGCTTCTTGCGTCGGTGCTTAGGGCGATTGAGCCAGCTCGTAAGGCGTAAACCCGAAGGACGCTAGT
>CAZBJE010000092.1:0-1938 GCA_964492125.1 uncultured Pseudobdellovibrionaceae bacterium | reverse complement strand
CTCGGCACGTGGTATCCCCCGCCCGCTATGAATAGGCGGGTATTTCTCCTTCTTGCTGCCACGATGGGTTTTAGGGCCTTAGCCACCTGCCCCCAGGCCATTGAGCAAAGCGCTTATTTCGCCGAACCGGAAGTCCTTCCCGCTGTCTTTCTGCGTAAGCAAGTTTCCGACTCCGATATCGCGCAGGCACGAGCAGAACTAAGTAATTTATCAGCCAAAGAAATGGCCTTTGCGGCTTTTGAAAAATATTTGGAATTCCGCCTGCGTGGGGCTCCTCCAGAGGTACACGCCGAAATCCGAAGGCTTTTGTCCGAGCTCGATCTTTCTATAAGCGATGACGAATATTCGGCTAGCGGCCAATACGAAGGCAGCTCCGGCGGGCGGCCGGCGCGCATCGTTTTGAGCGTCCATTCTCGTCGCTACGGGACAGGCCTCTACTACAAAGATCTGGCACACGAAGTAGAACATGCCTTGCAGGCAGCCGATCCAGATTGCAAAGCGAGCTCCGGCCAGCCGCAGGCTGGGAAAGAAATGTTTTGGGAAGAGTATCTAAAAGAGGTTGGCGCTGTGAGGGCCGAATATGAATACCTTCAACTCCTTCCGCCTGAAGCTATCGAAATTTGCCGCCAGGTGACCCGCCAAATGCCGGAAAGCCACTTCATAGACCCCGACCCCGGCCTGCTTGATGCCCTTCCTCTGGGGTTCTCAGAATTCCGCAGGCAGCACCCCTACAGCGACTATGAATCGGTTTATCGCCAGTACCAGAGGTTCATTTTTGGCCATTGAGCGTGGGGGGAGTTGCCTCCCGGCCCGCCTCTGAATTCCTGCCCTCTGGCACCGAGTTTGTGCTAACTGTCGTGCCGGCTTGCGAGGTTGAGTTCGGATGCGATTCGGCGGATGGCTGGCAGGAGTTTTCTGTGCGTTTTTGAGCGTGTCGGCGCTTGGCGCTCACATGCCCTCTGATTCGCCTGTCCCCTGCGGGCTGCTCCTCTCTGAGGGCGGCACCTCCCGAGATCAGTGGGAGGCGGCGATGCAAGGCATCCGCTACTGCCAGGATCCGGCGCAGGAAAAGCACCTGGAACGGGTGCTTTACCATTGGATGGATTTCGCGTTTCAGAGCTATTTCCGTATTCGCCTGAGCGACGATCTGCAGCTGGCCGAAGAGCTCTTTCATGATGCGTACCTCGAAATGCTTCGGCTCCTGCAGCGCGATCGGAGCAGTGGCGCTGCCCCACGGTTCTACATCCCGTTCGCCTACAAACTCTTGAAACAGAAAATCGGAAGGGCCTTTCGAACGCGGCCTCCTAAGCCGATTGGTGATCTGAGGTTTCTGGCCGATTCAAACCGGCCGCAGTTTCCGGGGGCGTTGTGGGGGATTCCCAATGAGCCCGTGAGCCTGTATGTGCCGCCCGCCAAGTCGTTCGAACAGTATTCGCAAGTAGTCGGTTCTCCGCTCCAGCTCAGCGCGCGGCAGCTGTCGGTTTTAAGAGGCCTGGCAAATGGGGACTCTCATGGGGAGATTGCCGACAGGATGGCTGTTCCCATTAGCGCGGTCCACGACGCAATCGGAAACGTGGAACTAAAAATGCAGGAAACTCTTTCGAACCCGCAGATCCGGCGATCCCATTTGACCTACCTGCCAGACATCAGTGCTTCGAATCGGGTTTTCATCCTTTGCAATACGGGCGGAAAAATCACCACCGTCTTAGGGGAAGGCCCCATTCCGTTTGAAGAGGCAGAGTTGAAAAAGCAGCAGTCCAATAGTAGCATTGATAATAGTTCAACGGTGCATTGGAAGCTAGTCCATGCTTCAGAAAATTCAGCTTCACAAACTATTGACGACGATCAACAGCATGTTAGCAAGTACCAGTCAACAAGCACTACTATTAATGCATTAACAGAAGGTGATGCAGACGAAAAGAATGAACAGCTACAAGT
>CAZBJE010000091.1:1970-9198 GCA_964492125.1 uncultured Pseudobdellovibrionaceae bacterium | reverse complement strand
GAGCTAGGTTTCCGGCTGCTAAATAATTTAGGACAGGATCCTTTGCATGGGCCGTTTCCGGTATTTTCTTTCCCTCATTTTTTGCCTACTTTTGCTTGGTTGTTCCTCGCTAAGGCTTTCCAATGGGTTTGCTGAGTTGGAGTCGCGTTTTGGTGGCCGCTTAGGTGTCTCGGCTCTCAACACCGCCACCGGCGAACGCATTAATTACCGCGCCGACGAGCGCTTTCCGATGTGTAGTACTTTCAAAGCCATTTTGGTCGCGGCGGTTTTGCACCGGGCCGGCACGAGCGATGTGTTTTTGAAAAAAAAGTTGCCCATCACACGAAAGACCGTCGCAGACGCGGGCTATTCTCCCATCACTACAAAAAGAGCGGGGGATGGGATGTCTATTGGCGAGCTTTGCGCCGCCACTTTACAATACAGCGATAACGCCGCTGCCAATCTCTTGATGAAAGAACTGGGTGGGCCAGGGGCCGTTACCGAATTCGCGCGTTTGCTGGGTGATGAAACTTTTCGACTCGACCGCTGGGAACCGGAACTCAACTCTGCCCGTCCCGCAGACCCCCGCGACACCACGACTCCCGGAGCGATGGTCGAAACGTTGCACACGCTACTGGTTTCCAATTCCCTCGCGCCCGCCCAAAACGAACGTTTCCAAACCTGGCTAAAAGGGAACACCACTGGGAACAAGCGCCTGCGCGCGGGCGTACCGCGCGATTGGTTGGTGGGGGACAAAACCGGCTCGGGCTCCTACGGCACCACGGCGGATATCGGAATCGTTTACCCTCCCGCTGACTCCCCCTGGCTGCTGGCGGTTTACTTCACGCAGCCGGAAAAAGATGCCGCACTGCAAGAAGCGGTGATTGCGGCGGCTACTCGCCTGATAATGCCTGAATGAGGCTGTAAGTGCTGAATTTTAATAGCTAATTTCGCGCTTAATTTCCCTTTTTTGTATGACATATTCGGCTCAACCTACCGATAAGTCTTATAGATATGGGCACTTTAATCCTCCTGGCTCTGGTTATTTCGTTTCCGGCTTTCGGGTATATCGACCCAGGAGCGGGGAGCTATTTGGTTCAGCTGATAGCGGCGGCCTTTGCGATTGGCGCGAGCACTTTCCGTTGGTGGATTAGTTTTTTCCGGCGTCCCCGTAAAAAGCAGGATGAAAAACCCAACCCCAAAAATAAAGCTGCCTGAGGCGGCTCTTGTTGCCGATCCCGGATCGTTACGCGATCCGGCCGGTCAGGTTTATCTCGCCGGCGAGCGAGTCCTGCGCCGTTTGGATTCTCCGCTAGACGACGCCACCGAAACTTTGTTGCGTGACTTCGTCCAAAAAGGCGATCTGATTGCCTACCGGAGTTTTTCCGATGCCGGTGCTTACTGGTTGGAGTCCGATCGCCTCGCCCCTTGGTCCTACCCGTATGAATGGACAGCCAGTCAATTGGCCGATGCCGCTTTGCTCACCCTTCGGCTCGCGCATGCGGCCGTTGCACGGGGCTTTTCGCTTAAAGACGCCACGCCCTTCAACGTGCAAGTGCAGGGGGCCGTCCCGATGTTCATCGTTTTGCTTTCGTTCGAGCCGAGCCTGTTGGAAACCCCGTGGGTGGCATACCATCAGTTCTGCGCCGAGTTTCTGGGGCCGCTGGCCCTTGCGCACTATTTGGGCGACTCCGCGGCTCAGCGTCTGACTACCGCGAGTGTGGCTATGCCCCTGCAAACCGTGTCGCGCTGTTTGCCGATGCGCTCGTGGCTCCGGCCCGCGTTGCTCCTTCACTTGCACCTGCACGCGCGCGCCGGTTTGTCGACGCGGGCGGCACAGGTAAACCAGTCGGCGCGGCTGTCTAGTCGGGCCTTACTTGCTTTGCTCGAAGGGTTGGAGCGTACCGTGCGTGGGCTGCGCGACGGCCGATCGCCAACGTTTTGGCAAAACTACTACGGCACGCTGCCTGGTTACGCCGGTGCCGATTTCGAAAGCAAGCAGGCGCTAGTCACTCGTTTTCTCCAACAGGTGGGTCGGGTGAACGTGGCGCTCGATCTGGGTTGCAATACCGGCACCTTTTCGCGCCTTTTAGAGAATTACGCCGACAAAGTGGTAGCAGTGGACTCAGACGCCGGGGCTGTAGATGCGCTGTACCGGCAACTGTCCACCGAGCAAAACCGCCGCATCCTTCCTCTCTGCCAAAACCTTTTGTCCCCGAGTCCCTCCATCGGGTGGCGTAATCGGGAGCGAAGCAGCTTTTTGGAGCGAGTTAAACCGGGTGTCACGCTGGCTCTAGCGCTCGTTCATCACTTGGCGATCTCCGGCGGAATTTCCCTGGAGGAAATTGCGGCATGGCTAGCGAGTTTCTCGAATACGATCATTATCGAATGGGTGCCTCCAGATGATGTGATGGCGCAGCAGCTGTTGCGTCGAATTCCCCAGCTGCACGAACGCTATCGCACTGACCTTTTTTTATCGGCTATGGGTAAGCACTTTGAAGTCGTTTCCCAAGCTAAAGTTGGCGAAAGTGCGCGAACTCTTTTCCTCTTGAGGCGCAAATGAACCTCTCGTTCTCGCGCTACCTGAACGGCAATCTGTTTTGGATGATCTGGCTTTTGGTCGAGAGCCAACGCCAGGCCTCGAGTACCACGGCGTGGGCGCGACTAGGCTGGACTGACCGGGGGCTGGGTTTGTTTGTGGCGCTTCTTGGCATCAACTGTATTTGGTTTACTTTGGAATACCTAGTTGAAGCAATGCCGCACCACTCTCCGTTCTGGAATACGGCAGCCCGGTTTCCTCGCGCGCTTGCGAATGCGCTGATGAGCTGGGTGCCTCTGATTTTACTTTTTTACAGCCCAGGGTTTCGTTTTCTAGCGCATTACCTAGGCGAAGGTTTGGCCCAAGGGTGGCGCATCGCCCAGTTGGTGTGTACCCTCGGCGGCACGGGCGTTCTATTGCGTTTTGCCCTGCGTGATAGCAGTCGCATTGTGTTTCCGCTTTGGCTGGGCCGTGGTTCGTTCGCGCTCGCATTGGTATCCACAGGGCTGGCCTTTGTCCCGCGTACGGATACCCAGCGCAATCCGCAAACCAAACCGACGAATGTGCTTTTGCTTACGGTGGATGGACTCAATACGGATCGTCTGAGTCTTCTGGGTGCGGGTGTCCCCACGACGCCGTTTCTGCAATCGATAGGTTCCGAGCTCCTGATAGCGCCGCACGGGCATGCTCCGGCCAGTGATACGCATTCGTCGATAGCGGCCCTTCTCACCGGCCGAAACCCCGTCGAGACGGGCCTTACGTCACCGGCAATTATGGTGCGGCCTTCAGAGCGAGGGCGGGATTTTTTGGCGCTCATGCAAAAGCAAGGGTACCAGGAGATCTTTTCGCGGCAAAAATACGGTAACGCAACGTCGATGTGGATCGGAGACCGCGCTACGGGCTGGAGAGGGGAGCTGGACCAGGGAATCAGCCAACTTAACGAATTCGGTTTGCGTGCCTTTGCGCGCGTTGTCAGCATTTTTCCAAGGGTGGGCTGGAGTTGGCTGCTCACGCCTAAATTAGACGCCACCTATGTAAACACCGACCGGCAACGTATTGACCGGATGCTGGGCCGGATTGCCAGCGCTTCCGGGCCCTTTCTCGCGCATTTGCATTTAATGACCACCCACTGTTGCAATTACGAATTGGCCAAGAGGTATTTTTTGCCCCCGGGTGAAACTCCCGAGGAGCCACTGGGTTACGACGACGCCGTCCGCAATGTCGACGATGAACTCAAGTACGTGTTTGAATTTCTGCAGCACCGCAAGATTTTGGATCAGACCATTGTGGTTATAGCTTCCGACCATCCAAGAGGGCGAGATCGCTCCAACTATTATGAGATCCCGATCTTGATCCGCTTTCCCGGGGGAGAGCATGCAGGAGTAGTTAAGCGTCTGGTCACTTTGGAGGATATTGCTCCCACTTTACTCGAGTACCTAGGGCAGCAACGTCCAGAGTGGCTGCTGGGCTATTCGCTTTTACAGCCCCAAGCCATTCCGCGCGATCGCGTGATCACCGGAGTCTGCCGTCGCCATTTTATCGACGAACATTTAAACCAACACGACGGGCTGAGTGATCCACTTTTGGGGATAGAAATGCTGAGCGTCGTGGGCTGCGGCCGGTGGAGCTTTCTAGAACCGGCAAAGATGAATCAGGCTTCCTCCGGAGTGGTAAAGCGCATGCAACCCGCCGACTGCACCGATAAGGGTGATTTCATGCCGCGCGCGCTTAGCTCCTTGGGGGCTTCCATGATGCAATTGCAACGTGAAGTGCCTACCCACCGCCACGCTTACTGAACTATTTGGTTTGTTGGCGATCCGCTGCGACAGAATCCAAAAGCTGCTGAACAGATTGCTTTGAATATTGAATAATGGCTTTTTCGTCGTCGTGGATTTCGTACTGCTTGAGCAACGTTTGCTCATCGTGAGCGCGGAATTTCTGCACGATGGAATTAGCCACACTTTCAGGAGTGCCCATTTCCAGTAGTAAACCGCCGGCCATCTCCATCGAAGAGGCCAGAGTTTCGCGCCAAACGTGAGTGACGCCCGCATCCATCAGTTCAAACACATGCTGCCGGTTGCGGGCGCGGGCGAAGATAACTAGGTGAGGAAAGTGTTTGCGAACCAAGGTGGCCGTCTTTACTGAAGCTTCTAAATCGTCGATAGCCAATACGAAGTACTTGGCGTTGCGCGCGCCGGCTGCTTCCAGCAGGTCCAGGCGCGAGGCATCGCCGTAATACACCTTGCTGCCAAACTTGCGAACCGCGCGAACTTGTTCCGAGCTTTTTTCCAATGTCGTAAAGCCGATATCTTGCAGACGCAAAATACGAGCGACCATTTGGCCCACTCGCCCGAATCCAGCCACGATAACCGGGTTGTGTTCGTTGGGAATCGAGTCATACGGCGCCTCGGAGGGCCGGAAAAGTCGGGAAAAAATCGGCCGGTCGATCACCCCGACCAGAGGTGTCGCCACCATCGAGCCAATCACGACGACCACCAAAATATTCACCTGTTCAGTCGTTAGAAGGCGGGCACTGATAGCGACGCCGAAAAGTACAAAAGCAAACTCACCACCCTGGGGCAGCACGCCCGCCATTTGCCGTGCGCTGTGAGAGGTTAGGTTGGCCCACCGGCCGATGGCGTAGACGGCGGCGTACTTGATTGCCACGAGAGCGAACAAGCACGACACAATCAAAGTGGAGCGTTGCACAACCAGGCCGTAGTCCACCGAAGTGCCGACTGAAATGAAGAAGAGGCCCAGCAGTATTCCTTTGAAGGGCTCGATATCGGCTTCGAGTAGATGGCGGTATTCGGAGTCTGAGAGCAAAACACCAGCGAGAAAAGCGCCCAGAGCCATGGAGAGTCCGATGGACTGCATCAACATCGCCACTCCTAAAACCAGGAGTAGGGCAGCGGCGGAGAAGACCTCGCGGCTGTCAGCACTGCTGACCATCGCCAAAAACGGCCGAATGGCGAAACGACCGCCGAATATAACCGCTCCAATGGTCCCGGCCATACGGGCAAAATCGAAAAGTGAAAAGGCGCTGGCACCTTCGGCCGTTACGCCGAGAGATGGCAGAAGCGCTAAAACAGGAATCGCCACTAAGTCCTGAAAGAGTAAGATGGCGAACGCGGAACGGCCGAAAGCCGTGTTGAGCTGGCCACGCTCTGTGAGAATTTGGAGCGCGAAGGCGGTAGACGAGAGCGATAGCGTGAAGCCGACAATCACGGCGGCGGTAAGCGAGAGGCCCAGCCACCATGCGACAGATCCGAGCAGTAGAGTGGATAGGCCGACTTGCGCCCCGCCCAACCCGAAAACAGCGTAGCGCATATGCCAAAGCCGGCTGGGTTTAAGTTCCAGCCCGATGAGAAAGAGCAAAAGCACCACGCCCAACTCGGCGAACTCCATGGTGCGTTCTGGATCGTGAACCAGTCCCAGGCCCCACGGGCCGATAACGGAACCCGCTGCCAAGTACCCCAATACGGCGCCCAGACCGAAACGCTTAAAAAGCGGTACCGCGACAACAGCGGAAGCGAGATAAATCGCTGTATTGAGGAGAAAGTGGTGCTCCAAAACTAAGGCGCCTTGTGCAAAATGTATTGGTAAAGCGCCGGAATGGAGTCGCAAAGATTGGCGGGCGGTTGATTAAAATTCATCACGCAAACAACGCTCCCATCGGTGGCCGGAACTTCGACGTATTGTTTAGGCGCGGTTTGGCAAAAGCTGCTCTTATACATTCGAGTGCAAACTTTAGCGACCGTGCGGCTTTCGGGGAATACCCACGCGTACGCAGTAGCAAATCGGTCGCAGGCGTAGCTCCCTTCGCGTGTTTTATAGTCCCTCACGCAAACCGGGTTATCTGCCCATGCCACTGCGGTCAGCGACCCTACCAAAAGAAGACACATCCAGTATTTGCACATTCGGATTTTTCCCCGTGTTTATTTGACCCATTCCAGACAGGCCACTGACTCGGCCGCCACTAATCGGGCCGGGTTTTCCCCCGGTACGGTATTGTAGCCCGCATCTGCTGCCTGCTCCGGGGAGCAGGCGTACCAACCTTTGGGCCCGTGACGGAAAAAATTCTGGCTTTCCATTCTTGGGTGGAAGGCCGCGCTCAGTTTTTCCACAGTCGACATGTCGAAAACTTTTAACCAGCCATGATCCGCCGCCTTGCCGAAGGGGAAAGAGAGAAACAGCGTTCCGCCTGGCTTGAGTACCCGGTGCAATTCTTTGATGAATGCCACGGCATCGCCACTGGCGGTCTCACGCGGTTTCGCATTCTGGGTGTAAACCGAATTGTCCATGCCTACATGTTCAATCACCGAGAGACAAACCACGAAGTCGAAATAACCGTCGCGAAAACTGGCTGCGCGAAGATCTTCGTAAGTATAAGAAACGCCGCGCCACCAAAAGTTGTCGCATTCCGGGGCGAGGGTGGAGATTACCAGTTGCTTGCTTTGCAGCTCGGGTCGCCGAAGCAGGAAATCGAAATTCAGTACACTTCCGGCATCTAGCATTTTTCCGGGTTTGTCGTCGAGTCGAGAGAAAAGCCAGGGGTATTCAACCACTCGCTCGTCCCAGCCCAACCCGTAAGGCACGGGCAGTTTTTTCTGGTTAAATAGACGATCGCTGATAGCTGACTTGATTTGTCGTTCACGCACCACCCCATAGCCGGGATTGCGGGTGGATTTTTCCCCGAATCGGTAGGAG
>CAZBJE010000091.1:0-1960 GCA_964492125.1 uncultured Pseudobdellovibrionaceae bacterium | reverse complement strand
TTTCAGCCACCGATGGATTCGCTCGGCTACCGCGCGCAAAAACGTATGAGACTTGTCCCAGTAGTGCAGAAAGCCCGTAAAAAAGCGGGACAGCGCCGTCACGCCGACATACCCGAGAGAGTGAGTCGATTAAGCCCAGATGGAGTAGGGCTGGCGCTCCAATGCGCGAGCGACTGAGTTAGGCAAGCGTGCGCCGCCGCATGATCGCCCAGGGCTTCTAAGAGTGTGGACAGGATCAAGCCCTTGTAGCCATCGCGCTCTGTTTGCCCCAGTGAGCGGTAGTCTCGTAAGTAGACCGCGTTGGCCCAATACAGACGGCCCTTTTCGCCCGAAGTGCGAGGCTTTTCGGAATAGTGACAAAGATCGTTTAAGCGCCAGAGCACAAATCCCTGCGCCCGTAAGAACGTATCCACGTCGGAGAAAAGCGGCTGGTTTTCGTATATCGGAGAAAACTCGACTTCGATTTCACAACCCAGACAATCGCCCAGCAGGTTTTGGGCTCCGTGTAAAATATCAAACTCGGAACCTTGGGTGTCGATCTTCAAAAAACTCACACTGGGGCGTTCTTCTGCTTCCCACCAGGTGTCCAAAGGTGTGAGACGCACTTTTTGAGTTTGTTCCACCCGAATGACTTCCAATTCAGAAAAACGCTCACTCAACTCTTCAATTGGTTTGTATACCGACGAGCAAGCCGGTTCGCGCGTGATGTAGAGCGTGGCGTCACCCTGTTCGCTCCCTAGCGCAAGGGGAAGATACCTCTCTGTGCGCGGGGAGGGGCAGAGCGCGTTAAGGCGCTCGCATTCCACCGGATCCGGATCAAATCCAATCGCGCTCGCCACGGGCTCGATACGCCACCATGCGCCGGTGTCCCCCCAACGCGCCCCCACGTTGCAAACCGCAGTGCTGTAGTCCCCTAAAATTCCGGCGACCATATCCTTGATTGGCGTGCGGCTGATTTCGGTTTTTTCCGACGGGAGAAAAGCTTTGGCGCGATGAGCGAGTCGAGTAAACCAATGTGTCATTGTTGTGATAATGTAGCATCCGTGGGTGACCAAAACAAACCTTCCATCCGCGTCGCATTCGATACTTCGGTGTTGGGATATGCTCAGTATGGCGCAGGGGGTCGTACCGGAATCTTTCGCATGGCCGACAATTTTGCGCGTGGCCTCGCACGCCAAGCCGACTGCGACTTGTTTTTCTGTGCATCCGAAAACTTCAGAATGTGGGTCAATGCCCGACGGTATTTGCGGCGCGATGCCGAATTGTCTGCGGTGCCGCTGCTTAGTTTTCGCAATGCCGCCCGGATATATGGCTGGGTAGGTTGGTGGTTCTGGCGCCTGGCGGCAAAACGCGACATTGCTTTGCCTTTGAGGGCTCTGCGCCGACTTCTAGGGGATTTTCTGCGGCAAGTGGAGCAGCGTTACCAGCCACTCGAGGCCAACGATATCGTCGGTAAAGATATTTTCCACTCCCAGTACTTCCCGTTGCCAGAGGCTAGCCGGGGCATTCCGGGTTTGCGCCGGTTTCTTTCGGTTTGCGATTTAATTAATATTCAGCAGCCCGCTTTTACTAACGATGGGGGCGCGTATCTAAAATCCGTCTTGGCTTCTTTGACCCCCGACGATTGGGTGATTGCAATTTCCGAATGCACCAAGCGGGACTTGCTCGCCTACCGTCCCGACTTACGCCCGGAGCGAGTGCAAGTGGTTTATTTGGCGGCGTCGGATGCCTTCCGTCCGGTGGCGGTGCCGGTTCCCGCTCGGCCCTATTTTCTTTCTGTCTGCACGTTGGATAAACGCAAAAATATGGAGGGCCTCGTACGCGCATTTGCTGCTTGGGTAAAAACGCGCGGTATCGAGGATGTCGATTTATTGCTTTGCGGTTCGTTGGGGGAATCAGCGGACGCGGTGCGCGATTTGATCCGTCAGGTCGACTTGGGAGAAAATCGAGTGCGATTACT
>CAZBJE010000090.1:0-9470 GCA_964492125.1 uncultured Pseudobdellovibrionaceae bacterium | reverse complement strand
CCAGTTGGCGCGGACCGCGCTTTTTGAATGCCGCACTAAACGGTATGAACGGCGCGCTACCCACTAAGTGGAAAGCAGCGGAACGTCCGTAATCTCCAAGGCCTGCTCGCCTCCCCTGCGCACAACTGCCTCGCATACGTGAATGACGGTTCTCGAACGAGTAGGTGCCAGTCTCTCCAATCGGCGCGGCAGCTTTGTTTGGCCTTGAGTATTTTTGGCGGTTTCGCTAAAAGGCCGCACCATGCAGAAACACTCGCGGTTCCGACAGTGGTCGACTTTTCTCAGTATATTCGCTCTGTTGATTAGCACAGTGCCTTTGCCGGTGCGGGCGGCGCCGGAAGACGCGCTGCTGGCTTCCAACCAGTCCCCCCTCCAATCACTTGTTCTTCCAGATGAAACGGCCCAGCAGGTTGCCTTGCGCCTGGAAGCACAGGCCCTTAAAGGCGGCGGGAAACCCGGCGATTACACTTTCGTTTGGTCGCATCTGGGTAATTCGGTCGAAGACCCTCGGCTGACTGAAGCCATTAATATTCTAGAACAACGCGGGTTTTCGGTGGCGGGAAGTCTAGTCACCCCAGAACAGATGGCCGGTTCAGTGCAAGCCGCACTGGAGGATGCATCTCCCCTACTAGGCGCTTTCTCGGTTACTCTCGACTCTCCCCGACTGGCGCAATCACTTCGAACCTATTTTTCAAAATTGGGTCGGGTGACCTTCTGGAACCACGTGCAGAAATGGAAGCGCGACGACTGGGACCGTACAACCATCACCAGCCGCCTGACTAACGCCGGCTTCTCTATCCTCTGCGCTACTTTTGCTTCCGGTTGGTTTCTATGGTCGGTTTCTGGGAAAGAGGGCCCGTTTACGCAGGCTTTGGGGCGGGCGGGTGAGAGCTTTCTGCAGTCTGATACTCTATCCAACGTTGGGCTCTCTGCGCTGATGGGCGTGAAGTCCTTGGGTAATCTAAGCGCTACTTCTTCGACGGTGGCGGGGCTGCTTTTTCTCTGGGTTTGCGGTTACCAAACTTTTTTCACTGCCATCAATTCATTCCGCACCCAATTCACTATTCCCTATTTCGATGCGAACCGACCGCAAGGGCGGCAGCTCGTGGCAGGTACCGAACAGGCATTCAGTCGCCTGTTTTTTTTCCTCTCGTCGTGCGGACTCGAAATTGTGATTACCTCGCTCATCCTGGGCGTATTCAATGGCGGTCATGTGGACTTGGCCCTGGCATTTCAAGTGTCTGCCTATTCTGCGATGGCCTATATGGCACCCGAAATGCTGGCCGGTACTTTCAATACGCGCGCGTCGGTTAACAAAGATCTCGCAGAAGGGCGACGTTCCGCCAATAACGGCGTCGACGATAAAATATCTCTCGCTTTGGACAGTTCCGCTTCGGCCAATAACGGCATGGCGTGGGTCATACGCAACCTCTTTTGGAATGTGGCCTACGGCCCAATTCGCAACGGAACATTGCTCAGCGTCGGCGGATTCTTGGGGAAAGTTTTAGAAAACGGCTTTCTGGGCCTCTTTGTGGCTGGTACCTCCATTGACGTCTACAAAAGCCGTTCGAGGTTGGTGCGAATGGGACAGAATCTGCTGCGCCGTTTTATTCAGTCTCCCAATCCAGCCGGGTGCACGGATCTCATTGAGGTTCGAGCCTTGGTGTCCGAGCCCGAATCCACAGCCAAGTAATGAGTCCCACTTTACGGACCCTAACACTAGCTT
The DNA here is from genome assembly GCA_964492125.1 of uncultured Pseudobdellovibrionaceae bacterium. Lineage (GTDB taxonomy): Bacteria > Bdellovibrionota > FAC87 > UBA2466 > UBA2466 > JAIEOG01. The sequence goes on along the minus strand of CAZBJE010000090.1, from coordinate 7,744 downwards.
GGTACTAAACTCGCAAACGCCTCCGCGAACTGCCCGATCCCAAATTCTTTTTCTACTCTTTCCTTAGCGGCTTGCCCCAAAGTCCGACACAGAGCTCGGTCCTCTTTCAGGCGCGAAAGCCAATGCAAAGCCGATCCCACATCCGCACGCCGGTAAACAAACCCCGTCTCCCCGTGGATAGTGAGATCCCCGGCGACACCGCAGGTGTCTGTTAAAACTGCCGGTAGGCCGCAGGCAGCGGCTTCGTTCACGACCAACCCCCAAGTTTCATATTCCGACGGCACTAAAAGGACATCACAGCCGTAGTACGCGTCCCGGGTTCCGGCCTGGTTTTGAAAACCCGCCCAGATCAGCCTCGGGATCCCCGCCGCGCTTCGGTGCAGACTTTCCTCGAGTGGTCCGTTACCGACGATAACCGAGTAAGTCCCTGGCACGCCAGCCAGGGCTTTCTGGATTTCCAAAACATCTTGCGGCCGCTTGCGTTCAAAGAGGCGGCCTACAAAAAGCACGACGAAAGCATCTGCCGGGATGCCGTGGCGGGTGCGCCAGGCGGTGCGGGTGAGGGCGGCCACTTCAGGAGTTTGCCGAAAGAAGGTGAGATCCACGCAGTACTTGGCCGGCACCACACGGGCGTCGCCGATTCCCAAGCGGCGGTAGTAGTCCGCGGTCTTGCGGCCGATGGCGATGAAGCGCCAAACGCCCCGGAAGAAGAAATTGCGCAACGGTGTCTTGATCCAGCGGCGCAGCCCCCGTTTTCCACTTTCGAAGGTTTCGCCCACAAATATCAGTGGAATGCGCTTGTAGGCGCAAAGCAACCGCAGCATCCAATGTTCGGGTAGGTAGTACCCGTACACTGCGACTCGGGTGGGCTTTTCGGCATCTAATAACGCGGAGAAACGTTTCCAAGCGCCCCAAAAGCCCAGGCTACTGGTGCCTATGATCTCGTTCGGAAACCCTTGCTGCAAAGGCAATCCCCAGGTTTGGACGGGGATTTTACCCACTTCGTGAAACCACCAGCGATTGCCGTCGAAGTGGTCATTGAAGAACCAAACCTTCATGTCCGGGTGGCGCTGATAGAGTTGGGTAAAGACCGGGCTACGGTATTGAATCGGGTGTGTATCGAAGAGGAGGAGCCTGCCCATTTCTGCACTCTATACAAAGTGGGGTGCGCTTTGTAGACTCACTCCGCCATGGGAAAGTACCCTCTCGAAACTGGAAACTTTGTTCTCATCCTCTTGGGCATCCTTTTGGTTTGCCTGGGACCTTATATCGTGTTCCGCACGGTGAAAGACATTCGCGCGCGCCAAGCTCGCAAAGAAGCCATTGCGTTGCAGCAGTGGGGCAGCCATGCGCTGAACTTTCTGATTGCGGCACTCTTCTTGTTCGCAGGCACGTTATTCGTGCTCAATAATCTGCGTGGCAACCCATTGCACTAGCCATCCAAATCCCTGCTTGAATCCGCTCGGCAATTGTAATTAATAGGCCCGGTGCAGACGCAAGGCGCAAAAAGTTTAGGATTGCTGGCTTGGATGGCCCTTTCGGTCTTCTCGAACTCGCTCGTCGCGGCGGGTATTTTCGACGAGTCGGCCCTTTCCGAGTGTACTCGCTTAATCGTTTCCTTATCTGAGACAGAGCCCTTACCCCCGCAACAACTGCGCGGTTTTCCGTCCTTAGACCCTTTGCTTAGGAAGCCTACGAGCGTCGGAGCAGTGTTTGAAACGGATGGGGCGAAATTCGTAGGGACTGCAGAGGGTAGGAGCGCTAAAGGGCTGGTCCAAGTTGTCAGCTATTCCGACTCTCAATCGAGCGTGTCGAATGCGCTCATGTTTTCATTCCCAGGGGGCAAAGCGCTTGCCAGCTCTTCGGGCACCAGCCGAAACGGCCAGTTTATCGTTTCCATTGCCGCGATGAGTTTGGGGGAGGAGCGTAAGCTCTACGTGGAACTCGCCCTTTCTGGACCTCGGGCTGCGGACGATCCAAATAGCAAAGCGTCCTATAAGCGGCTCCACCAAGCCGTAGCTTCGCCAGGCGACTTTGAAGTGGATTCCCAGCTTTCAAGCCCAATCCAGGTTTCCTATATTCCAAGCCGGAAAGAGGTGGTGGCCGTCGCGTGGGGCTTACGACAGACTACTTTTATTTTTCGGTGGCAGCTCAATTCGGATTTAGTGTGGAAACTCGGAACTTGCACCATTATGCCTATCCTCGAACCCGAGATAGTGGAAGCCACTCCGCCTCTTAATAAGATTCGTGGCGTGGAAGAAGACAGCAACTTTACTTCACTCATGACAATTCGTGATTCCGAAGGCCTCACTCTTGATGATTTGTCCCAGCCAAACCCGTCGCATGCCCGAGACTTTGCGACTGCCATCGCCGTGAACGAAGCTAACGGGTGGATCGCCATGGGCGGCGAGGACGGACAAATTCAAGTTTTTGGCCCCGGTGAAAAGGGAGAAGAACTGGTGGCGTTCTTCCGCGCACCGTCGACGATCACGAGTCTGGCTTTTGATAACGTAGGTCGACTGGCGTTTTCCTACCTGGGTAAGACGCGTTCCCGCGTGGGAGTTTGGGATCTTCCGGATACGCGATTCCATTACCGGCCCGAGGCTGCGATTTTATCGGAAGCTGCAAAGAAGGTAGCGAAAGACAACGTTCGGTATTTGGCAGAATTGGAAAGGCGGGTACGTGCTTTAGCATTTTCTCCCGATGGCAAAACGCTCGCCATCGCTCAATCCGCGCAAGTAGTTCTTCTGCCGATCGACGATTTGGGGCGACAAGATAAAGCTGCTTCGGTTTCCCTATTACGCTTGCCGCATCTTGAGGGGCAGCTCGAGGCTTTGACTTGGATTTCGAGTGAACAAGGCGAAGCGGCCCTGCTTATTCGCCCGCAAAACGCCAACGGTACGAGGGACTGTCCTTTTGTCGTTCCGGTCCCTCGCCAGCTGCAGCCAACGTCAAAACCTTAATACTCCACGCGCAAAGCCACTCGTATTTCGTCTCGAGAGAGATCCGGGTTTTGTACTTCACCCAAGTTGGCGACGTTGCGGTAATCGACGGCAAGGTAAGTGTGCCGGGCTACCGAATGGTGGTCTTTCAGCTCACCCATCATGGCATCCAAGAAGGAAAGATTGAGCGCCAAACCGCCACCCCACTCTAGGCCCTTGAAGCGTTGCATGCCGGGCACAAACTGCTGGTGCAGAAAGGTGACGGAACCGGCGCCGGTTACGTAGGGCACGAGCAATTGGCCGTCCCACCAAACCCCGCGGTACGACAACGTCGCTTCCAGCGGAAAAACCTCCACGAAGGGGGTGACGGGGCTTTCGGCGATCTTGCCATAACCAGCCCCTAGGCCGACTGCGAGTGTGCCCGCCCAACCCGACAGTGCCAGCCATTCCCCGTTCAAACGCAATCCAAAAGCCTGGGCGTTGACGCCTGAAAAGCCGGGCCCACGGTAAAGCGGCAAGTTAGGCACGAAGAGTTTCATTTCGAACGCGCCGATCGGCGGCTTCGCGGCCTGGGAGTCTTTTAACTCCAGCTTGGATTCCTGGGGTTCGGCGGCGAACGCCGCGGGGGCGATAAACGCTAGAGCTAAAACCAGAGCAATTTGAGTAGTGCGCATACCTAAATTTAACACAGGACTTCCCGCCGAAACGGGACTAAAAACGGAAGGCATGAGCACAGATAAAAAAGGGGAAGGCTTCACCATGAAGGAAAATGAAAAAGCGCCTGCCGCCGACGGAGTGGATTTTTCCACTTTCGTCTTTTCGTTGGCCACCGGCGCCTTCATCCAGCTGGGTGAAATTCCCGACCCTGCTACTGGTAAAAAAGAAAAGAACCTAGAGCTGGCTCGCCAGAACATCGATATTCTCCTGTTGTTGAAAAATAAGACGAAGGGGAACCTATCTAGTGACGAGAGCCAGATGCTGGAAAGTTTGCTGACCCAGGCCCAGTTGAAGTTCGTGGAAGTTTCCGGTCGGGCCTAGGCGGTTGCAAACTCCTCTGCTCAAAACGCTGCGCGCCGGTTCTCGCTTTCTGGTAACCACACACGATTTTCCCGATGGAGACGGACTGGGTTCGCAGATCGCCCTGGTGCGCGCGCTGCGCGCGGCGGGTAAGGCGGCTTACGCGCTCAACCCAGGCCCCACTCCCGACAAATTCGCTTTGGTGGACCCCGACAACGAAATCCTGATTTATTCCGGCCAACCTTTGCCGGAAGTCGACGCGGTTCTGGTGTTAGATACAAATGAACTCAAAATGCTGGGCGCACTGGCCGCGCCACTGGCGGCGATGGGAAAGCCGATTTTGTACGTAGATCACCACTCGCCCGCCGAAATGCCGCCGGGGGAGCATTTTGTCGATGAGGACTTCGCGGCCACCGGTGAGATGGTTTACACCTTAATTCGCGGTTTGGGCGTTCCGCTCGACGCGCGCATGGCCACTGCCCTTTACGTTGCCATTGTCACCGACACCGCGGGTTTTCGATACAAGCGCACAAGCCCCCTTTCGCACCGAATTGCCGCCGAGCTTTTGGAATTAGGCGTCCAACCAGAGAAAGTTTACTTCACTATTTTCGCCCGCGAGAGCGTGGCCAAGACGCGGCTTTTAGGTTGGACCTTGGAACGTCTGCAAACCTCGCCAGACGGTAAGGTGGCCTGGGTAACTGTGCCCGCGGCCGACCGGCTGCGCTCGGGAGCCACAGTGGAGGATACCGAATCGTTCGTCGGTTTCCTAACCCTGCTCAAGGGCGTGCAAATTGGGGTTCTGTTTCGCGAGGAAGACGATGGGCGAGTGAAGATCAGCCTGCGGGGTATGGCAGACGTGCCCGTTATCGATATCGCTCGCGGATTTGGGGGCGGCGGCCATAAGTTCGCGGCCGGAGCCCGGGTTACGGAGCCGATGGCTGAGGTGATTGCTCAGACACTGGCGGCCTGTCAGCAGGCTCTTTCTTAGGCCGGCGGTTCCCGCGGGCCTTGTCCACAAACGCTTCAAAATAGTTGAACAGCGCTTCGGACGGTTTTTCCTCTCCGACGGCGTGGAGGACTTCAGCGCCGGCTTCCAGGGTCGACAGACACCGCGAGCGAGGTTGCTTGCGGAGGGTGCCATAGCGCGAGCTTTGGCTGGGGTTGAGCAGCAGGCGGTTCAACTTCAGCAGCCAGGGGTTGCGCCACCAGAGGGTTTTGGACTGCTTCCAGTTCCCATCCAGCAAAACGATCCCTTTCAGGCCCCGATTCGGGACGGGCTTGCCCCGGCGATCCCGCACTTCAAAAACTGCGTGGATGTCCATGGGGTAGGAGTCTTTTTGGGTCCCCAGGTACAAAACGGCCCAATCGGCCGGGTTTTCGTCCTTCACCCCTAGGGCCTGGCTCAAAGATCGCCAGGAAAGGCCCACCTTGTGGACCGCAGACGTGGGCAGGGCAAGGCTAAGCAGCCTCGCCGATCCCAGGACCGCCTTGGATTCGCGCGGGTGCTGGAGGATCAGAAACTTCAGCTGGGTCTTTAATTCCGGGGTTTCGGAACAAACACAGTAGGATTCTGCCTTCCAGCAGCTCGGGCAGCTTGCTTGCAAAGGGGTTTTTAGTGTAGGAAACTCTCGCATCGAGCTAGCCTTTAGCATAATTGGCGCGCCGACTTCACCTCTTTCTTAAGGAACTGACTGTCCATGCAGAGAAATAACAAGGTACGCAACATCGCCATCATCGCTCACGTCGATCATGGCAAGACGACGCTGGTGGACGGACTCCTTTGGCAGAGCGGTTTGTTCCGGGATAACCAAAACATCGCCGAACGCGCGATGGACAACTTGGACATTGAGCGCGAGCGCGGAATTACCCTGACCGCCAAGAACGCGTCGATCCTGTACGACGGCGTTCGGGTCAACATCGTGGATACCCCGGGCCACGCCGACTTCGGCGGCGAAGTGGAACGCGGCTTGATGATGGTCGATGGCGCCCTTTTGCTGGTGGATGCCGCGGAAGGCCCGTTGCCCCAAACCCGCTTCGTTTTGAAGCACGCACTCGAACACGATTTGAAGATTATCTTGGTTGTGAACAAGATCGATCGCCCCGACGCCCGCGCGAAAGAAGTGGTGGACGAGGTTTATAACTTGTTCATGGAACTCGATGTGAAGGATCACCAAATCGATTTCCCGATCATCTATACCAATGCCCGCAAGCGCCAAGCGGTCACCTCGCCGGATGAGTCCACGGAAGGCAAAGATCTTTCGTTGCTCTTTAAAACCATTTTGGAAGTCATCCCTGGCCCGGTCGTGGAAGACGGCGGCTTGAAGATGCTTTTGGCCAACACCAGCTATAGCGAATACGTAGGTCGCCTGGGAGTGGGCCGTTTGACCTCCGGCACGATTCGGGTTGGCGACAAAGTCAAAGTTTGCCGCGCCGACGGGACTTTCCCCGAAGCCAAAGTGACGGCTGTGTACGGGTACCAAGGTTTGCAAATGGTGCCGGTGGAATCCGCCAGCGCCGGTGAAATCGCGATTCTCGCAGGCCCCGAAGAAATGAGCATCGGCGATACGCTCTCCGATCCGTCCAACCCGGTCGCGATGAAGCGCATTACGGTGGAAGAGCCCACCATCTCCATCGAGTTTTGCGTCAGCACCTCGCCGCTCGCGGGTAAAGATGGCAAGCCTTGCACCTCCCGTACTTTGCTGGACCGGATTACCAAGGAATTGCGGACCAACGTGTCGCTGCAATCGAACCCGGGTAACAGTCCCGACACGACGGTATTAAAAGGCCGCGGCGAATTGCAATTCGCCGTGCTCGCCGAACAGATGCGCCGGGAAGGCTTGGAGTTCGCGCTCGGCCGCCCCAAGGTCATCATGAAAGAAGTGAACGGCAAAACCGAAGAGCCGCTCGAGCACGTGGTGATGGATATTCCCGAAGCGCACGTCGGCGTGGTCACCGAGAAGATGGGCATGCGCAAAGGCGAAATGACCAACTTGCAAAAGATGGGCGACAACCGCGTCCGTCTCGAGTTCGACATTCCGTCGCGCGGTCTGATCGGTTTCCGTACCGAGTTTCTGAACGACACCCGCGGTGCGGGTTTGATGAGCTCTTACTTGACCGGTTACGTCCCGTTCCGCGGGCACATCACCGATCGCGTCAACGGCGCCTTGGTCTCCGATCGCGCCGGCAAAACCACTCCTTACGCCCTGTTCAACTTGGAAGCGCGCGGTAAGCTGATGGTTAAAGAAGGCGTGGAAGTCTACGAAGGGATGGTCGTCGGCGAGCACAATAAAGCCAACGATTTGAACATCAACGTATGCCGTGAAAAGAAACTGACGAACATCCGCGCCGCCGGCTCGGATGAAAACGTCATCCTGACTCCCGTCACGCCGTTGACTCTGGAATGGTCGATTGCCTGGATCGGCGAAGACGAGTTGATTGAAGTAACGCCGAAGTACATCCGGATTCGGAAGCGTGTCTTGGACCAGAATAAACGGTCTATTATCCGCGCGCCCAAAGAAGACGAAGACGAGTAAGTCGCCTCGTCATTGCTAGCGAAGCGAAGCAATCTCGTGGAGGTCCAGCGGACGCCGTTCCCCGTTTCGGGGAGCGGGGCCCGTCAGTGGGGAGGGGCGCCCTCCTGGGGTCATCCTAGCGGGGTCTCTTAGTCGATTCAGGATCGCTTCCGAGTTTCTTACGTAGCACGCCCCCAGGAGGGCCCCCCTCCCCACTGCCACCCACTCCCCGAAACGGGTAACGGCTTCCCCCGCGTCACCGCAGGATTCCTT
>CAZBJE010000089.1:0-9531 GCA_964492125.1 uncultured Pseudobdellovibrionaceae bacterium | reverse complement strand
GTTTGTTTCTCTACTGCACCCAGTGCCTGAAGCTTTCCGAAAGCCATGCGCAAGCACTGAGCAGTGTCGCGAAGAAGAGCCGAGAAGTTCCTGAATTGAAAACCAAGATCGACGAAGGTGAAATCCATCTCTCCAATGCGCGCCGGATCGTCAGTGTCATTAATGGCGAAAACAAAGAGGCATGGCTTTCTAAGGCGTCTGCTCTTTCGCAAAGAGATCTAGAGCGGGAAGTGGTGAGGGAGAAACCTTTGGCGGCTTCGGGCAACGAAAGAATTCGTCCGCTGAGCGAAGCCTTGAGTGAATTGCGGGTCTTCTTAACTCCCGCTCAGGAAGAAAAGCTCAGGCGGGTGAAGGATGTGGTCGCGCAGAAACGGCGGGAGAACTTAAGTTTGGCCAGTACACTGGAAGCTGTTTTCGATGATTTCATCAAGCGCCATGATCCGGTTGCACGCGCTGAGAGATCCGAGGCGGCTCAGGCACCTTGCCCGGGCAAGGTAGAAGTCCCTGCAATGGTGCATGGTAAAAGAACCACCCGGCCGGCCGCGGTAACCCATGCAGTGAATCTTCGGGACCAAGGCCAGTGTACGCACACCCTTCCAAACGGTAAGAGATGCGAGCAGCGGCGTTGGGTGGAACAGCACCACCTAATCCACGTCGCTAATGGCGGAGTGCATGCGGCGGGAAATCTCACGACCCTATGTAGTGCGCACCATAGGGCTCGACACCAGGCCATTCATCCTAGAAGAGGGTTTGCTTCCAACGGGGTCTAACGCGTTGTAACCCCACGATTTTACGGAGAGGGGATTTTAGCCGACTAAAGAGAGCATGCGATCCAACGCAACGCGCGAGTAGTGCCGCACAGAATCCGGCACATCCACGTTTGGAAAGGTCTCTAAGTTTTCCAGAGTATAGAGCAAACGCCCCATCGTGATCTGGTACATCGTAAGGCAGAGCGACCGATGGAGCTTGGTGATCATCCGATCCGGGTACTGGCCCTGAAGCGTAGTGATCATGTTGATCTCCGTGCCGATGAAGATTTGATCGCCTGGCTTTGTTTCGTTCTTCACGTACTGGCGAATAAATTCCGTGCTGCCAACGGCATCTGCTTTCTGCACGACATCGGTCGGGCATTCAGGGTGCACGATCACTTTACCCTTGGGGTAAAACTGGCGCACATGGTCGACATCGCGAGCCGTGAACTTTTGGTGCACTGGGCAATACCCGCGCCAAAGAATTACTTTGGCTTCGGCGTAGGCATCGGGGTCTCCGCCATCTTCTTTCTCTGGATCCCAAACCACGATGTCCTGGGGGTCGATCCCGTATTTCAGCGCGGTATTGCGGCCCAGGTGCTCGTCGGGCAAAAAGAAAATCCGCTCACCCCGAGCAAAAGCCCACTCGAAAGTTTTCACTGCATTGCTGGAAGTGCAAATCGTTCCCCCATGTTCACCGCAAAACGCTTTGATGTCGGCGGTGCTATTCATGTAGGTGACGGGGATCGTGTTATCTCCGCCAATTATCGACCAGGCTCGCCGCACTTCTTCCTGTGAAGCCATGTCGGCCATTGGGCAGCCGGCGTCGGGATCCGGGTGCAAGACTACTTGGTCCGGGCGGCAAAGGATCGCAGCACTTTCCGCCATGAAACGCACGCCCGCAAACACAATGTACTTCCCCTGCGCGTGAGAAGCCGACTGCGACAGACCAAACGAGTCACCGACAAAGTCAGCGAGTTCCGTTATTGCTTTGCGCTGATACAAGTGAGCTAAAAGGCAAATCTGATTGCCATAGCGCGCGCGAATCGCCCGAATGCGTTCCGCGGCTTCGGCTTCCGGAAGTGCTTCCAGTTTACGGATCGCCTCGATGTCGAAAGTAAACGCCATTTAGATCTCCAGCTCTCCCCGGTGGTAACAGCCGCGCGAATGAGGGTTAGCGCTAGACGCTTCCAAAATGCGCAGCGCGACCAAAGCGCCATGGCGCAAGCCGATCAGCGCATCGCTCAACTCAGCCTTGCGATAAAATGTTTCGATGCCTCGGACCAACTCTTTCAAAATACCGTCTGCTCGGCTTAGGCGAGATTCGGTTTTGATCAAACCGACGTAGTTCCACATCGTGTGCTTGAGCGTGAGCCAATCTTGGCTAAGGAAAGACGGATCCACATGCACGGTGCCGGACTCCCACGGATCGATTTCTGGGAACGTCGGCCGAGTGGAGTCTAAACTCTGGGCAATCGCGCGGCCCGCACGCGTGCCCCAAACCAACCCTTCCAGAAGAGACGTACTAGCCAGGCGATTAGCACCGTGCAAACCAGTGCAGGATACCTCGCCAGCCGCCCAGAGATTTTGGATGGTGCTTCTTCCCTCCAAGTCCACCCAAACGCCGCCGCAACTATAATGCGCACCCGGAACCACCGGTATCGGCTCCCGAGTAATGTCTACGCCCTGGCGCAAGCACGTGCGGTAGACAAACGGGAAGCGATCGCGCACCCACTCGGGTGGCTTATGGCTAATATCTAAAAACACACAAGTCGCGCCGGTCGATAGCATCTCTTGGTGAATCGCCTGCGAAACGCGATCGCGGGGAGCTAGCTCGGGAACTGGGTAACTCGGCAGGTAGCGTCCCAGAAACCGCTCCCCTGCCGTGTTTACCAGCACTGCGCCTTCACCGCGCAGAGCCTCTGAAACCAAGAAACGGGGCGAGCCCGCTTTGAAAAAGGTGGTGGGGTGGAACTGGATGTATTCCAGATTTTCCAGCCGACAGCCGGCGCGATCGGCCAACGCCAAACCATCCCCGCGTGCAAAACGACTATTGGTGTTGTGCAAAAATAATTGGCCGACGCCGCCGGTGGCTAGGACAGTATGGGCGGCGTATATCGGGTAAACTTCGCCGGATTGTTGATCGAATACAAATGCGCCAAAACAGCGCGCAGGCTCGTGAATACGTGTGCGGTCTTTGCCATGATGGGAAGTCATGAGCAGGTTGACGGCGGTGGTCTGTGTAAGAAACCGAAGCTGGGGCATCTCCGAACAGTACGAGTACAGGCTTCCTTCGATGGACTTACCAGTTTCGTCGCCCCGGTGCACAATGCGGTTTTCGCTATGGCCCCCTTCGCGGGTAAGGTGCAAGTCGTCGCCGTCGGGATCGAAAGCCACCTGGGCTTTGTCGATCAAAACTTCTTTCACTAAAGCGGGGCCAAGCTCCGCCAATTGGCGCACTGCTGGCAGATAGTTGATGTGGCCCCCGGCTTCGAGGATATCACCTACTAAAGAGTCGGGATCGCTCTGGGTCGCGGCCATAATTATGCCGCCCTGAGCGTACACGGTATTGGATTCCACCACCGTAGGTGCTGCCGAAATCAAAACCACCGAATGGCCTTTTTCAGCCATGGCCAATGCCGTCGACAGACCGGCGATGCCGCTGCCGATTACCAAACAATCGGTTTCAAAAGAGCGTGGGCTCATTTCCCCACCGCCCGAATATCCAGCGAAAGGTCTAACGCCGGCACAGAGTGAGTCAAACGACCGACGCTGATGTAATCCACCCGAAGCGCCGCAATTTCCGCTACCCGCTCCAACGACACGCCACCGGAGACTTCAATTTCACAACGACCCGCAATGCGGTCAATGGCAGTGCGCGTATCGTCCATGCTGAAGTTATCCAACATGATGACATCGGGCGGATTCACCAACAAACGATCTAACTGCGCGAGACTTTGCACTTCGACTTCGATTTTATGCAACGGCGATCGAATCGCCTTGGCCCGCTCCACGACATCGGCTTCCGCCACAAACATCAGGTGATTGTCTTTCACCAAAATTCCGTCGGACAACGAACGCCGATGAATATGCCCCCCACCGGCACGCACGGCGGAAAGCTGCAGATCACGCAATCCGGGCAACGTTTTGCGAGTAGCCAAAATCTTCGTCCGCCCCGCTGCCGCCACATAATGGCGAGTGAGCGTCGCAACGCCACTGAGGTGGGAAAGCAAATTCAAAAGAGTGCGTTCGGCCGTCAGGCAGTCCACCGCGGTACCGGTCAAAACCGCCACTCGAGTACCCACTTCCAGACTAGCGCCGTCGTCCAACAAACACGCGATCTCGACGCCAGCGGGAAACGCGTCACAAACCGCACGGCCACTAAAAACCCCGGCTTGCTTAGCAAAGACCACCGCCTCACAGCGAGCTCTGCCATTCAAACCAAGCAACCGGCACGTCACATCATCAGAAACCCGATCAGTCTCCAATTCACGCTCAATCAACCGCCGCAAGGAAAACTCGTCCAACATGGCCGCTTGGTTATCACAAAAAGCCCCACGGATGCGAGCGAAGCGCAGCAATCTCGGGGACGCCCTAGGGAAAGCCGAACGCCGTTTCGGGGAGTGGGTGGCAGCGGGGACTGGTTTCCCTCCCGGGGGCGTACTAGGTAAGAAACTCGAGAACGATCAGGAATCGACTCAAACCAGCGCTAGGATGACCCCGGGAGGGGAGCCAGTCCACGCTGACGGGGCCCATTCCCCGAAACGGCGTTCGGCGTTCAGTGGCCGCCTCCCCGAGATTGCTGCGCTTCGCTCGTGGCCTAGAGGGAGTAGTCCCACCAATCGGTGGATTCCCAGCTGAAGATCCAGTGACGTGCGTAGCGGTAGCGATAGAGCCAGCGGTCGAAGTGGACGGCTGCCACCACCAAACCGATGCCTCCGGCGATATCCCAGAGGTAGTGCTGTTTGACGGTTAGAACGGAGAGTGTGATCAGAACGGCCCACACGAAGAAAATTCGAAAAACCCGGCGGCTCTTGTGCCGCAGATTCCACAGCGCGGTGCCCGTAAAGGCGACGTGCAAACTGGGGAAGCAGTTGGTGGGAGCATCCAAAAGATGCACCAAATTGAGCAGCGTGCGCACCACGAAGTCTTCATCGTCCAGCGTTTCCACCCGCTGCGGAATCATTGTGGGAAAGAGCCAAAAAAATATCCCACCGAAAAACAGAACGAGAAGGGCCTGGCGCGCAAAGCGGTGGAATGCCAAGCGTTCGTCGAGCAAGGCGACAGTCAATCCCATGTACACATAGTCCGATGTGTAAATCAGTACCGTCCAAGGCAGAAACGGGATGCTCGCCTCCAACGCCGAAATAGGCAGCCCCGCGGGCAGGTAGCTCGGGTGAAAGTTGGGGTAAACGTACAACCCGCAATAGGCCACCCCGAAGATCAGGAGTAAAAAGATCTTATAGGGCCATGGGGCTTTGAGCATTGCTTAGCCTAGGGGTTCTTGGATTTGTTTCTGGATGGACGACGACATCCAATCCCGAGGGCCTTTAAACTCAGCCCGCACGACGCCATTTCTGTCGATGAGCACGGAATGAGGCAACCCGGACACACCGTAGGCCCCCAAAATACCAGCGCTGATATCGAAAACTCGGTTGCTCGGCAGGTGGGCCACTTTGAGCGCCTCCTCTTTTTCATCTCCCACATGCACCATTAAGAGTACGAAATCCTTACCTTCAAGGGAGGCTTCAAGCTTTTTCAGCGACTCCATTTCATCGATACAGGGTTCGCACCAATAGGCCCAGAAGTTGATGAGCACGACCTTGCCCCTCAAGCTGCCCAAATTTTGCTTGCCCTGGCCGTCGGCCGAAAACTCAAAATCGGGGGCTTCGACTCCCACCAAAGTTTCCCCGGGGCCCTCGGGTACGTAGGAAAAGTAAAGTCCCAGGGCCGCCAAAACGAATCCCAACCCGATAAGCGCGGCTATCACGCCTTTCGAAGTATTTCGTTTTGTGTTCTCGTTTGCCATTAGTGGTTACTTTGCACTAGGTTCTGGGTCATGAAATCCACGACGCAGTTGTATGGCCCGGCAAAAGTGGGTGGCGACACCCTTTCCTTCTGCACAAAGTGCCGAATGGAACTGGCCCATGTCATCGTGTCCATGGTGGATGGAAAACCATCGAAGGTCCAGTGCAAAACTTGCAAAGGATTCCACAAGTATAAGACCAGTGGGAACTCGACCCCGGTTAAACGCACCGGTACACGTACCGCGGCTCCCAAGCAGGTCATTCGAGTGGCAGAAGTCTGGGAACAGAAGATATCCCAGAAATCCAAGGCCGATGTCGCCGCCTACGCCACTACCCGCAAATTCGCCGTAGGCGAAGTCGTCCAGCACCCGAACTTTGGTTTGGGAATCGTGGAAGAAGTGCGGACTGCCACCAAAATGGCGGTGCTTTTCCGCGAAGGCGAAAAGATTCTAGTCCACGGACTGTAAGCCGGGGGGATCATTCCCCCAGGTAGGCGCGTCGGACTTCGTCGTTTTCCTTTAGCTCTGCGGACGGTCCACTAAACCGAATTTCCCCTACTTCCAGAACGTAAGCTCGTTGGCTGATTCGCAGTGCCGCATTGGCGTTCTGCTCCACCACCAAAACGGTGGTTCCGGCCGCGCCGATACGTTGGATGGTATCAAAAATGGTGCGGGTAATCTGCGGTGCGAGCCCCAAAGAAGGTTCGTCGAGCAGGAGGAGTTTGGGACGCGACAAGAGCGCCCGGCTAATAGCGAGCATCTGTTGCTCACCCCCCGAAAGGGTGCCGGCATTCTGCTTGGATCGTTCCTTTAAAATCGGAAAAATTCCGTACACTTCGTCGAAATCTTTAATTGTCAGACGCTGGTTGTAGCCTCCCACAACCAGGTTCTCATACACCGTGAGATTGGCGAAAATCCCGCGCCGTTCGGGCACGTGCGAAAGCCCCAAACGCACGATTTCATGCGGCTTGGTTTTAGAGATATCCTTACCGTCGAAAAGGACCCTCCCCAACGCAGGCCGCAGCAATCCCGAAATCGTGCGCAAAACGGTGGTCTTGCCCGCGCCGTTGGCTCCAATCAAAGCGACCGTTTCGCCCTTGTCCACTTTCAAGTCGAAGTGATGCAGCACAGCGCGTTCGCCGTAGCGAGTTTCAATGCCTTCGAGCCGGAGCATCACTCCACCCCCAGGTAGGCTTCGATGACTTTGGGATTAGACTGGATTTCCTTGGGCGTGCCCACCGCAATGACTTCGCCGTGATCCAAAACGGTAATGCGCTCGCAGATTCCCATCACCAGCTTCATGTCATGCTCGATTACCAAGACCGCGATCCCGAAATCTTGCCGGATCTTGGCGATCAGCTTCATGAGATCCACTTTTTCCGACGTGTTGAGCCCCGCCGCGGGCTCATCTAGCAAAAGCACTTTGGGCCGCGTGGCCAACGCGCGAGCGATTTCTAACCGCCGCTGCGACCCATAAGAAAGACTGCGAGCCATTTCATGGGCGCGATCTTTTAGACCGACCCGTTCCAGCAATTCCAAGGCAGCCACGCGCAACGCCGCTTCCTCGGCCGCAAAGGCCTGGTTGCGCAAGAATGTCGAAAAGTAGCCGTACTTCACGCTGGGGTGGAAACCGACCAAAACATTCTCCAAGACCGAAAGCCCGCTAAAGACCCGGATATTTTGGAACGTGCGCGCAATGCCCGCCTGGCAGATGGCGTCGGGCTTGAGCTTGCGCAGGTCACGGCCAGCAAGCACGAAGCTGCCGCTGTCAGCGGCATAAATTCCCGACAGCAAGTTAAAGACGGTGGTCTTTCCCGCGCCGTTCGGACCGATCAGCCCCTGCAAGGAGCCCGGCTCTAGAGCCAAACTAAATCCGGAAACCGCTTTCAGTCCCCCAAAGGCAATTCCCAACCCTTGTACGTTTAGAATGGGCGCGGTCATTTTTTTCTCCGCGGCAGCAGATCCCAGATTTCCCGGTGACCCAAAATCCCCATCGGGCGCCAAAGCATCATCAAAATCAAAAGCAGCGGAAAGATCACCAACCGGTACTGCTCAAATGCGCGCAAAGATTCGGGCAAAATCGTGACGATGAAAGCGCCCAGCAACGCGCCAGACATGCTGCCCATCCCACCCAGGACGACCATGATCACAATCAGAACTGAGCGGCTGAAATCAAAGGATTGCGGATCGATAAAACCTTGGTAGTGGGCAAACAATCCCCCGGCGATCCCGGCGAAGAACGAGCTAATCGCAAAGCTCATAACTTTGTAATGCGAAACGTCCACACCCATGGCTTCGGCCGCGATTTCATCATCCCGTAAGGCAAAGATGGCTCGGCCCCGGGAAGAACGCAGCAGGCGAGAAAGCACCACGAAAGTCATGGCCAGCCACAGAAACACCCAGAAAAAATTGCTCTGAGAGGGGATTCCATACATTCCCCTCGCGCCACCCAACGAATTGATGTTGAGAAACGTTACCCGGATCATTTCGCTGAAACCCAGAGTTACGATCGCCAGGTAATCGCCCCGCAACCGTAGGGAAGGCAACCCTACAAGATAACCCGCCAGACCCGCCACGGCTCCGCCCATCCCAATGGCCAGACCCACGCCGAGCGAGCTTTGCAAAAACGCTCCCGCCGGGAATACCGTCGTTAAACCCGCGCTAACATACGCCCCCACCGCCATAAAGCCAGCATGGCCCAGCGAAAACTGACCGGCGCAACCGTTGATCAAATTGAGGCTCATCGCCAAAATACCGGCGATGCCGCAGTTCACCAAAACCCGCAGAAAGTAGGGATTGAGCTGCGAATCCAAAACCAGATTCACGCCCCATAGCACGGCCACGAAAACGGCGGCCTTGGCGAATTGCACCCCTAACGACCGAGGTTTTTCGGCGCCGAGGCTCATACTTTCTCCTTACGGGTGACGCCAAACAACCCGCTCGGCCGAATGAGCAAAACCAAAATCAACAAGGCAAAGGCTATCGCGTCCCGAAAAGTGGAGGAGATGTAATAGACCGTAAAAGATTCCGCCAGCCCCAGCACCAAACCACCGAGCGCTGCGCCCGCAAGACTCCCAATGCCGCCAAAGACCGCAGCAACGAAAGCTTTCATCCCAATAACGACGCCCATCATCGGCTCGATTTTGGGGTAACAAAGTCCGTACAAAATCGCCGCACAACCAGCCAGCGATGAGCCGAGCAAGAAGGTAAAAACGATAATGCGATCCGTGGGAATTCCCATCAAGCTCGCCACGTCGATATCAAAACTGACAGCCCGCATGGCGGTACCCATTTTGGTCCGGTGAACCAGCAGCGTAAGTGCCAAAACCAACGCCGCCGAAACCGCGATCACAATCAGCTGAATATTGGTGAGAACCAAATCCGAATCCGGCCAAGGATGGTATTGCACCGTCTCGATTACTGATGGAAAAACCCGGGGAGTGGCACCAAAAACGATCTGACCCAAATTTTGCAGGAGCAGCGAAACACCCACGGCGGTAATCAGCACATTCAAGCGCGGCGCTGAGCGCAACGGGCGGTAGGCCAGACGCTCCGCCAAAACCCCCACCGCCATGCACGCCGCCATGCTGCCCACCATCACCACGCAGAGCATCAGTGCGGGCGGCTCCATGCCGGCAAAATAGCCGGCGAGAAAAAGCCCGGCGAAGGCACCCAACATAAAGATTTCGCTGTGAGCGAAATTGATGAACTGCAAGATGCCGTAGACCATGGTGTAGCCGAGCGCCACCAACGCAT
>CAZBJE010000088.1:0-9545 GCA_964492125.1 uncultured Pseudobdellovibrionaceae bacterium | reverse complement strand
CCGGTGACCTACTGATTACGAATCAGTTGCTCTACCAACTGAGCTACGTCGGCGAAAAAGAAACGGTACAGAGGGCTTATTTAACCCGCAGTTTGCCGTTTCATCAATTCATGAATGAGGATTGCGCCTGCCGCGCTCACGTTCATGGACTGAACGGTACCTCGCAACGGTATTTGGACCTTCCAATCGCATAGTTCTTGGGTGAGCTGGGACATTCCCTCTCCCTCGGCTCCCAAAACTAAGACGACTTTCTCAAAATCCGGCATCTTTTCGAACTCGGTTGATCCCTCGCCCAGGGTGGACCCCACTACCCAGTACCCCGCTTCTTTAAGCTGGCGGAGGCCTTCGTTCAGGTTCACCACCAGGCAAAGCGGCAAAGTCGCTACTGCCCCCGCTGAAGACGCAAACACCGAACCGGTTACCGAGACGCTGCGGTTTTTGGGGATCATCAGGCCCTGTGCCCCCAGCGCTTCCGCCGTTCGGCAAATCGCCCCAAAGTTTTGAGGGTCTTGCACATGGTCCAACGCGACCAAGAGTGTGCGCTTGCGATCTGCAAGGGCTGCTATCAACGGCTTTAATTCTAGGTACGCGGCCGGGGCGAGTAGGGCGATGGCGCCTTCGCCTTCTCCCAAGCCCTTTTCCACGACGGGTTTGATGCCGTTTTTGCGGGCCAGGGCTTCAATTTCTTTCAATCGGGGAGTGGGGCGATCGGCAATACGCAACGATCGGATGATTTCCGGGCGGTGCTGCAGCAGGTGCTCTATCGCCGATAGCGAGAAAGTTTCGAGTGGATTGTCGCTGTGCTTTTTCAAAACCCGGTCAACTGGTCTAAGACACGCGCCGGTTCGCGAGCCTGGGTGATCGGGCGGCCGACAATCAGCAGATCCGCGCCCCATTCGAGTGCCTCTTGGGGCGAGGCCACGCGGCGTTGATCGTCTTGGAAAACTTCTTGGTTGGTGAGCCGGATTCCTGGGGTTACCAGAAGAAAACTGGGCACCGTGCGCGGGCGCAGGGCTTGGAGTTCTTGCGGGGAGCACATCACGCCCGCCAAGCGGCATTCCATGCCGATACCGGCGAGCCGGGTGACCATGTTGATCTCCGTCTCGGGCCAGCCCCAGTTGTAGGAGTCGGCGGCGCCTTGGCTGGTGAGCAAAGTCACCCCGATTAGTTTTAACTTCGAACCCCGGCATGCGCTGCCCGCGGCTTCGAGCATGGTGCGGCCGCCCAAGCAATGCACGGTGGCAAACTCCACTCCCATCGAAGCAAATTGTTCGATGGTGCGGCCCACCACGGTAGGGGTGTCGTGGAGTTTCAAATCGAGAAAGACCTGCTTTTTTCGGGAGTGCAGAAAACGGATGATTTCGGCGCCCGAGGTGGTGAAAAGCTGGGGGCCTACTTTGTAGCGGGTGACTCGCTCGCCCAATTGATCGACTAAATGCGTGGCGGCATTAAAATCGCCGTAATCCAGCGCGACGACTAACTTTTCCAACGACGGCAGCACGGTCCTTTACATAACTGTTGAGCGCTCGATGATCAAGCCCCAGACCTTGTGCTCTCCGTCGTTCGGGAAGATAATAATAGGATGGAAATCCTGCACACCAGGGCCCCGGCCCTGCTTAGCTTCAGCTTACCCGGACTGGGCCAGCTCTCGCAGCAACGCTACCCTTGGGCGGTGGGCTTCTTCGCGGCTTTTGTGTTCGGGATCGCCTTTTTTGGCGCGTGGTGGGCGATTCCGCTTTTAGCGGTGATTGCAGGCCTAGAAACCATGCGTTCTCCTCGCACAGGCGGGTTGAAAGACCGCGGACGCCAAGTCGCATACGGAGTGGTGGGCGCGTTGGGTCTGCTGTGCTGGTTTGGGTACGTCTCCACCTATTTTTTGCCCATCGGACTACAGGTTCAGCTAAACGACCAAGTCGACACCGCGCGGGCGGTGTTTCGGCGTTGCCGAGCGGCCCACTTGAGTGACGACGCGGCGGCGATCCGGTGCCTGAAGGCGGACTCTGCCTCAGAAGTCCAAGATCCCTGGGGTGGGCGCTACGATTTTTTTTATACTCAGGGTGTATTCGATATGCGCTCCAGCGGCCCCGATAAAACGGTGGGCACCGCGGACGATCTAGTCTATTCCCTCTTTCAAAGAGACGAGGGACACCCAGAATGATTTTTCTCCTACTTGCGACCCAAGCCGTTTTCGCCGCAACCCCCTTACAGGAGTTGAAGAAGCAAGATTACTCGATTCTTTTGCGCGATCCGACTCCCGCCAAAGAAATTCCCCAGGACCGCTGCTTCTTGCTGCCGCAAGTGAATCAGGCGTTGAGCCGAGTGCAGCAACGCATGCGCGTCCTGCAGGCCGGCATTCGGGTGTCGCGTTGTTACGAAGCGGGCGACGCGCGCTACGGCAAAGGTGCTGCGGTGGAAGTCGCTTTGGCGCAAGAAGGCAAAGTGACTCCACGCCAATTTATCGCCGCATTGAAAGCGGAAGGTTTCCGCGAAGCCGGCAAAGGGAAGGGGATTTTCGTTCATGAGGCCTCTGAAGCATCTGCCATCCAAAGCACTCCGGTTGCCGAACTGCCTTAGGGCTATTGGCTTCTTTCTCCTCTTCTGCGCCGTTCCTGCGCGCGCGGAGGAAACGGTCTCCAAACCCGAGATTCTGCTCTCCGCTTCTGCCAACTGCGCGTATCTCACCACGCCTTTTTCGCTGCCGTTCTCGTTTGAAGCGCAGATGGGAATTGCTGTAGGCCAGCTCTACGTCGGCTATGGAGTGGATTACTGGGTGGGCAGCGACGCTAGCTCGACCAAATTAAATTATGCCGGCGTTTCCGGCGAGGTGGGTTGGATCAAAAGCAATCCACGGCTTTTCTGGTTGGTAAGCGCTTCTGCGATTTACCCCCTCATCCTGGGTGTGACGGATACTGCCGGGCAAAACTACAGTTCTTCCGCCGTGCCGCTATCCTACCGGGTGCGGGCTGTGGCGGGGTTGCGCTTGTACCCGCAACTTGCGCTGCTAGTGGGAGGCGGCTACCGCATTCAGGACTTGGGAAATCTCTCCGTCGGCAGTTCCGTCTACAACAGCGGAACCCTCAATATGACTGGATTATTTTTCACCGCTGGTTTGTCCGTCACTCTTTGATTTGGCTCCATTCTGGGGCAAACTAACGCAGGTGAACTGGTTCCGCTGGGCAGCTTTTTTGATTTTAGGGGTGGGTACTGCTTTGGCGGTCACGAGTCGCTCGGCTTTTGCCGTGGGTGATGCGCCAACCACTAAGACGATAGATCGCTTCGAGCCGCCTGATCGCGAGGAAGAATACGACGACGATGAAACGGCTCGCAAGGGATTCGATGCCATGGGGCACGATATCCGCAAGTTCGGCGAAGATGTGGCGCAGCGCATTGATCGCATCGTCAAAAAGAAAGCCTTCGAGTTTTGGGGCGATCCCTGGACCATGCAGGGGATCCCCATCGTTTTTCCCAGTGCCCCCAACGGCTTCAATATCGGCCTGCGTTTGCAGGTGCAAAATATTCGGCGCCAAGATCCGCACAAAGCAGAAATCATCGCCCAGATTCTGTCGTCCGACAGAGGCCGTCAGAAGCATATGCTGCAAATGGATTTCCCTTGGGCCTTTGGCAATCGCATGCGCATCACGGGGCGCTTTGCCTACGACCGCGATATTTCGCTGAACTACTTCGGGATCGGCAACAACGTTTACGACGCCTCGGTGCGCGCACCCTCCGATGCCCTGTACCAAGATTTGCTCACTAGTCCTTCGCTGATGCTGCAAACGTTTTGGTACTTGGGAAAGTATTTGCGTGGCGGCCCGATCATCAACATGAAGTGGACCGATGTAAGTTTTGCCAGCGGGAGTTTGATTGATCAGCAGCGCCCACTGGGAGTGGCTGGCGGCACGACCCACTCACTGGGTTTGGCGCTGATTTACGATACTTTGGATTTTGAGCCTTATCCCTCGCGTGGGGATTACCACGAACTGTATTTCAACTACTCCGGCCGTCTCACGGGTAGCGACTACGCCTTCACTCGTACCACTTACACATTTCGTAAATTCATTTCGCTGCACCGCCGCCTCATCTTCGCCCACCGAACCATGTTGGAGTACCTAAGCGGAGATGCCCCGTTCTTCGAGCTGGGGTACGCGGGCGGCTCCTATTCTTCGATCGGCCTGGGCGGCGATCGCTTTGTGCGCGGCTACTCGACCAACCAGTTCATCGATCGAATGCGGCTCTTCATGGGTTTTGAATTGCGCTGGGATCCGATTTTTAGCAATTTCCTAAAGCAAGATCTTACGATCGGCTTCGTACCGTTCTTTGACCTGGGCCACGTTTGGGACGGGATCATTCCCAACGATCTCACTGTGTGGCACGCTTCGGCCGGGTGGGGTACCCGGCTCATATGGAATAGTCGTCTTGTCGTGCGGTTTGATACGGCCTTCACGCCCATGGGCGTGCGGCTGGCGATCAATATCGGGAACTCTTTTTAGGTTCTCTACTTAGGCCCTTGCTTCAAAAACTTCTCCAACCGATCAAATGCCTTTTCCAAATTCGCGGGCGAATTGGCGTAGCTGAGTCGGACAAAGTTCTCTTTGCCGAAGGAAGAGCCCGGCACCGCGGCCACGTGGGCGTCGGTCAGCAAGTCTTTGCATAGATCGACGTCGTTCTTGCCGTGCTCTTTGCACCACTTGGTGAAATTCACGTAGAAGTAGAACGCGCCCGTCGGGCGAACGTAGGTGCAGTACGCCGACAGTTGATCCAATCGGCCCATGCAATATTTACGGCGTTTATCGAATTCAACGACCATTTCTTCCACAATGCTGTCGGGCAATTTGGCTGCGGCAATCGCCGCCCATTGCACGAAACTGGTAACGTGGCTCACGCTCTGACTCTGCAGGGCAGCCATTTTTTGGATCAACTCGCGGTTAGCCACTGCCCAGCCTAAGCGCCAGCCGGTCATGCAATGGCTCTTGGAGAACCCGCTGATGGTGATGCAGTGGTTCCGCACTTCGGGTCCAAGGGACGCCACGCTCACGTGTTCTGCGCCGTCGTAGAGGATCTTTTCGTAGATCTCGTCCGACATAATCCACAGATTGCGTTGCAGCGCCCAGCCCACGAACTTTTTTAGTTCTTCGGCGGAAAAAACCACGCCTGAAGGGTTGTTGGGGCTGTTGATCAGAATGCCTTTGGCGTTGGCGGGAATGGCGAGGCCTTTCCAGCGATCCACGTTCAGGCTGAAACCATCTTCTTCAAAGAGCGGCAACGGCACCATATTGGCGCCGGTGAGTTCGATCATAGGGCGGTAACTGACCCAGGCCGGAGTGGGAACCAAGACGGTATCGCCCTCATCGACCAAGCATTGCAGGGCCAAGTAGATCGCCATCTTGGCGCCGGAAGTGACGATGATCTCTTCTGGAGTTACCGGGAATTTATTCTCGCGGGTAATCTTTTCGGCCAGTACTTCCCGCAACGCCAGAAAACCGGCGGCCGGAGTGTACTTGGTGATGCCATCGGCCATGGCCTGGGTAGCGGCCTTTTGGATGGCTTCGGGGGTATTGAAGTCTGGTTCGCCGGCGGCCAGCGATACTACGTCGACCCCGGAGGCCTTCATGGCCTGGGCCTTAGCGGCGATCTCCATGATGGAGGAGGATTTCAGTTTTGCGACCCGGGAGGATAACGTCACCATAGCTTTTCCCTTAATTTCTTTTCCACATGGGGCGGCACCAATTCGGAGACATCGCCGTGATGTGAAATCACTTCTTTAATGAGAGTGGAATTCACGAAGAAGAACTTTTCGCTCGCCATCAGGAAGTACGTCTGGAGGTCGGGGTAGAGCTGGCGGTTCATCGTCGCCATTTGAAATTCATATTCGAAATCCGATACGGCCCTCAGGCCGCGCAGAACGGCTCGGATATCATGCTTGCGGGCATAGTCGACCAATAGGCCTTCGTAGGTGTCGACGGTAATGCGCGTATCGCCCGGAAAGCAGTCTTGGATCAATTTCTTGCGCACTTCGGCGTCAAAAAGTGGGGCCTTCTTGCGGGAGTGGGCGACCAAGACGGTGACGTGGCTAAACACGCCCAAGCAGCGCTTAATAAGATCCACATGACCATTTGTAATGGGATCAAAGGTGCCTGGGTAAATCGCCCGGTTTGAGCTCGGTGCGGCGCTCGTCATTCCCTATGCCCCGTAACGGTAGTAGGTGAGAGTGGACTCTCCAAATTTGGATTGCTTCCACAGGGTCAGCCCTGGAAGCGGGACGGAAAGTACCACCCGGCTCGGGTTTTTCACAAGGAAAATAGAGTCTGCGGACAACACCTGGATCACCGCCGCAGCGAGCTGCGGACCGAATCCCTCTTTCCAGTCCTGGAACGGCGGATCGGCGAAGACGATATCGTATTTGTCCTCTTTGTGGTCGCCCAGAAAGGCGAAAACATCTCGGACATAAGTAGTGTTTTTACCGGCATGGCGGGCGACGTCTTTGCGCAATTGAGCGCCGGTGGCTTCGTCGCGCTCGACGAAGACCACGTGGTCCGCGCCTTCCTGCAAAGCCATGAGACCGAAGCGTCCTCTACCAGCGTAGAGGTCCAGTACCCGAGCTCCGCGCAGGGAAGGGCGCAGGGTGTCGCCGGCGCTTTTCAGCGCGCGCGCGCCAATGGGCCGCAAGAAAAGGTTTTGGAAAAGCTTCTTTTTCAAACGCCCTCTTTGGTGCACCGCACGGGTGTGCCGCTTAAGACCACCCGGGATCCATCCGGAGAGAGCACCCAGCGCATGGCCACAACACCATTGGCGCCACCGGCAACCGCTTGCGACCAAAGTGCATCAAAGCCCCGTCGCATGGGATTGGGATCGGCCGAGTCCAGTTCACTGGTCGCTGATACCGGAGCAAGATAAGCGTCGATGCGGTAACCCGGTAGGCCATCGCCCGAGGTCAAAATCGCGTCACTCGCGGTGCCTGCGGGGCGGGAGCCCGGCGATGCATAGGGGCTAGCCGTGGGAGCACTGCCGAAAGTGGGAGCGGGCGGACTGGGGGTCGGCGTCGGCAGATTGCCTTCGGCAAAATCTTTCAATTCGGCGAAAACTGAATTGCTCTCTTGGTAATTGTTTTCGGGCTCGACGCTTGCCAAGGGGTCTTGCCAAGTTTGAGCGTCGCCCAGGGAACTGGAGACTTCGGGAACGGCCGGAGTTTCAGCGGGCGTTTCGGTCAGCCCCATGAAGGGGTTAAAGCGGGTGCCGCACTCGCAATGTACTTCGAACATGAAATCTTCATGCTCGATCTGCTTTTTACACTTGGGGCAGGTGGACAGCATGGCTGTTTATTTCCCGTGGCACTTTTTGTATTTTTTGCCGCTGCCGCAGGGGCAAAGATCGTTGCGACCTACCTTGTCTTCGTCCCGAGTCACTTGGGCCGGCGCGGAAGCTTCATCCCCACCATGCAGGAAGGTCATCGGCGCCTGCGGTTTCTTAGGCTGGATTTCCTCGATCTGCGTCTCGGGGGTGACTTCCACTCGGTAGAGTTTGGAGAGCACATCGGTTTTTACCTGCTCATCCATCATCTTAAAGAGGGTAAAGCCTTCTTTCTTGTACTCCACCAACGGATCTTTTTGCCCGTACCCGCGCAAGCCCACCCCTTCCTTGAGGTGATCCATATTCAGCAGGTGATCTTTCCAGAGTTGATCGATAGAGCCCAAGTAAACCATCTGCTCCAATTGGCGCAGGATTTCGGGGCCCATGCCGCGTTCGCGCGACTCGTAGAGAGCTGTGGCTGCTGAGATCAATTTGTCTTCGAGCTCTTTAGCGGAGCCCGTGGTTTGCCAGAACGTTTCGTTGATCCCCAGCGAGTTGTTAAACAGCGCAATGACCGATTCTTCAATCGGTGCGCGTTCCCAATCCGTGGTGTTCTTGGTGGATGCGAAGTTCTCCACCATCATTTGGATTTGTTCGCGCACGATGTCTAGAATCAAGGGCTTGGTGGAATCGCCACCGGCCAAGATCAGCTTGCGCAGTTCGTAAACCACTTCCCGCTGCTTATTCAAAACATCGTCGTACTCGAGCAGGTGCTTTCGAATATCGAAGTTGTGGGCTTCGACTTTCTTCTGGGCGTTCTCGATAGCGCGCGAAATGAGCTTAGACTCAATTGGCACGTCCTCTTCCATATTAAAGCGTTCCATGTACGACTTGATTCGCTCTCCGTTGAAAATACGAATCAGATCGTCGTCCAAAGACATGTAAAAGCGGCTATAGCCCGGATCGCCTTGGCGACCGGCGCGGCCGCGCAGCTGATTGTCGATCCGGCGAGATTCGTGCCGTTCGGTGCCGATGATATGCAGGCCGCCCATCTCCGGCACGCCGGGTCCGAGCACGATATCAGTACCGCGACCGGCCATATTGGTGGCGATGGTCACCGCGCCGGGTTGGCCGGCATTGAGTACGATTTCGGCCTCGCGTTCATGGTGCTTGGCGTTCAAAACGTTGTGTATCACGCCTTTGCTCTTGAGCAGGTTGCTCAAGAGTTCTGATTTTTCAATCGAAGCCGTGCCCACCAAGACGGGGATCTTCTTATCGTTGTGTTCTTTGATCTCGTTGCAGACGGCTTCAAATTTGCCTTGCATGCTCTTGTAGACGAGATCCGGCACGTCGCGACGGATATTGTTTTTGTTGGTCGGGATGACTGCCACGTCCAATTTGTAGATGTTTTGAAACTCGGCCGCTTCGGTGTCGGCGGTTCCGGTCATGCCCGCGAGTTTTTTGTACATGCGGAAGAAATTTTGGAACGTGATCGTAGCCAGCGTCTGATTCTCGTTTTCGATCGTGACGTTTTCTTTGGCTTCCAGGGCCTGGTGCAACCCGTCGCTGTAACGGCGACCGGGCATCAAGCGACCCGTAAATTCATCTACGATGATGACCTGGCCTTCCTTGACGACGTAATCGACGTCGATTTGGAAGATGACATGGGCTTTGAGGGCTTGGTGCACGTGGTGCACGATGTCCATGTTCTCGGGGGCGTACAGGTTTTGGATGCGCAGCGCTTTTTCCAGTTTCACCACGCCATCGTCGGTAAGCGAGGCCGTACGGGACTTTTCTTCGACCGTGTAGTCCGCATCTTTCTTCAAAATGGGGATGACGGCGTTAATCGTGTAGTACTTGTCGGTGGAGTCTTCGGTAGGACCGCTGATGATTAGCGGAGTCCGGGCTTCGTCGATCAAAATAGAGTCGACTTCATCGACGATGGCGTAATTGAGTTCGCGCTGGGCAAAGTCTTCCAGGCGGAACTTCATATTGTCGCGCAGGTAGTCAAAACCAAATTCGTTGTTGGTGCCGTAAGTGACGTCGGCGGCGTAGTTTTGACGGCGCTCGTCGTCCTGAATTCCGTGGATGATCACGCCCACGGTAAGGCCAAGGGCCTTGTAAAGCTGTCCCATCCATTCGGAGTCGCGGCGGGCCAGGTAGTCGTTCACCGTAACGACGTGAACGCCTTTGCCGGTAAGGGCATTGAGATAGACCGGCAGGGTCGCAACCAGCGTCTTTCCTTCACCAGTTTTCAT
>CAZBJE010000087.1:0-9559 GCA_964492125.1 uncultured Pseudobdellovibrionaceae bacterium | reverse complement strand
TACCTACACGGCCAAAATCAATACCACCCAAAGTGGATTCTTTCGGGTGACCGATCCCGATGAGCCGAACCGCGGAAATTTGTACTTCACGCATTTTGAGCCGCTGGAAGCCCGCAGCTTTTTCCCGTCAAATGATGAGCCCTACGACAAAGCCACCAGCGAAATGGTCGTGACTGTGCCCCAAGGCATTGAGGCCCTTTCCAACGGGCTAATCATCTCCGACACCACCCGCGTGGCGGACAATCGGGTTTGGCGCACTTTGCACTGGTCGCAAGATCAGCCGCACTCGACCTATTTGGTCAGTTTGGCCGTCGGCAAATTTACTAAAATCGCCACCCAGCACGGCGACAAAGAGGTTTCGATTTGGTTGGCGCCCGGCAAAGCGGATCGCGGTCGTTATGTTTTGGATGCTACCGTTCGGTCCATGCAGTTTTTTGAAAAATTCTTGGGCGTCCCTTACCCCTGGCGCAAGTACGCTACCGTCGCGTTACCGACCTTCGTCTGGGGAGGAATGGAGAACACCTCTTCAACGCACATGAACCAAGATCGCACGCTGCTCAACGATCCCGCATCCGAAGTGGAAAAGACCGCCATTACCGCGCTTTCATCCCACGAGTTGGCCCATCAATGGTTTGGCGATTACGCCACTCTGCACTGGTGGGACGACCTCTGGCTAAACGAGACTTTTGCAAACTACCTCGATGGAGAGGCCACCGCCGCCGCTTTTGATGCCGATGAAATCGAAATTCATCGTGTGCGCCGCGCTTGGGATCGCTACTTTCGCCAAGAAAACGGCCCCCGCAGCCACCCTATCGTTGATAAAGAGCTTGTTTCGGCGGACGATGCCTTTGACGCCATTGCTTACACCAAAGGCGAAAACGTTTTGCGCATGCTCGAGTTTTATGTGGGGCGAGATGCCTTGCGCGCCGGCATGAAACGTTACTTAGAGCAGTTTGCTCTAAGCAATGCCACGTACCGCGACTTCTTCGACGCCGTCTCAAAAGCTTCCGGAAAAAACTTAGATGGCTTCCGCGACTCTTGGCTCTTGCAACGCGGCTACCCGGTCGTCAAATATTCGGGCGTTTGGAAAGACGGCAAATATGCCCTCACTATTACTCAGCGCTCCAACCACACCCAGGACACTGCTTTGTTTCGCTTTCGCCTGCCGGTGATTTTTCACCGCAAAGCGGCTCCAGCGTACGATCAGGCCATGGACTGGGAAATCAGTAGCGGCGAACACCGTTTTATCGTCGATCTCCCCGCAGAGCCGGAATGGGTGGCGGTCAACCCTTCGAGCGTTGTACTTGCAGAAGTATTGCAAACCCACCGGGACGAGTCCGCGTTAGCAATCCAGGCCCTGCACGATCCCAACGCTTTGATTCGGGTGCGAGCCATTTACGATCTCACTGCCCCCCTACTGCAAGGCACCGGCCCCCTTTCTCCGTTGGCCGCCAGAACGGCGGATACACTGCTTACCACCGACGTTTCTCCCTACGTGCGCATGGCTCTGCTCACGTCGATTGTGGAGATGAAAACGCGGTGGTTACCGTCCGCGTTGGGACAAACCGTTTTGAGTTTAGCCAAAGCACCCTCCCCTAAGCAGTTTAGCGAAAGAGCCGGCCGGCTTTGGCGTTCACAAGTTTGGGAAGCGCTGGGGAGAGTTTCCAGTCCCCAAGTCCTGCCGCTTTTATCTCGCCAACTGTCGCAGCCGCTCTTACCACTCGACGAACTAGCGAGCGTGGCGCTCAGCGTCGCGCTGGTGGGTAGCCCGAAAGGCATCGGACTACTCAAAAAAGCGTTAAAGCAGCACAGCAAACGCGGCTACCGCTACCAGTACGTGATTCAGTACGCCTTCGGTGCCTACTCAAGCCCTGCCGCAGCGCGTGAGATTGGTGACATTCTAGCGCAGTGCAATTCCGACTTGGCGGGCCGCCTAAGTTACCTAGTGAGCAACAACCAGCCCCTCAAGAACTCGCCGCAGTGGGCCACATTTCTAGGCGAATTTCTGGCTAAGGACCAACGCCATGGAGAAGAAGTACACGCTCGTTTGCTGCAATCGGTGGAGGAAGTAAAAAATACGCAGGTGAGGACTCTGCTCAACCTCGTGATGAGCACCGCATTATCTGAACGAATTAAAGCCCTTGCCCGAAAAATGCGCGACAAAAATTTCACTGAACCTCAGAACTAAATGCTGGTGGGTGCCGCCTAGTCGATATAAAATGAGTAGGAATCACAATTTGCTCCCCTTTTAACCTCGAACCCAGGCTTGAATGAAGAAACTGCGCGAATTCAAACGGCGAGTTCATAGTTGGGCATTTGAGCTCAATCTTATTCGCCGTATCCATAATATTTCGCGCTATTGGACCTCAGGCGAGATCCGCAAAGAAGGTTTTTTCAGCAAGCCAATCAAAGCTGCTATTTTATCTCCGCACCCCGATGACGAATCGATTGGCTGCGGCGGCACCATTGGTTTGATCAAGGAATCCGGCGGGACCGTGGACGTTTTCTACATGACCCGCGGCGAGCAAGGCCGCCCCAATCGCCACGCCGAAGAATCTCCTGAGGCGTTCATGGATCGCCGCACGCGCGAGGCCAA
Source organism: uncultured Pseudobdellovibrionaceae bacterium (assembly GCA_964492125.1). GTDB lineage: Bacteria > Bdellovibrionota > FAC87 > UBA2466 > UBA2466 > JAIEOG01. The sequence goes on along the minus strand of CAZBJE010000087.1, from coordinate 6,963 downwards.
GGAGGCCTGTGCGATTCTGGGCGTTGATAACGTGGAGTTTTTTGAAGGCCGTGATGGGGAGCTAAAAAGTCAGGGGTCTCTGGCTAAAGGCATCGCTCAAAAGCTGGACCAGGGCCAATACGATATCGTTTTTTGCCCCTGGCCCTACGACTCTCATTCGGACCACGAGGCCACCTACACTTTATTCCGAAACGCGATGCTTCTGTGCGTCTACCCAGTAAAGCATGTCTGGCTTTACGAAGTGTGGAGCCCGTTGCATGCCAATCGAATCGTGAACATCGATTCGACTATTGAGCAAAAATGCAGCGCGCTGCGCGCCTACGTTTCGCAGATAGGAAATAACGACTTACCGTCGAAAGTGCGGGGCTTAGCCCAATACCGGAGCATCCATTTGCCGGAAGCGGGCCATGCAGAAGCTTTCATGGCATTGGATGGCCCGGACTTGGCGCTACTCCCCTAAACTATGAGCCCCTTCGTAAAACTAAATGAAGGCGTTTCGGCACCCGACCCTAAACGCTTCTCTATTGATACCCATCTCTTCATCGGTTTTGCTGTGGGCGTTGCACTGGCATTGCTTTTTCGCTGGAGCGAAAACCGGGTCGCTCTCGTGCGTCTGGCGACGGAGGTGGCCTACCCCATCGGCTGCCTATTCATTCGGATTCTCTTTGTGTTCATGGCGCCATTTATTTTCTTTTCGGTAGCGTTGGCCGTTGCCAGCCTGCGGCACCACGCCAACGGCCTCCGATCCGCGATGCGACTAGCTTTTTACTACGTCATCACCACGGTGATGGCGATCATGATTGGCCAAGTACTTGTCACCGTACTGCAGCCGGGCAAACACATCCCTCAGAATTTTTTCTCGGCCGCCGGTGGTACCCATTCCGATATCGGGCTCGGCATCGACGCTCTGTCAGGGGTCTTTACACCTCTCTCCCAGTTCTCCGCGCTCACGGCCTTGACCCAAGGCAAAATGACCTTGGTATACATTATTTCATTGGGAGTGGGGGTGCTGCTAGCATTCACTCCCATGCACCGCGGATCTAGCTTTATTTACTTTTTGCGCACGTGCAAAAACATATCCTCGGTACCTATCGAACAGCTAATGCGGTTAGCCCCCGCTGGGATAGCCGCCCTGACACTGGGAGCCGTCTGCCGCATCGAAGTCACCTGGGCGTCGGGAATTCTGGAATACCTGGCGATCGTACTCGGTGGACTAAGCCTGCAAATGTTCGTGGTGTACCCGATCGCACTAGTTCTTTTTTCAGGCTATTCTCCGGTCCAGTTTTTTATCCGCGCTAGGCCAGCGATTCTGGCGGCATTTTGTTCCAGCTCCAGCAATGTGGTTCTCCCAGTTACCACTCGAACTCTCCAATCTCGGTTCGGAATTCCGGAAAGCATTAGCTCCATCTCAGTCGCCATCGGAGCCAACTTCAACCTGGACGGAACCGCTCTCTTCGAAGCGGTGGCGGTGGTATTCCTGGCGCAGGTATTTCGCATCGACTTCACCCTTTTTGACCACTTCTCGCTCCTCGCTTTCGTGCTCGTGACCTCTGTTGGTTTGCCGGGAGTACCCGGAAGCGCGATTCCGATTCTGGCTACCTGCATGGCAACACTGGGCATTCCAGTGGAAGGCCTGGGCCTCATCATCGGCGTCGATGGATTATTGGTGATGTTTCGCTCCGCAGTAAACACTACCGGCGACATGGTTGGCGCGGTTTACTTGGCCCAAAAAGAAGGAGTGGTGTTAGACCCGTCCCTTCCGTTATTCGCTCCAGCCCGAGTACCCAAACTCGGTCTATAAAAAAGGTAACCCATTGCCTAACTCTTCCCCTGCAAACCCGATCCTCGATCCGCGCCGCCGACCGGTGGCCGCGCCGCATATGGTCGGTTTTGTCATTGGCGTGGGGCTAGTTGCAGCCATAAAGCTGAGCAGTCACCACGAACGGCTCACCTACATCGTTCTTCACTTCGCGTACCCCGCTGCCTGCTACTTTCTTCGGCTGCTCTATGTGCTGATGGGACCCTTTATCTTTTTCTCAGTAGCGTCTGCGATCGGCAACGTGCACGCCCAGCGTTTCGCTATGCGCCTGACCCTGCGGCTATTCGCGTTCTATTTTGTCACTACGGTGTGTGCCATCCTGATTGGGCAAACTTTGGTAGCGGGCGTCCAACCGGGACTGAAAATTTCCGCGATGCACATGCCGATCCCGGTTCCCGCGGAGTTCGACAACCCCGCCGCGCAAATCGATACGCTGGGCGAGCTGCTGGAACCGATGCTGGAAACGTCGTCCTTCACGGCCATTCCCGAAGGCAAGCTCACCCTCCTAATCGCTCTTTCCATTTTTTGCGGGATGCTGCCGGCGTTCCTTTCGAGCAAAGGTTCCGCCTTTTACTTGTACCTCCTGCGTTCGGCCAAGCAGCTCAGCGAAAAACCCATCGACCTTTGGATGCACCTTGCTCCCGCGGTGATCGCAGCGGTGACGGCGGGAACCTTTTTGCGCCTGAACAATTCTTTCGCCACCGGAATGGTGGAATACGTAGCGGTTGTGTTTGTGGGGATGGCGGCCCAATTTTTTATTGTTTATCCAATCGTTTTATATTGGATGGGGCGGTTTTCGTTCGCAGGATTCTTAATTCGTGCACGTCCTGCAATTCTGGCAGCTTTTTTCTCACGCAATACCAACGTGGTGTTGCCGGTGATGGATCGCACGCTGCGCGATCGCTTTCGAGTATCAGAAAGCGTTTCTTCTCTAACCGTACCCCTGGGCGCCAACTTTCACTTAGACGGTAGCGCTCTCTATGAAGCCGTAACGATTTTGTTTGTGGCCCAAGCCTTCCGGATCGACTTCAGCCTGGTGGACCACTTCTACCTGGTATTTTTCGTGTTGGTGACTTCCGTCGGCCTACCGGGTGTTCCTGGAAGCTCCCTGCCCTTGATGGCTACTTGCTTGGCTACTTTTGGAATCCCGGTGGAAGGAATGGGCTTAATTCTGGGAGTCGACGGGATTTTGGGTATGTTCCGTGCAGCGCTCAATACAACGGGTGATTTGCTTGGCAGCGTGTATGTGGCGCATGCTGAAGGACTCCCCCTCGATCTCCCCACGCTCGACTCGCTCGAGCCCATGCCAACTCACATCAACAGGACGAGTCCTTGCACTTCAGCCAACCCTTTGTAGATTGAATGAACCCGCGCGGCATTCGGTACATCTACCGTGAGCGTCACAGAGACGTGCCGACCGGCTTCGGTCTGGCGAACGGTGAAGGGCGGATCGATTTCCATTTCATTGGCAGCGCGGGTTTGGGCCAACACCCGCCCCAAAAAGCCTTCGTCGGCCTTCCCAATTACCTTAAAGATATAGGCAGACGGGAATTGGTGGGTGGACTCCAAGAGCTCAATGGAAGGAAGCTGTTTCATTCCCCGGGAGATAACGGAATTCCCTGCCGGGATCAATCCTTCATTTTCTTTTGGATTTTGGCGAGCGCTTCCGGGTAGGTGCGAATTTTGAGTAGCACTCCCTTCTCGTCATATTTTTCGCTAATCACCGCTGCGTGCTTGCGGATTTCGCCAATGAGCCCTTTTTGATCGTCGTAAGGAACTAGGATGTCTAATTCCTGCATGCCTTGCTCGAAGAAGGCACGAATCATCTGTTTCACCCGCTCTACATCCTCGGGTAAACGCGTGGAGATCTGCATCGCATCGGGGAATTCGCGGGCGAGTAGGTGCACCTGAGCGATATCCAGACAATCCACTTTATTGAGTATCAGCCGGGTTGGGATGTCGGCAGCGTCAATCTCACCAATCACTGTTTGGGTGACTTCCAACTGCGAACGGAAAGTGGGGTCGGAAGCATCGACTACATAGCACAGCAGCGAAGCATCCCCCGCTTCGTCTAGGGTAGATCGAAACGAAGCCACCAAATCATGGGGGAGTTTTTTGATAAAACCCACAGTGTCCGAAATCAAGATGCGAGGAAAAGCTTCCGGCTGCATCGCGCGCACGGTTGTATCGAGGGTAGCAAAAAGTTTATCGGCCACTAATACTTGGCTGCCGGTGAGAGCACGCATGAGGGAAGATTTTCCGGCATTGGTGTAACCCACCAGCGCAACGCGCATGGATTCGCGGCGACGCGATCGGCGGTTTTCGTGGTCGGAGGCGATCACTTCCAATTCGGCTTGCAATTCTGCCACCCGGTCTCGGATGCGCCGGCGATCTAGTTCGTGCGCCGTTTCGCCCACCCCTTTGGAACCAATTCCACCCCCTTGGCGATCTCCGCCACCCGTGGCACGAATCCGCGGCGAAAGGTAGTTCAGCCGGGCAATTTCCACCTGCAATCGGGCTTCGCGGGTTTTGGCGTGCCGGTGGAAAATTTCCACGATGACGCCGGTACGGTCCAACACCTCAGCGCCTGTTGCGGTTTCTAAATTCTTCAGCTGGTTGGGTGTCAGTTCATTGTCAAAGATGACTTTGGACGCGCGGACTTTTGGGGCAGCGCCATTGTCGTCGGCTTCGTCCTCGTCTTCGTCCTTGTCGCCAAAATGGGGGATTTCTCCGGAGCCGCCGGTCCACTTTGCCAGCTCCTTCACCTTACCTACGCCAATTACGGTGCCGGGTGCGGGAGCTTTGCGCTTTTGGGTAATTATGCCCACCACGTCAAAGCCGAGCGTCTCCACCAAGCGCTTGAGCTCTTGCAACGAAGACTCTAATTCTTCGTCATCGACTCCCGGGAGTTGAAGACCAACCAAAACCGCTTTCTTATCGCTCACAAATACCTCGCCCGGTGTTATAGTTTTGTTCTATGGGGAAGTCGACGTTCATTGCCTGCTTGTTTTTAACCACCACCGCCTTAGCCCAGGATGTGCGCAGCGTCGAAGCGGTGGAGTTCGCCGCTTATGCCGGCGACTGGCACGAACTCCAGCGAGTTCCGAACCGTTTTCAATATGACAAGGTTACTTCCGGTTTCGGCCGTTGTGAAGACACGGTGGCCCACTACGAATCCCGCGACGACGGAAAAATCACGGTTATAAATACGTGCACTCGCATCGATGAAAAAGGCACCCGTAAACAGGAAGTCGCCCAAGCCGTGGCGTCCGTGGTGGAGGGCAGCGCCGGCGCGCGCCTCAAAGTGAATTTCACCGGCCTGGCTGTTTTGCGTTGGTTAGGCGTTGGAAATGGGGACTATTGGGTACTCGGACTCGGACCCCGAGACTCCCAAGGACGGTATAGCTGGGCACTTGTAGGCGAGCCTTCCCGCCAGTACGGGTGGATCCTGGCACGCAGCCCCGAACTTTCTCCCGCCGTTTTGCAGACGATTTTCCAGCTTGCAGAAACCAATGGTTACGCACGATCCGCCTTCACCGCCGCCCGCCTAGCTCCAAATTAAATTGTCGGTGCACCCGGCCGCAACCGGGGTTTTATCGGCATGAACAGTAACCTAGTTTGAGTTTAGTCGTGTTGTAACCAACTTTATCTTTTCCGTCGACTCCCCCGCCACCGAAGGAAACCCCGAGCCCGCCAGTATCCAGAATCGAGCAGGTGTAGGGAGTGTATCAGTTAGTCGGGAGATTTTGTGTCCCGGTTACTTTTTCACACGTCGATTTTGATACATTAATTCCAGAAGGATCATAGACGGCCGCAAACAAACTGCAGGTGTGTTCACAGCTATGATATTCGCTTTGGACTTTAAAAAAACAGACGTTGTCACTTAGAATTCCGCCAGGCTTGCACACCGGCGGAGGTACTGCCACACCCAAAACAGAAATAGCGTTGATTACGTGAGCGCTAGCACAGACCGCATCCTGTCCGCATTCCGCTTTCATTTCAGCTATGAGTTCGGCAGGTGTCTTCGCAAAAGCGCCGTTACCCAGAAACGCAAAAACAACGATGGAGAAGTTAACCCCGAAAATCGTAAACAAACTTGGCGAGCTTTTCATGATATTTACTCCTTATAATCGATCGTCTAGCGGATTCTGTCTAACGAGGCATTGCTTAGCAACTAATTTTCTTAGTCGGCAAAGCACAGGAAAACGAAACCGATCTTCTTTTTGAGGGGGCTGTCACCGGTACCTACTCGCTCGAAAACCGTGATTCACCCAGCAGAGCAGCCGTAAGCAAGGGAGGCGAGCAGGCTTGGGATATTACGGACGTTCTGCTGCTTTTCTACTTAGCGGGTAGCGCGCCGCCAATACCGTTTAGTACGGCCTTTAAAAGGCGCGGTCCGCGCCAACTGGTTGGTTGCTACTTGTCGTTCTACAAAGTCCGTGCCCGCTTTGTCCAAGCACTTACCTTGCCCGGGCAAGGTAAAAGTCTTGTCGCCCCTCCAGAAAGGGTTTTTATTTTTGGTTAATTCGGGTCCGAGAAAAGAAAAAGGAAAAGAAAAAATATTCCATGCAATAAGATCAAGCCGCTCAGCACCGCCACTCCATCGAAAGAGCGGGGACAAAGCAGGCAAGGACTACGCAGAACGACAAGTAGCAACCAACCAGTTGGCGCGGACGACAATCTAAGGAAATCCGCTGATCGCGGCACCCCCGAAAGCCCGGCACCAAAGTAGAAAGCTACTTACATTGAAAGTGTGGCGAGCCTACTCGCTCCCAATCCCCACGCTCCCCTAAGTAACATCGATAGAGCGGTTTTATATTTGACACGATCTGCGAGCGCCTTTTGCCATCAGTTGAGAGTAAGAAAATAAACCTGGCATGTATCGCCCGCAGTAGCCCTAGGACCAACGCAACGGAACGTTTTAAGATTAATTTCGACTCAGCTTTTTTGGACGCATCTGGGTGCACTGAAACCCACCGAAAAACCCATGGTAGCTTCCACTTATTGAAGAGGAGTACAGCCATGAACCCAACTATTTCGCTCCACGAAAGAGCAATCCAAGCCGCCCTGTGTTTTAAAAAATCCGATTCCGAACTTCTAGGAATTCTCATCGAGGTAGATCAGGCCAGAGAGTATGAGAAGCA
>CAZBJE010000086.1:0-9887 GCA_964492125.1 uncultured Pseudobdellovibrionaceae bacterium | reverse complement strand
CCGCCACCGGCAGGCAAATGAAAATAAACGAAAGGTAGAACACCCGGTAGAAAACTAGATTGTAAAAAAACAGGGCATACACCGTCGCCATGGGGGGAAAGAAAGCAATCGCGAAGGGCAGCAATGAAAGCAACAGAACGTACGTGAGAGGCCGTCCAATCCACGCCCGCCAACCATCCCGTGCGATTTCCCGCCAAGCCCACGCGATACCGATGGCCACGCTGAGAACAAACGCGAGATTGAGTACTGTGCGGGTGTGCCAGATAAAAGGGTGAGCCATCAAAACCGGAATGCCGGCCAGCTTGGTAAAAACCTTAAAGCCCACCAACGATAGGCCGACCGGCGCCACGATTTTACCGACGGCTAAGCCTAGCCCCGTGCCGACCACGCTTACCGTCAGCGCGAGCCCGGCTAGAATTTGGAAAAGCCGAGGCCGGGAAGCTCCCACCGCGGGAATGGAAAAGTAGAGGCAAGTAAAGAGACCGGCCGTGCCCATGAATAGCGCTTCCTGTTTATGAGAGAGCCAGCCAGTGAAAAAGAAAGCCGCCAAAAGCGCCCAACTCGCGCGCCGTTGCGGGTGGGAGCGTAAACTATGAAGCAGGCAAATGCCGTCGAGCACGCAAACCATATTGAAGAGGGTGGGAGCGAAAGTGTAGTAGCGAAAATAGGCGTAAACGCTGATGCCCATGATCAGCTGCGCCGTCACCAGCGCAATTACCGCCGCGGCGCTACGTTTGAGAAAGTAGTATGCGGCGCCGTAAAAACCCACCGCCAGAAAAAGGGAGTTAAATACGGCGGCAATTTCCACCGAGGTTTCGCGAGTAAAGGGCGACAGCGCGATGGCCGCGCTGTTGAACGCATAACCGAAATAAAGAGTGGAACTAAATAGCCCGTTTTCTTCTGCGCCAAGGGTAATGTAGCGGTCGCGCAGCCAATCGCCTATGCGAAACAAGTGCACGCCCATCGGGTCTGCGGGAACCTCCAAGTAGGCGCCTTGCCAAATCAGTAAAGCCGTCAAAAAAACCAGGTAAACCAAAAAGGGCCGGTGGTGGCGCAGCGGCAAGGGCCGCAGCGACTTACGGCCCGCCCAAGTCAAACCTGCGCCCAAAAGCAGCAGCAACGCGGTGGTGCTGATGCCGGCGGCGGCGATGTCGCGGGTCAGGGGCAGGGTGGCCAGCAAGAAAGCAAAAGCGCACGCATACGCGCCGGCCAGGCTGAAGAGGGGCAGCTGCAAAAAGCGGGAACCCGCGGCCGCCACCCAAAGCACCGACAGATAGAAGGCGAAAATCATGGGGGGAAGGTTTTCACCCTTTGGCGTGGGAGACAAGACAAACCCTTGCATTCAAAGGGCGCCGGGGTAAGCTCCCGCCCTGCCATGGCAAAGAACGCAATCCAAATTGAAAACCGCTGGGTCGGGGAAGAACACCCGCCCTTTATCATCGCCGAGATGTCCGGCAACCATAACCAGTCGCTCGATCGCGCGCTGGAAATCGTGGATGCCGCCGCCCACGCGGGCGCGCATTGCCTGAAGTTGCAGACCTACACCGCCGACACCATGACGCTCGACATCCCGGATGGGGATTTCTTCATCAACGATAAAAAGAGCCTGTGGAACGGTACCTCGCTTTACGAGCTTTACCAAAAGGCCTACACGCCGTGGGAATGGCATGAGCCCATTTTCGATCGTTGCCGCAAGCACGGCATGATTCCGCTCAGCACTCCGTTCGACGATACCGCGGTGGATTTTTTGCTGGGGTTGGGCGTCTCTTTCTTTAAAATTGCTTCGTTCGAAGCCGTCGATCTGCCGCTCGCCAAGAAAATCGGCGCCACCGGTAAACCGGTAATTGCCTCGACCGGCATGTCTTCGCTGCAAGAAATCAGTGAACTGGTGCAAACCCTGCGCGGCACCGGCAACGAAAACCTGATTCTGCTCAAGTGCACCAGCAATTACCCAGCTTCCCCCGAGAATTCGAACCTGCGTACCATTCCCAATTTGAAAGAAGCGCTCGGCATCCAAGTCGGTCTCTCCGACCACACCCTAGGAATCGGCGCAGCTGTAGCGAGCGTGGCGCTGGGGGCCACCGTGATTGAAAAGCACTTCACGCTCGACCGCAGCGAAGGGGGAGTGGATTCCGAATTTTCCTTGGAACCGCACGAAATGAAAGCACTGGTGGAGGAATCCTTGCGCGCCTGGCAAGCTCTGGGCAGCGTGCGGTACGGCACTTTGGCGTCGGAAAAGAGCTCGGCTCAGTTTCGTCGTTCGATTTACGTCACCCAAGACATCGCTGAAGGCGAGGCGATTGGCCGCCACAATATCCGCATCATTCGTCCGGGCTTCGGCCTGCAGCCCAAGTACTTCGATTTGGTTTTGGGCAAGACCGCGAAAACTGCGCTCAAACGCGGCGACGCGCTGACCTGGGAAAGTTTCTAAAGTCTACGAAAGACCGCGGAAACCGGCGGCCCTTCCATTTTGGCGGCGAGGGTGCCTGCTTTTAAATTCGCAGCGAAATCTTCCATCACCGTGCGGTAAACCCGCAACGTATAGTCGATATCCCCGGGGGTGTGGCTGTAGGTCACATTGTGGAAGCCTTGAAATAGCACGCCCCGTTTGATGCATTCCTGCTGGAAATAGGATTTGAAAAGCAGGTTTTGCTCATCCGAATCGCCCTTCCATTCCATTACGCTGCGGGGAGCGTAGCCCACCGTCCGCACTTTATCCGCGACCCCGAACTCCCGCGCCAGCACATTGAAACCGTCCAAGAGCTTGCGTCCTTCTTCCCACAGATGGGGGAAAACGTTTTTTTCCCGCATTTCGGAAATGGTCGCCTTGGCCGCCGCCAGTGAAATCGCGTCGCCGCCAAAGGTGAAAGAAAAGAAAATCTCGTCGAACATGGCCATGATATCGGCGCGTCCCACCACCGCCGCCACCGGGTAGCCATTGGCCATGGCTTTGCCGAAGCAGGAAAGATCGGGAGTGACGCCGTAGTGTTCTTGGGCGCCGCCGATACCCATTCGGAAGCCCGTCACCACTTCATCAAAGATCAAAAGCGCGCCGTGCTTGCGGGTAAGAGCTCGCAGCCCTTCCAAAAATCCGGGCGCGGGCGCGGTGGCCACCACCGGTTCCAAGATCACCGCGGCAATTTCTCCGGGGTACTTGGCGAAAAGTTTTTCGCACGCGTCCAAGTCGTTGTAGCCGAAAGCGTGGGAGAGCTCGGCCACCGCCTTGGGGATGCCTTTGTTGCGGGTGGTGGTGCCGATGTACCAGTCGTGCCAGCCGTGGTAGCCGCAGGTGGCGATCCGATCCCGGCCGGTAAACGCCCGCGCTACCCGTACGGAACCGGAGGTGACATCCGAACCGTTTTTGCCGAAGCGCACCCGCTCGGCCGACGGAATAATCTCGCAGAGAATCCGGGCTACATCGATTTCCACCGGATGGGGCAGGGTGAAAACCGTGCCTTCTTCCATCTGCGCGCGCACGGCTTCGGAAACCCGTGGGTAGTTGTGGCCCAGTATAATCGGTCCCAGGGCCATCGGGTAATCCAGGTATTCGTTTCCGTCGACGTCCCAAACATGGGAGCCTTTGCCTTTTTGCAAATACACCGGCGCCACCCCTTGCACGAACTGGGTGGGGTTTTTGCTGAAGGTTTGGGTGACGGAAGGGATGAGCTTTTCGGCTTGAGCCTTCAATTCGAGCGAGCGAGTGAGGGAGCGCGCCCGCACCGGTACCCGGTCATTTTTTACCAGCGAAGTGTAGTAGCCCTCGTTGGTAAGCGTGCCGGCGTTGATGTTTTTTAAATCGGGATTCGCTTCGATTAAGTCCATTACCTTTTCCCATGCAAAGAGCAGCCCGTGACTCGGGCTCAGATTCTGGAATACCTTTTCGACAAACGCGAGGTCCGCCGCGTCGTCGACAGTCCAGCGCAAACCCTGGCCGCGGGTATCTGAGCTCGCCACGTTGCGTAGTCGATACTGGCCGCTATTGCGGATGAAAGGGGTGACGTGTTCGCGTTCGGTGGCCAGATGCGCCTGCGCCCGACTCTCGCGCAGCGCCGCGAAGGAGAAGACCTCGGCATCCAACCCGTCGGGGTAGGTATAAACCAGGGTATTGGTAACAAAGTCGGCGCCGCCGGTGTGGTAGTCCTCGACCAGCCGGTCGATCACAGCGGGATCCAGCAAAGGGCAATCCCCGGTAAGCCGCACCACCGTGGTGGCTTCCAGCTTCTCCGCCGCGAGGTAAAAGCGGTCTAGCACATCGGTTTCGTCTCCGCGAAAAACGGGGATACCGGCCTGCAAGCAAAAGGCTTCCACCGCGTCGTCGCTAGGGTTGGAAGAAGTAGCCACCACCACCGCGTCGACCGTGCGGGCATTTTGGGCTCGGTGCACCACGTGCCAGAGCATGGGGTGGCCGTGAATGTTTTGGAGGATTTTGCCGGGAAGCCGCTGGGACGCCATCCGAGCTTGGATGACGGCGACCACGCGAGCGGGGCTATGTTGTGGATCGAGCATATTGGCTTTCGCAGAGCAGAAACCAGACTACGAAAAAGCTCCCGTAGATGGCATAACCAGAAATAAAATAGGGTGCAAGGAATTGGTACCCCAGGAACTCAACCGCCATCGCAAACGCCAACCCCAGCGGGATGAGCGCCGCCGGCGAGCGTCGCCGCTGCCAGGATGTTTGAACCAGGCGTACTAGCCCCCAGACCATAAAAGAGAGAATCACCGAATAAATCGCGACTCCCAGCGCGCCAAAGAGGGCCAAACCTTTGGCGAAATCACTCTCTGAGGGGCCCGGGTAGCCTTTTGAAACGATCCGAATAGGCACGTGGATTTTGAATGAAAGCAGGTAGTAGCTCGCAATGAACCCCGCATATAGACCCGCCCAAGCACGCCGCTGACTTTTCCACAGTATTTGAAACGGGACGGTCAGTAGTCCAAAGGCGAGTACCCGCATTGCCCACAGCGCTTGGGTGGGCGAGAGCCAGGAGAAAGAAATTGCGGGAGTACCCGGCCGAATACTCTCGAATGCCTCGGTATGGCCCAGATTGGACGGGATGAGGTTGTTGAACATCGAGAGAAAAAGATAGTGGGCATCATAAACATAGAGCGCCAGCATCGCCAACATTCCGCCCAGGTACCAACCGCGTTCCTTCCGGTCGCGCGCCGCCCAAGCCCCCATCACCCCTAGAAAAACCAGGGAGATGACCGTGACCAGGGAGTTGATCCGATTGAGGGTACGGAAAATGGAAAAAGCCAGGAACAGGGTCGTGCTGGCTTGCCAACCGCCCCAACGTCGGCCGGGTAAGTGCGCCTGGCAAAGGTAGAAAACCAGAAAATAAAAAATGAGCACGGAGTAAACCACGCTATCGCCTATGGGCAGGAAAAGCGCGGGCATGAAAATGTACTCACCGTCAACGATATCGAGCTTATAAAAATTGGCCATGCTGTTGAGGCAGGATAGAGATTCCGGTCCGGCGCCACCGGTGATCGCGTTCTTAGCACAGCGGTACTCGTTGTTGGCGCGGAGATGGTGAAACTCTGTCCAATTGAGCTGCTCGACTTTAACGTTGAATCGATAAATTAAGTCCGCATAACCAACGATCAACAGCCCGGCCATGCAGATCGCCAGTACTTTGAATGCCCGGCCGCGGTTTTTTTGAAACCACGCCAACGCTTCTTTTCGGTAAACCAAGAAAGCGATCAGCACCGCCAATGGTTCGAAGAGTACCTTCACCCCATTCAGGCCGTCGGTGTAAAAGCAGGCCGCGATTCCGAGCGCCCCCACCACTGCATACCACCATCGGAAACTGCCGAAGAAAACCAGCAGGGCCACCAGCAAGGCGCCGTCTTTCCAGCCGATTAAGGCCAAGTTGACCATGGGGGGCAGGTGAGTGCCGATCAGCGGATGCCCCACCAAATTGATGAAATACAAAACCGTGTTGTGGAGAAAAGGGTAGAGGCTGGACAGAAACGCAATGACTGCAAAGGCGTAGGGGGCGACCACATTCCGCTCTATTTTTTTGCGATGATAACGTCTTGGTAATAACGTTGCGGGCTTTTGAGCGTGGGGTCGGACCAAGAGCCTTTTATTACTCGAAGATTTTCGGGTGAAAAGCCGGCGGTCACATACATTGCCAATGCTTTCTCTTTTGCAAATCCAACAGTGTTGAGCGGAAATTCCAGGCTATCGTGGTAACTGCCTAGTTTTTCCACAAACTGGAAATGGTGGGTGGCTTTGCCGGATGCCATGCCGGCAACTGACTCGTCATCGATCAAAAAAGTGGTTTGAAACGAGTGCCCGCCCGGTTTTAGCACACGGTAGGTTTCGCGCAGGTAGTCAGTAACTTGTGGTTCGAGTAAGTGCGTAAATACTGAAAAACTAAACACTACATCAACCGTTCCATCGGGCTCCCAAAAGTGGGCTCCCGAATTTTCTTTGAACGACTTGTGCAGGTTTTCGTTCTGCAAAACCTTGGAAAAACGAGAATCGAGAGCGGCGTAATGTTCCGAGCTCTCTTCTGTAGCGATGGCGGAGAACGAAAAATTGGGGAAAGCTTTGTAGTTTTTGCTGCACCATTCGATCGCGGGAACCACGATATCATAGCCTGAGTAGCGGCCTTTGGGACTGAGGTACCGGGAGGCTGGAAGCGCCAAACGGCCCAATCCGGAACCTAAATCGAGAAGTGAGGCGTCAGGCGAAATCCCGGTCTCTCTTTTCACTATTTCAAAGGCAGCGTGGCCCGTTGCTGCGAAAGTCTCCAGATAGTCGGTGCGCCGCCTGGAAAAAAACTCGTTATAGTTCAAACTACGAGGGGGGATGAGCGCAGGGCGAAGACCGAGACGATCTTCGTAGAAGTCATAAAGACTCGAGACAACTTCCTTCGCTTTGGCCTTCAGATCCATACTCGCTCCTAGTTTCGATTTGAAGCTATGCCCCAATAATTGAATTCCTGAAGTATCACATCGGGGACGGTCGGTCTTGGCGAAAATGCCCGCGTTTTGCCACAACATCCGTTATTGCGGGATCCAGCTTCGAAAGAGGAGCAAATGTCACCGTGTGATAAAAATCGAACCCTTTTTCTCTGAGAAAACGCTCCACTTTTGAGATGTCCACTCCGTGTTGCGGGTGCAAAGAGAGCACCAGAATTATTTCAGGGTTGGCGTCGAGCGTTGCGCTGGCACCTTCCAGAAACTCCAACTCGGCGCCCTCGATGTCTACTTTAATCAGATTTACGGACTTCACGCCGCGCTCGGCGAGCACATGGTCCAAAGTGCCCGCTTCCACTTCATAGGTCTTCCATTGTCCCTTGTGAATGGTGGTGTTGGGTTTGAACGTCCCGCCGCTGCCGGCAGGCGGAAGGGTAAAACTCAGCTTGGTTGGTTTATTCCACAAGGCATAAAGCAATGGAATTACATTTGTGTATTGATTCAGCTCAATATTTCTGATCAGCCGTCGGTATTCGCGCTCGCTCGCCTCGAACGCAATCACCTTACCCTGAGGCCCCACTTTGAGCGCGGAGTAAAGGGTGAAGTCTCCAATGAACGCTCCGGCATCGACCATCGTCATTCCCGGCGAAAGAAACGTGTCCAGTGCACGATAGGTTTCGGGTTCAAAAAGTCCCAACGCTTTTTTCATTTCGATGCAAGAGGCGGTGATATCTAGGCTCATCTTGCCGTTCTGCAGGGCAAACGTATGTTCCCGTTGGGCGGGCAAAACACGCTTCAATGCTTCATAGAGCAAGTATTCTACCTTGGCATGTGGTGGATGCTTTTTGAAAATCTTGGTCAATTTAGGGAAAACCGATTTAACTACCCATTGATCGATATTAGTTTCCACCGACGGTATCCTTTACTTTCGGGCGACAGGCGCGAGGGAGAAAGTTAGCGGCGCTCAAGCCGGAACGAAAATCCACAAAGAGCGTGCGCCGCGGTTTTTCCGACGAAAAATCGCCCCGCGCGTGCACGCAGCGGGTATCGAAAATGATCAAGGTGTTCTTTTTTCCTTCAATGGAATGAAGCTCAGACAAATCAAAGAGTTCGGCACGTACGCTGGGGTGATCCTCCTTGCGCCTACCAGGTCGAGTGCGGTCGCACGCAAAGCGGTATTCGCCCCGAAACCGTCGCCAAGACGGCAGATGAGATCCCTTGGCAATTTTGAAAGCCGCGTTGGAGCGATCGGTATCTTCCATGTACATAATCGCTTTGAGGGAGGGATACGTTACATCGTAGTGCAAGCGGTCTTGGTAGTCGGAATGGGGCTTGCCCAGATCCTCCGGCGCAAACGATTGCTCCAGGAAGTATACCAGCGGCGGCAAGGTGTAGCGGATTCCGGTGGTACGCAGTATCAGCTCGGCGAACAGCGGGTTGTTTTGAAAAAGCGCCACCGCGCGCGCGTCAGTCACGGCAATTTCGGGGTATTTGTAGCGGGTGACTAAAAGCATGCGAGTCAACGGCGACCGGGCATTTTGCACTTCAAATTCGTCGGCTCGCTTTTCGAAAACGCCGTGAGCGTACTCGAAATCCTCAGGGGAGAGAAAATTCGGCAATACCATGAAACCATCCCGCCGCAGTGTTTCCACTTCTTTCGCGAAGGGACCCGCGGAGGTGAGCGCGCCGCGCACCGCGGCCGAGGCCAAATGGGCGCGCCGCAAGGCGGAGAGGTAAACGTTGAATAACCCGGAACGATTGAGCAGAAAGCTGTCCGAGCAAATCTTCGGACTGCGGAAAAGTACCTTACCTAAAGTCGCTTGCAATTCCATTAGCGCGGTAACCCC
Source organism: uncultured Pseudobdellovibrionaceae bacterium (assembly GCA_964492125.1). GTDB lineage: Bacteria > Bdellovibrionota > FAC87 > UBA2466 > UBA2466 > JAIEOG01. Next base: position 1,116 of record CAZBJE010000086.1, on the reverse strand, counting down.
CGACCGGTGAGCGTTTTGCTCACTTCCAAGAAGGCGTGTAAATCGGCGGGCACGCCCAGGCCATACATTCCGTTGCCCACGGAGCCGATGTTAAAAACTCCCAGCTTGGCGCCTCGGGACAGCAATTCGTTATAGACGGGGGCCACATAAAACTCCCCGTTCACCCGTCGTTCATCGCCAATCATTTGGTCGGCGCCCGCCACAAACTGTCCGCCTTTTTTGAAGTGGTAAATACCCACGGTGGCTTCGTCGGAAACCACTTGCTTCTCCAGCACTGCGGAAATTTCTCCGTCGGCCCCGAATTTCACGAACGACCACTTTGGATCGTCGGCCTTCATGGTCATGATCAATCCATCCAACTCGGGCCGGTCGGCTTCGTCTAGAAAAGCGTCGATGTCGGTATCGATCCACTGGTCGCAATTGGCGATGAGCAGACTGTCATTCGAGTCGATATATTCCCGGGCCAGCAGCACAGTACAGGCGGCGCCTTGGGTGACTTCATCAATGGGAATCACCACCGAACCGGGTGCCCACTCCGCCAGGTGCGCCGCCAAACCATAGCCGTCGAGGTGTTCGCGTAGGCAAATAAAAATAAAGCGGTGGTCCCGGCGGGGGCGTAGGTTGTCGACGACCAGCTGAATCATCGGCTTGCCGTGCACCGGAATCAGCGGCTTGGGTAGAGCGAAACCCTCGTCTTTAAAGCGGGAGCCACGTCCGGCCATGGGGATAACGATATTAAGCATTCGGCTTTCCCAGGTACTTGTCGTTTTTGGCGCCGGGGAACTTTACCACCGCGTTGACCGCATCGGTGATGGCTTTAAAATCGGTGCCTTCGCCCGGCTCCATCACGATGATGTCGCCGGCCTTGAAGCGGCGTCCGTTCATTTCCACTTCACCCGAAACCACCACCGTCACTTCGGTCGCCACCTTGTGGTAGTGCCAGTCTTCGGCGTCGCCCGCTTTATAGTGTTTCACGCCGACTTCTACCGAATCGGTGCGCAGCACGCTGGGTTCGAAGTCGCCCACGAACCAACCCTTGGTCATGGTATCAAGCTGGGAGGTTTTCACCGCTAAGCCTCGTTTCGCGTGTTTCCCGATGATTACGCAGGTAAGACT
>CAZBJE010000085.1:1517-9925 GCA_964492125.1 uncultured Pseudobdellovibrionaceae bacterium | reverse complement strand
TGCCAAAACTGTTCCTGCTGTTGTTTTCACGGATCCCGAAATCGCAAGTGCTGGAATGATGGAATCTGAGGCCAAGGCCAAAGGTTACAATGACCTTTTGGTTTCTAAATTTCCTTTCGCCGCCAATGGCCTGCTTTGGAACAGCATGTTGTCGATGGCAGGCGGGTGGTTCTTCTTGATGGTGATCGAGTCGTTTTCTCTCGGCGACAATGACTTCCGTTTGCCGGGAATTGGCTCGTACATGGCGGTTGCGTATGAGCAGCATGATACCCGCGCCATTCTCGCCGGCATTTCGGTGATGTTTGCTTTGATCATAGTGATGGATCGTTGCATCTGGGCTCCCCTGGTCGTTTGGTCCGAGCGTTTTAAGATGGACGCCGATCCAGGGCAGCGTGGTCGGTCTTTCGTTTTGGATTTGCTCAAAAAAAATCGAGTATTGGCTTACATCGAAGACCGCGTGCAAGAATGGAAACGCGAAATCCAAAAAAGCGTCCACGTGGTGACGGATCGTTCCTGGACGCCCGCAGTGGAAAAAAGTATCCGCTCGAGTTTTCCACTGGTGTTGCGCTTTGGACTGGTGGGGTTGGGATTAGTAGCTCTGCTGATGGGTATGCGCACCATGGGTGACCTAATGGTGGCGACTCCCGGCCACACTTGGCTGCTCTACTTGCGGGATACCTTTTTCACTTTCTTGCGAGTTACCGCGGCGGTGGTAATCGGAAGCATTTGGACCGTGCCGGTGGGGGTTTTTATTGGCACCAACCCGGTTTGGACGCGGCGTATGCAGCCGGTGGTGCAGATTGTGGCGTCTTTCCCGGCGCCCATGCTCTTTCCCATTTTGGCTTCTGTGCTGCTTTCTGCCGGAATTAGCATGGAGTTTGGCGCGGTAGTGCTGATGTTGTTCGCTTCGCAGTGGTATATTTTGTTCAACGTCATCAGTGGCGCCACTCAGATACCCCGCCAGATTTTAGATGTGGCCGAAGTTTTCCAGTTGCGGGGACGGCAGTACTGGCGCTCGATCATTTTCCCGGCTATTTTTCCATCGCTGTTGAACGGGTGGATTACGGCTGCGGGGGGTGCATGGAATGCGTGCATCGTTTCGGAAATCGTCCAGTATGGCGACCGAGACGTGGCCGCCACGGGGATTGGATCGGCAATCACCCAGGCCGCGCAGGCGGGCAATTTCCCGGTGCTGGCCGGGGCGATTTTGATGATGGTGACTACGGTGGTGCTGCTCAATCGTTTTTTCTGGGGCAGCTTGTATCGGTTAGCGGAAACCAAGTACCGTTTCGATGGATAGTGGAGAGTAATGTCGGGTCCCAAAGGAAATGAACCGCTCCTTGCGTTAGAGCGTATCTCGCACAGTTTTCAGCTCGAAAAAGGGCGCGAAATCCAGGTGCTGAAGAACATCAACGTATCGGTCCAGGAAGGCGAGATTGTCGCTTTTCTGGGGCCGTCGGGTTGCGGCAAAACCACCACCATCAAAATCATGGCGGGCCTCATCCGACCTTCGGAGGGCAGGGTGCTTTGCCACGGCAAGCCGCTGTCGGGCATTAACCGGAATCTCGCGATGGTTTTTCAAAACTTCGCCCTTTTGCCCTGGTTCACGGTCGAACAAAACGTGGGTATCGGCTTGCACCACCTGGGATTGAACTACCGCGAGATCGATACGCGGATTGAAGAGAGCATCGATATGGTGGGCTTGGGCGGTTTCGAGGAAGCCTACCCGCGCGAGCTCTCCGGCGGCATGCGCCAACGGGTCGGCATCGCGCGTGCGCTAGCGGTGCGTCCGGAAATTCTTTGCTTGGATGAGCCCTTCAGCGCGGTGGACGTCTTGACTGCCGAGACCATGCGTTCGGAAGTAATTGATATTTGGCAGGAGCAAAGCAAAGCCGTGAAAAGCGTGGTGATGGTTACCCATGATATTTTCGAAGCGGTGATGATGGCTCAGCGCATCTTCGTTTTTGGTGCCGATCCGGGACACGTGCGCACCGTTCTCACCAATCCCTTGCCGCACCCGCGCGATCCCAAAGACGCCAAAATCCAAGAATTGATCAACGTGATTCATTCCGTTTTGACCGAAGCGCTGATCCCAGAAGAAACCGAGCGTCCTACCTTGACGCAGCCTTCCTGGTACCAGGGGCTGGAAAATTTGCCGTCGGTATCGCCGTCCGAAGTTATCGGGTTGTTGGAAGTTTTGGACGATGCAGGCGGAAAGATGGATATCTTCATGCTTGCTAACGAAACCGAAAGTGAGTTCGGTCATTCGCTGGCCGTCACCAAGACCGCCGAGATTTTAGACTTCGTCGAAACACCTAAACAGATGGTTGTCTTTACGGATTTTGGCCGAAAATTTGTGCGCGCCGACAGCGCGGACCGTAAAGTGCTTTTTGCCAACCAAGTGAAGAGCTTGCGAATCGTCCAGACTTTGCTGGCCTGGCTGGAACAGAGCCCCGGGCATGAGATCGAGCGCGAAGCGGTGATTAGCCGGTTGCAAACCTACTTCCCCAATGAAAAGCTGGATTCGTTGTTTGACACGCTCGTCGCCTTTGGCCGTTACGCGGAAGTGCTTTCCTACAACGCCAAATTGGATGTGCTCACTCTCCCTGAGGAAGAGCACGAAGAAGACGAATTTGTAATGGATACGGATGTCCAAAGCTGACAGAGATCAAGGTGCGGCTTGGGAGAGTGCGCTAGAGTACTACCGATCCCGCGGTGGGGTACTTTTCATCAGCTACTGCCGTTTTTGGGAACGCCACGGTTTCGTGCAGCAATCGCTTGCCCAACGTTTGGCACGGCATGGCGTGGAAGTCGCTTGGTTTGACGGATCCGACTGGCGCCCCTACCGGCCCGTAGTAGTGGAGCCGAATACAAAGTTGCTTGTTTCCCAACTACCGGCGGTGCCGTTGCGCCGCTTTTCGGCATTTGATCGCTTGGATGCCCAGGCAAAAAGCGCATTTTTAAAGCGCTACATCAAGAAGATGGGCGGCAATCCCGTAATTTGGGTCCAGGCTGGAGTCGATGAATCGGTGGCGGCGGAGTTGCCGTATATCGACGTATTTTCAGTCTTTGACGATCCCTACCGCCACGGCCCCAGTAGCAATTTGGTTCGCAAAGCCCGGGTGATCGTTTGCCAAAACCAAACCGCCCGCGATGTGTTGATGCCCGAACACGCGGCGAAGCTGCACGTTCTGCGTCCACCCATTGATATGATGGACAGCTCTCTGGGCGGAGCGGCCGACGTTTTTTTGCCGGCCGGGTTCCCTTCCCAGGTGATGGGATATGTGGGGTCGTTCTTCTATGATGGTTTTGACTTTGAGCTTTTTGAGCAATTCATCCATTCCTTCCCAGACTGGGGTTTTATTCTCATGGGCCGCACCGACCCGCCGGGCTTAGAAGCGTTGGCGCGTTGGAAGAAATTTAAAAACTTTCACTACTTTCCCTGGGTGCCCAGAAATCAGGTGGCCTCGGTCTGGAAAAAAATCAAACTCACGCTGCTTTTCTACCGACCCAACCGCACTCAGGACGGTGCTTTTCCGGTAAAAATTTTGGAAGCCATGCGGTTTGGCGTTCCCGCGATAGCTACCTCCGTCCCAAAAACGGCGGATCTGGAAGGGTACTTTCCGCGTAGTTCGGATTTAGACCAAATGAAAAAAAATGTGGGCGTGGCTCTGGCGCTCAGCCCCGAAGCTATCCGCGAAACATACGTTCACTTTTCGAACGAAATGGATCCCAAATCGCACTTAGCCAAAGTGTCGCAGTGGTTGCGCCAGCTCTCTTAGAGCGCGGCGACTTTTTCCATCATGGTCTTCACTCGGTCGGTATAGGTGTGGTTACCGCGGAGTACGCGCGCGTGACCGGCCTGGGCCATCCGCGCTCGTTCGGTCTCGTGGCCGAGGTAGTAATCTAATTTTTCTTTCAACTCCTCGGGCGTGTCGAAAAGCACAATCTCTCGGTCCTCTTCGAAAAGCGCTTTAATTTCTTCGTTGCGGGGAGCGAATTGCAGGCTACCGCACGCTGGGATTTCTAAGGTGCGCTGGGTGTGGCGATCCTCGGCTTCTTCTCGCAGGAGTCCCAGTGAGCACTTGCTGCGGCTACAAACGTCGGCAAATTCGAAATAGTAAATCGCGTGCGGGTCGATATGGTCGCGGTACTTTTGGAAATCCGGAAAGCGATTCCAGAAGTCTCCCCAAACATGGAGTCGGTGCCAGCCGGCCTGTTCTAGCCAGCGAATTCGGGAGGTGTCGTACGTGCCCACAAAGCTCACTTCAAAAGCCCGATTGAGCCGGGATTTTTCGGGTGGTATCGGTCGGTGCACCATTGGTTCGTAGGCCGAGGGCAGGTAGTGAGCGTTTTTTTGTCCTACGCTCACGTAGCGTTCTACATTCTGTGATTTGGTGGTGAACGCGATGTCGAAGGCCGCCAGTGCTTGATAGAAACCTGGTGGTTTAACAATCCGATCGAAAAAAAGATTGTCATGGGAGTGAAAAAGAAATTTTGGCGCGGTCAGCGCGTCTTCGCGCACCATCTCCAACGCCTCGCGGGTAACGAAGTTTTCACTCATTACAAAAACGAGATCAAAAAAGTTTTGGCGACAAATCCGCACCAACTCTTCGTTGATGTTTTTGACCTTCCACGGTGATGGCCCTTGATTGAGCTTCTGCACGATTTTATCGACCGTCCCGAGCGTCGCAAAGTAGCGAGGATCCCAAGTGGCCACGTCATGCCCTAGCTTGAGAAGCGAGGTGTAATAGTACTGCGACGTAGAAGTGCCAGAGGTGTTGCCGACAAAAAGTATATTCACCCCGCAATTCTATCTCAAAATAGTCCAGGGACGTTCCGCGGCGCACTGTCTAACAAATTGACGTCTGTCTAAAGCTTGGACTCCGACGCTAAGTGGTGATTGCACTTGCGAAAATCTGCGTGATTTTAAGGGGTTCCTGCGAAAGGCGCGTGCACACCCTGAATACTGGCACGGGTTGCAAATAGGAATCCCTGCGTGGCTCTCCTGGAGAGGGGAAGCCGCAAAGGATGGTTTGTGATGTTTAGCTTGGACGACAGAAATTTACGACGCGCGCTCGCCAACATCTACAAGGCTTTGATTTTGGTTACGCTCGGCAGTCTGTTTGCGTTTGCTCCCCTAAAGAGCGCGCGGCAGTTGGCCAACGCGAAACCTATGGCGGCTACCATCGTGGAAGTTCCGGAAGTGGGCAGTAATAGCAAGATTTTGTGGCTCGACCCTAAAGGGGTCGTTCGGGGCCAGGGGGAAAGCTTTCGTCTCGCATACGAGGAGTAATGCGAGGCAACCGAGCTTCCCGGGGCGAATAGTCACCGGGAAAAAGAACTGCTAAGGGCAGCAGTCGTGGCGTCAGCATGTGCAGGCGCTGCGTTTATCACTACTCCTCTCTCACCCGCCGCTTTCTTAGGAAAGCGGCGAGGTTTTTGAAAACGGCTTAATGCTTCGCGGCATTAGGCCGTTTTCCTTTTTCCCGCATTCTGCCGATAGGAAGGGGATACCTTTCTAACTTTATGAACAACCGCGTCAATCCTCCCGAACTCCCCCACGGAAACTTGGGGAAAAATCTGCGCAGTCAGCTAGAGCAGATCAAGCTTATCGCCACGGGTGGCATGGCGTTAGTTTTCCGCGCGTACCAACCGTCGCTCGATCGCTACATTGTGGTGAAACGTCTGAAAGACGAACTGCTCCAAAGCGAAGAAACGGTTGAAAGGTTTCGTCGCGAAGCTCGCGCGCTGGCTAGCGTGCTGCACCAAAACATTGCGCACGTTTACGATTTCGTTGAAGGCGAGCGCGAAGCGTTCATTTTGATGGAATACATTGAAGGGGTAGATCTCTCTACTGCCATTGAAAAGCTCGGCAGCCTCCCTCCCTCGATTGCGGCGGCTGTGGTCCTAGGTGTGGCGCGGGGTCTGTACTACATTCACGCGAACGGGCTTATTCACCGAGATATCAAGCCATCCAATATCCGCCTGACCAACCGGGGCGGCGTGAAGTTGATGGATTTCGGCATCGTTTTGCAGGTGGAAGATACGTCGCTCACGCGACCTGGAATGATGGTGGGTTCGCCCAGCTATTTATCTCCGGAGCAGGTGCTGGGCGATACCATTTCGCCCCAATCCGACATTTTCCTGCTCGGCATTACTCTCTACGAAATGCTCACGGGCAGTCGTCCGTTTAAGGCCGAAGGCGGCAACACCATTTTTCAATCCATTCGCGAGGCCAGTTTTGTTTCCGCGCGTAAGATGAACGGCAAGGTGCCGGTGGCGTTGGATAAAATTGTCAGCAAATGCCTTAAGCTCGACCCCCATGCCCGGTTCGATGGAGTACGGGAATTGATCGATGCTCTTGAGAAATTTCTGGGACCGGAAGTGAGCAGCCGTCCCGAGGATCTCATCTTGAAATACTTGGATGATGAAGTCTTAGTGGAAACCAATATCGCTATCCATGATCCGCGTCTGAAAAAGCGGAACGGGTATGCTCCTTACATACCGTGGGTTGCCGGCGTTTTGGCGGTGGCAGTGGGTTTAGGAATATTTTTGCTGGGTCAGGCGATGGGCATCCAGTACCAACGCGATCAGCAGTCTGCCGTCGACGCTCTCGATGCCAAGGGCCGAAGCAGACGCACGCCCAATCACTTACGCACCCGCTAGGGCATGCGGCGACTAATCAAGTCGTCTAGGTATGCGTCTTGAAGTCCTTCTTCAAACCCGGTCAAGTCGACATCTTCCAAACCGTCCAAGCGTCCGTTGGAGCGCTGATTAATCCGGTGGTCAGTTACCTCGCCCGTTTGGAGATTGTACGTTCGAACACGGGGTGCATCTCCTCGCCGCCCGATACCCACTTGAGTGCGACGGGCGTCGCGATCGGAAGTGGCTTTTTCCTCGTCCTGCTTCTCTTTTACTTTTTGGCGGAGCAGAACCATAGCTTTGGTTTTGTTAGCCACCTGCGAACGCTCTTCTTGCATTAGAACGGTAATGCCCGTGGGCTTATGTTTAATGCGCACAGCTGACTCGGTCTTGTTCACGTTTTGTCCACCTGGGCCTTGTGAGGTTGTGGTGGAGATTTCGAGGTCGCTGTCGGGCATTTTCAACTCTGACTCAGCAACCTGAGGTCTTACGGCTACCAGTACGTTGTTGGTGAAGACTTTTCCTTTACCCTTGCTCTGAAAGAAAACTCGGTGCGCACCAATTTCATTGCGCAAGAACTGCCAAGCCCCGGCGCCTTCGACCGTCAGCGTGACTTTTTGGGGGTGCTCTCCCTTTTGCTCGGCTTGTAGTACTTCCATTTTCCAGCCCTTTTCTTTACCTACTTTTAGATAAAGGGCATTGAGCTGAGAAACATACCTTTCCACGTCGGTTCCACCCCCCGCGGCGTCAATCTCCAAGACTAATTTCTTAGGCGGAGGGTCAAGGTAGTTGATGAGCTGGTCTCGAAACGGGCGGATGTCGTTCAAAAGCCGCGCCTCTATCTCGGCCATTTCCCTTTCGGCTTCGGCCTTGATATCGGGGTCTCCCATATGGCGGAAGTCTTCAGCGCCCCGGTGGTTGTCGGCGTGGCGCAATATTTGGCGGTATTCCTCGACCAATTTGGCCAGCGCACGGTCATCCATGCTGCGGACAAAGGTACCGCCTGGGCCGATGCGCTTTTCGAATGCTTCTACTTGAGGCACCAATTCGCGTTGGACGAATTGCATGGCCCGAATGGGCATGCGCACCGTCAAGTGGCCGAAATGGCGCTCGCAGTAGGCAATGAGTTCGTCGCTTCCAGACGAAGCTCGGCCCACGATCAGCAGAAGAAGGAGGGCGATTTTGCGGCACAACCGGCTGACGATCATTGCGAAGCATCAGGATACAACCTTGTCTGGAGTATTGCACCGAACTTCAAAAAAGTGCTAAATCCCCCTGGTTCGGAGCGAGTTCCATGCGCACTTTCTTCAAAATTCTGGCGGTTTTGGGCTGTTTGCACGCCCCCTCAACGTGGGCTGTGCTGCGCACCTGCCACGTCTGGTTGGCCCATGCGCCGCTGGCTGTGACGGATGTGGGTGAGGGGCATACCTTGGTTCTGACCAAGGAGGGCGCCCTGGAATACCACGACTCCGAAACGGGCTCGGCGCTGAGAAATCCCATCCCCCTCGGTTCGGCGACCCTACGGGCGCGGTTCCAACCCCTGACCGGCACTTTTTCCGAAGACGGCAGTCGCGTCACTTTGGAGTTCACGGGGTACGGGATTAAGACCTTCGATACGTCGTCCGGCCTTGAAATTACTGCTACCGCCCGGCCCTAAACACCCCCCTTTGCCTTTTGCGCCTGCTGGGGCTAGAAATGAGCGTGTTTTTTCAATCCAAAGCAGCTGTCACCGAGGCGTCCGTCTTGAAGGCCCTTTCCCGGGT
>CAZBJE010000085.1:0-1417 GCA_964492125.1 uncultured Pseudobdellovibrionaceae bacterium | reverse complement strand
CGCAATCTTATCGCCGTCGCGAGCGGTAAGGGCGGGGTAGGCAAAAGCACCGTCACCGTGAACTTAGCTTTTGCGCTGGCTCAAACCGGCGCCAAGGTTGGCTTGCTCGATGCCGACATTTACGGCCCCAGCATTCCTTTGATGCTCGGCCTCAACGAACGCCCCGATGCTACCGACGATCGAGTTTCTCCTCTGGTACGCAACGGCGTGAAAGTGATGTCGATTGGGTTTTTGATTCCCGACGATCAGCCCGTTGTTTGGCGTGGGCCCATGGTCCACGGCGCGCTTACCCAATTTCTGACTCAAGTGGATTGGGGTGAGCTGGACTATTTGCTTATCGACATGCCTCCCGGTACGGGCGATGCGCAGCTGACCATCAGCCAAAACGCACCGCTAGCCGGCGCTATCATTGTCACCACCCCGCAAGCGGTGAGTGTGGCGGATGCGCGCAAAGGGCTCATGATGTTCCAAAACGTTAAAGTTCCGATCTTGGGAATCGTCGAAAATATGGCGGGTCCCATATTTGGTAGCGGGGGCGGCGAAGCCTTCGCGCAGCAAGTCGGCGTGCCGTTTTTGGGACGCTTACCGTTGGACGGGCAAGTAGTCGAGAGCGGCGATACCGGTAAACCGGTCGTCATGGATCACCCGGGGTGCGCCGTGAGCTTGGAGTTCACCCGCATGGCCGGTGAAGTCGCTTCCGCGCTTTCCATCCTGCAAGCAGGTGCAGGCGGCGCTTTCAAACCTCTCAGCATGGACTGGCAATAATGGCGGATATGGTTCCGGTAGATTTGAAGCAGCTGGGCGGTACCAATCTCGGTATCGTTTGGAACGACGGCCACAACTCATTCTACAAAGTGCGCAATATTCGGCTCAATTGCCATTGCGCCCATTGTGTCGACGAGTGGACTCGGGAAAAAATCCTGGACGACACCAAAGTTCCCGTCGATATCAAACCCAAGAAGATCGAGCCGATTGGCCGCTATGCTTTTCGATTCGTTTGGTCCGACGGACACGATACCGGCTTTTACACTTTTGATTCACTCCGAAAGCTTTGCGAGTGTCCCGCATGCCAGAAAAAGAGTTGAGCCTACCGGCAGGGTTTTTCGTATTGAGCTGGGGGACCGTGCTGATTAGCGGTCCCGATACCGCCGATTTCCTAAACCGCATGTCCACGCTAGATTTCAAGTGTTGGGATGCTTCCCAAACCCGTTTGGGTGCGTTTCTCACCGGCAAGTCCGGCGTGGTTACTTTTGGTTTTTTCCAGTCGGCGGGCGATGCCTACCATTTTATCGTCCCCCATTCGCGTGTGGCTCCTACTCTTGAGCATATCGAACAGTTTCATTTCGCGGAGGATATGCAGGTCAGCGACGTCAGTCCCCAGTGGACGATTCTGGCTTGTACCCGGTCCCATATTTTA
>CAZBJE010000084.1:0-9927 GCA_964492125.1 uncultured Pseudobdellovibrionaceae bacterium | reverse complement strand
GGCTTCAGAACTCTCAAGAGTGCTGGATCAGGTTCAAAAAGATAAAGGCATTGATAAAGCCGTGTTGGTGGAAGCTCTCGAATCCGCCATGTTGATGGCTGCGAAAAAGAAATTTGGTTTGGTTGTCGAACTCGAAGCGCACTTCAATGAAGATTTGGGCGAAGTCGAGCTCTTCCAGTTTAAAACCGTCGTCGAAGAAGTCGAAGACGAAGACATGGAAGTCGGCGAAGAAGAAGCCAAACGCCTCGATCCGGATGCCGCCATTGGCGATAGTATCGGTATTAAGCTGAACTCTGCTGAGTTTGGTCGAATTGCCGCTCAGACTGCTAAGCAGGTCATCATCCAAAAAGTTCGCGATGCCGAACGCGATATCATCTACAACGAATTCAATGTCCGCAAAGGCGAAGTCGTCACTGGCACTTGCCGCCGTATCGAGAAGGGCTGCTTGATCGTCGATCTCGGCCGCACCGATGCTATCTTGCCTGCGCGCGAACAAATCCCTGGCGAGCAATACCGCCCGGGCGACCGCGTACTGGCGTTCCTCATCGATGTGCAGCAAACCCCACGCGGCCCCAAAATTGTTTTGTCCCGCACCTGCCCCGACTTGTTAATCCAGCTCTTCAAACAAGAAGTGCCGGAAGTGAACGAAGGCATTGTGCAGATTAAGAGTGCCGCGCGCGAGCCCGGTATCCGCGCTAAAATCGCGGTGGTTTCCACCGATAGCGACGTCGACCCGGTCGGCGCGTGCGTCGGCGTCAAGGGATCCCGCGTGCAGAACGTGGTGCAAGAATTACGCGGCGAGAAAATCGACATCGTTCCTTGGAACGAAGACGAAACTCGCTTTGTGTGCAACGCTTTGGCTCCGGCCGAAGTGACCAAGGTACTCATCGACGATCATAATCACGCGATGGAAATCGTGGTTGCTGATAACCAACTTTCGCTGGCCATTGGTCGCCGCGGACAGAACGTGAAATTGGCTTCGATGCTGTCGGGTTGGAAATTGGACATCGTGTCCGAAACCCGCATGCACAAGCGTACCGAAGATTCCAAGAAGTTGTTGATGGCCATCGAAGGCATGAACGACACCTTGGCGCAGAGCCTCTACCACTATGGTTTGACGGTGGAACAGCTTTCTCAGGCCGACCTAACGCAGCTTGCGACGGTCCCTGGGTTTAGTGACGAAAAAGCAGCCGAGATTAAGGCTAACGCTGCTGCAATGATTGCCTCCGGCAAATTGGCGGAGATGAAGAAACAACTGCTCGATGCCGAGAAGGCAGCAGTTGCGGCCGCGAAAATGAATTCGGACGCGGTATTTGAGCGTCTGAAAGCCGAAGTGAAAGCGCACGCTGAAAAAGAGCGCTCGAGCGAAACCGAAGCAGCAGCCACCGCAGCGGCGGCCGCGTCTTCGGAGGAACCTAAATCTTAATCCGCCTTGGGCGAGCTTGAGTTTGGTTTCCCTACGGATAAACGGCGAGAGAGAACAGCATGGCACCGACGACAAAACTGAAGGTTTATGAGCTAGCCAAAGAGCTCAATGTGGATGGCCAACACTTGGTCAGCCAAGTCCAGCGCTTGGGGATCGACGTAAAAAACGCCATGAGCGTTTTGGGTACGGAAGAAGTTCGGGCAGTGCGCGAACACTACCGGAAAAACGCGAAGATCAACGCTTCGGTTGCATCCGCCGCGGCTCCCCAGCCCAGCGGTGTTACTGAAAAGCGAGTCGGAGCCACTGTTATTCGTCGCCGCAAAGGCGCGGAAAAAGAAGTCGTTCCCGAACCCACTCCGGAGCCGGTCGTTGAAGCCGTCGCGGAAGAGGAAGCCCCGGCTGAAATCCAGGCCGCCGAGGAAATCCAAGAGGAAACGCAGGAAACTTTAGAAGAAGTCGCCGAAGCGCAAGCCGCTCCGAGCGAGCAGGAAGACGCTCCGGCCCCGGTTCAAGCCGCCACTCCCGCTCCCGCGGCTCCGGGTACTCCTACCCCAGCTCCCACTGTTGCCGCTCCGACCGCACCGGTGAAGCCACCCGAGCCGATTCGTCGACGGGTGTACGGTAGCATTATTAAGAAAGTCGCTACTGAAGCGCATTTGACCGATACCGTTGGTGCGAAGGTAGAGAAAAAAGAACGTCCCAAGCCCCCTCCGGCCGCTCCTGGGCAAGGAGTTGCAGGCGCACCGGGTGACTTAACCAGTGGTTTGCGTCGGGTGAAGGAAGTCGATTTCGCGACTCCAGAAGCCGCCAAAGAAGCCGGCAAGCGCCGTTTGGCGCAGCGCCAGGACACCGTATTCCGCAGCGCCGATTACCTCAAACGCGAGTTGATCCACGCGACTAAAAAGAAAAAGAACGTTATCAGCCGGCCCGCGATGCGCACCCAGATTACCCAGTCCGCTCAACACAAACGAGTAGTGGAAATGGGCGCGACCATCACGGTTGCCGAATTTGCGAAACAGGTCGGGGTAAAGGCCACTGCCGTCATCAGCAAGCTGATGGGCCTTGGCGTGACCGCCTCGATGAACGAAGCCATTGATTTTGATACCGCGACGCTTGTGGCGCCTGAATTTAGCCATGAAGTGAAGCAGAAAATGTTCCGTGAGGAAGACTTTATTCCCCAGGTCGATGCCGATGCGGGCGAGCAAAAAACCCGTCCGCCGGTAGTCACCATTATGGGCCACGTCGATCATGGGAAGACCTCCTTGCTCGATGCGATCCGCAAAGCCAAAGTGGCCGCGGGCGAAGCGGGTGGGATCACTCAGCACGTGGGTGCTTACACAGTTCAAGTGCCCAAGGGTAAAATCACCTTTGTGGACACCCCGGGCCACGAAGCCTTTACCGCCATGCGCGCGCGCGGCGCGAAGGTGACAGATATCGTCGTGGTAGTGGTTTCGGCAGTCGACGGCGTCATGCCGCAGACTCTCGAATCGATCAACCACGCTCAAGCAGCGGGCGTTCCGATTATCGTGGCGATCAACAAAAGCGATCTCCCCGACGGTAACCCCGATCGTATTAAACAGACCTTAGCCGGCCATAACCTGAACCCCGAAGAGTGGGGCGGCGACACCATGTACATCGCCGTATCCGCGAAAACCGGTTTGGGACTGGAAGCCCTTTTGGAAGGCATTTTGCTCCAGAGTGAAATGCTGGAGCTCAAGGCCAATTACGATATCCCGGGCCGCGGCACTGTTATCGAATCGCGCTTGGAAAAAGCCCGTGGTCCCGTTGCTACCATTTTGGTGCAGCAAGGCACGTTGCGCTCTGGCGATTTGGTCGTTTGTGGCGCCACTTACGGTAAAGTCCGGGCGATGCAAGATTCTTACGGCAAGTCCGTAAAAGAAGCGCTGCCTGGTGACCCGGTGGAAATTTTGGGTCTGCCCGAAGTACCCACCGTGGGGGATGATTTCTTTGTAGCGGAAGATGAAAAAGCCGCCAAAGAACTTACCACCACTCGGGCGGATCGCCTCAAGGTGGCTTCGCTCGGCACCCGTCCCAAGGTTACGTTGGAGCAAATGCTCGCCAACGCCCCTTCGGGTGACAAAGAGCTGCGCATGATCTTGAAGGCCGATGTGCAAGGCAGTGTGGAAGCGCTCAAAGAAGCTCTTTCTAAAATCCCCACCGACAAGGTTCGGATGCGGGTGCTGCATTGGGCGACCGGCGGGATCAACGAAAGCGACGTTAACTTGGCCTCGGCCAGTAAAGCGGCCGTTATCGGTTTCAACATCCGTCCCGACACCAAGGCCCTGAAATTGGCCGAAGTGGAAGGGGTGGAGGTGCGCACCTACAGCATTATTTACGAATTGCTGGACGACGTTCGCCGCTTGATGGAAGGCCTGCTGGATAAGCAGGTTAAAGAGAAAGTCATTGGCCGTGCGGAAGTGCGTACGCTGTTCACTGTACCCAAGCTTGGCACCATCGCGGGCAGCTCGGTATTGGACGGCAAAGTTACCCGTGGCTGTTTCTTGCGGCTCTTGCGCGATAGCCGGGTTATTTACGAAGGCAAAGTAAGCAGCTTGCGGCGTTTCAAAGACGACGTAAAAGAAGTCTCTGTAGGGTTTGAATGTGGTATCGGACTGGAAAACTTCAACGACTTGAAACCGGGCGACCAGTTCGAGGCGTTTATCAAGGAAGAGTCTCAGGATACCCTGTAGAACTTTGTAGGACTGTTTTAAGTGCTTAATCACCGAGCCCAGAAGATGGCTTCCATGATCCGAGGCGAAGTCGCACGTTTGCTGCTGACTGAGATCTCGGACCCTCGTCTGCGCCATTTGGTGGTCACCGAGGTAGAGCTTTCCAAGGACCTGCGCCATGCGAAGGTTTTCTATGAAGGCAGCCCCACCACCGACCATAAAGAAGTGACTCGGGGGCTGGCCAAAGCCGTTGTCTTCTTCCGCCGTAAGATTGGCGCGAACCTAGACCTCAAGTTCGTGCCTGAGTTGAGCTTTGAGGCCGACGAACACGCTGGCCGTCTCAATCGCATTCTTTCGGTGCTCGAAGAAAATAAAATGGAATTACCCAATGAATGAAATGGTTTTAGTCGTCGATAAGACCGACGGTCCCACCAGCTTCGACGTCGTGCGTGGTGTCAAAAACATCCTCGGCCGCGACGCCAAAGTAGGGCATGCGGGCAGCCTCGATCCCTTTGCCACCGGTGTATTGGTGGTCCTGACTGGGCGAGCCACCAAGCTTTCTGACGCTCTTTTGACCGCCGATAAGACCTACCGCGCCTGGGCCAAGCTTGGCTCCACTACCGATACGATGGACCGGACCGGTACAGTGGAGAAAACCGCCCCTGTGCCCGATCTGACCGAAGATCAGATTAAGGCTGCCCTCGCCAGTTTAGTAGGTGAGTGGATGATGACCCCTCCCATGTACAGCGCAAAGAAAGTGCATGGCGTGCGTCTTTACGAATTAGCCCGACAGAACATCCGTGTTCGTCGGCCCCCCATCCCGGTGCAATTGCACAAGATGGAGTTCATTTCATTTGCTGACGGCATCGTCGAATTCGAGGTCGCCTGCAGCAAGGGAACCTATATCCGCAGTCTGGCCGAAGAGGTCGGGGTGCGGTTGGGCACCGTAGCGCATCTGGCCGAGTTGCGACGGCTCTCCTGCGGAGAGTTTTCGCTCGCCGATAGCGCCACTTTGGTGCAGTTAGAATCCGATCTCGCCGGGTGGCGGGAACAGGGTTATCGCAACTACCGAAAGCTGTTGCGAGGGGAATGGGTGGGTCCCAGTCCCAGGAAAAATACGAACAAAAATCCGCAGTTCACTCCGCGGACCCAGGGTTTGCAAACAGGTACCAACAGTGATAGTACCTGTCTGGTTTAATTGAGAGAGCGAGAGGTAAGATTTTGAGTCTCGAGAAGCAGAAAAAAACAGAAGTTATTACCGGTTTCAGAGTGCACGAGCGCGACACAGGGTCGCCAGAAGTGCAGGTTGCTCTACTAACCGAGCGGATCACCGAGTTGACTCCGCATTTTAAAAACCACAAAAAAGACCATCACTCCCGTCGCGGCCTATTAAGAATGGTCGGACGGCGGCGTCGGATCCTCGACTACATCAAGAAGACAAACGAAGAACGTTACACGTCTTTGATCAATCGTCTGAAGATCCGCAAGTAGTGAGTGCACGGCCGTTCGGGCCGTTGCACACCAATGGAGAAAGATCATATGAAACCCATCGAAGTCAGTGTCGACTACGGCGGACGCACCCTTACGTTACAAACTGGAAAATTAGCTAAACAAGCAGACGCGTCGATCCTAGCGACGTACGGCGAAACGATGGTCCTCGTGGCCGTCGTCGCGGGAAAAGAAGTTAAAGAGAACCAAGATTTCTTCCCCCTCACCGTCGATTTTCAAGAAAAATACTATTCCGCCGGACGTATCCCCGGCGGGTTCTTTAAACGCGAAGCCAAGCCTTCGGACCGCGCCACATTGTCGGCGCGCTTGATCGATCGGCCTTGCCGGCCGCTCTTTCCCGAAGACTTCCTCTGCGAAACCAATATCACCGTCACGGTCCTTTCGACCGACGGACAGAACGAAGCAGACATCGTGGCGAGCATCGCCGCATCCACTGCTTTGCATATTTCCGATATCCCGTTCGCGGGCCCGGTGGCTACCTGCCGCGTTGGTTTGACCGACGGCAAGTTCAGCATCAACCCGTTCCCGGAAGATCAACCCAATAGCGAATGCGAACTGCTGGTATCCGGCGTGCGCACTGGCGTGGTGATGGTCGAAGGTTCGGCCCAAGAAATCAGCGAAAAAGTCATGATCGACGCAATCGATGCCGCCCATAAGGCGATGCAGCCGATCTTCGACATGCAGGACGAGCTGAAGAAAAAAGTCGGCAAAGCCAAACGCGACTACCCAAAGCCGCCTCGCGATAAAGATCTCAAAGCCAAGATCACCAAAGAAACTGGTTCCAGCTTGAAGAAGGCGTATGCCATCAAGGAAAAGCTGGCCCGTTACGAAGCTCTGGCCGGGATCAAAAAAGAACTCAAAGCCAAATTTGAAATCAAAGACCCCAAGACCAAAGAAGAAAAAGCCCAAAATGGCTTGATCGGCTTTTACTTGGAAGAAGCCAAGAGCGAGTACGCTCGTGAGCTGACGTTGGACAGCAAGCACCGCATCGACGGCCGCGCCTATAACGCGATCCGCCCGATCACTTGCGAAACCCACCTTCTGCCGCGTGTACACGGTTCGGCTCTGTTCACTCGTGGGGAAACCCAGGTTTTGGGCACGGTCACTTTGGGAACATCCGATGATGAGCAAAAAATCGACTCGATCAGCGGCACGTACCAAAAACGTTTCTTGCTACATTACAACTTCCCCCCGTTCTCGGTAGGGGAAGCGCGTCCGCTGCGTCCACCTGGTCGCCGCGAAATCGGTCACGGATTCTTGGCCGAACGGGCGTTGTCCTTCATTATTCCGCCTAAGGAACAGTTCCCCTACACCATCCGGCTCGTGTCGGAAGTGTTGGAATCCAACGGTTCGTCCTCGATGGCCACGGTTTGCAGTGGTTCGATGGCGCTGATGGACGCGGGCGTTCCGATCACCAAGCCGGTAGCCGGCGTGGCGATGGGCTTGATCAAGGAAGGCGAGCGTTACGCTGTGCTTTCCGACATCCTCGGCGACGAAGATCACTTGGGCGATATGGACTTTAAAGTCTGCGGCACCCAAGACGGTATCACTGCTTTCCAAATGGATCTGAAGATCGGCGGCGTGAGTCGCGAGATCATGGAAGAAGCCTTGGAGCAAGCGCGCGAAGGCCGCATCCACGTGCTGGGCAAGATGGCCGAATGCATCACCGAGGCGAACAAGGAATTCTCGCCTTATGCTCCGCGCATCTTCACCATCAAAGTGAAGCCGGAGAAAGTCCGCGAAGTCATTGGTAGCGGCGGTAAAGTCATTCGTTCCATCATCGAGCGCACTGGCGTGAAAATCGACATCGAAGACGACGGTACGGTGAACGTAGCGTCCTCCGATAACGAGAGCGCCCAGAAGGCCATCGATATCATCAACTCCATCGTGGCTGAGCCGGAAATTGGCAAAGTCTACGAAGGGAAAGTCAGTCGCATCGCGGATTTCGGCGCCTTTGTCGAAATCTTCCCCGGTACCGACGGTCTTTGCCATATCTCCGAGCTGGAGCACTTCCGGGTGCGTCGCGTGGAAGATGTGGTCAAAGAAGGCGATATCATCAAGGTGAAATGCCTCGACGTCGATTCTCAAGGCAAGATTCGCCTGTCGCGCAAAGCGCTTTTGCCCAAGGGCGGCGGTCCTTCGAATGAAGGCCCCACTTCGGGTAATGGCGAGGTGCCGGTAGCGGAAGTCGCTGGTAGCGACGCGCCGGATGCCACCGTGGAAGCCGCTCCGGCGGTTGAAGCCGTGGCCGATGAAGAAGCAGTCGGTAATCGCGTAGAGGCAGATCGCCCACCTCGGGTGGATCGCTTCGATCGTGGTGGCCGTGCGCCGCGTGAAGATCGTTTTGACCGCGCTCCTCGTGAGCCTCGGGAACCGCGCGAAGCGCGTCCGTCTCGGGAGCCGCGCGAGAGCCGCGAACCGCGTGGATTAGACCGCGATCGTGGGCCTCGCTCCGACCGTGGTGATCGCCCCGAACGCAGCGAACGCCCCATGGGCGATCGCCCGGACCGTGGCGTGGATCGCCATTCACGTGGTGAGAGTGACCGTTTCCGTGAACCGCGTGGGGATCGTGACCGCTTGGATCGCGAACCGGCTCGTGGCGACCGCGCTCCGCGGGATCGCGAACCGTCGCGTGGCTTGGATCGCGATCGTGGCCCGCGTTCGGATCGGGATCGCCCGATGCGAGACGATCGCCCGAGCCGCGATGATCGCCCGATGCGGGATGATCGCCCTATGCGCGATGACCGTCCTAGCCGCGACGACCGCCCGAGCCGCCCGATGGGCGACCGTGCGCCTCGTTCGCACTCGGATCGGGATCGTGGCCCAGATCGGGGCGACCGTCCTGAGCGCGGCAACGAACGGCCGGATCGTGGAAACGAACGTTTTGATCGCGGTGGACACCGCAGCAGCCCCAGTCGCGACCGTGAAATCGGCGATCGCGATCACCGCCGTAGCAGCGGGAGCACGACTAGTGGCTCCGGACGCTCTTCGAGTGGTGGACCCTCCCGGGACCGCGATAGCGGCCCTCGCCGTGAAGGCGGACGGGAAGGCGGCGGCGGCCGAGGCCATCGCGACGAAGAGGGCGCGCGCTCTCAGCGTCCAGCCGGTCGTTTCGCTCGTTTTGAGCGCGGCGATTTAGGCCCTCGTAAGGACCTGCGTTTTGACCGCGACGAAGAACGCCTCCCGGATTTTGAACCGGGTAATCGGCGCTTCGTCGATGACGACGAATAAAGTCGATGCGGCCGAACGCCCCGAGCGAAACACCCGTTTTTTACAATAAGACCGTTTTGGATAACGGCGTCACTATCGTGGCCGAACGCCACCCCCATGTGCGCAGTGTTTCCATTGGGGCTTGGGTAAAGCTGGGTAGTGCGCTCGAAACCAAAGCCAATAACGGTATCAGCCATTTCATCGAGCACATGGTTTTCAAGGGCACGGAAACCCGTACGCCCTTGGAAATCGCTACTGTTCTCGAATCGCTCGGTGGCGACCTCAATGCCTTTACCGACCGGGAGCTGACTTGCTTTCATGCGACGGCACTGTCCGAGCATGTAGACCAAGCGCTGGATGTGCTATCCGATCTCCTCTTGCGGCCAACCTTTGCCCGCGCTCAGCTAGATAGGGAGCGCAAGGTTGTTTTGCAGGAAATGGCCATGGTCGAGGATTCTCCCGAAGAGTGGATCGGCGATCTTTTCTTTGAGACCATCTGGAAAGACCAGCCGCTTGGTAGGCCGGTCATTGGAACGCGCAAGAACATCCAGAACATGACCCGCGCGCAGATCCTCAAATTCTTTCATGGGCACTATCGGCCCGAAAATATCGTTATCAGCGTAGCGGGCAATATTGAGTGGGATTCTTTGGTTGAGAAATGCCGCAAGTATTTCACCTTTCCCTCCGCGCAGAAAATGCTGCCGCTGGAGCGCTCCCCTTCGAAGTTCAAACGTGGCTTCAAATCGGTTGTCACCGAAGCCGAGCAGATGCACCTCTTGATGGGATTTGAAGGCGTGGGCTTTCGGGATCCGTACCGCTTCGACGCCCTGATCTTGAGCTTCTTTTTAGGCGGTGGAATGAGCAGTAAGCTCTTTCAGGAGATCCGCGAAAATGCGGGGCTGGCTTATTCGGTGGAGTGCGAATGCGTGCCGTTCACCGACACCGGCGTATTTACTTTTTACGTCGGTATGGCGCCCAAATCGCTGAAGCAGTGCATGAAGATTTTGTCCAAGGAGATCCAGTCCCTGCGCGAAACGCTTCTGACTGTCGACCAGCTCAAGGTGGTTAAGGGCCAATTGAAAGGCACCATCT
>CAZBJE010000083.1:0-10009 GCA_964492125.1 uncultured Pseudobdellovibrionaceae bacterium | reverse complement strand
GCGACTCCAATCGGCGCAGCACCTGGAGGAGCTGCGTTTTCTCTTCGTTGTCGGTGAGCTTTCCTTGCTTGAGGTCGTAGACCAACCGCTCCGTCTCCAAACGCAGCAACCAAATGCGGCCCAACCCCACCTGAAACGGGAGCTCGACTAGCTCATCGCCGTTTTGGCGGATCAAGCACTTGCCTTCGGTGCAGGTGAGAAACCGCTTGGATAGGTCAAACTGCCAGCGCCCTGCCTCGCTTCCCAAAGTTGTCAGCGCTTCCACGAACTGTGCGCGCCGGTGCGTGCTCAAGGGCTCCGAGCCCTTTGCCCAATTCACCGACGAAGCCGCTGGGGGAACTTTGCGCAGCAGCGTCTCTGGTCCCACTGCGGCAGGTTCCGCTTTCTTCGGTTGGGTGAATTCTTCTCCCACCACGGGCGCGCGGCCAAGCCGCGACGGCGGCAAGAGTTTGGAACGGCCGCGGCCTGCGCCTCGGACCGACTCTGCCTTTGGCTCGGGCAGTAGCTCGAGCATGGGCTCCGTAATTTCCTCTGGCTGTGGCTCCGGCTTCGGCGCCGGTTTGGGAGCAGGTTCAATCAAGAGCAATTTCTGTCGGACCCGCCGGATTCCGTAGGCGTTGTAGACGTGGTACTGCTCCCAAGTTGCAACGCCTCCGCCTTCAGAAGGCCCGGTGGCCAGCGTGTGGCCTTCGGCAGGGACGCTCAACGCCGCCGCGAAATCCCCTTCTCGGTACCCGGCAGGCAACGGCATCGAAGTGCGCAGTACGCGCTTGTTCACTTCCACACCGTTTTCGATCACGATGTAGGTTTCGTAATAATCCACCGTGCCCTTGCGCACATCGACCGCGCGAGACCACCAATGATCGGAGGGGAGATGAATCCCCGGGTCTTGGGTGAACCCTGGCGTTGCCGCCAGGATTACCCAAGCAAGAAGGGTGCGTATCACAGAGCACCCCCGTAACGCTGGTTCTCAGGGAAGCAATTGCGATCGGCATACACTTCGCAAGTGCGCGGGTTGCGCGAGTTGCGTTGGCAGACCGTGATCGCGGCGCGCCAAGCGTCGTTCTTAGTCCGAGCGGATGCTTTGTAGTGGCTGCTGATGCACGAATCGTCTTTCGGATCGCCCACTTCATGCCCGTCGATAAAATCGTGGGCGTAGCAGTACCAGGGCGCTTTTTCCGTAGGAGCCGGCGGCACCACCACGGGAGGCGGCGTTACTTTCGGAACGGGTTCCGTGCGCAGCACTTTGGAATGGAAAACCCGGCCTTTGGCCGTTTCTTCATACCAATTTTCATAAATTTCATAAGCGGTTTTGTCGGAATTCAGACGAGCGCTGGTCCAGTGCCCTTCGGCTAATTCATCTCCAAACGCGGGAACAACCGCGAGCGACAAGAAGACGGCGGTGATGAGTGCTTTCATTATTTCTCCTCCAGGCGATAGCAATCGCTTTTTTTGTTCACTTTGCAGGTGGCTTTGTTGGTCGAGTACGACAAGCAGCGTTCCACGGCGGCGGCTTTTGCGTGGCTCATGCAGATACCGGAACCGCGGTGGTACGCGCGCACACAGGTGCTGGTTTCGGCTTCGGATTTAGAAACGCCGTCTTGGTAGTCATGCGCGAAGCAGACCCACTGCCCCGGCGTATCGTCGTCTTCGTACCCCGCGAGCGCGATCGGCCCGCTGAGAATTAGGCCGGCCAATGCCAGCGCCATGAATTGTTTCATTGTCTCTCCTTTGGTTTGCTGCCTCACCGCGCGTCTCCTTCACAGAGACAGAGATGGGGCAATTTGAGTTCGGCGTCGGCGACGGTTTGCACCCGTGTGGGGCCTGCGCCGATGAAATAGGTGGTAGCGCGTCCGGCCGTCGGAGGGTCGGCGGCCCAGCGCTGTGTCCAAAGCTGGTCGTGGTTGTCGCCCGGTGTGCGCGCGTGGGTGGATAGCCCCAATCGATCGTACTGCGCGCTGGTGGGAAGGCGGCAGCTGCGTTGGGCGCAGGCGGCTTTGGCGTTTTCAAAGGTTTCGGGCTTGGGAAACGAGAGCCAGTGGGCTCCTCCGCCCTGAAAGGCAAACGACTGATCCGCCACAGAGATCACAGCTTCCATTGCCGGCACTTTCAAACCGCACGCCTGGACCGTTCCCTCGGCAGTCGCCATTTCTACGATGGTATTGCGATCGAGATGCGCTTCGGAAAGCATCCCCGGCTCGCGCACGATCATTGCGCGAATTAATTTCGGCGGAAGGGAGCGGTAAAGTAGTCGAGCGTTTACATGAAGTGGGCCACAGTAGCGGGGGTTACGCCCCAGCCAAGCGGCGAGCGGTACGTCGTAGCGCACAGGGATCGCTTGGAGCATGGGCAAGGAGCGCGCGTTATCCATGTGGTTGGAGTGGGTGAAAAAATGCACTCGTTCATAGCTTTGGTCGGTCTTGCGGCGTAGGAATGCGTTGTTGAAGGTGGGCACACCGAGGTTGCGGAAGGGGCGCAAGTTAAAATCGGTGCCGATATCGGCCGACACTACTTCCAAACGAGCCGGATCCAAAACCACGTGCTGGTCGTCGAGGGATTCATCGCTCACGCGGCCATCTGGTTTGTGTTCACCCGTTTCCGGGTGCGGCTGATCGCGCAGAAACCCGGATTGGTACACCACTGCGCCGGCGCTATCGGTCACCCGCAACTCCAGCCACATTTCCCGCTCCTGCGAAAAGCCCGAGGGCACGCGGTGCCCTGCACCATTATTGGTGAGGGTAATACCAATGGGCAGGAGCGCGCCCTCAGATGCGATGGCCAACGATGCGATTTTTAATTCCACCGCGCGGCCGAGCATGGCGGCGCGGCGCTGCTCTTGCCCGAGCGGGTAGCCAAAACTGTCTTTGTCCGAAGTGTCTTGATTGGGAAAACGCGCCGGCTCATCGAGCAAGGCGCGGGATGCAGCGGTGAAAGAATGTAGGGCGTGCTTTCTCTCGACGTCGAAACCCTTCGCGATTCTCGCGGTGGGGTAAGTACCGGGCGGGTAAAAGGCCCCGCTGGCGTCGCGCCCGCCGTAGAGCGACATATGGCAATCTTGGCACGAGACCACTTTACCGGTTGGGTTGCGCGGCGAGTTGTACGGACCCTCTTTCCACTCCGTAAAAAGATTTTCCATCCGCTGAAAGGGCTGACCGGTTACGGTATCGGCGGTGTTGGGGACGTGCACGTTGTGGCAGGAGCCGCAGAACTCCGAGGATTTGAGGTAATCAGAGCTGCTCTTCTCCGGCCAAAAACCTTCTGCGTGGTACTCGTTGGATTTGGGCAGCGGAGCGGTGGTGGTGGGGCCCACCCACTGCGCGGTGGGGAAAAACACAAACGCGGCGTTGGAGATAGCATCTCCCAAGGCACCTTTTTTTACGTCGACACTTTTATCCGGCTCGCGTACCGAATGGCACATCGTGCAGTGGATTCCCTGCTTGGAGTTTTCGCTCATCAGCTCAATGGAGGGCTGCGGTTTTTTGAGCTTGAGCATTTCGTTGCGGTAAGCGGCAGTGGGAGAGTGGCAGTTGATGCAGAAGGTGGGGTTTTGGCGGTCGTGGGCGCCGAAGCGGCCGGTGAGTTTGCGGGTGGTTAACTCAAACACTTGGAACACGGGGCTCTCGGCTGAGTAGTGCATCATCGAGCCTTGCCACTCTGCGTGCTGGGTAACGTGGCAGGTGAGGCAGGTCTGGGGATCGTCGAAGTGATTCTTCTGCGGAGGGCCCGCCCAGCAAATGCCGGCCAGAAACAAAGCAGCGAGCGCCGCCCTTCCCGTCCTTATTTGCTTTTTCCAATCCATCCATCTACCCCAATTTGACCAATTCGACTAAATAGTAGTCGGATCGTTAAAGACAGAGGGCGCAGCGATGTCAAGGCACTAAATTACGGCTTGATTACCGGAGAGCGTTGGTGAGCAAGGAAGGGCAAGCGTAAACGGCTTCGACTCCCGACAGATTGGGAGCGTTATCCAAACTGCGCGCTACTTGGGTTTCAAAGTAGCCGAGGGTCATTTCGTAGATGTCGGTGCGGATACCAGGGGTGCCAATAGACGCAGATTCCAAGAACGAGTACACGGGCCAATTGAGCTGCAACTTGGTTTGGAAAATGCGCGACAAGCCAGTTTCTTGGGCTGCACCGACGGGCATGCCGCTGACGTGGCAATAGACGGAAGAGTTTTGGATGTAAGGCTGCAGCTCGGGATGGAAAAGAGCGTCGGCCACGGCGTTAGCGTCGCGCGTGAGGTGCATGCGGCGGATCCAGGGCAAGGCTTTTTCGCGCAAACCGAAATGTTTCACTCCATCGGCAACTTTCTTCCACCCCGACTCGGTGGTGGGACGCCCACTCCAGCGGTGCGGTTGAAATTTCAGCGCGCCGCGTAGCAGTTCACGAAAAAGCGCGGGCGAATCTCCCAACAGGAATTTCAGCTCGGTGCGCTCGCCGGCTAAAGTGGGGCGGAAGTACCCTAGGTAGTCGAGGAGTTCCCGATTGGCGGGGTCGCTCGCTTCGGGCAAAAGCGGGTGCGGGCGAAAGGGAAAGGACGCCCCAATCACCACCTCTTCTCGGCCGGCAATGGTTTGTGGCAAGATGCCGTCGTTGTCCCCCAAGAAGCGGTCTTCCCAAGGAAGGGGGGAATCATCGAGCCGGTTGGCGAAGCAGAAGTGCCGCAAGGCGTGGGTGGACCCCGCTTTGGTGATGAAGAGGATGGGCCATTGGCCGCTGCGGTATTGAGCGAGTTCCTTGGAGTAGTACCAGCGGGAGGGACCGGCCATATAGCCTTTGGTGTGGGCGTCTTGGTAGAGCTGGTCGGCCAGGGCGTTGAGGTAAATATAGCCGTCGGAGGCGAATTCAAAGTCCCCTCGTGCGGGCCAAATGTAGTGCCGCTCGTAGAGGACCCCGGGTTCGTTGGAGAGGGTGAAGGGTTCGCGGATATGGCCTACGTAGAAAGCGTGCGCGGGTGCGGCTAACCCCCACCCAATTAGGCACAAAACCGCTAAAAACCGCAAAAACCACCCCGAAAAAAACGTGTCGCCCTTCATACCTGAATTTGATCTGTCGCCGCAACTCCGCTAATGTGGCGCGTCTAAACCATGGCAAAAAAACCCGAAATCAATGCGTCACAGCTACGAGTCCTAGGCACGAAACCCTCCCCCGGGGAGCGCAAAAAAGCCCTGATAATGGAGACGGTGGTGGCCATCTTGGCCGAGCGAGGCCTGGACGAGCTGACGTTCGAAAGCGTGGGCAAGGCCTCGGGCATGGCCCGCAGCCACGTGGTTTATTACTACGAAAACCGGGACGAATTGGTGCTGGCGGCCCTGCGGTATGTGTCGTTGAGCGCGGGCGAGATTATCGATACGCACGTGGCCCAGGCCAAGGATTGGAAGGCGTCCCTGATTTTATACGTGGAGGGGAACTTCGAGTGGATCCGCCGCAACCCCGCCCATGCGACGATTTATTTGTTGATGTATTACCTAGCCCGATTGAACCCGGCCTACCGCAAAGTGCACGCCGATATCCGCCAAGCAGGCGCTGACCGAATTGAGAAGGTGCTCGCCCAGCGCGAGGGAGTGCGGGGCTCGCAGAAGGCGTTAGCCAAGGCGATTCAGGCCCTGGTGACGGGCCAGATTATCGACGCCATGACGACGAGCGCGAAGGGAACGCTGGAAGAACGGCGCCGTGAAACCCTGGTTGCGGTAGAGGCCCTGATGCGAGGCCAGAAGTAGTGCCGAAGCTTCGCTTCCAGCATGAACTCCCCTGCTCTGCGGAAGTGGCCTGGAAGGCGGTAGAAAACCCGCACCACTTGGGCAAAGTAAGCATGCCGGTGCTGAAGGTGACGCCGGAACCCGGCAACCCAGAAAAATTCGCCGAAGGCGCCACGATCCACGCCCGCTTAGCTCTATTCGGATTCATCCCGTGGGGCCGCCACAGTTTCACGTTCGCCAAGTTCGACTCTCACCAACGCGTTTTCGAAACCCACGAAGAAGGCGGCCCTATCCAACTATGGGAACACGTTTTTAAGGTGGAAGACCTCGGCGAGGGACGCTGCCGCTGCACCGACGATATTTTCTTCGAAGCGGGAGCCTTCAACGGGTTCCTCTGGGCGTACGGCCAACTATTGTACCGAACCCGCTACCGCAATTGGCGGCTATTGTTGACACCCCGCCCAGCACAAGGGTAAGGTCCCCACTCGATCAAGTGTCGCGGGGTGGAGCAGCCTGGTAGCTCGTCGGGCTCAAATTTCACTCGCGGGATGAGGGAGTTAAGGAATCAGTTCGCAGGATTCCAAAACGTTAAAACCGAATCTCGCACTGGGGCTGTACATCGAGAAATTGGTGTACGACTACCTGTCAAACTCGGGGAAACCTTTTGCGAGGCAATCCCGAGCCAAGCACTGAAGGCGCAAGCCAGCAGTGAAGGTGTAGAGACTTAATGGCAGGCATCCTAACGGTTCGGCCGAGGATGAAGAGAAAGTCCAGACCACAAACCGGCGCAAGCCGGGCGGCGAAAGCCGAAGTGGTATGCATAACCCGAAGGTCGTAGGTTCAAATCCTACCCCCGCTACCAAATTAAAAAGCCTGACTGAGGCCGAGATAAAACTCGGAACCAGTCAGGCTTTTTTATTTGGTAGCTTTGAGATGTGCAGAGCGCGAGCTCTGCGACCACGGGTAGGATTTGAAGGGAAAGCTCACACGCAACCCGAGCGCGAGCGAAGCGACGCGGCACGGTAGAATCGAGGGTGAGCTTTCCCCGCCCGGAGCCCGCCCCTAGGGCGGGCGGAGCGGCTAATCCTACCCCCGCTCCCACCCCATCATTACAAATCCCAAATTCCGATCTAAACCTGTCATTGATGAACTCCAAGTGGAAGGGCGACATCGCCGAACAAGCCGTGGCACTGCAATGCCTCCGCAAGGGTTGGCAGGTCCTAAAACCGTTGGGCGACCGCAGCGCGTACGACCTAGTAGTGGACGTGAAGGGCACCCTCATAAAACTACAGGTAAAGTCAGCGTGGTTTAGCCAGAAGACCGGCAACTACGTGATCGACAACCGACGAACCAAAACCAATCGGCGCCGCATGATTCGCGCGACGTATTGCAGCGACGATTTTGATTTCGCGGTGCTCTACATCAGTGAACTCGATATCTCTTATGTGATTCCTGTGGAGGAGTTTTGTAAGTACGGGAGTGAGATTCATCTTGTGGAGGCGGAGAAGCGGCAGCGGAGGCCGGGGTCTTATCGGTTTAGAGATGCGTGGAGTTTGGTTGAAAGTTTTAGGAGAGATCAATTTAGACCGGCCGTGCTGCTGCGGGAAAAACTGTCGTGCTCAACTCGAAGGTCGTAGGTTCAAATCCTACCCTCGAAGCGGCGGATTCGGTGAGAGAGAGACAAGAAGGGCCAAAACTAAGCGAAGTGTTTGCGGCCTGCCAAGAAGCCGACCTAAACCTAAAGCGGCACGAGGTCGAAGCTGGGCATGGTGGTCACGACCACCGCCGGCGCAGCCGCGGCGCCTCGATGATAGTCAGTGAACGGGGGGATTCGCGGCCACTAGAATGATCATTACCGCCGTTGAAAAAAATATAGAAAACCCAAAGAGAAGGATGGACTTTAGACCTATCGAAAGAGATCGATCTCTCGTCCTTCTCGCATCGTCGGCTAGTCGAACAGATTCGAGGCTAGCAGCTTGCTCTTTTTGGCTTTCTTCGTTAATCCCGTTTAAGATTCCTTGCTTAAGAAGCTCGTCAGTATTCGGTTGCAGCAGTAAAGTTTGATAGTACCGCTGCATCCGCAATCGCCGGATGGTCTCTCCGAAACTAGTGGCCGTGTTCTCCGTAAGCCGCGTCCCTTCCCGAATCACACGCCAATCGACCCAGAGCACCAAAAAAATTACTACTAGATGCAGGAGGCAAGCCAAAGCAACCAGAAAAGTCACACATGGTGAGGCGAATGGAACTTTATTGGCTACCGTCAACGCGACCCAGCCAGACAAGAAGAGCAAGCTAATTTGATTTATCGCCTTAGCCCCACGCTCATGCGCCGACTGAATCTGAGAAACCAACTGAGGCCAGGCTCCCGAATAGATGTTCTGAACCGAGGCTATTTCATCGGAGTACCTTGCCCACATTATGTTTGCATCGTCTGCCATTGATCACCCCAAGTCGGTGGACGAAGTCTGAGAAAAAAAGACGCTAGAAAATAAATGCACAGAGATTCGGACCAATTTGGCTTCAGAAAAGACAGCCAAAGACCTGCAAAGCAGTCCCTAATACCAATAATATGTTCGCGAAGTAAGTTTTTCGGAGCATCTCCCAACGAATGGACTCATGATCCTCATTGCTCCCAGCTCCCCAAGTTCGCAATATTCGAACCAAACGACCGAAAGGCAAAGTCGAGCCCACATAGGCACCAACAAGGGAAATTAGGAGCCCAAAAGTGGAAATTAATATCCGCACGCGGCTACCAAATGTTCTGAGACGAATAGCTTGGCTTTACTCCCACATCGATAAAAGTAACTTCCTTCGTTACCTCAAGCCACGACCATCCATGGTCTTTCGCATATTCAGTTAGATGGAAATTGATCGCAGTAAACTCTTGGTCGGCCTCTTCCTTTTTTTCACGGTCCCAATAGCGGATCCGCAACTTAATTGAATTCGGGCCCTCGACATCACACGTTACAAAAAAACCCTCTTTTTTGGTCGTTAAAGAGTCGCAGTAGATCCGAAGCCATTCCAGCGCAGTTGGAGAGTACTTTTGGGCCCCTGTTAAACCCAATCCCCAAGCCATACCCACGTGTAAAAGCGCCACAACGAAAACGATTCTTAGCATCCATTTTCTCTGCACTATCACCGACGAATCATGAGCAATCAAAACTGAATTCCCTTTTGCTCACACCCACCGTCCTCCGCAGCACAACATTTCGCGCCATCCATTTGAATCCTTGCCGCGCTCTTCCAACATTCGGTCGGTGGCAGTGTAATTTTATTTATGGTCCCTTTGCGAGGCCCCGAAGGAATATCTTTTGTGGCCTTCTGCTCATTTACGCAGGAGTCGTTCGAAATGGTGAACTTATATGCCCAGAAGGCGCCGTTACAAACTACTGACTCACCGTGTCCGACATTTGAAACGAACAGAGAGATCGAAACCGCCGCAACTATAGTCCTCATTGAGTCTCCCCGGTTCCTCCGGCCATTCTCGAGCCACAGAACCATCTATAAGATGCAAGAATAGCAAAATTGACGGTAAACGTGAATCTGTTAAGTGCTTGATCTGCAGGGAGTACAAGGGCAGCAAGAAAAGCCGCCCGTACTCACAACCCGAGGGTCGCAGGTTCAAATCCTACCCCCGCTACCAATCTCGGTACATACCGGGATCATCCCTAAGTTTTCTTCAAAGCGTTTTAAGTTCCTAAAGATTTCTTATTCCAGAGTTGCACAAGGAACCGAAAAACACTGAAAATTTCGCACTCAGCCGGAACACTCTTTGGCCATGGCCTTTGCGAGCTCCATCAAGTGCGGAGGAAGATTGCGACGATACACTAGGTAGATCGTCGAACAAGAGCCTGGGTTTGGTACTTTGGCCTCGACGAGACGCCCCAATTCGGCTTCAGAGAAAAAGTCGTTCTGGATCACTCCGATGGCGTAGCCATTCAAGATCAGCCTTCGGTATTCGGCGTAGCCGTTGACAACATACCGATACGAAGCGGGGCCGATGTACTCGACAGCATCGTACTGAGGCTTAGGGTGATAGACCCACGGCTCGTTCTGCATATCTTGCATGGACGTTGCATTTTCAATATGCCCGAATTTCGATCGAAGCCCGAAGATGCCGCTGGGATCATCCATGACGTAGTGGTGTTGAACGTCCATTGGGCGCTTGGTCCACCCGATAAAACCGAAATCGAGCTTGCCGGACTTCACCCCTTCTAGGGTGTACAGCGAACGGCCCAAATAGACGTACGCGTTTATCGAGAGCAAACCCTTCTTTTTCAAATACGGAAGGACATACTTCGAGCCAAATT
>CAZBJE010000082.1:0-10071 GCA_964492125.1 uncultured Pseudobdellovibrionaceae bacterium | reverse complement strand
AGTGAAAGAACCCTTCTCATGGCCGAAAAGCTCACTCTCAATTAGTTCGTCGGGTATCGCGGCGCAGTTCACGGCTACAAAGCGATTGGCGGCACGCGGGCTGCCTTTGTGCAAAGCGCGGGCGACCAATTCCTTTCCGGTGCCGTTCTCGCCTTGGATAAGCGCCCAACCGTTCGAAGGAGCGGTCACAGATATCAAGCTACAGAGGCGGCGCAGAGGGGCGCTATTACCGATGAGTGGTTCTTCGTCATGCAAGGCCTCGCGCAAGGAGCGGTTTTCGTCCCGCAGTTTGCGGAAGGCGAAGACGTGCTCAAGCAGCACCAGTACCTTGTCGAAATGGAGCGGTTTTTCCAAAAAGTCGAAGGCGCCCAGCTTGATGGCTTTGACGGCGGTCTCCACCGAGCCGTGCCCAGACATCATCAGCACTTCGATTTCGGAGTCGATCTTCTTAATTTTTTCTAAGACGGTGATGCCGTCGTCGCCATCCATCCAGATGTCGAGCATCACGACATCGGGGCGAAAGGTACGCACCTTCTCCAGGCCGGAAATACCGTCGCTGGCGGTTTCCACCACGAACTTCTCGTCCTCCAACACGCCCGCAAGCGTGAGGCGGATATTCTGTTCGTCATCAATAATGAGGCATTTGCGTAATGTCATTTAGGCGGTCTCCTCCGCCTCGGGACCGGTCCTTGGCTGGGGTCTATCGGTTACCGCAAGGTGTTCGGGGAACTCAATCGAAAAACGGGTGCCGCGGGGATGATTGGCGGCAACGCGCACGAATCCGCCATGATCGGTCACGATACGCTGCACAATGGCCAGCCCAAGGCCGGTCCCCTCCAGTTTTGTGGAGAAATAGGGCTCGAAAAGCTGGGTGAGCGCGGAATCGGTGATGCCGCAGCCCTCATCGGCTACTGATAACCGATAAACCCCGCGTTCGGAGTCGTGACAGGTGGAAACCTCGATGCGTCCCTCCCCCGCCATCGCGGCTACGGCATTGTCGAAAAGATTGATGAGCAGCCGCTTCAACTGTGCCCGGTCGAGCTTCAACGGCGGCAGATTCTCGGCCAGATCGAGCTGGAAGACGATTTTTTCATGCGCCGCCCGGAAGAGGTTGGCGGCTTCCAAAACAATTTCACCCATGTCGTCCGGGACGGCTTTTACTTCCGGCAATCGGGCAAAGGTGGAAAACTCGTTCACCAACGCTTTGATAGCGGCGACTTCGTTGAGGATGATCTCCGTGGCTTGGCCAAAGGTGCCGTCGTCGTTAATTTTGTCGAGGTACCGCCGGCGTAAACGCTGCACCGAAAGCTGAATGGGCGTCAGCGGATTTTTGATTTCATGGGCGATGCGTTTGGCTACTTCGCGCCAAGCGATCATTCGCTCCATTTTTTGGATTTCGGTGAGATCATCAATAACCGCCACTACCCCGATTTGGTTGCGGTCTTCGTCGCGCAAAGCGCTAGCGGTGACCAGCAAAGCCACCCACTCGCCGTCGGCTCGTCGCACGCGAAGTTCATGGCGCACGGGGTGGCTCCGCGTGGCCAGCGTTGCCAAGATGTCGGCGAATTCGGCTCGGTGTTGCTCCGGAATGATAACCCAATAGGGCCGGCCGGTGATTTGCTCCGAACCTACTTTGAGCAATTCCATTGCCGCTGGGTTAACCATGGAAATACGGCCGCGTTCATCCAGCGAGATAACACCCGAATGCACGCTTTGAAGCAGCACTTCGATGTAGCGTCGGCGGTGGTTTAACTCGGAGTTGATTTGAGTGAGGTTAGCGTGAGTGGCCTCGATCTGTTCCTTGTTCAAGCGCAAATCGGCCGTCATTTTATTGAACGAATCAATCAGCGTGGCCATCTCGTCGCTGCCCGACGTGGGAATCACATAATCCAAATTGCCATGTGCCACTTCTTGGGTGGCGTGTGAAAGTGCTTCAAGGGGACCAGTTAATCGACGAGCCACGTAGAATCCAGTCCACGTAGCAGCAAAAAGAATAAGCAGCGTAACCATCGACAAAATCGCAAAGTAGGTCGACTTAATCGGGTAGTTCAGCGGGTTGCCGGTGCGGTAATCGTCGTAAGTGAGGGTGATCTCACTCAGCTGCTCCGCCAACGCAATAGGGATGAAAGTATCGGTAAAAAGTGCTCCCTTGGCCGGGCCGAGATAATAACCACACCTTACCAATTCACCCGTTCCGACGTTTTGCACCTTGCATTCGTTCTTACCCGAGAACACCAGCTGTAGGGTCTCCAGCGAAGCCGCTGGAATGGAGTTCGCGCGATCGGGGTGCAGAGAAGAGATACGGTTCACAAAGGGGCTCGAATAAAACTCGAGCCCATCGAGCCCGTATTCCAGTCGTAGCGTTTGCATGCGCGCCGCCAGCTCACGCTCACTGGGAATAGGATCGCCAATTTTGAGGGCAATCTTGCGGGCAAAATCACTGCCGTTTTGTTCGGTGTTTTGGTAGTAGCGGCGCACGACGTCGATGCTTCGTTGCAAGGTGCCGCCTACTCGCACGCTAAACCACTGATCGAAACTGCTTCGGATATACAGAGCGGAAATCGCAAACAGCAAAACGGTAGGAATAATCGCAAAGAGAATGAAGCAAAACACCAGGCGCGTTTTCAAACGCGAGCCCAGCTTCCCGCGCCGTTCGTCCAAGATCAGTTTCACGGCGTTTCGGAAAACCAAAAACACCATCACCATGATCAACACGATGTTGAGGTTCATCAGCCCGAAAAAGAAAATGCTGTTTACGAAAGGCAGCTGCGCGGACAGCCGCAGCAGGTGCACTTCCACCGCGGTAAAAATCGAAAGCAGGCCAAACAAAACGACGACGGTGATCCGCTCGCGCTTGCGTCGCCTTGCCTCTGCTGTGTCTACGGTGGTTGCGTCCATAAGGGGCGGCCATTCTTTCACAGCAAGGAGCTGGAAAAAAGCCTGATTTTTCGATAGGCTGGGCCGCTTATGGCGAGACTAATTTACGCAGACCACAATGCCACGACCCCGGTGGGTCCGGCGGCGCGCGCGTCGATGATCCAGGCTTTGGATTGTTGGGGTAACCCCTCGTCATCGCACGGGATTGGCCGACAGGCCCGTGAGCTACTGGAAAAGGCCCGCACCCAAGTGGCCTCCGCTTGCGGAGTGTAAGGCAAGCTAGTCGTCTTTACCAGCGGCGGGAGCGAAGCCAATGCCCAGTGCATTTTGGGCATGCATTTCGGAATCGACGACTTTCGCATGATTTCCTCCGACACCGAGCACTCGTCGGTGCGGGATAGCTTCGCCTTCCTCGAAAAGCGCGGCAAACAAGTGGGCCGGGTGAAGATTTCGCCTTCTGGGGAGATAGACCTCGACCATTTGGAAGAGCTCGCTTTGCAGACCAAGCCCCACCTGATTTCGCTGATGGCCGCCAATAACGAAACCGGCGTGCTACTCGACGTGAAAGAGGTCGCCGCCCTCTGCAAACGGGTAGGCGCGGTTTTCCACTGCGACTGCGTGCAAGCTTTTGGCAAAATGCCTGCTGCCGACTGGAATTTTGCGGACCTGATTTCCATCAGTTCCCATAAGATTTACGGGCCCAAAGGCGTGGGCGCCATGATTGTGCGGGGCGATCACAAGCTAGTACCCCTCCCCTTCGGCGGCACCCAGGAAGTCAAACGCCGCGGCGGCACCCAGAATATGGTGGGCATCATCGGCTTCGGGGCGGCCTGTGAAGAGCTGGTGCAGCTCGAAAACCCGGAAAAACTCAAAAGCCTAAGGGACCGCTTCGAAGCGAGCGTTTTGGCGAAACTAGAGGGCGTGTCGGTCAACGGCGCCGGGGCCTTGCGCGCCCCCAATACCTCCAACCTTCGGTTCAAGGGCATCGTTTCCGAGGTTTTGCTCAGTATTCTCGACCTTTCCGGGGTTTGCGTCTCGGCGGGCAGTGCCTGCTCCTCCGGCTCGGTGAACCCCAGCTCCGTGCTCATGGCCATGGGCCTTTCCAAGGACGAAGCCCGGGAATCCTTGCGCTTCAGCTGGGGACGCGACACCACCGAAGCGGACATCGACACCGTGAGCGGCCTGGTGGTAGACCACGTGAACCGCATTCGCTCGCGCACCGCCTCGCGGTCGAGTGAGTGCGCTAAGAGTATTTAATGGAACCGCTGCTCACACCCCCCAAAGGCTCCCGAATTGTCGTCGCCATGAGCGGCGGGGTGGATAGTTCCGTGGCCGCGGCTTGGTTGAAAGCCCAGGGCTACGATGTCATTGGCATTTCTCTCCAGCTCCACGACAAGACCGAGAACGTCGAAAACAAGTTCGGCACCTGCTGCTCGCTTTCCGATATCCAAGATGCCCGCACAGTGGCCGAAAAAATCGGCATCCCGTTTTACGTAGCCAATATGGAAGACCAATTCGAAGAGTCGGTAATCGACAACTTCGTATCGGAATACCTCCATGGCCGCACGCCGAATCCTTGCGTGAAATGCAACGAGAAGGTGAAATTCTCGCGGCTAATGGATTGGGCCATGGACTTGGGCGCCGACTACCTAGCCACCGGGCACTACGCACAGATCCAGTACGACATGGAAAGCCAGAAACACGAGCTGGTGAAGGGCATGGATCCCAACAAGGACCAATCCTACTTCCTATTTACGATGCGCCAGCAAGATTTGCCGCGCACTTTATTCCCGGTGGGGCATTTCGACAAAACCCAGGTACGGGAACTCGCGGAAAAATTTGGTCTGCAGCACGTCGCTAAAAAACCCGATAGCCAAGAAATCTGTTTTGTCGCAGACCGCAGCTACAAAGATTTTATCGAAGAGCGAGTGCCCGCGCCTTTGCTCAAACCAGGCCGCATCTTGAATCCTGCGGGCGAGGAGCTCGGCCGCCATACCGGCTTGCACCAATTTACCATTGGTCAGCGCAAAGGCATCGGCGTGCCGTCGCAAGATCCGTTGTACGTTTTGGAAATCCGGGGCGAGAGCGGTGACGTCGTAGTAGGCCCTGAAAAAGGGCTTTTCCGTAAGAGCGCAGTGGTCGCGGGTATGCATTGGATTACGGATCCGAACCTGCAAACAAATCGTCGTTTTGGCGCCAAGATCCGCTACCGCAGCACCGAAACTCCGGTGGAAGTACAGCCCTTGCTCGACGGCCGAGTGGAGGTTCTCTTTGATCAGCCGGTTCGGGCGATCACTCCCGGCCAAGCCATGGTGCTATACCGCGATAAAGTGGTGATGGGCGGCGGCTGGATTGAATCGCTTTCGTTGGATGTATGAGGATCGCGTTTAAAACATTTGGGTGCAAGGCCAATAGCCTCGACACCGATTCGCTGTTCGCAGAGGCCACCGCGCGCGGCCACTCGATTGTCGACGAGAGCGCCCCCGCCGATGCCTATATCATCAATAGCTGCACCGTAACGCACGCCGCGGACCGCGACGCCCGACTTTCCGCATTGCGCTTCAAGCGGCATAACCCAGAGGGTTTAGTCGGGGTGGTGGGTTGCTACGGCCAAGTTGGAAAAGAGGAGATTTTAGAAATCGGGGAAGTCGACGTGGTGCTGGGCACCGCCAATAAAACCCGGGTGTTTGATTACTTGGAGCAAGCACGCGTCGGAGAAGCGCCGGCCCGCGACCAAGTGGAAAAAGCCGCCGGCTTTTTACCGTCTGAATTTCCGGGTTCCCGCAATTCGCGCGCCTCGGTGAAAATCCAAGACGGTTGTAACTTCAAATGCAGCTTTTGCATCATTCCTGAAGCCCGCGGCCGTAGCCGCAGCTTGGATTTGGATACGGTCACCCGCCAAGTGAAAGAGGCCTACGCCCAAGGTTTTCAAGAAGTGGTGCTCACCGGCATTCACCTCGCCCACTACGGCTGGGACAAGGGCACCGACTTGATGAAGCTCTTGGAACGGTTGTTGGCCGAGCCCCAAGGTCCGCGCATTCGCTTATCGACTTTGGACCCGTTCGAGCTACCAGACTCTCTCATCGCATTGGTAGCGCGAGAAAAACGCCTCTGCCCGCATTTCCACATCGCGCTCCAAAGCGGCAGCGATGAAGTATTGAAGGGCATGCGCCGGATTTACAAAGCGCAGGAATTTATCGACGTAACCCAGAAAATCAAAGCCGTCGCGCCCTACACTTTTATTGGGGTGGATGTGATTGTGGGTTTCCCCGGGGAAACCCCGGAAGCCTTCCAACAAACGGTCGACGTGTTGGAAAAATCTTTCTGGACCAAGCTGCATGTTTTCCCGTTCTCCGCTCGACGGGGCACTCGCGCCGAAACCCTGCCCGATCCGGTCGACGCCGCCGACAAAGCCGAACGCTCCCGCATTTTGCGCGAAATGAGCGACCGCCGCTTGCAAGCATTCTTGGAATCCCAAGTGGGGACTGTGCACGAAGTAATTTTGGAGAAACCCTCCGAGAAGTTCCCCGGGCTCTGGCAGGGGCATACCGCAAACTATCTGGCGACGCTCTCGGAACCGGGGCGCGGCGAGAATAAGGGCATCGTACAATCTAAGGTTACCGGAGTACGCGGAGAACGCATCCTCACCCAACCCTTTGCGCCAACCGTAGCGACGGCGCTCGGTGTGCTAAAATACCCGAGTGGAAAGACTCAAACACCTCCTCAAAGAAACTCCCTGGTTTAGGGCTCTACTCTATTCCAAGCCGCATCGGGCATACCAGGACTGGAGTCGCCCACAACGGCGGGTGGAACGAAAAGCGGAAGTCGATTTTTATCGTCGCTGCTTCAGCGAGGTGTGTTCCGAGAACCGCTTGGTGTTCGATGTCGGCGCAAATACCGGCGATAAAGTTGAAGCGTTTCGTGCGCTGGACCTGAATATCTGCGCGTTTGAGCCGGACCCCGGGGGCTTCGCCGCCTTGCAGACACGCTACCGAAGGGACACGCACGTGACGCTGGTGAATGCCGCCGTCAGCACACAGGCTGGCCAAGCCATGTTCCACCAGTACCGTCCCCAGTCTGCGTACAACACCCTAAGCACCCAGTGGAAAGAGGAGTTGGAGAATTCAGGCGCCCTTTCCAACGATCCCGAAAAAAACCTTTTCAGCTCTTCTCTACTCGTCGACACAGTCGACTTGGATGAGGCCATCACACGCTACGGCACGCCCTTTTTCATTAAAATCGATGTGGAAGGGCACGAGCTCGAAGTGCTGCAAGGCCTGCACAGCCAGGGCTGGGA
The DNA here is from genome assembly GCA_964492125.1 of uncultured Pseudobdellovibrionaceae bacterium. GTDB lineage: Bacteria > Bdellovibrionota > FAC87 > UBA2466 > UBA2466 > JAIEOG01. The sequence continues at coordinate 2,897 of CAZBJE010000082.1, read as the reverse complement.
GCTGCTCTCATTTGAGGCGAATCTACCGACTTTCCTGAAGCCGACCTTGGAAGCGATTAGGCTAATTCAGACGCGTTTTCCCCAAGCGCAGTTCCACCTCACGGGCGGGCACCTGCAATTTAACCCCGAGAACTGGTTGAGCGCCGAGCAAGCGAGCGAATTTCTAAGCACCCAGACTCCTGCCTACACGGAGATTTTTGTGCGGCGGGCGATGGTTGCCAATTAGGCAGTTCCATATTTCCTGGGAATTTTCCTCTGAAAATAAGCCCCCACCACCGTCGGTAAGAACCAAAATAGCAGTCCCGTATTTTCCGCCAGAGCAGGAAAATACCGAGAGGCCGCGCCCCCTGCTAGAAAGGCAGTATGCACCGCGATTCCTGCCCCGATCAAGCTCTCGATATGCTGGGTGAGGTAAAGCTTGGGGGGAATGGGTTGCTCGCGGAGTTTGAATAGAAACTTGAAGTGGGAAACACCGGACGTGACCCCGGCGAGCGCTCCAAACACAATCAATAGGTAATTCATGTGAATGAATCCGATTCCCGTCACCGCCACCCCGCCCAGGAGCGTCGCTAAATTAATGGCGACATCTAACGGGCTCCAAAGTCGGAGCAAGTTCTTTTTCTCGCGAATGTACCGGACTCCATTCCAGGTAGTCGAAAGAGTGAGCACGCCCAGAAAGGAAAGAAAAACGGCGAACTCCCTCGACTGCGAAGGATCTTTGCCAACATGGATAAGCAGCGGATCGTAAATCACGATTCCAGCCGTTAGAAACGAAGTTAAACAAACAAGGTACATGGAATACACAAAAAGGTGACCGACACGAATATGAAGTCGGCCCCCTTTCTTCGCGAACACGGCCACCCAAAAGCTGGCCAAACCGATAAAACCAAAAAAGATATGAAGCGCTAAAGTGGAAGAATAGAGGTTTCGCACGGGAGGAATATTATCAGACGCCGTCGGTTTACGCAGCCCGTCTTGACCAAGGTTCTACACACCTCGAGCATATCCCGATGAAAACTACTTTCGTCGCGCTCGCGTTCTTGTTTAGTGGTTCTACTCTTTTTGCGGACACCATCCGCCCAAAGGGGGATGAAAACCTGGGCAGCTTATTGGTGACGGAGCCCAAATGGGCCACGCCGGCGGAAGCAAATATTTTTCCCTATTCGATAGTGACAGCCGCCACCGGTGCACTGAGCGCGGGCGTTCCCGCTCGACTTTTACACGGCTACCACGGCGTGCAGCTCAAGTCGGACGCCTTTCAAACGATTGATACAGCCACTGTCACAGTAACGAAAAAGCTGACCACAGAGCTTGTATTGAGCGGGCTCGTTGCTACTTTTGAAACCGGCTCTCGCGGCACAACGGCTACCGACATTGGGCCGCGTGCGCGCCTTAGCGTGACACACAACGGGACCAATCTCGCTTTTCAGAATAACGCAGCCTGGAGCGGCGATAACGACCGAGGAATAGTTGTTCTTCCCGGCCTCTATAAGTTTTCCTGGGGCGTTTCGGTTTTAGGCCTCATCGAGCACGAAATCCGTGCCGGCGAAGTGGCACGCGTAAACCTTACCCCGCCTGAAATGCGCGGCACGATTTTGGTGGTGCCTCCCGCTACGCGCGAGTTCCGTTCTCCGATGGCATCTGGGTGTTACAGGGACGCCAACCTCCTCACTTTGACTTACGGCCAGCCTAAAGTCCCCGTTCAAGAAACGATCACGGTGGATCACAAAAAGAAAATGGAATTGAGGGCGTTTCCCACGGAGGGCACCTTCACCTACCAAGCGTTTATCAACTATTTGCCAGAGACAGTTAAAGTGGAGTCCGGCAAGACCACAGAAGTTGTTTTGCGTCGAATCGACGTGGATCACGTCGAAGTTACCAACGAAAAAGGCCAAATTACTTTCGTACCCGGGACCTATGTAGTGGATCGCAAACTGGCCAACGGACAGTGGATCTCGGCCGCGGCGAGCAGCACCACAGCCCGAGGCTGCGGCGACCGTCCCCTATCCAGTTTCCCCACCCAAACGGGGCTTGATGTGCCGCGCGGGGAATACCGGGTCACGGTGCGGTACACCACGGCCGAAGGTGCAAAAACCGACGTGCACCTGCTCGACCTTCGCTGAAATTTGCGAGGCTTTACAAGGGTACGGGAATCTTCTACGTACCCGGCATGAAGATCTTACTGCCGTTCTTGGTGCTGGCCTGCTTTTCCAGCCAAGCAGCTATCATCCCCTCGTCCGCCCCGTGGGACGAGGCCGGGCATAAGAACGGCATAGAACTTTTCAAACGCGAAACCGCCGGCAGCGACATTATCGAGCTAAAGGGCATCGGAGCAATTGAGGCACCACTGTGGAAGGTGGCTTCTGCTCTTTTGGATACCGAACGCGCGCCGGAATGGGTCGACAGCCTGGAAAAATCCAGCGTGGTCCGTCGCCTGACCCCTCTCAGTTATATTGAGTCCAACCATATCGGCACGCCCTTCTTCATGTCCGACCGGGATTTCGTTTCGCTAGTAAATATCCAGATCGACTCCGCCAAGCAGACGTTCACTCTGACCTATGAGCCCAGCAACGAGGCGGTTCCGACCCAGGGCCGTATCCGTGGCAGCATCAATCCAGGGATATTCCGCCTGACCGCCATCGCACCCGAGCGCACGAAATTGGAGGGGGAGATACTTTGCGACCCCAAGGGTGCAGTGCCGAAGTGGGTCGTCAATATGGTCCAGAGCGCTTGGGCGCACGATACTATCCAGGCCCTCCGCAAGCAGACAGCGAAAGCCGATGTTCGAATTCCAGCTGAGTTTGCTGATGTTTTGCAGCAAACCCGGGAATTTTGAGGTATTAAGTCTTTTCTCGCGGGCAGTTAGCTCAGTTGGATAGAGCGCAAGCCTCCGAAGC
>CAZBJE010000081.1:0-10174 GCA_964492125.1 uncultured Pseudobdellovibrionaceae bacterium | reverse complement strand
TCCCAGCCAGGATCAGCGCGGACGTCAGTTCAAACGGATAAAGGTAGTCGGTGAAGAGCAAGGTGGAGATCACCTTGGTGTTGCCGCCCAGCTCTTTCACATGCTCGGGTGTGAACTGGCCCATCAGGGGGCTCAGTGCAGTGTTCTTGAAAACCCAAACGAAGGATCCAAAAAGCGCCACGCAACCCAACACGCTCGCCAGGCGCAGCGCCCAGTGGCTGCGGCCCATGTCGAACGAGGGAGCGTCGGCGTTGAGCAACATGATCACGAAAATAAAGAGCACCATGATGGCGCCCGCGTAGACGATGATCTGGAGTGCCGAAATCAAGTGCGCACCCAGGATCCCGTAGATGGCCGCAAAGGAGAAGAACACCATCACCAAGCTAAACGCGCTGGTCGCGGGGTTCTTTTTGAAAACCGTGACCAAGGAGAAGGCAATCGCCATCGCCGCAAATAAGTAAAAGAATATCGCCTGCGTCGTCATGCAAAACCTCTAGTGGTGCTTATCCGTCAAAGCTTCCGGCGCTTCCCGGTAATCCGGGCGGGGCGGTTGGATGCCTTTGCCTTTGAGCTTACTGATATGGCCCGACTTGTCCTTGCCGCGTTGGATATCGAGGAAAGACTTGTGGTAAATCTCGCGATTCGGCGCGGCCATTTCATAAATATTGCTTAATTTGATGGCGTCTTCCGGGCAGGCCTCTTCGCACATCCCGCAGAAAATGCAGCGCAGGATGTCGATGTCGAACTTTACCGGGTACTTTTCCTTGTTCGCCTTTTCGCCCGCGTCGATGTGGATGCAGAGCGCCGGGCAAACCGTCGGACAGAGCATGCACGCCGTGCAGTTCTCCACCCCTTGCACACTCTTGATGTAGTGCTGGCCGCGGAAGCGCTCGGAGTAGTTCCGCCGTTGTTCCGGGTATTGGATCGTAACGGTTTTGTGCAGAATCACTTTTTTCATAGTGATCCAAAGACCCGTCAGGATCTCCATCAGGTAGAATTTCTGGAAAGTCGGTTTTCCGTGCTTAATCAGCATTAGAGAACTCCTCCGTACACGAGCAGCGCCGTGACGAGCAGGTTCGCAAGCGACAAGGGCAGAAGTACTTTCCAGCCCAAATCCATCACCTGGTCATAGCGGAAGCGCGGCAGAGTCCAGCGGACCCATACGTACAGCCACATGAAGAAACCCACTTTGAGCACAAACGCCAGCGCTTGGAACGCAGCCGTCGCGTACACCAACATATCCGCCGGTATCGGCAAGAGGCCAAGGAGCCAAGCCATCCCGGGCAGTAGCTGCCAGCCGCCGAAAAACAAGGTGGTCACCAGGCCCGAAGCCGTGAACATATTCGAGTATTCCGCCAGCATGAACGAGGCGAACTTCATCGAACCAAATTCCAAGTGGTAACCCGCCACGATTTCCGATTCGCCTTCCGGCAAGTCAAAAGGCAGTCGGTTGGTTTCGGCGTAGGTGGTGGTTAGAAAGATGATAAAGGCCAGCGGTTGGAGCAAAAAGCCCCACTTGGGAACCGTGATGCCGGCTATGGAGAACATCGCCTGGCCTTGGTAAACGGCGATCTCGTTTAGGCTCACCGTGGAGTAGATCATGAGCATCGCAATCAGCGACAAGCCCATCGAGAGCTCATAACTAATCATCTGACTCGAACTGCGCAGCGCGCCTAACATCGAGTACTTATTGTTGGACGACCAACCGCCCATCATCACGCCGTACACACCCAGCGAAACAATCGCCAGAATGTAAAGCACGCCCACATCCAGGTCCGCGACTTGGAAGGTAAGGGGGTGGCCGTTGACGACTATCGGTGCCGCCCAAGGGATCACTGCGAAAGTCAGCAGCGAGGGCAACATGCAAACCCAAGCCGAGATACCGAAGAAGAATTTATTCACATGATCGGGAATGAAGTCTTCTTTGAAGATGAGCTTCACCGCATCGGCGACTGGTTGCAGAGACCCAAAAGGTCCCAAGCGGTTGGGTCCCAAACGGTTTTGCATCCAGGCGGAACCTCGGCGCTCCAGAAAGAGCATTCCCGGAACCACCGTCAGGATCACGGCCAAGATAAAAAGGCACTTGATCAAACTAACTACGATGAACCAATCGAACGTCATACGCGCGCCGCCTCACGGGTGCGAGAGGGATCACTGGCCGAAGGGCTAACCCCGCCCGACCAAAGGGCGAGTACCTCGGCCAAGTGCTTGGAACTGCCCACGGGCGGCACGGCCGCCTTGAGCTTTTGTTCCTTGCCCTGCCAATTCACAATGGTGCCGTCTTTTTCTGCAAAGCTGGTGCTGGGCAGAATGACGTCGAAAGTTTTCAGTTCCGCGGTAAAAAACACGCCCACGCCCACTTGGGTGACACCGGTGAGCTGTGGCAAAGCCGCCCGCCCGCCCCGGAAGATCAGCGCAGCACCGATCCCTGCGGGAACAGTGGTGAACGGTTGCAGGCCTAGCTTTTCGGCTCCATGCAGGTTCGACGTCTTGCTCTTGCGTTTTAAGATGGCGTCGATGTCTACGTCGTCTTTGGACGTGAGCACACCAGGGGTGCCGAAGTGGAAAATCGGCGCGCCGAGTTTCTTAGCGAAACCCTGTAGGGTGGCCAATTCTTCCAAAGTCAGGTCCGAGCCTACCAAGACCACCGGCTTCTTGCCGTTCAAGGCAGTGTGCGCGGCGCCGATGGCAGAAGACCAAGTGCTTTCGGTCAACTCGCCACCCGCTTTCACGAGCGGGACGCTGACGCGGGAAGCATCGTTCACATAGCGGAAATTGAAGCGGCCTTCGTCGCACAGCCAGTACTTGTTGATTTCCATGTTCGTACGAGGCGTGCAGCGGTAAACGGTGTCTTTTTCGGCCCACAGTTCCATGTTGCAACCGCGAGAGCAGCCTTCGCAGACCGTGTGGTGCCGCTTGAGGTACCAAACCCGTTTCTTGAAGCGGAAATCCTTGATGGTCAAAGAGCCGGTAGGGCAGATGTCGGCGTAGTTGCCGGCATATTCCGTTTGCAGCGGCTTGTTTTCGACCGTAACGATTTCGGTGTGGTTCCCGCGCTGCACGGCGACGATTTCGGGGATCTTGGCGATCTCTTGGCCGAAACGGATGCAGCGGGTGCAGTGAATGCACCGGTTCATGTTCTTCTTAATGACCGGGCCCATGTCCTCGTCGATAAAAGTGCGGCGCACTTCCTCATAGCGGATTTTGTCGCTACCGTACTTGAACGAGAAATCTTGTAAGTCGCATTCACCCGCTTTGTCGCAAATGGAGCAATCTAGTGGGTGGTTGATGAGCAGAAACTCTTGCACCGATTTTTGGTTCGCTTTGGCGCGTTCGCTCGTGGTTTTAACGACCATTCCCTCAGTGGCGGGGGTGGAGCAGGCCGTCTGCAGTTTCGGCATGCCTTCGATTTCAACGGCGCACATGCGGCACTGAGCCACTACCGTCATAGCGGGGTGGTAGCAGTAGTAGGGAATTTCAATCCCCGCCTGGCGGGCGACTTCGATGAGATTCGTCCCTGCCTGGAATTCGACCGATTTACCGTCAATAGTGCATTTGGGCATAACTCTTAAGCTCCCGGCGCGATGAGCGCTTCGAAGTCTTTGCGGAACTTGGTGACGAAGCTGGTTACTGGTCCGGCGGCGGCATCCCCCAAGGCGCAAAGGGTTTTGCCGTTGATGTTATCTGCGATGCTGAGCAGCAGATCTAAGTCCTTATTTTTGCCATGGCCGTCTTCTACCCGAGAGATGACTTCCTGCATCCATCGGCACCCTTCGCGGCAAGGAGTGCATTGGCCGCACGATTCATGGGCATAAAACTTGGTGATGCGGTGGATCAATTTGACGACGGAAAAACCTTCCGCGATCACCATAATCCCGGCGGAGCCGAGCATCGTTTTGGCTTTCATCATGGGTTCGATATCCAACGGGATGTCGATTTCTTCGGGCGTCAAAACCGGCGCGGAAGATCCGCCCGGAATAACCGCTTTCAATTTCGCGTCACCCAAAATTCCGCCGCAATGATCGTAAATCAATTCCCGGAGCGTGACGCCGCCGGCCGGCAGTTCGTACAGGCCTGGCTTTTTTACGTGTCCCGAAACGCAGAACAGCCGTGTGCCGCCTGATTTTTCAAATTTGCCGAGCTTCGCAAACCACTCGCCGCCCCGGTTCAAAATAAAGGGCACCGCGCAGAGGGTTTCCACGTTGTTGACGACGGTAGGCCCGCCGAACGCGCCTGCGATGGCCGGGAATGGAGGCTTCACGCGCGGTTCGCCTCGTTTGCCTTCCAAAGAATTCAAAAGGCCGGTTTCTTCGCCGCAGATATACGCACCCGCGCCGCGGTGGACGGTAACGTCCAAGCTGAAGTTGGTGCCGAGGATATTCTTACCCAAGTAACCCTTGGCGTAGGCTTCGTCGATGGCGGCCTGCAAAAGCTTGGCTTCACGGGTGTACTCACCGCGGATGTAGATGTATCCGATGCTGCTGCCGATCGCGTGAGCCGCAATCGCAATCCCCTCCAAGAGAAGGTGGGGGGTGTAGCGCATCAAATCGCGATCTTTGAACGTGCCCGGCTCGGATTCGTCGGCATTCACGACGACATATTTGGGCTTGGCGGACTGCTTGGGGATGAAGCCCCACTTGATACCCGTGGGAAACCCGGCGCCGCCGCGGCCGCGCAAGTTGGATTTCTTCACTTCGCCGATGACGTCGTCTGGAGCCATGCCCAAAGCTTTTTTGAGGGCCGTGTAGCCCTGCATTTGGGTGAGGTAGTAGTCGAGTGGCCGGGCCTCGTCCTTGAAATGCTGAATGTAGATTGTCTCGCCCATAGTCCCTTAGTGTTTCATCAAAATCTCATCCATCTTAGCGATGGTGAGGTTTTCCACGTAGTCGTCGTTGAGCATCATGGCCGGAGCCGTGCCACAGGCCCCGAGGCATTCTTCTTCCATTAGAGTGAAACGCTGATCCGGCGTGGTTTCCCCACACGCGATCCCAAGCTTTTTTTCACAGTGCGCAACTAAGTTGTCGGCGCCCCGGAGCAAGCAGGCCGCGTTGGTGCAGACCTTCAGGTGGAATTTCCCGACGGGCTTCAAATTGTACATCGTGTAGAACGACGCGACTTCCACGACTTTTGCCGGGTGCATTTGCAAATAAGCCGCGATTTCGTGAATGACGTCATCGTTCAGCCAGCGGGTTTCATCTTGGGCCGCGTGCAAAGCAGGTAATAAAAGCGCCTGGCGCGTAGGGTAACGCGGCACGAGTTTATCCATGTCCGCGTAAAACTTAGCCGAGAGGATTTTACCTTGAGAACTCATCGATCCAGCTCTCCCGCGATGATGTTAATGCTGCCCAAAGTGGCCACCATGTCGGCGATCTTCTGGCCGTTGGCCATGTCGGAAAGCGCGTGGTAGTGCCAGAACGACGGGGCACGGATGCGCATCCGGTGCGACATGGGCCCGCCCTTGCTCACGATATAAAAACCAAGCTCGCCGTTCGCGGCTTCGGTGGTGGTGTAGGCCTCGCCGGCCGGTACATCAAAACCGCGCATGAAGAATTTGAAATGGTGGATCATGGCTTCCATCGACGTGTAGACGTCGGACTTGGCCGGGATCTTTACCCGCTTATCGTCAGCCCAAACGGGGCCGGGCTTCATGCGATCGCAAACCTGATCCAAAATTTTGAAAGACTCGCGGATTTCCGCCAACCGCACCAGGTAGCGGTCGTACACATCGCCCGCGCTGCCGACGGGCACCTCAAACTTCATCTGGTCGTAAAACATATAAGGTTCGTCGCGTCGCAAATCGCGGTCGACGCCAGCGGCACGGGCGGTGGGGCCCGACATGGAGTAGTCCAAAACCATTTTCTTGTCGGCAATGCCGATGCCCACGGTACGGTCTACGTAGATACGGTTGTTGGATAAAAGCTTATCCATTTCGTCGACAACCTTGCGGGAGCGCTTGACCCAAGCCTTGACGTCTTGTTCCCAGCCAACGGGCGCGTCGTACATCAACCCGCCGATGCGGGTGTAGGAGGTGGTCATGCGCGCGCCGCAGAGCTTTTCAATCAGCGTGTAGGCTTCTTCGCGCTGGTGGAAGCCATACAAGAAAAACGAGAAGGCGCCGATGTCGACCGCGCCGATACCGATGCAAACCAAGTGATCGGTAATGCGGGCAATTTCGCAAGCGGCCATGCGGATCCAGACCGCGCGCTCAGGTGGCTCTACGCCCATGAGTTTTTCGACTGCCAAAGTATAGGTGACGTTGTTGATCAACGCCGAGCAGTAATTCAGCCGGTCAGTAAAGACGACAAATTGGTGGTATGTGCGGTGCTCGCCCAGCTTTTCTTTCGCTCGGTGGGTGTAGCCGAATTCGCAATACGATTTTTCGATGGTTTCGCCGTTGATTTTGGCGACCATGCGAAACGCCCCGTGCATGGCAGGGTGGGTTGGGCCTAGGTTGATAATGATGCGCGCATCGTCCCAAAGATCATCGGGATCGTGGGTCACCATGTAACGGTCGCCCACAGGCGCGCGTCCGTCCGCTTCGCGGTGGAGTACAGAGTTGGAATGCAAATCGCGGTCGCTCATATAAAGCCCTTTATTTCAAACGCTCCGGATCGGGCGGCTCGGAATCGGGGAAGATTTGGTAGCCATTCAAGGGGTAATCCTTGCGCAGCGGGTAACCTTCCCAACGGTAATCCATCAAAATGCGGCGTAGGTTCGGGTGACCCGTGAACTTGATGCCGAACATATCGAAAACTTCGCGCTCCGCCCAATCAGCACCTTTCCAAACACCGGTGAGAGTGGGGACTTCTTCGCCCTCGCGAACCCGCGTTTTCACTCGGATGCGCGGCCCACGATCTCGGTCGAAAAGATTGTAAACCACTTCAAAACGAGGATCGGTGGTTTCGTCGGTGGCGGTGATATCGGCAAGAAACGTGTACTGACAGTCCGCATCGGTCTTCAGAAATGTAAGCAGCTCAATGACGCGATTTTTCTTCACATAAAAGATCGGCACGTCGGTGGGGTGTTCCCACGGGTTGCGGATCTCTTCGATGGCGTCGCCAAACTGGGCTTGCACTTTGGCGATCTGGGCTTTCCATGCGTCGCCGTACTTACTCTTCCATTTGCCACCATTGGTGGCGAGCTCGGTGAAGATATTCATGGTTGATCCTTATGGCTCCGCCGGCCGGCCTTCACGGATGCGCCGCAGGGCATGGGTATCGCCCTTTTGCACGCGCTCGCGCAGCTTCAATAAACCATCCAGCACGCTCTCGGGCGACGGGGGGCAACCGGGGATGTAAATGTCGACCGGGATAATATTGTCGATTCCTTGGGTGACGCTATAGACGGGGAAAACACCGCCCGACGACGCGCACGCGCCGAAAGACATCACAAATTTGGGGTCACTCATTTGATCGTAAATCGTCTTCAAGATGGGTGACATCTTGGCGTTGACGATGCCGGCACAGATAAGGAGGTCGGATTGGCGCGGCGAGAAGCGGATGGCTTCCGCGCCGAAGCGGGCCATATCGTAGTCGGCGCTGAGAGTCGCCATCATTTCGATGCCGCAGCAGCTGGTGCCGAAAGGCATGGGCCACATGGCCCATTTGCGCCCCCAGTTAATAAAGGCGTCCAGCTGGGTCGTGAAAAAATGTGAGGAGCCGTCCTTGGCCATCTTATTCCCACTCCAAAGCGCCGCGCCGGCGGACATAGAAGTAGCCGACGAGCAGGATTGCTACAAAGAAACCCATTTCCCAAACGATGAAATTATTCACCTTTAAGAAGTCCTTAAAGACGATCGCCCAAGGAAAGAGGAAAACGACTTCAACGTCGAAAAGCAGAAACAAAATCGCGACCAGGTAAAACCGCACGGAAAAACGGCGGTGCGTGTCCCCATGGGGAGGAACGCCGCATTCAAACGGCGTATTTTTTTTGGGATGCGGAACGCGCGGGCCCAAAAGAGTCGACACGATGAAGATCGCGGCACATAAGCCGATCCCTAATGCCAACAACAGAAGGACCGGGACGTACTGAGCACTCTCGGATACGAAATCCACTTTAAGCCTAAGCTCCTGGTTCAATTGTGAACGGACAATACCTGTGCGCCGTGGATGACGGCAACAAAGAATTCAACGAATCAGGCTAGGTGGACCACTTCGTTCACAAGTTTGTGAACACCACTGAAGACTAAATGGAGTTCGGCGTCGTCGATCATGTACGCAGGAGTGGTTACAATGCGGTGCACCAAATCGAGATGGCACTCGTCGGCTTTTTTCACGATATGTTTATGGCCGAGCTTCTCGATTTCCTGCGACGCTTCGCTGGTGGGCCCCACGGTAAGTTCGAAACCATTTCCTTCGAAAGCCAACGCCAGCAAGGCGGGAGCGATACAGATGGCACCGATAGGTTTATGCGCGGCATGGAATTCTTGGAGCTTGGTTTGGAGCAGCGGCAGCACGCTGCCTTTGTGTCCCTTGCTGGCGAAATCACATAAATTCTTGGCCACGCCAAAACCACCCGGAAGGATGATGGCGGAAAATTCCTTTGTATTCAGCTGATCCAAGGGAAGCACTCTGCCTCGGGCGATCCGGGCCGCTTCCACCAGCATATTGCGCGATTCTCGCGTGGGTTCACCGGTCAGGCAATTGACTACGTCGGCCTGGGGGCCATCCGGAGCGAAGCATTGCACCTTTACTGGTTGCTGGCTCAGCGCCCAAAGGGCCGCGACCGATTCGCGGATCTCGCTGCCATCCTTAAAGCCACTCCCGCAAAGCACTACCGCAACTTTCTTCATATATAAGTGGGGTAGCGAGTCGCGGTGAGGGTGTCAATTTCGGCGAACTACCATTCCCTCTCCGCAAAATCGTGGGGCTACACCGCGTTAGCCCCCGTTGGAAGAAAACCCTCTTCTAGGATGAATGGCCTGGTGTCGAGCCCTATGGTGCGCACTGCAAAGGGTCGTTAGATTTCCCGCCGCATGTACTCCTCCGTTGGCCACCTGGATCACGTGGTGCTGTTCCACCCAACGCCGCTGCTCGCATCTTTTACCGTTGGGAAGGACTTGCGTACACTGGCCTTGGTCTCGAAGATTCACTGCGTGGGTCACCTCGGCCGGCCGGACGGTTCTTTTGCCATGCACCATTGCGGGGGCTTCTACTTTGCCCGGGCAAGGTGCCTGAGCCGCTTCGGACCTCTCGGCGCGTGCGACTGGGTCATGGCGTTTGATAAAATCATCGAAAACAGCTTCCAGTGTACTGGCCAAGCTTAAGTTCTCTCGCCGCTTTTGCGCGACCACATCCTTCACGCGTTTGAGCTTTTCTTCCTGAACTGGAGTTAAGAACACACGCAATTCACTCAAGGCTTCGCTCAGCGGACGAATTCTTTCGTTGCCCGAAGCCGCCAAAGGTTTCTCCCTCACCACTTCCCGCTCTAGATCTCTTTGCGAAAGAGCAGACGCCTTAGAAAGCCATGCCTCTTTGTTTTCGCCATTAATGACACTGACGATCCGGCGCGCATTGGAGAGATGGATTTCACCTTCGTCGATCTTGGCTTTCAATTCAGGAACTTCACGACTCTTCTTCGCGACACTGCTTAACGCTTGCGCATGGCTTTCGGAAAGCTTCAGGCACTGGGTGCAATAGAGAAATAAACTAGTATAACCCTGCTTCTCATACTCTCTGGCCTGATCTACCTCGATGAGAATTCCTAGAAGCTCGGCGTCGCATTTCCTAAAACACAGGGCCGCTTGGACTGCTCTTTCATGGAGCGAAATATTTTGGTTCATGGCTGTACTCCTCTTCAATAAGTGAAAGCTACCACTGGTTTTTCGGTGCGTTTCAAAGCCTCGAGATGCGGCCAAAAAGCTTGTTTCGAAATCGGTCTTAAAACTTTCCGCTGCGTGGCTCTTAGAGCCGTTGGGAGCCATATATCCCAGCGGAAATTGCTCGCTCTCAAGCGGGAGAAAAAGGTGCTCGCGGATCGTGTCAAACACAAAACTAATCTAACGAGAGCTTTTAGGGGAGCGTGGGGATTGGGAGCGATTTGGCTTGCGACTCTTTCACTGTAAGGAGCTTTCTACTTTGGTGCCGGCCTTTCGGGAGTACCGCGATCAGCGGCTTTCGAAGATTGCCGTCCGCGCCAACTGGTTGGGTGCTACTTGTCGTTCTGCGGAGTCTTT
>CAZBJE010000080.1:0-10260 GCA_964492125.1 uncultured Pseudobdellovibrionaceae bacterium | reverse complement strand
GCTCTTACCTGCTCCAGGGGGGCCGGTGATGCCAATCACTTTCGCCCGACCAACTTTGGCAAAAAGCTTAGCCAGCACGGATTCCGTTCCCGGCTCGCGGTTCTCAGCCCAGGAGATCAACCGGCTCAGCGAGCGCAGATTGCCCGCCTCAAAACCGGCCAATAGCTCCCCGGCCACTTTCACGCTTTGCCCCCAAAATGCTTGCGCACCCATTCCAACCCTTCATCCCGCGTTTTCACGTGGCCTTCCAGAATTGCATCTTCCACATGGCGTAGTATCCCCGAAAATTCGGGTCCAGGCGAGAAGCCCATGGCAATTAAATCCGCGCCCGTGACCAACCGCAGCGGAGGCGGTGGTTCCTTGGCAAATTCGGCCAGCTTCTCCGTGCAGAAGTTGTAGGCGCTCATATCCTTGTGACTGGCCATACAGTCGATCTTGTGCAGCGCCATATGCAAGTCAAAACGATCGAGTGAAAAGAAACGTTTTAGCGTGCTTACCTTCATGTTGAAGGCGTCCTTGAACCTCAAGTGTTCGCGCACCAACGCGCAAATCAATTCACGAGAGTCGTTGGAAAAAGCGAGCCGCCGCAAAATGACATCGGACATCTGCGCCCCAATCCGATCATGGCCGTTGAACCGAATACGATCGACAGCCCGTTCAAAGGTGCATGGCTTGGCGATATCATGCAGTAAGGCCCCCCAGGCCAATTCGGCCGGAGCCTCCGACAACTGCTCCAGTAGCATAAGTGTGTGGATATATACGTCCCCTTCAGGGTGGTACTGCGGGGGTTGTTCCACTCCTTTGAGAGTAATGACTTCTGGCAGCAGAATTTCCAGCATCCCCGTTTCATCCAGCAGACGAATACCGCGAGCGGGCTGCTTGGAAGTGAGGATTTTGGTCAGCTCATCACGTACGCGCTCATGGCTTACCGAGCTAATGAGGGAGGCGTGCTCTTTCACAGCAGCAAACGTAGCCGGCTCAATTTCAAACCCAAGCTGCACGGCAAAGCGCACGGCCCGCAAAAGACGCAAGTGGTCTTCCATGAAGCGATCGCGGGGCGCGCCTATGGTGCGGATAATCTGTTTGGCGAGATCGGCTTCTCCGCCCACCAAGTCCACCGGCTTCTCCGAATAGCCATCCCAATACAGACCATTCACCGTAAAATCCCGGCGCTTCACATCTTCTTCGATAGTGGAAAATGCCACCGTGCCGGGGTGCCGACCATCTTGGTAGTTTCCCTCGGAGCGAAAGGTGGCCACCTCAAAGTTCTCGCCGCCTTCGACCACCACCACCACGCCGAACTGCGCACCAACCAAGACCGTGCGCGGAAAAATTTTCTGCACCTGATCCGGAGTGGCGGAGCTGGCAATATCGTAGTCCTTGGGAATTTTGCCCAATAACCGGTCCCGCACCGAGCCGCCGTTGAAGTAGGCCGTATGTCCGTGTTTTTTGAGCGTTTCCAATAGGCCGAGGGCCCGTTTTAGCTTGTCCATGGCTGCCGCACTTTATGCGCTAGGGGAGTTGAAATCCATTAAAACAGGTAGCGAATCTGCGCAACGGGCCAGCTGAGGAAAAACCCCGAAAGCGGCGGCGCGAAGTTCGCCCGCACCACAGAGCTGATGGCGAGATCGGGAGTGATTAGGTAGTCGACCCCCATACCCATGTGCACGGCGATCCCGAACGAGGAACTAAATCCCTTGGTTCCCGAGGCAATTCCGGCGCCGCCTTCTAAAACAGGGCGCAATCGCGGGTGTTCTCCCAAGTGGTAACGCACTGTAAACGTCATCGTAAACAGGGCCTCGCCCCCGCCAAACCCGGCTTGCATCAAGCCGCCTAAGAACATCCCTGGCTTATACACACGCTCTAAGTGGGGGCTAATCATCAGCAGGGCCGGCGACGACATAAAACCCAGACCCGCGGAGCCGATCCAATCACCCACCCGCAGACGTTCCGCACGCGCGGGCAGGCAAACCAAAGCCGAGAGAAGTACCAGGTGTCGTAATCGCATGAAGGGTAGTGTCTCTGAATACGGCGTCCGCGGTCAAGGCGAGCGGAAGTGATCAAAAGCCAAGGGAGCGAGCCTGCGTCGACCGGTACCTTCCACTTGCCAGACACGGGGTCGACCCGCCAAAACTCGCCCGATTACCGTGGCCGTTCTCCCGAGCCGCCGCTCGAGCCTAGCCCGATCGCGGGGGTGAAAGGTGAAGAGCAGAGCGTAGTCTTCTCCTCCCATCAGCTGCAGCGCTTGGGGGGCTAAACCGAGATCCGAGGCGGAGCGCTCAAACGCGGAAGAGCGGGGAATCCGCACCGGTTCTATTTCGATTTCTACCTTGGATGCTTCGGCCAGATGCGCTAGCTCCGACGATAAACCGTCGCTTATATCAATTAAGCTCGTGGCGATCCCGGCCAATTTCTTTCCCGCCTCGACTAGCGGCGTGGGGCGCAACTGCGCCCGACAAAAGACACTGTAACGAGCCAGTGCTTTTATCCGCCCTAGCTTACGCAGCGCCCAAAGCCCCAGAGCCGCGTGCCCCAGCGGCCCCACTATTGCCACACAATCGCCCGGACGGGCGCCGGAACGCAGCACCGCCTTCTGCCCCGCTTCACCTAAAAGTGTTACATCGACAAAAATTCCCGACGGCGAACGGGAAAGATTTCCGCCTACTATCTCCACGCCATGCCGCCGAGCCAGTGGAAAAAGCCCTCGGTAAAACTCATCTACGAAAGATTCTGCCTGCGCCTTTGGGACTGCGATCGACACCAGAGCGTGGCGCGGAGTGGCACCCATTGCGGCCACATCACTCAAATTCACCGCCAACGCGCGATGCCCCACGTCGGCCGCCGTACAATAACGCAAATCAAAATGGACACCCTCCACGAGCGCATCCACTGTCGCCACCATCGGGCCACGACCCGGGCGCAAAACGGCTGCGTCGTCGCCGATACCGACGATAACTTGCTTTCCGATTCGCGGATTTTTTCGAACTAAACCACGAATGATTTTAAATTCACCGGTCATGAAGAGCCGAACCTACCAGAAAAAATGCAAGATAGCGCGGCGCGCGCGGATTTTTAATTGCACACCTCGGCTGAAAATGTAAATTCTCAGATTCAGGCTTTTGGGGGGAACATGAATTGGAAGAACCTTTAGGTTGCCGTTTATTTAGTGTCCGAATCGCCATCGCTCTCTTCGGCTTTTTCGCCCTGGCTTCTAGTCCGAGCGCCGCACGCGACGAACGCCCATGTTCCGACCGCCTGCTGGATAAAGTCGCTACCGCCATCGACCACGTCTCGGAAAACCGCCCGGAAAACACCGATCAGGCGCGCCGAATTTTGCACGAGCTCCAACCCGAAATCATCAAGCGGGTACACCATGCCTGCCCCGAGCCAGCGTCGTGCAGCGACCAACAGCTTGCAGACGCCTTGCTCGAAATCACGCACGAAGTACTCGATGAAAACCCGCCCCGCAAATCCAGCTGGCGCAGTAATTTAATCTTCGGCGGCTCGCTGGTCCTGTACACCACCCTCAGCGTGTGGGTGACACTGCACACCGAGTCCATGGCCGCCGCCGCTGCGTCTTCGCTGCTCACTCTTCTGGGCGCAATGGCAATTACCCACTCGGGCGCTTCTAAGATTGAAGTTCCTTTGGCCAAACTACGGCGGGCCTCGTACTCCGCCGACGGAGGCCGACCCGCTCAAGAGCGCGGCAAGCGTCAGCGCCGTCACGAACAAATCTACTGGGGCACACAAGCGGCGGTGGATTCCATCGAAGAAGAAGGCCGCGATCACGAAAGTGTGGTGGTAAACCAAATTTGCGCCGCTACTAACAGCTGCGCCCCGCGCCCCTGGGACACCCAGGAGTCTTACCAAAAGAGAATGGAATCTCTTTTGGCCAAGCTGCTTTCCAATTTGGTGCCTAGCTATCTGGAGTTTGATTTCTCGGACCCGTTTTATTCGACCTGGTTCCGAACCATCTATTCTGAATGGGAATTAAGCGACACCAATCGAGAGAATTTCCGTTCCAACGTCCTCACCTTGATCCGGACTTTTTACGACGGAGAGGCGAAGCAAGGCAGCGAACGCGAGGCAAAATACCAGCGCGTGCTGCGCGCCTGGACGGCGCCACTGCAGCCGCTTATTTCACCGCGTGGTAACCATCAATCACGAATTGCACCGCCATCGCGCAGAGCAATAGCCCCATCACTCGGGTGGCCACTCGCAGCCCCGTCACTCCGATTTGGTTAAGAATCCGAGCGGCATAGCGCAGTGACAAGTAGGTGATCCCGATCGTGAAGCCAATCGAGGCTAACACGGCGGAGTAGTTGTAGATCGACACATCCCGAGCCGCGAGCACAATCACCGCAACAATCGAAGCGGGGCCAGAAAGCATCGGAATAGCGAGCGGGATGATCGAAACATCTTCCTTGGTGGACGCCTCGCTTTGCTCCGTGCGAGTGGTTTTCTCTCCGCGTGGGAGCATGTTGAGCATCTCAAAACCAATCGCCAAGAGAATCAACCCACCCGAAATCTGCAAAGCCGGGATGGAAATATTGAAAAACCTCAGCAAGTAGTTGCCCACGAATGTGAAAATGGTGAGCACCACGAACGCCGCCGTGCACGCCCGCCGCAAGATCCGCTTGCGCCCGTCCTCACTATCGTTGGCCGTTATGGTCAAAAACAGGGGCACATACCCAGGGGGGTCAATGAGCGCAAAGATCAAACCGACGGTCGAGAAGACGTGATAAATCCATTCCATCCCCCCATTTTAGCAGACTGTCCTACAGACACCGAAAGGTCATTTCGACCTTGTAGTCGTTGCTGCTGGCCGTCGACATTCCGTAGCCGTAGGGACGACGCGGTCCCGCCGTCAAAAAATCGAGCGCCCCGATAACGCCACGGGCGGTTTTATCCATTCCCTGGTACTGGGTTTGGTGCTGCACCAGCGCGAAACGCCGGTTTTGAGATGAGCAGTACTCTTGCGACTGTTTTATCGCTTCATCGTACGCGACCGATTCATTCGCGGACGTTGCCACCATTAAGAAGTCCCCATTCGCATAGGGGAGAATATTGGTGTGCGCGCAGCCCACCATGACCAATGCCACCAAAAACCAAACAGCCTTTTCCATACGTTCCTCCAATTGGGGAACGCAGATTTGCAAGTGGCGTGCCCCCCGGAGATCAGCCTGGAACAAGGGTCAGCGGACGAAGTCCTGCCACTACTGGCAGACAGCCCCGAAGCTAGCGGCAGTTCATGTCGAGCAGCTGAATAAGCGAGGCAGCAGCCGGCGACCTGTTTTGGGAACCAGATCCGCCGGTTTTCAACAAAACCACCATCTCGTCATCATCCCCACGCACCTGATAGGTACTGGATTCGGCGCTGCTGAAGGCTTGCACGGGAGCGGCTGTCACCTTGCCCGCCGCCGCCTGCCGCATCAATTCCGGCACCTGCGCGCCCAAGCGAATGGGGAAGGTGCTTTGCGAGTCGGCCAGCCCGGCTGCGTGGGTTATTACTATCTTGTCCCAGTAAATTTCACAGAGGCTGCGTTTCCCCACGGCCGGATTGCGGACGCCGTTGGAAGACTCGAGCACCAGCAGCGGACGAGCGCCAGCGGTCAAACAAACACCCAGAACGCAAGCGATCAGCGACATTTTCATGAAGACTCCTTTTGCGCGGGAGTCTTAATGGATGGGCCAGCTTCAAGTCAAGTAGCCGGGCGAGAGACCCGCCCGGCCATTTGCTATTTGCAGAGCAAATCCAAGAGGTTCACCAAGGGATGGACCGATTCTGAATCATTCTGAGTGATCACGCCGCCTTCCGCTTTCAAGGCCACTTCGGCGATCCCGCCGCGCGCGGAATGATTGGCCGACCAAGTCGTGACAGGCCCGCCCACTGGCGGCTTGCCGTGGGTGATTTTGCCGGTGCTGGCTTCGCCGATCAATTTTTCCACGTTGTTGGAAAGCGTGACGGGCGTCGATGTAACCGCCGTTACCCCGCCGGCCTGGTGGGTGATTTCAATTTTGTTCGCAAACACTTTGCAGGTGGTGCGGTGCTGGTAGAAAGGGGAAACCGGGCCATTGGAAGTAACCTTGGTTAGCACGGGCGAAGCCGCGAAAACCGATGTTGCCGCAAGGGCAGAAAGAACAATGAACTGTTTCATGAAAACTCCTGAAAAAGGACCGCACAGTGCGACCCAATCTGGGAGTCTTAGGTCGGCACGCCCCCCTGTCAAAAAGCGCGGCGAATAGCCTTAGCAGGAGTTTACGGCTCCGGACGGATCCAAATTTCCGAAGAATGGTGGATGGAGTGAAAAACCTCCGCGATGGGAGAGGCGACCTTCCAAGGCAAAACCACCGGTTGCCCCCCTTTGCCGCTGCCGCCGGGGGAAAAGAGAAAGACCCCCGCTGCGTCTTTTAACATGGGCCGGTCCTGGGTCTCTACGCAGCGGTAGCCTTCGTGCTGCAAGCCGGCTTCCCGGCCACGGCCATCGGGCAGCCCCAGTACCTGAAATCGATACCCCGGTTGGCGGAACAGGGTTTTGCGGATCTCCATCGCGCCGAATTCCTTTTCCAACCAAAGACGAAACGCTTCGTCGCTCAAGCCCTCATGCACCGCAAATGTAACCGTAGGCTTTCCCTGCTTGGGGACTTTTTCGTCGAGCTCGCGCCGAACCTGGTCCTCAAAAGCTACGATTTTGGGGTGGAGATAAACCTGGGCGTACATTTGAAAAAGACTGAAGATGAAATCATCCAAAACGTGCTGGTTTTTCAGGTTGGAAACCAAAACCACGTCGCTAGGCTCGCCCCGATCGTTCTCGTGCACGGCCAAACAAGGCATCACTTTGCGCACAATACGACGCCACTCGATTCCACCCAGCGGCACGCCACAATTGCGGCCGTCGCGCTGAATATAATCCGCTCTATCGACGTCAAAGGGCCCGGAAATTAAAGGGGACAGGAGACGTAACATCGACAACCCGCCGCGTATGCCCTGCTTTTTCAAGAGGGCTTCGAGCTCGGTGCGAACATCCGATCGCAGGTTGCCGGCCAGCATGCGTTTGTTGATCAAAATCGAAACCGGCAAGAAGAAGCGCGTGGCCCCAACCACTTGGCCGGTTTCTTCTAGGTCGCGCAAAATGCGGTGCACATAGAGAACCGACACATCCTCGTGGTGGATGGCGGAACCCGCTTTGGAACCTTCGTCGAAATACCGCCGAATACTGCCCGCGATCAGCCCAATGCGATCATCAAAATTTTGGGGCAAATTCAGGTATTCGAAAGTGTGACTCCAAGGGCCATGCCCTACGTCGTGGAGCAAGCCGGCCAAAGCCACGACATCAGCCCAAAACTCCCGCGACTCGGGGTGCTCTGCCACCGACGCCACACAGGCCCGAGTTTCGTCGACCAGGAATTCGGTTTGCCCTACCTTGCCCTGGAACTGAAATTCCCACTCCGGCCAGGTCTCTACCAAGCTCTCAAAATATTGGCGCGCCAGGTAGGCCGCCCCCATGGAATGTTGAAAGCGAGTATGGGTGGCGCACGGAAAAACGTACTCCGCCAAACCTAGTTGTTTAATGTAGCGCAACCGCTGGAAGCTCGCGTGGTCGACCACCGCCCGGATCACCGGCCCGAGGCTGATATCCCCATGGATTTCGTCGCGGATGATGAGCGGTTTACTGGTCATTTGGACTCGAGCGCGAGAAGAGCGGCCTTCACCCGACGCAAAACCCGTTCTTTGCCTTGGAGAGCCAGCATCTCAAACAAGCCAGGGCTCACCTTGCCGCCGGTCACGCCAAAGCGCACTGCTTGGGCAATAGGTATGAGCTTGATGCCCTTCTCCGCCGCCAAAGCCCGCAGCCGCGGCTCCAGGTCTTCTTTGGTGAAGTCCGACGCTTCTAAATGGGGGATAGCATCCACTAACAGGGCGCGCATCGTGGGCGCCTCGCCTGCCTTCAGGGTAGTGAGATCGAACGCCGGATCAGGGCCAAAAAGGCAACCCAGCTGCTCAACCAAATCCAAAACGTTCTTTACCTTGCCTTGAATGATGCCGATGCCCGCTTCCACCGTAGGCCGGGGCAGACCTTCCAGGAACCCCAACGAAGGCTGGAAATACTTATATAGGTAGTCGTACAGCTCCGACGCGGGCACGATTTCCATCATTTTCCCACCCATCCAGGTGAGTTTTTCGAGGCTAAATACCGCGTTGGCCTTGCCGATATGCTCGATGTTGAAGACCTTCTTCAGCTCTTCAATGGTGAAAATCTCCTGATCCCCGTGACTCCAGCCCAGACGCACCAGGAAGTTAATCAGCGCAATCGGGAGAAAACCCATTGCCCGGTACTCTAATGTAGAAGCGGCACCGTGCCGTTTGCTCAGTTTGGAGCGATCCGCGCCCAAAATCATGGGCAAGTGAGCAAACTTGGGGACTTCAAAACCCAGGGTTTGGTACAGCAAGATTTGCTTGGGGGTGTTGTTAATGTGGTCTTCCCCGCGCAAGACGTGCGTAATGGCCATGGCGTGATCATCAATCACCACGCAGAAATTGTAGGTAGGGCTGCCGTTCCCCCGCAAAATCACCCAATCATCCAATTCAGAATGTCTAAAGGTGATGGGGCCCCGGATCACGTCCGTAAAAGAGGTTTCGCCCGCGCTGGGCACGCGAATGCGGACAACGGTGCCTGGAGTCGTGAGTTTCTTGTCCCGGCAAAGCCCAGGATACCGAAATGGCCGCTTTTCGGCGGTGCATTTTGCCCGGATCGCGTCCAACTGAGCGGGACTGCAATCGCAACGGTAGGCCAGGTTCTTAGCGATGAGATCCTCTGCCGTCTCCTTATATAGGTCGAAACGCGCACTCTGGTGAACGAGCGGTTCGTCGTATTCGATCCCCATCCATTTCAAGGATCCGAGGATATCTTCGGTAAATCGGGCCTCCGATCGCTCAGTATCTGTGTCCTCAATGCGAAGAAGAAATTTTCCCCCTGTCGCTTTGGCGAACAACCAGTTAAACAATGCGGTACGCGCTCCTCCGATATGAAGGAAACCTGTCGGAGAGGGAGCGAATCGGACTCGAGTTGTCTGTGACATGCGGACGACACTAACATGCTGAGGTCTCTTTTCAACTTTTGGACGAGACCCTCGCAGAGCCTTGATAGGTAAGGCTCTGCAGACCGATTCAGCGCAGCAAACGGAACAAAAAGCGTTTGACTTCAAAAATGCCTTTTGTTACCAGTCCTTAGTTTATTAAACACAGGGGAACGTCTCCTGCTTCGGTCCATGGTGAAAACCGACCGAAGATTTTACCGTTTGAGATAGGCCGCAAATGCCGACAATTAATCAACTCGTTCGTCAGGGCCGGGATCGGGTCCGCAATAAGACAAAGTCTCCAGCGCTCACTGCGTGCCCGCAACGGCGCGGAGTTTGTGTGCGCGTTTACACCACCACTCCTAAGAAGCCCAACTCGGCGCTTCGCAAAGTGGCGCGTGTTCGCCTGACTAACGGATACGAAATCACGTCGTACATCCCGGGTGAAGGCCACAACCTTCAAGAGCACTCCGTTGTCCTCGTTCGCGGTGGCCGCGTGAAGGATCTTCCGGGTGTTCGCTATCACATCGTCCGTGGTTCGCTAGACACCACCGGCGTCGAAAAACGTAAACAAAGCCGCTCGAAATACGGCGCCAAAGCAGGGAAATAAATAGATGCCACGCAGAGGAAATGTAGCTCACCACCGGGATGTCGTTCCGGATTCGAAGTACAACGAAAAGATTGTGACCAAGTTCATTAACACCATAATGAGCGATGGCAAAAAGAGCACCGCCGAGAAGATCGTGTACGGCGCGCTCGAGATCATCCACCAAAAGACGAAGGATGATCCGATGAAGGTTTTCAAGAAAGCCCTCTCCAACGTCCGCCCTGCTTTGGAAGTAAAAAGCCGGCGCGTCGGGGGCTCGACCTACCAGGTACCCGTCGAAGTGCGTCCGGAACGCCGCAATGCCTTGGGCTTGCGTTGGATCACCACTTTCGCGCAAAACCGCCGTGGCCAATCCATGGTGGAAAAACTCGCCGCCGAGCTTTTTGAAGCTGCCGAGAACCGTGGCGAAGCTGTTAAAAAACGCGAAGACGTACATCGCATGGCCGAAGCTAACAAAGCCTTCGCCCACTACCGTTGGTAATGCATCATGGCCGAACCCATCAAAACAGAACTTAAAAAGCTCCGCAATATTGGCATTGTCGCTCACATCGATGCCGGGAAAACCACCTGCACTG
>CAZBJE010000079.1:0-10519 GCA_964492125.1 uncultured Pseudobdellovibrionaceae bacterium | reverse complement strand
CTCGCAGGAGAAAAGGTCACTCCCGAGGCCATCAACTTCATGGCTAAGCACGCGCGGGGCTTGATCTGCCTAGCCATGGCGGGCGAGGATCTCGAACGTTTGAACATCCCGCAGATGGTGAAGAAAAATACTTCCCACTTGAGTACCGCTTTTACCGTTTCGATTGAAGCCGCCACCGGCGTGACCACGGGTATTTCCGCCGCAGATCGTGCCCGCACGATTCAAGTCGCCACCAGCAGCACCAGCGGTCCGGAAGACGTCGTGATGCCAGGGCATATTTTCCCGGTGCGCGCGCGCGAGGGCGGCGTTTTGGTGCGGGCTGGGCACACCGAAGGTGGCGTGGATTTGGCGCGTTTGGCAGGATTGCGCCCCTCGGCGGTTATTTGTGAAATCATGAACGAAGATGGAACCATGTCGCGTTTGCCCGACATTATTCCGTTTGCGGAGCAACACGGTTTGCGAATTGTTTCTATCAGCGAGTTGATCGCCTACCGTACTCGCACCGAATCCTTGGTGGAACGTATCGCCACGGCCCAACTACCGCTGGAAGAATTCGGCCAATTCGAAATCGACGTATTCCAGAGCAAAGTCGACGGCACTCAGCATGTTGTACTGCGCTCGGGCGATATTTCGAACGAGACACCGGTCTTGGTGCGCGCGCATTCGGAATGCCTAACGGGCGACACTTTCGGTTCCTCCCGTTGCGATTGCGGTGCGCAACTGGATGCTTCGCTTCGACGCATTGGTGAAGAGGGCGGAATTTTGCTTTATATGCGACAAGAGGGCCGCGGGATCGGGCTCGCCAATAAAATCCGCGCTTACGCTTTGCAAGATAAGGGGCGCGACACCGTGCAGGCCAATCACGATCTCGGCTTCAAAGAAGACCACCGCGATTACGGGATAGGTTCTCAGATTTTACGCGCCTTGGGTGTGACTCAAATGCGCCTGCTCACCAACAACCCCCGCAAGATTTACGGCCTGGCCGGGTTCGGGTTGGAAATCGTGGAGCGAGTGCCAATCGAAATCGAACCGCAGGGAAATAACATCGAGTACCTACGGACCAAACGCGAAAAATTAGGACACCTACTTACGTTTTGAGGAAGAATGCCGGTACTGAGCGGACAAAACACTCCCACCACCTTTCCGATTGCGATAGTGGTGAGCCGATTCAATGAAGAGATTACCTCCAAGCTTTTAGACGGTGCGCGCACGCGTTGCGTGGAACTGGGATTTACTGAAAATCAAGTCACGGTCGTCCACGTTCCGGGCGCGGTCGAGATTCCGCTCGCTGCCCAGCGCTTGGCGCAACCGGGACTTTTTCAAGCGATTGTCGCTTTAGGTGCAGTAATCCGCGGTGAAACCACTCATTACGACTACG
The DNA here is from genome assembly GCA_964492125.1 of uncultured Pseudobdellovibrionaceae bacterium. Classification (GTDB taxonomy): domain Bacteria; phylum Bdellovibrionota; class FAC87; order UBA2466; family UBA2466; genus JAIEOG01. The sequence continues at coordinate 9,141 of CAZBJE010000079.1, read as the reverse complement.
TCTGCAAGAGCGTGACGGATGGGTGCCTGCAAGTGAGTTTGCAGTATGACGTACCCGTTATTTTCGGCGTACTGACCACCGAAGACGATGAGCAAGCCCAAGACCGGGTGGGCGGTCGCCATGGCCACAAGGGCCGAGATGCCGTGGACACGGCGGTCGAAATGGTATCCTTGTTCGCCAAACTTCCTCAGGCCTGACAGATCCTTGCACCCCTTCCATCTCCAGTGTATGGCACGGCATTGGCTTAGCGGGAGGTTTCCGTGTTGCGCTTCATTACTTTATCTTTACTGGTATTTTCGGCCCCCTACCTTGCCTATTCCGCCGGGGAAGAGGGAAAGGTCGCTTGTAGCGTGATCGTTTCGCAGAGTGCCTCTGGTTTCCGAATGGCTTATCGCCTGAAGCAGGGGGACTCAGTCCGCTCACGGAACTCTCCCGTCACGGTTGTTTCCCGTAGACACAGGCGGGAAAGGCAGGACAATGGAATGACGGCCATCGATCTGATTTCCGGACCTGAGTCCGGTCCCGATAGAAATGGCATCCGGCACCTAACCGGAATCAGCTACGGAACCCTCTGGGCGGTGCCGGGAGGCGCTTTGGGCCCGGATCGCATCGTGGTCGTCAGTGATCAGGATCCGCGACGCCACCATGTTTGGGCGATGGATTCATCAGACGAGGACTTCAAACGCCAGATCGACCTCCAGTCCAACCATGCCGAGGACTTATGGCAAGCCCAGATCGGGCTCGCGAACGCTGTGAAAACGGCTTACGGTTTTGACGGGATCACGACTACTGAAACTTTGGAATTGCACCTGGATACGGAAAGTTCTTTTACCTCTCGGCTTTCACCCCTGACCGAGAAAACGGGTTTCGAGTCCATGGGCCTTGGCGAGGTGCTCTACGAAAATGTTTCGGTGGTGGGCAAGACGCGCGTCCAATTAGAATCGGAAGCCACGTTAGACGAAATGATCACCGCAGCTCGCGGAACAAATCGGGTCACCGCTCTGGAAACCGCACTCGAAGAAACTAAGGCCGCGTGGGAATTGGGTAAGCGGTACCACGAGGATCCAGCGGTACGTGCTGCCTATGAGCTTTACGTTAAAACGCTGACCGGCGGAGGCAATATGGGCGCCTCCACTCGTCTTTGGCGATCGAGTGAACCAAGAAACGCTCAAGTGCATTACTTATTGGAAGTCTTACTCCCGCTGGGGCCCGAGCTGCCGGGCTACGGAATTTCTGTCACGTTTAGCTTTGATGGACGGCTAGCTGCTCAGAACCGCTTCAGCGGGCTCGATTGGAGAAAGCCGGGAGCAATCGATACTGCCCACGAACAAGCAGAAGGCGATGCCGACGCGCGCGAGCGGGCCGCCGAAGATCCTGAGCCAGGCGAGTAGTCCTTGATCAGAACTTATTGTGTACTAGGTAGAAAGCGCAGTTTCCCGCGTTCCGGGCGTCCGGATAATAGTGGCCCTTCACGAAGAAAGTATGCGTAAGTTCGGTCGTCAAAGTGACCATTTTCGAAATCCTAGAACCCTCTAACGCGAAATCGGCAGACTCGGGTCGTTTTAATTCAGAGCCATACACAGCCGTCGCTCTGCGATCTTTTGACGATGGCATTCCCCCCGACCGAGCATTCTCGAGGGAGACAAGTAGATTGCTAAATCGCAAATCCTTTGCCGGTACCCAGATGAGGTCAAGCTCCCCCTCCGGAGCCTCTCTCACTGCTCGCTCAACAAGGAATGGGTGCTCGGGGGCCGTAAACGAATAAAACCGATAGTCAGTAGTGGGGCCTACGTCGATAGAAACTGCTTGAATGTTTTCCGGCCGAGGCGAATGGTGCGTTTTGGTGACGGAGTCCCAGCAAGGGACCATCTGCACCTGACCCGCACGCAATACATAAGCCATAGAAAGTACAACGGTTCCCGGTGCGATGCTAGAAATCGGTCTTTCAACCCCGTCATTGGAGCGGTCGTAAACTCGAACACGGGTAGTGTCGGCGAAACAGCGGTAATTTTGCGGGAGAGGGCCACTCGCCGTGGGCCAATTTGTTTCCACTCGGTCGCTGAGGTCTTTGCAATACTGGTAGGCGTGCGCCTTCTGGGGCGCCGTTGCCAAGGCTGCGAATGCAAACAAAACGAGTAAGCGTGCGTACATTGGTTCCCTCTTTAATAATCGCGCACGATTACCAAATCGGCGGGCCCGCTTCCATTGAATTCGAGAACGAGGTGGGTGGAGCTAGGGCGTAGCGCTTCTAAGTGCCTGGTATGGCACGTTTTTCTAAGCAGCAATCCCGCATTTACTTTAAATGTGTGTATGGTATTGGTCCGCCCCATGCAGCGCTATTTTTGCCTGGGACTTTTCTTTTTCCTCTGCGTGGCTGAGCCATGCACGGCGGACTTTTCCACTTTCTTCGGTCGCACCTTCGGGGTTTCCAAAAGCGATACGAAAATCGTCGTACTAGTGGATGTTCCACCAGGTGGGGAGGTTCCCCCGGAGGCTTGGGCCGATCGCCTCTTGCTCGCGCAAGAATGGGAGACGTCGCTTACCAAAGCCTATCCGGGAAAGAATGTTCAGCTCATCGAATACGACGCCACGGGCGTTCACAACGCGGACCTTCCGAGTTGGGGACGAATACGGAGTTCGGGTGCGGTGGCGTTGCTAGATCTCGAAATTTCCACTGCGGACATTGTCTTGGCCCTCACTCAGTATTCAGCGACAGCCCCCCTGAAAGCAGCAGCGAAAAAGGCAGGTTTCAGGGGAGCGACGCTTCCCGGATTTTCTCGGCCGATGACCGCTTCGTTTAATTTGAAAGTGAGTGAAGTCGCTTTCCGCTGCAGCGTTTTGAAGAAGTTGCTCTCGCAGGCCTCTAGTGCGGAGCTAGTTTTCGAAGTGGATGGTTCCATTGGCTATGCGCTTCGGATTGATTTGCGTTACAGAGAGGCACACTCAAGCGATGGGGTTTTGCTTCAGAGAGGTTTGGTTGCCAATCTACCAGGCGGCGAGGCGTACAAAGTGCCCTACGAAGGGGAACGGGAAGGCGAGCCTAGCCTCACCACGGGCCTTCTTCCTATTCAGCACGGAGATGAAATCGTCCTCCACCGCATTGAGGGTAACCGCACCGTAGAAATTTTGAGCCGGGGAAGTGTTAGCGATCGGTTGCGCCGAGAAATTTTCATCGATCCGGTGGCTGGCAACGTCGCCGAACTAGGCGCGGGGGTTTTGGAATCCCTGGGAGTGGAACCCATGCCGAACGACTCTCACTTTGGAGACCCGACGCTTTTGAATGAGAAGCTGGGGATCCATATCGCATTCGGACGCAGCGAGCACCTTGGCGGAATAATCTCCCCGGCTTCTTTTCTCAATCCGGCGAAGGCCTTTCACCAGGACTATATTTTTATTGATTCAGTACAGCCCAGAGTAAGGATTAAACGAATGGATCTTGTTTTCCCCGACAGCAAAAAGAAAACCGTCGTGGTGAACAACGCATTCGTCCCGTCGCTCTTTGGGCGGTGGGCCCGGGTTTCGGAATGTGCGCGTAAGCTGCTTGGCGGAACCGGAACGTAGGGGTTTAGCGGCGCCGAGATTTCTTGGCTTCAGGTGCATCCTTCTTCGCGCACCAATGATTATTGCCGTCCGGTTCGTACGCCACACCGTTCTTGTAGGCGACGGGACGAGATGAGCTGCAAGAAGCCAATAAAAACAGACTCAAAAGCAATGTAGTTGATACTCGCATTTGAGATCCTATCGACTTTCAGAGCGTCATTCTTAAGTGCAAAAAAGCCCTTAAACCATTGGAATACGTACACTAACCATCCACTCTGGGAGCGTTTTTGCGCAAACTGCTGTAACTAATTGAGTTGCCAGTACTATTTGGGTGTTCCAGCACCAGGCACCGGGTGTGTGCTGGGTGAATGCGTGCAGACCCTTCACACTACGACCGGATTTTGCCTGCGTAAATTGCTGGTCCTGCGCTTGCAATTCAAACGTTAGCCCTTCGTGTGTTTGCAGCTTGGATGAATGGGGGCGAATAGGAAGTAGATGCTGAAAGTAGGGTTAAATTTTAATCGCCGGGTTTGGGCGGGTAGCTACGTCGTAATGGCGCTAGTCCTGTCGATGCCGGCCTTTGCCCAACCGGTGGGCGAAGCTACTGGCTCGGCTGTGGCCGAAGGTGGCATCTTTGCCGAATTGGGGAACCTTGCCCAAATCGCGGGAGCACTAAACGCCACTCTTGTGCAGCAGACCAACCAGGCCCGCCAAGTGGCTGGCGCCAGCAACAGCGTGGTCGTCGCTCCCGTAAGCGGGGGCTCCAGCGTCGCCGATAAGTCGGGCGGTGATAAAGTTGTAGCGAAAACCGAAGGTGAAACAATTCGCAAAGGCCCCGGCGAAACTGCGCGCACGAACACTCCAGCGGGTAGTACTACGAGTTTGCCACCGTTGGTTTCCGCACGGGAAATGCCGGACATGGGTCTGGCTCCGAGCGACACCACAAAAAGCGTGAGCCGCTCTCCCGGCATGAGCGCCTCGAGCTGGAACGGTGGCTCGGTAACGTCGATGCCAGATGTTTTGGCTATTGGCGCGGGCAGCCGCGGTCCGGCAGTGCTAGCAAAGTCCGACCCAACTTTGCGGGCGCTCTCCAAAACTTTTAATTCGCCGGCTGAGCAACGGGAAAATTTGGCCATCGCCAAAGCGAACCAAGAGGCCTTGGCAGATCTGTTTAATGCCGCCAAAAAGCGCAAGGATCAAAAGAGCGACAAAGCGACCAAAGCCGAGGAAATGGCTCAGAAAATGTTTGAAGAAAACATCAGTGAGTTGATGGCGCGTAAGGCACCCTACAAAGAAGAAGACTATAAAGACTTCCGTGATTTCATCGCGGAGCAAAAAGATCGCTTAGGCGAAACCGACACGACTGCCACCGACTTCCGTTCCAAAGCCAAGGAAGCGTTTGAGATGTTCCACCAGACGGATGAAAGCCCGCAGACGATGGCGCGCAAAGAAGCGTACCGTCGTTTCATCAGCACGGAAATGTCGGAAGAAACGCAAGAGCTGCTGGTACCGACGCCCCACGCCGATTCATTGGGCGTGTTCGGCACTACTTCCCACTAAAGGGGAGTTTCTAAAACAGAAAGGTCTGCCAACCCAGTGTGAATGCAGGGGTTGCGAAGTCGCTTAGAAAGCTGCCAGAACCGGTTTTATCGATCCATACCCGAATAGGAACGCCTGCCGAGATCCGCCCCAAGGAACTTTTAAAAACCAACGAAGGCCCGAGCGAGAAAAGGATGTACTCGTGGACCACTGTCGCATCCGCCACGCGAACGGCTTGTCCCCAGGTAAAAAACCCACCAACCTGCAAAACCCTCTGACCGCCCAAGTAAAAATTGCGCCAGGTTTCTGCGGTCACTACGGAAAAATCGTTCGACTTGTTGAACGAGAGCAAGAAAGCGAGGTTGAGTCGAAACTCGTACGGCACATCGGCTGTCGGCAAAAGACCTGTCGATAGACCAAACTTCCAGTAACTCACACCGTTTGGAAAAAACGGCAGAACAGCCAGAGAGAGACGCCCGTGGATACCATTGGGGTTCACCCGGTAGCGCGCAATCTCCAACGCCACGTTGCGGTACTCAGGCGCCAAGGTACTCGCCAGTGCAATGCCCTCGGGGCCAAGCTGCCCAAAAAAACGACTGGCTCCAGCGACGCCCACTTCGAAAAGTTTCAGGTCCACCAGCGCATAGCCTTTTGCCGCAATCGCATCCCCGTACGTAAGGCCGACCGCCCCAAATTGGTGGCGGGTTTGTTCGATAGCGGAGGGTTCCGGAACCTGAGCAAGCTGCTCGAAATACCAAGTGCGCCGCACCGGCGGTTCGGACCAAGCATTAGCCGCGCAAAAGAGCAGGGCCAAAACTATCGGTGTCTGGCTCCACTTTCCATTTGCGGATTTTTTCGTGCAACGTCGATTTCGCAATGCCCAACTCTTTCGCGGCCCGTTTCTTGTTTCCCTGGCAACGGTGAATGCGGTTGATGATGACACGCTTTTCCACCTCCGCCAAAGGGCTGTCCAAGATATCACGATTTGATTCCTTCAGTCGCACCGAGAGTTCTTCTTCTTCGCGCAATATTTCAGCCAGTAGAGAGCGGGTCAACACACCTCGGCCTCGTGCCACCGCACGCAGAAGCACGTTGCGCAACTGACGTACATTACCCGGCCAAGAGGAGTGGGTCAGCATTTCCAAATCGACCGGCTCATACCGAGCGGCGTGCTGCGCCAAAAAGGCCACCGCCAGAGCGGCAATGTCTTCGGCGCGCTCGCGCAGGGGCGGCACCCGCAGAGTGAGAACGCCTAAGCGTTCCAAGAGATCTAAGCGGAAGGACCCCTCAGCCACTGCGCGAGGCAGGTCCACATGAGTGGCCGCCACCAAACGTGCCGGGGCTTGTTCGAGGCGCGTGGCACCCACCGCGCGCACTTCGCCGGAATCCAACCAGCGAAGTAATTTGGATTGCAAACCGGTTTCGAGTTCACCGATCTCGTCGAGAAAAAGAGTGCCGCCCGCGGCGGAACGGATAAGCCCCTTTTGGCTTTGAAGCGCCCCCGAAAAAGCGCCGCGTTCGTAACCAAATAATTCGCTTTCAAAAAGAGAGGGAGGCAGAGCACCACAATTGATCGGCAGAAAAGGTCTGCCCGAAACCGAGGAACGTTCATGCAGTCGTCGAGCAATGAGTTCCTTACCGACGCCCGTTTCTCCCAGAATCAGAACAGGCCAAGGTGTACGGGCATACTCGTCGACCGTTTCGAGAAGTTTACGAAACACACGCGAGATTCCGGCGATGAGATTTTGCTGCATGAGTAGCCTCCAGTTGGAAGCCCTCCTTGCAAGGCATGCCAGAAAAGAATCACGCGGTTCTTACGCACAGCCAAATCGGCCGATGCACCAGATTTGCGACGCAGCGTTTCAGAGGTGAAACGAAAAGGTTTAGACGGTAACGTCTTGCGGAGCAGAAGCGGCGGCAGTCGCGGTCGCTTCGGTCTTCTTCACCATCAACCGATTTACTTTCGGTTTGGTCGCAAGACCGGTGCGCAAGCAACGAGTGCAAACGTATGCGCGTTGGTTGATACCGCTCAAGCTCACCCGCACCCGTTGAAGGTTGGGGAAATTGCGCGTCTTGGTCTTGATATTGGAGTGACTCACTCGGTTCGCCACTACCGGCATTTTTTCACAGAATACACATCGCCGTGCCACAGATCACCCTCAGGTCAAAAGAGAGTTTTTATGGGGGAACGACGGAAAATTCAAGGGAAATCCGGGTAATGGGTGGGAAAGTAAGGGCTTCTCGGAGTCTCTACTCTCGACTTACTTTCCCTTCGCCCGTCGGTTAGCCTTATTAGATGAGCGGATCGCCCACTGAATCCCCCAATCCGACCCCGCCGGCCCCTCCGGAAAGCCCGTGGCGTTTTGCCTGGCTATGCCTGTGGATTTTGCCGTTGGCCCTATCTTGGGATTTTTTCCGCTTCCTCTCTACCTACCATTTTTTCCATGAAAGGGCCCTGGCGGGGGTCGAGCAGCTCACCGCCCCTCCAGACACCCATGAGGTCATCGTGGTGCTGACAGGCGATATGGGCCGCATTCCTCGCTCATTGGAGCTGTTGCGGGTGCGGGGGAGTGCGGAACTCATTATCTCGGGTGCCGCCAAAGGGGTGGGGTTAACCGATCTGGTTAACCAACAGGGGGCTTCGTCGGCCAATTTGCGGGCAATCTGGAAGAAAATCACGCTCGAGTCCAAGTCGTCGTCCACCGTGGAAAACGCGCTTTTCTCCCGGGAGGTCATGAAAGACCGGCCGGTGGGGCGGATCCTGTTGGTCACCTCGGACTACCATATGGGCCGGTCGCTCGCGGTTTTCCGCAGCGTCTTCCCGCAGTGGGAGATCATTCCTTACAGCGTAGCCTCCACTTTTTCGGGGGTCTATGGGCTGCATTTCTTCTGGAAGACAGGCGCGGAATATTGGAAAGGCTTGGTCTACCGCCTTTCTCTTTTCCTAGGCATGAATCGCGGGGAGGGGCAAAAGACAGCCGTGTGAAAGCCCCCGTCCGTAAAATCGTGGGGTTACTGCGTTAGGCTTCCGTTGGAAGCAAACCCTCTTCTAGGATGAATGGCCTGGTGTCGAGCCCTATGGTGCGCACTACATAGGGTCGTGAGATTTCCCGCCGCATGCACTCCGCCATTAGCGACGTGGATTAGGTGGTGCTGTTCCACCCAACGCCGCTGCTCGCATCTCTTACCGTTTGGAAGGGTGTGCGTACACTGGCCTTGGTCCCGAAGATTCACTGCATGGGTTACCGCGGCCGGCCGGGTGGTTCTTTTACCATGCACCATTGCAGGGACTTCTACCTTGCCCGGGCAAGGTGCCTGAGCCGCCTCGGATCTCTCAGCGCGTGCAACCGGATCATGGCGCTTGATGAAATCATCGAAAACAGCTTCCAGTGTACTGGCCAAACTTAAGTTCTCCCGCCGTTTCTGCGCGACCACATCCTTCACCCGCCTGAGCTTTTCTTCCTGAGCGGGAGTTAAGAAGACCCGCAATTCACTCAAGGCTTCGCTCAGCGGACGAATTCTTTCGTTGCCCGAAGCCGCCAAAGGTTTCTCCCTCACCACTTCCCGCTCTAGATCTCTTTGCGAAAGAGCAGACGCCTTAGAAAGCCATGCCTCTTTGTTTTCGCCATTAATGACACTGACGATCCGGCGCGCATTGGAGAGATGGATTTCACCTTCGTCGATCTTGGCTTTCAATTCAGGAACTTCACGACTCTTCTTCGCGACACTGCTTAACGCTTGCGCATGGCTTTCGGAAAGCTTCAGGCACTGGGTGCAGTAGAGAAACAAACTGGTGTAACCCTGCCGCTCATACTCTCTGGCCTGATCTACTTCGATAAGAATTCCTAGAAGTTCCGCGTCGGATCTCTTAAAACAGAGGGCGGCTTGGACTGCTCTTTCATGGAGCGAGATATTTTGGTTCATGGCTGTACTCCTCTTCAATTAGAGAAAGCTACCACGGGCTTTTCTGTGCGTTTGAATGCATCCAGAGGTGGCCAAAAAAGCCATTTCGAAATCGATCTTAAAACTTTTCTCTGCGTAGCTGCTAGAGCCATTGGGAGC
>CAZBJE010000078.1:0-11048 GCA_964492125.1 uncultured Pseudobdellovibrionaceae bacterium | reverse complement strand
CCGCGCGTTATCGTGCACACCTCCGGCAGCCGAGAAGTTTTGAGTATTTTGCCGCTGATTGTGTACGGAGATCCTCCGTATGCCCGTGTCGACGGTCCCAATCTTACCCTCTTGGGCGAGAGCGAGAAAGTTCCCGAAAGGGACCTAGCCTCGGAGCGGCGCCTGATTGCGACCTTTAATTCGCAAATTGGTTTGTCGATGGGTCGGCGAGCGGATTTTGTCGCCGAACGCGCGGTGGCCATGGCCCAAAAATTGGAAAACCTCAATATCACCGTAGTGGGGGATTCTTTGGCTGCCTTCCGCCGTAAGGCGGAGTTGGAGGCAGAACTATCTGTCGGCTCCGATACTTTCGAAGTACGTTTTAGCACCGGATCCGGTGGCGGCAGTGCCGACCCTGCGCGGGTGTTCCGCGCCTGGCAGGAGGGGATGGAACGCGTTCCCTTGTTAGAAGGCGGCTGGGCGCCGATCCCAAAAGCTTGGTTGGATGCGCACGGACACACGATACTGGATCTACTCGATTTACGCGATCGCAAGGGCCGGTTGCCGATGTTTGCGCGTCCCGAGTTGGCTCGACTGTGCGAAGCCCTCGACACGCCCTATCCCGCGGATCTATCGACCTTGCGCAACACCGTGCAGGGTTTTGACAAAATCCCTGAGGCCAAGCTGCCCAAAGATCTCAACGCCGAATTGCGCTCTTACCAAAAGCACGGAGTGGATTGGCTGCAGTTTTTGAAAACTCAGAGCCTGGGCGCTTTATTGGCCGACGATATGGGCTTGGGGAAAACGCTCCAGGCGCTCTGTGTCTTGGAAGGAAAGTCGCTGATTGTGGCGCCTACCAGCGTGCTACCCAATTGGAAGAGCGAAATCAATCGCTTTCGTCCCAAAGTGAAAGTGGCGATCTACCACGGAAGCGAGCGGGAACTGGACAAAAACGCCGACGTGACGCTTACCAGCTACGCTCTTTTACGCCGCGATATTGCCTCGCTGAGCGCCATTCAATGGGACACGGTAGTTTTAGATGAAGCCCAAAACATCAAGAACCCCGAAAGCCAGTCGGCTCAAAGTGCGTTTGAACTGAAAGCCGGCTTTCGAGTAGCCCTCACCGGAACTCCTGTGGAAAACCGTGTGGAAGATCTCTGGAGTCTTTTTCACTTTCTCAACCCCGGGTTGCTGGGTGGTCGCCGCGGTTTCTCCAAGCGACTCGATACACTACACCAGAAGATAAAACCCTTTGTATTGCGGCGATTGAAAAAGGAAGTCGCGCCGGAGCTACCAGCCCGGACCGAGCTCGTTCTGAACTGCGATTTAGACGACGCCGAGCGAACCTTGTACACTTCGGTGCTCGCCGCCACCCGCAAAGAAGTCGTGGAGCAACTGCAGGCCGGCAGCGTATTGGCCGCATTAGAAGCGCTTTTGCGCTTGCGCCAAGCCGCCTGCCACCCAGGGTTACTACCGGGTCGGACGGCCCCCGACTCTTCGAAGCTGCGCTTGCTGCGTGACAAGCTGCAGGAATCTGTCGACGAGGGCCATAAGGCACTCGTATTTTCGCAGTGGACTGGATTTTTGGATTTGGTCGAGCCGGGACTGAAAGCCGATAAGATTTCCTATTTGCGACTAGATGGATCTACCCCTGCCGATACCCGCGCCAAAATTGTGCAAGAATTCCAGAGCGCCGGTGGCCCACCGGTTTTGTTGATGACTCTAAAAGCGGGTGGCGTGGGTTTAAACTTAACCGCGGCGGATCACGTGTTCTTGCTCGATCCGTGGTGGAACCCGGCCGCGGAAGATCAGGCTGCCGATCGGGCTCACCGCATCGGCCAAGACCGGCCGGTATTCATTCACCGACTAGTAGCGCGGGATACTGTCGAAGAAAAAATCCTGGCGCTCCAAGAAGCAAAACGCAAAGCCGCCGCCAATGCGTTGTCGGGAGCGACCAGCGCTAGCCTAACCAAGGACGATCTTTTGGCATTGCTGGGCGACTAATACGTAATGGGTTGCCCCAGAGCATTGTAGGCTCTAACGCAAACCTCGATGGGTGGGGTGGAGTATTCGAGTCCTGCCCCAGAACCGGGTGAAAACTCCGTTTTCCCGGCGATAAATTTATCGCGCGTATCGAGTGGTGCCGCATATACAATAAACTCTTTAGGCTTGCGTGACCCCAGCCCCTCATTTGCCGCGTGAACAACCTGGCCTCCCTGCCTCCCCATAACCGGAATGATATTGGACAAATACAGATCGGAAATATTTTTACGTTTCTGACGAGAAAATTCAGCTATGCCCTTCCATAGCTCGGGTTTCTCCGCGGACCCCTTGGCGTAAAACACTCTATCGCCGGCATATAATTTTTTAACCGCTTTGAATCCCTCTTCGTGCAGAAACGAAAGGCGCTCCATCCGAGTTCCCAAATCTTGCACAATCTGATCCTCCTGCTCGCGTATATGCTGGTCGTCAAAACTCATCGGCCCACCTTCGAACGATGAAGAAATCCAACTCTGGATGCTGCCAACGCCTTCTCCGATCGCTCTGCGAATGGCATTTTCGTGGCGGTTTATATTGTAAAGATACGCAAACTCGCGAGCGAGCGAGGAGGCATTCTTGGCATTTCGAAAGATAGACACCTGCCCGTTCAGGTTTGGCCGGCTGCCAAAACCACGCCCTTGCTCCCTTAGGACATTTTCCACCAACTGGATATCGAGGTCAGTGACCTTGCCTGACGTTTTGAGGGCTTGCAGTTTGACCTTAAGGTCTTCAATAGCTTTGATGCTCGGCGTTTCGCCATTCTCAATTCGCGTTAAAACGCTTTGAGCATTTTCGCGCGGATTAAGTACGAGACCGCCTAAATTGGCGACAAATTCCGCAGGGGTGTCAGAAACCAAAAACAAGGAACGATAGAAACTCGAAACCATCGCTTGGGCTTCCAGGGATTGGTCAGCGATCAAAAGAATCTTGGGCCGCCGCGCGGCCGCAATGTTAAAATTCATGGTAGTCGCAAACCCTACCTGAAGGGAGGCGCCCCCCGCTGGCGGGTTTAGGCCCCCATAACTCGCTTCGTTCGAAACCAAGAAAGCGGGGTAATCTGGAACGGCTTCCACCCCATCGTTATAAATCACTTGGGGATTGGCGTTGTATTGGGCTTGCATGGCCTTCCAGAAAGCATCCCGCTCCTGAACCGTCACCTCGCCCTGCGCAACGCAGCAAAGAACGACTAATACAAACGAATACAGGAGTCCAAAGCGTCTGAGCTTCATCCTCCTATTTTATCACGGTCGGAAACCCATTTGAGCAACAGACTGGAAGCAGGGCCGTACGGGTGGCGCAAAGTAAATATTCAGTTTGTTAGGGCTACGGCGCCCCAGCCCTTGCCTCGCGGCCATCATCACCTTGTCGCCCGACGGCCCCGTGGCGTCGACGGGGTTAGCTAGGTAAACGCCAGAAATTTTTTTGTGCGCTCGACGAGAGAAATCGGCAATCGCCTTCCACAACTCAGGATTTTCAGCAGCCCCTTTGGCGTAAAAAACTCGATTACCTAGAAAGAGTTTGCGGACAGCAGCAAAACCCTCCGGGGTCAGAAACGAGAAGCCTCCACACTTTTCGGCGAGCTGACAAGAGGCTTGCTCAGCAAAACGATGCGCAATGGTGGACACCTCATGCGCGTTTCTAAAGATTGAAACTTGCGCTTGGGAGCCAGACAGAGGGAGAGTGCTCGGGAATGGGCGTCCCTGCTCTCGCAAAACGTAATCGACAAATCGAATATCAAGCGCAGTAACTAGCCCCTGACTTTCCAATTGGGCTAGTTTTTCTTTCAATTCTTCCACGGCCCTCACCGTTGGAAACTCTCCAATGATCAATCGATCCAAAATGCTCTGGGTATTTTCCCGCCGATGTATATCGACTCCGCCCAAGTGAGCAACAAACTGCTCGGGGGTTTCGGATGCCATAAACAGCGGTCGATAGAAGCTTGAAACCATAGCCTGGGCTTCTAGCGACTCATCCGCAATAATAATTACCTTGGGCCGGAGAGCAGCAGCTAGACTGAAATGGATCGTCGAGCCAAAACCGACTTGCAAACTTCCAGCGCTCTTCGTCAGGGCCAACGACAAATAGGCGTCCTCGTTGGGTACTAGAAAAACTGGATAAGCAGGCGGCTCAGTGACTCCATCATCGTAGATCGTTTGGGGATCGGCAGCGTACTGAATCTGCATTGCCGCCCAAAAACTAGCACGTTCCTGTACCGTAACTTCCGCTTGGGATCGAACGGCGAAGAGCGCGAACGCTATGAAGGTCGTGTGCGTGAAGACAATAAATCGCATCGGTGCGAGGGGATAGCCTGCAGTCGAAGTTACCGCAACCCAGAGAATCGCCCATCAAGCTGAGCACTATGCTTAACTTCTGAGATTGTTCGCTTTTTTTTGGACGCACCAATACCGCATTACCAATTTGTATAAATGTGCTTGGCCCCCGAGTTAGTCTTCCTCTTGGGAGGCGCGCCGGCTGCGGGAATTTTTAATCGACTTGGGCTTAGTTTTTTTCTTCGACTTGGGGGCATATTCACCCCCTTCCCACTTTTGAATTTCCCGAATTCCAGGGGAGTCGATCACCATGCCACCACTGGGCAGGCAGTGCAGGCGGCGACCCGTGGTAGTATGGCGACCTTTTTGGTCGTCCTCGCGAACGTCCCCTACTTTGGCTACTTCCGTGGAGAGTAAGTAGTTGGTCAGTGTAGATTTACCCGCGCCGGACGCTCCCAGCAGCACCACCGTACGATCGCCCTCGAAATAGGGCGGCAAGACTTCAAGTCCTCGCCGTTGCTTCACGCTTAAGAGGTGAATAACCGCCCCCTGAGCAATCGACTCAATCTCGGCCACGGTGGACCGGGTATCGATTCCCTCGTCCGCCTTGGTTACGACGATAGCGGGCAGAATCCCCGCCTCTCGGACGACTTCGAGGGCGCGCTGCACCCCCGGCAAATGCAGCTGCTGTGAAACGGCAACCACGATAAAAACCGCGTCGACATTGGCGCAAAGAATTTGTTCGTAGCCTTGGCCGCCGGGGGCCACTCGCGAAACCTTATTGAAGCGCGGCAAAATCCGTTCGGTGGACATGCGCTTTTCGCCAGCCCCTTGATCGCGCAACCGCCCCACAATCCAATCGCCTACCGCTGGACTAATGCCATCGGCTTGCTCCACCCAAATCTCGCCAACCGCACAAACGGCGCGGGAAAGGCCACGCGCCGGCTCCACAATGCGAGCGACCTGGCATTGGGCCCGTTCCAGATCAGTGACTTGTTCGGCAAAGTAGGCGTTCCAGCCCCACGGTTCTAATGTATTGATGCGTTCCACGACAGCCTCGGCCGGATACTATACCACTACCTCATCAAATAAACGCTTTCGCACTTGCAACTTCTAACGCTAGGATGCGGCCAATTTAAATAAAGGAGTCCCATGCTTTTGCTGCGACGCACCCTCCCCGTTTTATCTGCTCTGTTCTTCTCGATGGCGCTTTGGGCGTCGGATCTGGAACTGATTTTGACAGTGCCGGTGGAAACTAAACTGGAAGTCGCAGGAGTTCCAGGTACGTTGGAAACCTGGGTGAAAATGATCGGCTCCGCTCGCGGCAAGGGCGACACCATCGATATCGAGCAATTCTATCTAAGCAACGAAGCCGGGGAACCTATGGAAGAAGTGCTGGGCGCCTTGCGTGCAGCCGCCGAAAAAGGCGTGGCTATTCGTCTACTCGTCGACAAAACCTTCTTAAAGAACGAATCTGGCGGAAAGACACTCTTAGCGGACACCGACAACATCGAAGTCCGGTTGCTCGACTACGGCAAGCTGGGAGGCGGCGTGCAGCACTCCAAGTTTTTCATCGTGAATAAAACCGATGCGTACTTGGGCAGCGCCAACTTCGACTGGCGTGCATTGAAGCATATCCACGAAACCGGTATCCGCACTCAAGACAAGCACGTAGTCACTTCGCTCCAAAACATTTTCGATCGCGATTGGGAAAATGGCGAAGTCACCGGCAGTTTCCAGTTTGCTCCTACACGCGTTTTGACGCCTGCCATTGCCCCAGCGCAGAACGTTCGCTTTGCAGCATCCCCCGTGGGCGACCTTCCCAAAGGTGTCGATCCCACCATCACCGATATTTTGGAACTGATCCAGAACGCCACCAAAACGGTGCAGTTGCAAACCATGGACTACACCACGGGCGTATTCAGAAGTAAGAAGAGCTGGACGGATCTGCAGAGCGCCCTCATTGCCGTGGCCAAAAAAGGCAAAGTTAAAGTGCAGTTGCTGGTCGATAAAAGCAAAGCGGGTCAACCTGGGCTAAAAGAGCTCGCCAAGGCGGGAGTGTTAGTAAAGTCGGTTTCCATTCCCGAGTTTTCTGGTGGACCAATCAAATTCGCGCGCCTGATCCACAGCAAATACATTTTGGTGGACGGCGAACGATTCTGGCTCGGCACCGATAATTTTGGGCGGGGCTACTTTTATGAATCCCGCGGAGTCGGTGTAGTAACCTCGGACAAAACCGCGAGCCAACAACTGGGCGAAGTATTCCAAAGTCTTTGGCTGAGCGCGTACGCCAAGCCGATCAAGTAACAATAGAAGAGAAAGCCCGGGCAACCTTGCGGTCGCCCGGGCCAATAAAACTACAAAACGGCTGAAGAGCGCAGACTCTTATTCCGCCGCTTTCTTAGCGTGATCGACTTCATCTTTGGTGTTTTCCACGGCGTCGTGCGCAGAATCTTTTACGTCCTCTACTTTGCTTTCCTTGCCGGTCATTTTCCGCGCGCCTTTTTTAACGTCGCGTTTTACCGAGCGGCCGGATTTTTTTGCGTCGACAAGCGCCCGATCCGCGTCGTTGGCAGCATCGGAGTTGGCTACCGAAACCACGCTCATTTGCATGGCGACCAGGGAGCAGAGAAAACCGTAAGTACCGAATTTTGCGATGGGACGAATCATAATTACCTCTTTGGTTTAACGTTTCAGCCGTTGTCCCGACTCAATGCACATACGATGCCAATGTTAGACGTAGCCAAATTCGGGGTGTGACAAGCTCAATTGAAACGTTTCGCATCAGAAACCGTGCGTTTCGTCTCAAATTTGAAACAAAACCGCACAAACCAAATGACAGAGCTGTCTGCCGTCGCCAGCCGAAACAATGGCTCCACCTAGCAAGCCGCTTATTGGCGTGAAGGATGGGGCCATGTTAATTTCGGCCCCAATGGCGAAACTTTAACTCCCCCAGATGGCTTTACCGTCCACAATGTACCGATTCTCGCTGCAGGTTTCCGATATCGATCGGGGCGTGTACGAGTCGAAAGAACTGCGGGTGGCCATGCACCCGTCGGAGTCCCTTCCCTACTTCCTCACCCGAGTCATCGCTTATGCGCTCAATTTGCAAGAAGGGCTGGAAATGGGCTTGGGTATCGCCACTCCAGACGATCCACCGCTCTTTGTTCGCGACCTCACCGGCGTGCTGCTCCTTTGGATTGATATCGGAAACCCGTCCGCGCGTCGCCTGCACAAAGCCGCCAAAGCCGCTAAGCAGGTTCGGGTCTACACTTACCGCGACCCCGCCATTCTCCAACGCGAGATGGAAGGGGAACAGATTCACCGGTCCAGCGAAATCGAAGTGTTTTCGCTTCCACCGGCCTTCTTTAATCAGCTCGCAGCTACATTGGAGCGCGACAACCCTTGGGAGCTGCTCCTCAGCCAAGGCGAACTATCTATCAATATTCGTTCCCACACTGTTACCGCCGACTTGCAAACGCATCGGCTAAAGGAAGCAAAATGAAAATGTGGATTGTGGCCTTGATGGTTTGCCCAAATCTTTTCGCCGGAACTCCGGCTCAGTGGGCCAAGAAAAACGCAAAAAGCTACGTGCCGCTGTACCGAGAATTGCACCAAAATCCCGAACTTTCTTTGCACGAAACGGCCTCCGCCGCGCGAGTAGCAAAAGAGTGGAAGGCGTTGGGTTACGAAGTCACCACCGGAGTGGGCGGCACGGGCGTGGTTGCGGTTTTGAAAAATGGACCGGGTAAAACGGTGATGCTTCGCACCGATCTCGATGCCTTGCCGATAATCGAAAATACGGGCGTGCCGTACGCCTCCAAAGTGCGCGTGAAAAACAAAGCCGGCGTGGAAGTAGGCGCCATGCACGCATGCGGTCACGACGTGCACATGACAAACCTCGTGGCTACGGCGCGCTACCTCGCCGAGAACAAGGCGAACTGGAAAGGTACGCTTGTCTTAATAGGGCAACCGGCGGAAGAACTCGGGGAAGGCGCCGGCAATATGATGAAAGACGGCCTGTTCAAGCGCTTTCCCAAACCCGACTACGCGCTGGCGCTGCATGTGGATTCGGATTTGGAGACAGGCAAGGTGGAGTACCACCCGGGGTACGCCATGGCTGCCGACAATAGCCTAGAGATCACGATGAAAGGCCGAGGAGGCCATGGGGCCGCTCCGCATAGCGCGGTGGACCCCATTTACCTCACATCGTTGCTGGTTGTGGACTTGCAATCGCTTGTGAGTCGCGAAAAGGATCCGCTGGAACCGGCCGTGCTCACGATCGGCTCCATGCATTGCGGGACCAAACACAATATTATTTCCGACGCCTGCGAACTCCAACTGACTATCCGAACGTTTTCTCCCGATGTCCGCAAGCGCCTTCTATCGGGCTTGGAACGTAAGGTGAAGGCGATCGCCCAATCTGCGGGTGCGCCAGAGCCTAACATTCGACACAGCGAGGTGTTTGTTCCGGCGGTCTACAACGACCCTGGACTCATCCAAAAAGTTTTGCCGGCAATGAAAGCGGCACTGGGAGACCAGAACGTGCAAGAAGCCCCGGCCCGCATGGGCGCGGAGGATTTCGGCCGTTACAGCGAAGCGAAAATACCGGGGTTTATTTTTACCTTGGGAACGATCGAACCCAAGCGTCTCAAAAAACTGACCGAAGGCGGAAAGACCCCGCCCACACTGCACTCGGCGCTCTATTACCCGGATGTAGAACTGGCGTTGGAAACCGGAATCAACGCTATGTCGACGGCAGCTATGGAGCTGCTCAAGTAGTTGCACCGGGAACGTGAATCACTACCCAAAGCGCGGAGGCCTGCGGAGTTAGGCATTGCGCCCGCAAGTTGAGGTATTCTTTGTCGCCGGAGCGAGTGAGCCGAAAGGTATCGCCCGGTTCCAGTCGGAATTTCTGGCCTGTGTTGGATTCGAGTAGTTCCAACTGGCCTTCCACACAATGCACAAAGTGCTCTTGCCCCGCGACCGGTAGCTGTACTTCTTCCGCTTGGCGAAAATAGGCGGGGTAACAGCCGGCCCGTGTCTTTTCCGAAAACGCGAAAACATTGAAGTCTTCGGTGGGGGCTTGCAACTCCAAGCTGGTAGTCCAATCGCCGGAAAAAGGGGCGGCCACCATGGCGGGTAGGAGCCGAGATTTGCGGCCTTCATGGTGTAGCTTTGCGTGAGGGCCTTTCAAAAGCACCGTAATCCGTTGGTAGCCGGGGTAGAGAGAAAAAGGGCCCGACCCCTCGAGTAATGCCCGGCTGACGCGCCATAAATAAGGCCTTGCGCCATCGACCGCGATTTCACGCGTTTCGCCTTTTCCATTCTTCCAGGGTTGAACCGGGCAATCGGCCAAACGGATCAATGAGGGATGCACCATTTATCTATTTTAGCGGATCTTTAGAAAGTCTGCCCGAACTCGGCAAAGAGGCCCATTTGATCGCGGGCAAAACCAATGTCGATGCGGATCTGGCTTACCCAATCGGGCGGCAAACCAATCCGCAGGCCGAAACCGTAGGACATCTTCGGATTGGTAAACTCCCGATCCGAAATATCGCCAAACCCTAACGACAAAGCGCCGCCGATCATGCGCCAAAGGGGAACGCGTAACTCGGTTTGCTGCAAATAATACCGTGAGCCACGGAAACGGTTCTCTAAATACCCGCGCATTTTGGCCGCGCCGCCGAAACGGTACCGATAAGTGAATGGCACATCGCCATCACTGATTCCACCCGCAACCTGAAAGGCAGCAACAACTCCTGGAAAAAAATCGCCCATCACGTCTTTATAGACGACAAAACTGCTTTCCAATTGGGTGAAGGGTCGGTCTGAAAACGAGCGCAAAAGTTCGGTAGTAAATACGACCCCATCGTCTGAACGCTGCTTATTTTTGCGCGAATCCAGTTTTACGGAAACGCCCGCCGCGCCCACCGATTGATCCGGCGCCACCCGACTGAACGCCGCATTAGCAACAGCCTCTTCTGTCCGACCGCGCAGTTCTCCAAAGACCCCTACAGAGAAATAATCGGTCAGCTGGTGATTGAGCTGCAGGCGTGCGGTGTAGCGATCCCCCCAAAGCTGCTGGTAATTTGCCGCGGAAGTATCGCCACCATCCCCGTAGTAAGCCTCGAAGCCTTTCATGCCCGCCAACCGCAAATCGTAGTTCCAACGCTCGAAAAACTGGTGCGACGCGCGCGCGTGGACCTGGTACACGCCGTTGAAGTTCGTGTTGGCGTCCAGACCCAAGTTGACTCGCTCGCTCACGTAAAAGTACGCGGCACCTACGACAAACTTATAGGTGGGGTCATAGCCCACCACCGGCGCTACGGAATGACCGGCTTCCTTCTTCGCTTCCCCAAACCCCGCCGTGTACCCCGCATCGGCGTCGTCCTGTGAAGCAGAGTTGGCAGCGCCCGTTTCCAGGGCGGCGAACGCAGGAAAGCAAAAAGCTAGAGCGAGAACGCAGATGTTTTTTCGCATCCTCGTAAGGGATTGCATCGCTTGTGCCAGCTTCGTCTGGGCTGGCCGCGCACTCAGCGAAGAGAATTTGATGCTATTTGCCACGTAAAACCTGCTTTCCGCTTCAAAAACTTTGGCCCATCCGTTGCAATGCAAAATCGGGCATCGCTACTAAAAACGGAGGTCCCTAATGAAACAAACTACTTTAAATTCTCTGATCACTGCAGTGGCTTTGGCCGCATTGAGCGCGCCGGTCGCTTTTGCCAACGACAACGAAAACAGCACCACTACCAACAC
>CAZBJE010000077.1:2777-12067 GCA_964492125.1 uncultured Pseudobdellovibrionaceae bacterium | reverse complement strand
ACCTCATCCTTACCAAGGATGTGCTCTACCAACTGAGCTACATGGGCATCTTTCTTAAGCCTAAAAAACCGTGTAACCTTGGCATGCTTAGCCGAATTAGTCACGCGATCTCTGCGAGGGAATTTCGGAAGCGGGAGAATTGCGGTGAAAAACCCTTGGAAGACACTGTCCTCAAAGACGCAATATGACAACTCATGGATTGAGGTCGTGGAACACCAGGTACTAAAGCCTTCCGGGGCACCTGGTATTTACGGCACCGTCCATTTTAAAAACCGGGCGATTGGCGTCGTTCCGCTGGCCGAAAACGGCGACACATGGCTCGTCGGGCAGTTTCGGTACCCGCTCGGTACTTATTCCTGGGAGATCCCCGAAGGGGGAGGGCCTCTCCATGAAACCCCATTGGCCGCCGCCCAACGAGAGTTGAAGGAGGAGTGTGGGATTACTGCCTCTCAATGGGAGCTGATTCTGGAAATGGATCTTTCCAACTCCACAACAGATGAAAAATCCTACTCTTATCTGGCTCGGGGCTTGGAGGTAGGGGAGTCGGAGCCCGAAGACGGCGAAGTTTTGGAGCTGCGTCGGCTCCCTCTTAAGGATGCTGTGGGGATGGTGGAGCGTGGCGAGATCCGAGATGCTTTGGCCGTGGCTTCGTTACTCAAGGTCGCGCGGGTTCTGGGGATTTGAGTTAACCAGTTGTAATATCAAGCGTAAACCGATCTTCTCTGGCTACTTTGCGAGAATTCGGCTATAACCCGCTCCGTCTAATGACGCGAGAGGTCGAGGATGCGGTGGGTTTCGGCTTTCTGTTTGTTTCTATGTGGAGCGGCTAGCGCGCTGCCCACTCCAGACCTCTTTGTCCAAGAACTCGAGAAAGAGTACAAAGCCCTATCCCAGGAAGGGAGCCGCCCCTTTCCGAGCACTCCCGTGGTGAGAGAGCAATTGAACAAACGGGGAGACGAAGTTCTCGCACCTTTCGCTAAAGCCGCCTGCGATTGGCTCGCCGCCAAGTACCCAGAGGTCGACACGGAATCCATCGACGACGTCGACGCGGGTGTCTCCGACATTAGAGCGTTGCCTGCTCGGCGGCGTGTGCTCGAATGGCTCGCTGAATCTTCTTCGATAAAAGGCGACGAGCTCCAGGGTTTGTTGGTGCTCGTGCTGACCCGTGAAGAGTCTCCCGAATTACGTTCCGAGGCGCTTAAACTCGCCTCGATGCGCACGGAAGCTCAGTTTCGGGCCGGCTTGGGCGAACGTTTGCAGCAGGATGCACGGAAAAATTCGAGCAGTATGGAGCAGAAACTCGCTATGGAAGCGTTGGTGGGTTTGGTTTTGCTTTCAGCGGAAACAGAGAGAGGTGCTTTGGCGGATCGAGTGAACGCGGCGATGCTCGCCCCTGAATCCAAGATGGCCGAGTGGGCGATTTATCATTGGGGCTCTAAGCTGAGTCCCACTGAGCGAGCCACTTTTGTGGGAAGGGTTTTGAAAGAGGGGCAGTTTCCCTCTTTAGCCAAGGCGGCAGCTTGGAAACTGGCCCAGAAAGACTTTCGCGAAGCGGGCATCAGTGAGCAGTACGTTAGGGAACTCAATGCCGCCGTTTTGGGGCAAGAAGGCATCTTGGCGCAGGAAATCCGGGGCGTGCTGGAAGCGCGCGTCGGGGCATCCGAGGAATGCGCTCCTCGGGTAGCCGCCCAGGGCGTAAAGCCTGCCGAATCTACGCAGCTCTAATGTAGCGAATCGACATCGAGTACTTTGTCTAATTGGAAGTGGCTGGGTAAGGCGCCCGGTTTGCCCAATGCCGCGCGAATATTTTCTTCCCAATTGTCTTGGTGGCGAAACGGACGTTCTTCTTTTCCACGGGCGAAAATCACGTCAAACTTCACGATCTTGTCCGAGAAGGGGCGAATCCGGATGGCGAAAATCGTGTCCTTGATTTCGGGGAAGGTGAGCGCCTCGCTCGCCCCGGATTGCTCCAGGTTGTCCCTTAATTTCTTTTCCACTCCTTCGGCCTCTGAAATCAGACCGAAGCGCTCGTCGTTAGAAATAGCCTTAATGCTATCTACATAATTCTGCGGCTGAAAAGTCACTCGGAAGCGGCTGGGCGGAGACCACCGATCCCGTAGCTGTTGGATAAGCTGCCTTTGGTCTTTCCACCCTATCGCGCGGCTGGGAAGGAATGTGGAATCATCTCCAGAGGACGTAAGTTCTTTGTCCGGGCGTTCCGAGATATTTATTCCTTCTCCAACCAGACCTGCGGCGGCGACAGAGTCCTTCAAGGTGTTTTTGGATTCATCAAAGATATCTGTCTCGCGCATTTGGCGTTCGTCCGCGAGCCATAGCGTTTCATTCACCAGGCGCTCATCGCTGCCGGCGCCGGCGGGGTGGGCGCTAGCTACATTATATGCGGTGTGGAGCGATTGGATCGTTCCCACCATATTCATATTATTTTGGCCGCCGAAATCGAACGAAATTACTCCATAGCGAGCATGGTCCAGCGAAGCCAATGCAATGGGCTCGCTTTCGCGAATGAAAATACTGGGGGCGATCTTATTCATGTCCCGGTAAAAGTGGTGCAGTTGTTTGCTTTGGTCTTCCGTGAGGGTAACGCCGAATCGTTCCCTAAAACGGCGAGTGATAAAACTGTTCAGCGATGCGAGGCCATCGATGGTCGTGTCGGAAGCGCCTTTGCGCAAAATGTCCAACGCATCTGCGGTAAGGGAGTGGTCCTTGAAAATGCGAGGATCGTGTCCGAATTGGAGCTCCAAGGACGTGCGGCTTGACTCGATTTTGCGTAGCTCAGCCGCCGTTTCAATGACAGCTGCGGCGTCGAAATTCTCAAGGACCCAAGGCGTTCCTTTTTCGCGGGTTTGGTCGGGGGATGCGGTTCGGCTCCTGCGAGCCTGAAGCGAGGCCTCGGCGGCCGTATTGCCCAGGCCTGCGACATGCCAGTTGGCTGGATCGCCCAAAATAGCTTTGCGGTTTTCGTACATGGCTCGGATGTGAGGGTAGCGATTTACTTCAGCAGAAAAAGCCAAACCTACCTCTTGATGCAGCTGGTTTAATTGTCGATGGATCTCCAGTCGGTCCGATTTTGCATCGACAATCAAAGCGAGTCGGATCGTTTTGAAATCGGAATAGCGGCCGCCTTCGCTGGGCGGCGGAATGTGTGCCGATAAGTAGGGATAACGGGACATGCGTTCGAAAAACATCTTCTTGTACAAGTTGAGGATGGCGGCCGAGAGTTCCTTGTCTTGAAAGATTTTATCGTTGAGAGTTTTGAGGATCGCGTTCTCGACGTGAAAGAACACAGTTTCGCGGGGATCGTGCTCCAATAGGACTCGGCCGTGGAAGGCACGGTTATCGACTGGGGGCTCATACCCATTGTGTAGGTGTTCGGCTTTGAACTCGAGGACTTCGCCGCTTTTTGCGATCAGGCGTTCGAATTCACAGCGGTTAATTGAGCTGAGATCGCCGGGTTTTGTCCCTCCGGCGTACGAGAGCGTGGAGACGTGCAACGTCACCAGCGCTAGCGCCGTATACAACCAGAGATATGTATTCCGCGTGAGGACACGCATCACGAGACTCCCGCAGTCCTCAATTGCGATACCCGGGCCAACTACCCGGCATTACGTGTGTTAATTTTGTCTATTAGGCGGAAAAACGGCAGCGGATCTAGCGATCGGTAACCAGCCAAAGTGTATCGCCTAGCGTGAGCTGGCGTGCAGGGTCCGGGCTGGTAGTCCGGAATGCACCATTTTCCAGCCCCACTATCAAGGCTCCCAGTTGTTCTCGGATTCCAGAGTCGCGGATGGCTTTGCCTCTGAAGGGGGAGTCTTCGCCAATGAAAAGGCGATCGAGGTGGTAGTCCGACAGTTCTTTTTCTTCCGCTCCACCCGATTGAGCGGATTCGGCGGCCTCCTTGAATTTTTCCACACCCTCTTCGGTGCCCAGCACCAGGACCGTGTCCATCGGGTGTAAAATTTCCGTGCTGCGGGGAGCTCCGATGGAGATTTCCCCGCGTTGAATGGCCACGATATTGAGCCCGAATTGCTGCCGCAATTGGCTTGCGGCTAGGGACTGCCCCATTAGAAGGGAGTTTGGGTGCAAGGTCACCTTGAACAAACGGAGATCCCACGGAACCAGCGTTTGCATTTGGTTGTCGCTCCCGTCCTTTAGGTTCGAGACCAATCGACCCTCGAACCAGCGGTAGGCCCCGCCCAGTCGTCGATAAAACAGGAAAAAAAGCGCAAATGCCGCGCTGAGCGTGACTAGAAAAGTAAGTGCGGCGTTGAAGAACGCAGCGCTGAGCAAACCGATCCAAAGCACCGTAGCCGTATGGGCCAAGAAAGAAGGAAAGTGTCGGCCGCCTATCTCGCGTTGCGGATCCCGGAACGCGAAGAACATGCCCCAAGTAAACGGCGCCGTGAGAAGTACCGCCGCGGCCCAGGTAAGACTGACCAACCAAGGCGTCTCGGGGAAATGCACTTCGAGATACGGCAGCACAAATCGACTGGCCAAGATAAACGTAATCGTAACTAAAATGGCATTCAGCCCGAATCGCACCGCCCGAAAGGCGAAGGAACGCGCCGTGTAGGTCATCCCGTTTCCGGTACGGCTGGCGTAGCGATTGAGCCCGTCGCGCCATCGAGCGGGCAGCGAACGCTCGAGCCAATCCGCGAACGGCGCGGAAAAACGGATCAGATAGGGAGTGGTGAAAGTTGTGAGCGTGGATACGGCGACTGCCACCGGAAAGAGCTTATCGCTGGTGACTTGCAACTCGGATCCAAGAGCCGCGATGATGAATGAAAACTCTCCGATTTGGGCCAGGCTAAACCCCGCGCGCACGCTGGACTTGAGGCTTTGACCGGTGAACAACGAGCTAACCGTGACGCCCACAATTTTTCCCAGAATCGTGACTAAGGTTATTAGCAGCACCAGAGAGAAATTGGCGAACATCACACGCGGTTCGACCAACATTCCAACCGACACAAAGAATACCGCTGCGAAAAGATCGCGCAAGGGGCGCATCAGGTGTTCGATCCGACTGGCTTCGCGGGTTTCCGCCAAAATGGATCCCATGATGAACGCGCCCAGCGCTGGTGAGTAACCGAAACTGGTGGCCGCTACCACCATCAGAAGACATAGGCCGACGGAAAGGACTGTCCAGGTTTCAGCGTCCATCCAGCGCCCGATGCGGCGAAAGAAGGTGGGGATCACAAAATAGCCGATCAAGAACCAACCACCGACTACCACTACCAGCTGAAAAAGAGCCAAGAGCAGCGATACATCCCAGATCGTGTTGGTAGCGGCGACCGTAGACAGGGAAACCAAGAGCAAAATAGCGATCAGATCTTCGACAATCAGCACGCCGAAAACTTGCTCGGCAAAATGGCGGGTATTGAGTTTTAGTTCGTCGAAGGCCTTAAAGATGATGGTGGTGGAGGAAATCGCAAGGATCCCTCCGAGAAAGAAGCAATCCAACACACTCCAGCCCAAAAGCCTACCTGTGCCGTAGCCTAAAAGGAGCATGAAGATGACTTGCCCCAATGCGGTAATGGAGGCGGATCGCCCCACTCGCACCAGCTTGTGGAACGAAAAATCGAGACCGAGAGAAAACATCACAAAAATAATTCCAATTTCCGCCCAGACTTTAATGTTGGGCAGGTCGGAAACGAGGGGAAAGGGTGGGGTATGGGGACCAATTATGAATCCCGCCACCAAGTAACCCAAAACCACCGGCTGCTTAATTTTGCGGAAGATATAGGTAATGATGCCCGCGATACCGAGGATAACGGCTAGATCGTGTATGACGGGAGCTAGATGTACGGTGGATTCCACCTGGTTAGCTTAACGAATGCCTGCGTAGATGCGAAGCCGAATCAAAGCGCCGCGCTAAGCCGCGGTGTAGAAGGCATACGGGCCAGAGGTTCGCACCAGGCCACTCAGTCGACTGTGGCTGAGGTAGTGAGACGAGCGAGCCCGTCTACGGCGGAACTGTTTACTGAGTGGAAGTTTCCACCGAAATAAATCTCGCCGGAACCATCGGTGGCGGGGACGATAGTAAGGGGAGTGCTACTAAAGGCGCTGGACAGTGTGAAAGCGGTTTGGCGAGTCCCAGAAGCGGCCAAGCGCACGATGCTTTTTACGCTGCTGCCTTGGTACGCAAGAAAACCCCCGGCCGCGAAAATGTCGCCCGAACCATCGGCGGCCGTTGCCAGTGCGTACACGCTGGCATCGAGGCCAGTGCCTCCCGTGAACACGGTGCTAATGGATCCGGAGGGCTGCAAACGAGTGATATGGCCGAGCGTCGTACCGTCGTAGTCGGTGAAAAGTCCGCCCACATAGACTTCGCCACTGCCGTCACCGCTGCTCGCAAGAGATTGCACGCTGGCGTCAAAACCGGTACCGACGGTGAAACTGGCATTGGCGGTGCCGTCGGGGTCCAGAACGGCAATTCGGTTGGAGCCGCTCCCATTATAGTTTTGAAAGTCGCCACCCACCCAAACCAAACCGGAATCGTCGGTAACCACCAGGCTGCGAACGGACCCGTCGAAGCCGGTGCCGGTGGCGAAGGATGCCACGAATGTCCCATCCATTTGCAGTCGAGCAATGCGAGTGGGGGTGGAAGCGCCATAGGCGGCAAAATCTCCGCCCACATAAAGATCCGTGCTGCCGTCGGCAACGGGAAGAATCGCCCGAACGGAGGCGTCGAATCCGGTGCCTTGGACGAAGGCCGAATTCAAGGCTCCGGTAGATGTCAGGCGCACGATACGGCCGACAGCCACGCCATCGTAGTGTGTGAACGAACCCCCGACAAAAATATCCCCTGAAGTGTCCGGTGCGGCGGCGATCGCCAAGACGTCGCCGTCGAATCCTGTTCCGATGCTGAAAGTCGATCGCTGGGCACCGCTCAAAGTCAGCTTGGCCAATCGGGCTACGGCAGTGCCGCGGTAGTAAGTAAATGCGCCACCCACGTAGATATCGCCCGTGCTATCGGCGGTGGGGCTGATGGCGTTGACCGCCCCATTGAACCCGGTACCGGAATTATAGGTTTGCAGGGTTCCGGTGCTGTTCAGTTTGGCGAGGTAATTCACGCCCGAGGTGTTAAAAGACACAAAACTTCCGCCCACGTACAACGAGCCATCACTGCCCACCGCGATACTCGCCGTCTTAGCGTTGAAACCAGCCCCAATTGCCAGTGAAACATCCGCGCTACCGGTGGCGCGTAACCGGACCAAGCCAGGAGCTGAGACACCGTCGTATGTCGTGAATGTTCCGCCGGCGAAAATGTCCCCCGAAGTATCGCTCGCTTCGGCGAGGGAATATACGGTGGTATCGAATCCGGTGCCCATTGCGAATGAAGTAATGAAAGTACCGGTCGGACTAATGCGGGCGATTCCGTTGCAGGGGTTGCCGTCATATTGGGTGAACGCGCCCCCCACATAGTAGTCCCCGGTGCCATCGGTGACGGGCAAAATTGCATTGACCGTTCCATTGAAGCCGGCCCCGGAGGAAAATGCTCCGGACGCGCCACCCACCGAGTTCAAGCGAGCAATCCGCACGGCGCCCGCGCCATCGAAAGTAGTAAATGCGCCGCCGACCAGCACATCTTGACTGCCATCGTTTGCGATGGCGATCGCGTTCACCGTGCCGTTAAAGCCGCTGGCCGGAGCAAAAGTGCCGTTGATTGCGCCTAGATTGGTCAGGCGAGCGATTTTGCCGACGGCGGTGCCGTTGTAGTCCCCGAACTGACCTCCGACATAAATATCGCCGCTCGTGTCGGGTGCCATGACTACTGCGTTGACCGCAAAATCAAAGCCGGTTCCCATCACAAAACTAGGGTTGAAGATCCCAGCGGAAGTTAGGCTCGCAATGTTGGCCGCGCCATTGCCGTCGTAAGAAGTAAAACTGCCGCCCACGTAGAGAGTTCCGGTTGAGGAAGCAGCGAGGGCGTAAACGGTGCCGGCAAATCCACTGGTGCTGGTGAAGTCGGAAGCCAACGCTCCGGCGGAGGAGAGCTTGGCGATTCCTTGGGCGGCCGTGCCGGAGTAGCTGGTGAAGGCGCCACCGGCGAACAAGGTTCCGTCCGAGTTTAGTAGAACCGTGGATACCGCGGCATCGAACCCAGTGGCCTGGTTCATCGCGCTGTGGGTGAAGGAAACAGACGAACTGGCCTGGGTGCTCAGGCCCAGCGTATCGGTTTGCGAAAGCGTTACCGTGTAAGTACCCGTGATGGCGCTGATGGTGACGGGAAGGGAAAACTCCCCATTGTTACACGGGAGACTTGCCGCTCCGGTCGCATTGCTGGTGTAGGTTGCGTTGATCGTGACTCCCGCGCTGCATACACCACTGAAAGTCTGCGCTAAGGAACTCAAACTCGATCCACTGGCAGGACTGGTGATCACAAGCCCCGGGGCCGTGTGGGTTTGCAAGCCTGGACCGCACGCGCTAGCGAGGAGCAGGGTTGCAAGACAGGCCGTCGTGAGGAGATTTGGTTTTTTCAAAACGCTACCCCCACGCCCATGCTTATTTCATGGCTGATGAAAGGGGTGCCGAAATAGGCGGTGTAGCCCAGAAAGAAATGGTCGAGCAGGTCGATCCCCAAGTTGCCCAGAGGCCAAAGAATATTGCCGCCCACGACCGGGTGGTTCCCACCGTTGCCACCACCCCAGCTCTGCAGGCCGCCCCCGAGTTCGAGTAAGCCGCTGTCTATCGGGAAACCCACGAAGAGTTGGGCGTCGATCACGTAGAAATTTTGGTTCGTGTTGTTGCTATTGCGAAGAGGAAATAGGCCGAGCGATGCGCGCAAATAATTTTCGTCAAACAAGCGAACTTTTGGCGTCCAGTTAACGAAACCCGTGATGGAGTAGTTCGTGGCGTTCTGGATTGCCCCCAACGCACCCAGCCGGATTTCCAAAAGTGAGAAGCGTTCAGGGGGCTGCTCTTCTGCAAGCGGGGGCTCAATAGCCATGGCGTGCCCTGCGCTGAGTGCGAAAAGGAGAATCAGGGCGAATATTGAGATAAGGGGCTTCATTCTGATTAATATCGGCACATTGCGTTATCTTGTTTAGTTCCGTGCGGGACCCGCTTAACTGCTTGATATGCTTGGGGGCGGGCCGGTAGGTTGGGGCCATGCGTATTTCACGTCCCCATTGGGCGGTCGTTACTTTGATGGCGTTGGGGCTTGCGCTCAGCATCTTGGAATCGGTTATCAATACCGACTTTTTTCACTGGGGTTTGGTGTATTCCTCCGTGGCCGATCTTTGGATGGGACGCGTTCCATATCGTGAGAC
>CAZBJE010000077.1:0-2767 GCA_964492125.1 uncultured Pseudobdellovibrionaceae bacterium | reverse complement strand
ATGAATACTACGGGTTGCTAACCCCCGTGCTTCAAGGCGCCTGGTTGCAGATTTTTGGTCGCAATCTCGTGCAGGTTGGGGTGGCGACGGGCATAGCCTACTCCCTGGCTTTTTGGTTTCACTTTACCGTCGGTCGCAAAGTGCTCAGCGGCTTGGCCGCTGCAGCGGCGACCGGGCTGCTTTTTCTAGCTCACCCCTACATTGTTTACCCTTGGAGCAATTACTTCAGTGCGGCTTTCACCTTCGCGGCAGTGGCGTTGGTGCTGGCGCCTGCGACCGCTCGATCTTTTGGAGCGGCGGGCCTTTGCTTGGCCGCGGCGTACCTATGCCGTCACTCGGTGGTCTTGAGTTTGGCGCCGCCCTTTGGAGTGCTGCTTTTCAGTCAGATGCGGTCGCCGGGTTTTTCTCTCAAGGGGGCTTGTTTTTGTTTGGGGTTGGGCGTGCCCATCATCGGGTTTTTCGCCTGGTTGGTATCGGCCGGGCTTTGGGAGCAGTGGTGGATTGCTTCGATAGATGTTAATCGCGCGCTCTACGACACGGTGGCGGGCTGGAAAGGGGTTGGGAGTCCGGCGAAATTCATTGTCCTACTTTGGGGCAAGATGTTTTTTTCGCTGCGTCCACAGCTACTCGTTTTTACATTGGTGAGTTGGTCGTGTTTATCGGTGCTGCTGCGCTACGGCTGGCAGTTGGCTCGGCGACGAACTACCTGGCGGAATTTTTCGGGCCTTCCGTTTGTGGCTAGTGTGGCGCTCTTTGGTTTTCTGCAGGCTGGCCATTCTTACGAATTGTTTCGGATTGCGACCGCCAGTGGGCTGGGTACCGTGGTGGCAGTAGCTTTTTGGCAGGAGTGTGCCTCTCGTTCACGCTTACGACGGAAATTAATGGGTGCTGTGGCGGTCGTCTGGGGACTCGCTCTGGGCTGGAGCTTTTTCGACAATCAAGACATCTTGCACCCGTGGTCCTGGGCCGTAGTGAGGCAGGTAAGTACGCCCACGCCTACGGCGGCAGCACGGTTGCCGGTGTTTGCACACAAGGCTCTGTCCGAAAAAACTTTTCAACACTACGAGGAAGTGCGACTGGCATTGTTACGCGCCAAGGACTGCGGAGCCGGTTCGCTGGTGAATCTGTCGAAATGCGATGCGTTCGCCTACTACTTAGTAGACATCGGCAAGCCTCAGCGTGAACCGTGTCGGATTCCGTGGCACCGCTCAGACGATTTTTACCCCGACGAGCCCCTCCGGCGGAACTCTTTGCGAGTGTTGGGGACGGCAGCTTTTTTTGTACCGGCCGACGATGAAGGGCCGCCAGGCTATTTTCGCGCAACCACCGGCGGTTCTGCCGTGGTCTGGTTGCCGGAGC
Organism: uncultured Pseudobdellovibrionaceae bacterium; assembly: GCA_964492125.1. Lineage (GTDB taxonomy): Bacteria > Bdellovibrionota > FAC87 > UBA2466 > UBA2466 > JAIEOG01. Next base: position 1,408 of record CAZBJE010000077.1, on the reverse strand, counting down.
GGTGTCGCTAGATTTTCTTGAGTTCGTCGCTGGTGATCGCCATGCACTCGCTGCGAGGTGCCCGGTAGACTTGCTTGGGCATTGTGTCTTTGATCAAAATCGCGCCCGCTCCCACCATGGTGCTTTCGCCCAGTGTGATGTGATCCCGCAGTGTGGCGTTCACCCCGATGAAGCTGTTGTTGCCTACTTTCACACCACCGGAGATCACCACGTGCGAGGTGATAAAGCAGTTGTCGCCGATCTGGGCATGATGGCCGATATGATTGCCGCTCCAGAGCGTCACGTTATTCCCGATTTTCGAAAACGGTTGCAGGGTGTTGTCTTCCAAAATAAAGCAGTTTTCGCCGATTTCGTCGGTCAGGCGAGTGCATTGCGGGCTGATATAGCTAACGATTGGGTACCCCAGAGATTTCAGTTCCGCATATTTCTGCGCCCGCAAAGTGTTCATGCGCGCGTAGCTGAGGGCTGCGAATGCCGCATACCGGGAAGGAGGGTACGCGTTAACCAAATTGGAAAACGGTATCACCGGCAATCCGCAGAACGTGTCGTCGGTCTTGTAGGCGTCATCTACCGAAAAAGCGCAGACTTCGTAGGTACCCTGTTTGGAAAAATAAAAATGCGCAAGTTGCGCGATTTCCCCCGCGCCAAAGATAATAATCTTTCTCATAAATCCTTTCGCACCAAGAGAGTAAATTCAAACAGGCCGTAGTCGTGCAGAAGTGCTACGTTTTTGGAGAAACGCCGCTTGCACAAATCAAAGTAATAACCGGGGTCGGCGTAGTATAAGTCAGCGCGCATGCGATCGGCGTCGGAATACTTGGTTAGCATATTAAACGCAAATCCCTTGGTGCTCAGTCGATCCATTTCGCTCAATACGGAATCGATGTACCGCTCCCAGGCCTCGGTGGTGTGTTGCAGGCGAACATTGAAAATGCCGCTTGCTACGCTGTAGTCCGACTGGGGGAGTTCATGAGTGCGCGCGAAAAATCGAATGTTGGGTGAACCATTGAATTGAGATTGGGCGGCTGCCAGCATTTCGGGAGAGATATCCGAGCCCTGGTAGCGGAAGGTCTTGCCGGTTTTTTGTAGGAGCTCAGCCAAAGTGCCAAAACCGCAGCCAATGTCGTTCAAACTGTAGTCGGATTCGAGTCGTTTGATTTTTAGCAACTGCTCGAAGCGGAGCAATTGAGAATCGCGATCCTTCCAGTCGACTCCTTGCGGGACCGCACCGTGGGTCTTGATTTTGCCGCTATAATATTGCTCCACACTGCCGAGAATTTCGCTGTGTTTTTCCATCATCACACCTGCAGCTCTGGGCTGTTGATTTCGCGGGAAGGCGGAGCCGCGAAGGTTTTTAGATAGAGAGTAGATTGAGGCCCCAAGTTAATATTGAATTCGAGCACAGTGA
>CAZBJE010000076.1:0-12179 GCA_964492125.1 uncultured Pseudobdellovibrionaceae bacterium | reverse complement strand
GGCACGGACTTTGTAGAACGACAAGTAGCAACCAACCAGTTGGCGCGGACCGCGCTTTTTGAATGCCGCACTAAACGGTATGAACGGCGCACTACCCCCTGAGTAGAAAGCAGCAGAACGCCCGCAATTTCCAAGGCCTGCTCGCCTCCCCTGCGCACAAATGCCTCCGGAGCTGCTGACGATTAAAACTTCTTCCCGATAAAGAGCGTGATGAAGGGGTCGGAGTTGATCAAATCCCCCTGCACAGTGAGATTCACCGGCAATTCCCACTCCATCCCCACGAAAATATGCGTCCCCAAGAGGGTGGGGCTATTGGGCACAGCAGACAACGCCGGGGCCACATGCCCCGAGGCGAGTAACAAGCCCGCGCCCGCGTAGGGTTTGAAGCGGACGTAGTCTTTGCTTATCAAAAACCCCGCTTCGCTATTTATACCGGAGAACTCGTCGTTAAACGCGGTGAGCCCGGTAACGCCGCCAAATACCGCCACTGCTAGCCAATCTTCGTTTTCCGGAATCGCCGTCCATTTAAGCAGGGCCCCCACAGACGACACTGTGTTCAACCCGCCGAAGAAAAAGCTGCCGATGATTTCCAGCCGCTCGAACAGTCCCTTGGCCAGGTAAAGGCGGGGGATGGGCAAAAAGGCGGAGGCTGCGCCGTTGCGGTTGCCCAGCTGGTTCAATCGATCACCGGGAAAGAAAGTCGCTTCCACTCCCAATTTCAATCCTGGCCAGGAGGAGTAGGCATCGGATGCACGCAAAAGGCGAGTCGTGCCCCCCATGGCAATCAGGCGGGTCACTTTTTCCACACCGTCCGCAGAAAGCCCGTTCGGAATGGAGCTGGCTCGTAGCGTTGGGGCAACCAAAAGGAGCAATAGAAATATCTTCACCGGCCAAGTTTACGTCGCGCGGTGCGTGATTGCAAAACAAGGCGCGGGGCAGGAAGATCACGCCGTGAAAGAAACAACACTTTGGGACCCTGCGGGGTCTTCGGCGGCTTGGGATTGGGTATTGGCGTTCTTGGAATACCTAAAGGTGGAAAAGACCTCCAGTGAGCACACTCTATCCAATTACGAACTCGATCTGCGCCAGTGGTTGCGTTACTTGAACCGCAAAGCCGCCGAGCGCCCGGATGTGGAGCGGTTTACCGACCTGAAGCTGCTGCGCGGCTTTCTGGCGGAGGAAATGAAAAAGTACGAGCGGTCCACCGTGGGCCGACGGCTTTCGGTGATCAAAGGCTTTTTGAAGTTCCTCTACCGGGAAGGCCATATCGACCGCAACCTCGCCAAGCTGATTACGCTGCCGCGGCCCCATGTGAAGCTGCCCCATGTAATGAAGCCGGAAGAGGTGAAAACCCTCATTGAGAACACCCCGGCCGAGACCCTTTTACAGAAGCGTTCCAAGGCTATGATGGAGCTGCTTTATTCCACCGGCATGCGAATTTCCGAATTAGTTCAGCTGACTTACGGCGATGTGGACCTTCGTCAGGGCCTGGTGCGGGTCCGAGGAAAAGGCGACAAAGAGCGGCTCGTCCCCATGGGCCGGCATTGTCAAAGTGCCATTCGTGATTATATTGGCGCCATGCCGGCGGTGCTCGATAAGAGCGCCCCCGAACCGATTTTTCTCAACCGCGATGGGCAGCGGGTTTCAGTCCGCACCCTCCAACGCAATCTCCGGCACTATGCGGTTGAAATTCTGGGCGGCGCCGGCGTGAAGGTTAGCCCTCACACGTTCCGGCACTCTTGTGCCACTCACTTACTCGCCCGTGGGGCGGGCCTGCGGGAGATACAAGAATTGCTGGGGCATGAGTCGCTAGTCACGACTCAAAAATACACGCACGTGGATATCGAGCGGCTCAAAAAGTCTTATAAGGAATCACACCCGAAAGAGCAGGGCCGCAAGAAGAAGGATTTTGGCAACGCATGACGTCCCAGTCGAATGGATTACGCACTCCTCACGCGACGACCGTTTTATGTGTGAACCACGGTGGGCACACGGTCTTGGCAAGCGATGGCCAAGTCACGCTGGGTGACATCGTTATTAAGGGGAGCGCCAAGAAAGTCCGCACGCTTTTTGGCGGTCGAGTGCTGGCGGGATTCGCCGGCGGTACGGCCGACGCTTTCACCCTTTTCGAATTGTTTGAGAAAAAACTAGAAAAATACTCCGGTGATCTCACGCGCAGCGCCGTGGAGCTGGCCAAAGATTGGCGGATGGACCGTAATTTGCGTCGACTGGAAGCGATGCTCATCGTAGCCGACGGCAAAAAGCAGTACATCATTTCCGGTATGGGCGACGTCATCGAGCCCGATGAAGGCGTTTCTGCCATCGGCTCGGGCGGACCGTACGCGCAGTCGGCGGCACTGGCCTTGAAGCGGCACGCCAAGTTGAGCGCGCAAGATATCGTCAAAGAAGCGATGGGCATCGCCGGCACCCTTTGCATTTACACGAACACGTCTCTAACTTTGGAAAGCCTGAAAAATGGATGAGATGACACCTTCCGCGGTTGTGCGCGAACTCGACAAATATATCGTCGGGCAAAAAGAGGGCAAGCGGGCAGTGGCCATCGCATTGCGCAACCGCTGGCGTCGGCAGCACGTTGCGGAATCGTTGCGCCAAGAGATCCAACCCAAGAACATTTTGATGATGGGCCCTACCGGCGTCGGCAAAACCGAGATTGCTCGCCGGGTGGCGCGCTTGGCCAATGCGCCCTTTGTGAAAGTGGAAGCCACCAAGTACACCGAGGTCGGTTACGTCGGTAAAGACGTCGAGTCCATGGTGCGGGATTTGGTCGAAACCGCGATCACGATGGTGAAAACTCAGGAACGGGAACTCGTTTTGCCGCGCGCCAAAGAGTTGGCCGAAGATCGCTTGCTCGATTTGCTGATGCCTCCGGCTTCCGCTTCGGGGGACGCCGCCCATTCTCACGCCAGCACCCGCGATCAATACCGGCAGATGTTGCGCAACGGCGAGTTGGATAGCCGCGAAGTGGTGATGGACACCAAGGAACGGCAGCAGGCGGTTTTTGAAGTTTTGGCGTTTCCCGGCATGGAAGACGTCGACATGAATTTAAAAGACATGCTGGGCAATATGCTGCCCAAAAAAAGCAAGCGCCGGCACCTGAACGTGAAAGAAGCCCTCAAAGCGCTGGAAAAAGAGGAAGCCGGCAAGCTGGTCGACATGGACCGGGTAATCCCGAAAGCGATTTCGCTCGCCGAACAAAATGGGATTATCTTCCTCGATGAGCTGGATAAAATCGCCGAGGCCCGTGAAGGGTACCGCGGTGGGGCTGGCGTGTCCCGCGAAGGGGTGCAGCGCGATTTATTGCCGATTGTGGAAGGCAGCAACGTCAACACCAAGCATGGCACGGTGAAGACCGATCACATTCTTTTCATCGGCGCAGGAGCCTTTCACCAAGCCAAACCCTCGGATTTGATTCCCGAGCTGCAGGGCCGGTTTCCCATTCGCGTCGAGCTACAAAGCCTTTCTACAGATGATTTCTTTCGCATCCTAACCGAGCCCGCTAATAGCTTGCTCAAGCAGTACGTGGCGTTGATGGCCACCGAAGGCACGGAGCTGGTTTTCGACGAAGACGCCGTCCGCACCATTTGTGAGATCGCCACTGCGGTCAACGAACGCACGGAAAACATCGGGGCCCGGCGCCTACACACGATCTTGGAGAAAATCCTAGATGAAGTCAGTTTCGATGCCTCCGATGCCGGCAAACAGCGGTTCGAAATCACCTCTAGCTATGTGCGTAAGCAGGTAGGCAATTTAGTCGAGAATGTCGACTTGAGTCGCTACATCCTTTAGGGCATTCTGTGCCCATGTCGGACGACGCTTTTCGCACCTTTGAGAACATAGAAGTCAAGCTGGTGGGGGCTATCCAGCCCCCTTATGAAATAGCGATAGCCTCGGCCCGCACTTGCTATTCCGGTAAGGGCATCGTTTACCCGGAGCAAGTTTCCAAAGACGAAAAAGCGGTGGCGCTGCGGGACAAGATCGCCGCCTCCACCCTGGAAGCCGGCCATTTAACCACCCGCCAGCACGCCCACTTCACTTTCGCCATCGCCGGAGTTTCTCGCCAGTTTATCTGGAGCTTTTTGCACAGCCACCCGTTTTACAATTCGGAACAGGTGAGTCAGCGCTATGTGAAGGTAAAGCCAGGCAATTTCCTGATGCCGCCGCTGCCCGATCAACACAAGCCGCTTTTTTTGCAGACCGTTGCGGCGCAGGCCGAAGGTTATGAGCAGCTCATTGGCCTTTTGCGCGAGCCCCTTTCGGTGGATTTTTTCGAACGCTTTCGTGCGCGCAAGACCAAACCCGAAGTTTGGAAGTCGTCGATTGATAAACGCGCGTTTGAAGTCGCGCGCTACGCCTTGGGAGTCGGCACAACCGCCTACATGTACCATACGGTGAGCGCCCTTACTCTGCTGCGGTACGCGAAACTGGTGCAAGCGTTTGAAACCCCGCTGGAGCAAAAAGTGGTGGTGAGCCAGATGCTTCAGCGCGTGCGCGAGATTGACCCACTTTTCGACAAAGAATTGCAAGATCCCATTCCGCTCGAGCAAACCCTCGAGTACCAGTTCATCGAGAAGTTCCAGGCGGAATCGCGGGTTACTTCCGCGGCTTTTGCCGAGCATTTCGACGAGAGCTTGGATGGCCACGTTTCTAAACTGGTCGGTTACACCACCGACGCCGAAAAGAACTTGGCCGCTGCGGTGCGAGTGGCCTTGGCCCGGACTCCGTCGGAATTGTCGGACGATCAAGCCATCAATTTGCTGCTGGATCCAAAGGAAAACCGCAATTTGGCGGATACCCTCAATATCTCCACTTTCGATCGCTTAAGCCAGTTGCTGCACCACGTTCAGTTTACTTTTCACAAGAAGATCAGCCACACCGCCGATTCCCAAGATCAGCGTCACCGCATGGTCATGGCGAGTCGTCCGGTATTGCGCCTGCACTATAGCGGTAAACCAGATTACATTACGCCCTACGGCATTACCCAATCGGCACAGGCCCAAGAGCTTTACAGCCGCATCATGGAGCGCAGCTTCAACGCCATCAACCAGCTGCTCGACGCAGGGGTCTCGCACGAGAGCGCTTTTTATCTGCTCCCCAACGCTTACCCTATTCGTATGGTTTCCAGCGGTGACTTGCAGGCTCACCACCACAAGTGGAAATTACGCACCTGCTACAACGCGCAGGAAGAAATTTTCCGCGCTTCTGTCGACGAGATAGCCCAAGTGAAGGCCGTTTTCCCCCGACTGGGAGAGCACCTGCGCGCGCCGTGTTATTTGCGCTTCCGCGCCGGCACTCGGCCGCACTGCCCCGAAGGGGAACGTTTCTGCGGCATGCCAGTGTGGAAGTTCGATATCTCGCAGTACGCTCGCAAGAGTCTGTAACAATCCCTTTTGTCTGCCTATAATAAGCTCACACTAAACATGTTCCACCGGGGCAGGTCAGAGGTGAGTTGCAATGAATAGAATCTTCAGCGGTACGCTGGTTTTATCGACGGTATTTGCGCTCCTTAGCTGCTCCCGGCCCAGCGAAGATTCCGTGCGGGTGAGTTTCAATCTGCAAAAAGCCCGAGCGCGGGGGGTTTTACCGAATGCCGCCGACTACCCTTGTTTTGGCCTGATTGTGACAGGAGAGGGAATTCCCTCTCTGCAGGCGGGCACCGGCAATCGATTGCCCGCGGACCATTGCCCCTACGCCGGTGCCGCTTCTCGTTTTGTTCCCTTGGTGACTAGTGGACTGGGGAGCACCGCGCAAGTCGAAGCGCTCGTGCCGGCAGGCAGAAACCGTCTCATTCAGGTAGTGGCGCTGGAGTACAGCAGTGCGGCAGCCTGTCCCGACGGAACGGTGGCGCAATTTATCCGAGCGGGTAATGAGGGCACGGCTCCTTCGGGCTACGGCGGGCTCTATGAAGTCGGGTATGTGGTCCGAGATCTTTTCAACGATACAGAAATTCAGGTTCCCAAAATATATGACTCTGCTACGGCGCAAAACTTGCGCGGCTGCAGCGCTGCGCCGCTCAGTCTCTCTCCGTCAGGAAGCAGTCTGCAGGTTCGCAAGAGCTCCAGCTTTAAGTTCGTGCCTAGCGGGGGCGTGCCTCCGTATAGCTTTACCATGACGGGAACGGGGACTCTCGACGCGTTGGGGAATTACGCTGCGTCCGCCAGCCCGAGCATGACCGCTACCATTACGGTGACCGATGCCGTGGGCAATATGGCCACGACCAGCCTCACCACTTTTTCCAGAGTGCCGCCGGTAGCATGGTACGCCGCCGAATCGTTTGGTAACGCCACCGGGACGAATGTCACGAGCTGGACAAGTTTAGGTAATTCCGGCTCGCTCAGTCTTAGCGGTACAGCTGCTCTGCTGCCGTCGGCAGTTAATGGGTTTCCGGCAGTGCGAGTCGATAGCGCCGGGCAGTATTCTGTGGATCCGGGAACGGGTACCATCGGCGCGGTGCATGCAGCGGTGGTGGCTCGCGTCGCTGGCACTAGCGGTCATTTATTCTGTATCGCCGCCTCCGCCACCTGCACCGGGAGTTTCGTTAAACTGGTCGGTAGCGGAAACCCTACCGGCGTTCTTGGCGGGGCAACTGACAGCATTAATAGCTCTATCACCTCAACCGCCACTGTCGGCAATGGCTTTTTTCTCGCGCAGCTTTCGGCGGATTTGAATACTACTGGAGGGGTGCAACTCATTACGAGCGGCGGCACTTTAACGGGGAGCATTCCTGGTGGGTACTTGCCTATCTCTCTAGTAGGGACACAAACCATCCTATTGGCAGCTCCTACGGGGGGATCGATTGATTTGGCGGAAGTGGTGATCGATTACGCCTCCACCTCTATCAACGCTTTCTCACCCACAATTGACTACTTAAAAGCAAAGTACGCGCTACCATGAAGAAAACCGGCTATCGCTTGATCTTTTTATCGACGATTTTTCTGCTCGCCACCTGTTCCGGTGGCGGCGGGGAATCCGTGCGAGTGAGTTTTAATTTGCAAAGACCTCTTTCGCGCGGTGCTTTGCCCAATGTATCTGACTACCCTTGTTTCGGTTTGGTGGTCACGGGAGAGGGAATCCCTTCGCTTCAACCTGGCACCGGCAATCGCTTCCCAGTCGATCATTGCCCGTACGCCGGTGCGGCCTCGCGGTTTGTTCCCCTGATAACCACGAGCGGAGTTTCTAAGGCACAAGTTGAAGCATTGGTGCCGGCGGGAAAAAACCGCCTCATTCAAGTCGTGGCAGTAGAGCAGAGTGGGGCCACCGGTTGCCCTGCGGGTACGGTTTCTGAATTCATCAGAAACTCCAACCAGGGCACTGCGCCCGGTGGGTTCGGTGGCTTGTATGAAGTGGGTTATAAAGTCGCCGATCTTTTCGCCGATACGGAAATTCAAGTGCCGAAGATTTACGATGCAGCCACGGCAAAAAACCTGCGCGGCTGCTCCGCGGGCGCGCTCGCTCTTTCGCCGAGCGGTCCAGGTTTGAAGGCCGCGCGCGAGGCATCGGTTGACTTCAAAGCCTCAGGGGGCGTGCCTCCTTATTTGTATTCGATGACCGGCGTAGGGAGTCTGGATGCCGCGTCGGGAATTTTCGCTGCCGGTAGTGCCGATGGCGATACCGCGACGATTACGGTCACCGATAGCGCGGGCAGTACTGCCGCCAGCTCGGTCACGGCCTACAAGCCGACTACCGAACCGTGGGCCTGGTACATGGCCGATCACTACAAAGGTACGGCCTCTGCCATCACTGCTCCATGGGGGAACGTCAACATGGGCGCGCCGAGTTTGTCTCCCGCTGGATCGGGCACGGCCACTTTCGTGCCGCGTGCGCTGAACGGTTTTCCAGCCGTGCGCTTAGAAGGCGATCGCAAGTTTATTGGGAACTTGAGTGGAGGGTCCGCCGGCGGCGTTCACGTTCTTTTGGTTGCGCGTGTTTTGAACAAAGCGCAGAGCGGTTCGTTCTTTTGTTTGGCGGCCAACGGGTGCGGAAATGCTGCGGGGTTCTTGAAGATGGTGGGAGGCGCGGCTTTTGGAGCTCTGGCGCAGGTGGGAATTTACAGCAGTGGTTTGTCGGGAGTTGTTGTACCTAACGGGTTTTTCATAGCGGAACTGGGCGCCGACCTAGTGTCGGCGACCAATGGAATCGCCTTCAAACTCAACGGCGGTTCGGCTACGAATGGAAGCAACCCCACGACCCCCATTTCATTTACCCTTAGCGGATCATCGACTCTCACCCTCGGGCCCTACAATCCCTCATTCCCGCTAGATGTTGAAGTGGCGGAGTTTATCGTCGAATTAAGCAATGTCGCACTAACGCCGCAACCGAGTTTGTATAACTATCTAAAAGACAAATACCAACTATGAATACCAAACTGCTTTCTCGTTTCTGTGTAGCGTCGGCGGTAGTTTTGGCACTCGCCACTTGCTCGGTATCTCCTCCTGAGTCAGTGAGTTTGAAATTTACGATCGGTGGATTCGCCAAGGGCCGCGGCGTTTCGTCTGTGACGGGCTTTTCCTGTTTTGGTCTTTTGGTTACCGGGGATAAAATACGCCCCAAAGAAGAATTTGCGGCTGCGGGCTATGTACCGGCTAGCTACTGCAGCTACGCCGGGCTGGGTTCGAGTTTTGTGCCGTTGCAAGCCGGCGGAACGAATATCGAATTGGTGGTCCCTTCGCTTAGCCCGCTGCTCATTCAGGTAGTGGCTCTAGACACCACCGCCGGGTGCCCCACCGGGACAGTAGCCGCCTTTCTCGCGGATGCAAAAACAGACGGCGCCGACGCCGGCGTGCGAGGACTTTATGAGGTGGGGAGCTACCGGATCTCCGGAGGGCTGACCTCCGACAAAGATATTTCAATTTCGAATACCTACGACTCGAACGCACCTCTCGATATTTTATCGTGTTCGAGTTCGACTTCGCTGCGGGTCACACCGTCGGGCCTTGTAGGGATTGATAGCGGCGGCAAAATCGCATTGCAGGCCGCAGGCGGTAGCGGAAGCTATGAGTACTCCGTCTCTGGCGGCGGTACGATTACCTCGGATGGTCTCTTCACCGCTCCCTCCGGAACGGGCCAGACCTCGTACGTCACCGTCAAAGATGCCGCTAACCATAAAATTAGAGCCACCACGGCCTTTCGCAACTTCAGCTCAGCCACCACACCCCTGTTTTGGTATACGGCTAATTCCTATACAACCGTGCCGCCGCGAAATCTTTTAACTACGTCGGCTCCGGACTACTGGATTAACCAAGGCAGCCGGGCCTCCGCGGATTTGCACCCCATCATTCCCGTTGGGGGCAGTACCCATACCTACGTCCCTTCAGAGCTAAACGGCTTTCCTGCCTTGGAATTGCGCAATAAAGCGAGTTTGCATATTAGCGGATTGAGTGGGGATGTGGTGGACGGTGTGCACTCATTCGTCGTAGCAAAGGTGCTCAGCACTTCGTTGGGGTCGATTTTCTGTTTTTCCGGATCGTCCACTTGTACTTCATCGGATTCGTCGACTTCCTTGGAAGTTTTCCCAGGAGCGATCGCCACCTGGAGAGCTCAGGCGACAGGCTATACCAATGTGATCACTTCCTCCGCCACTTCCGTCACTACTTCCTATAGCTTGGCTGAGACATACGGGAGTCTGCCTACTAGCGGTAGCTCGACGATACAATTGAAGCTAGATCAGCAAACCCCAGCTCAGGGAACTACAGCCGGGTCGCTTGGTTTCACTACTTCCTCTGGGTATTTTCTGGTTGGTTTAGAAAACAGCGGTGGTTCGGTCGACGCCAACATCGCCGAAATTATTGTCTACTCGGCGCCTCTTGGCGCCGTTGAAGCCGCTTCGGTGAAAGCCTACCTCCAGGCCAAATACCGGCTGTAAAAAGAACGAGGCGTTCAATATTGGAGCAACCGCGTGATCAGGTCTCCATTGAGGTAGCCCACCTGTTTGAGCTCCGCTTTGGTCTTGAGGAAGAAGGGGCGCGGGGAAAGCTGGCCGGGCTGAGTTTCTGATTTGTGGCAACGCAGGCAGGCGACCTCGATCGGATCCCCGTTGAAAGTTTGCGACGGAAACCATTCTCCTTCTACATACTCGAAGTAAAATCCTTTCCATCCGTCGGATTGAACCAGGATCTCCAATGATTTTTGGGAGCGTTTTCCATCTACCAGCGCATAGTTTGTGGCAACTCGAATTTTATTCAGATCCAGTTGGTATCCCTCAGTCGGGAAGGGATGCCCAACATAGCTATTCCAGGAAATGACGCGTTCACTTTGGGATCCCACTAACGCTGCCAGAGGACTTCTGGAGGTGGACGCTGTGATATCCGCGAACAGTTGTTGCGCTACAAGGGGTTCCGGTCGGCTTTGGAGCCACCACCCCCGCTTGTTCCAGCTCTCTTCGTTCACGATATCAGCGAGTGTCGAGCCTTGATAGATATACGAGTAACCTCTTCCCGGATCGGGAAATCCCGGTCCTGTGAGAGAGATTTGCGACAGAAGCTGATTGTGCCCCCCAAAAAGGTTCTTTTTCCGGGCCAACCAATTCTGTCGCGCTTGCGCCACGGTCCGCGCTTCCTCGTCCGTAAATGGAAAGGCCTCATACGATGGCGAAGCTAAAAGGCGAGCGAGCCTGACGGAAGCGCCTCGCTCTTCCTCGGTACTCCAGGAAAGCATTCCTTGCTCTACGCTGGTAGCAGCAATGGCATCCATCAACAGCTTCTTCACGAGGCCGTCGGAGCAGTCTTTCAGCCGCTTTTCAATAGAAGGTAGGTTTGCTGCTCCATTCGATGCCAGCAAAAGGAAAAGAAAAAGCGGTTGAATGAATCGGATTCTGTTCATCCGGAAGCTCCTGGCAAAAGGAAGGTTCTGTTACCCCATTTGAGTGGGGGGGATCAACAGGAAGAAGGGTGTAGCGGTCTGTTAAGACCTTCCGCGTCAACCCTTGCGCGTGCCTTGAGTTCCCCCATGCTCGCGGGGAGATTGAAAGCACGTTGGAGGTCCGCATGAAATTTATTCAGTATTTCAGTTTAGCGTCTCTGGTCGCAGCTCCGGCATTCGCGTCCGAAGCCGTTCTAATCCAGAGAATCGGGTCCATTGCCAACTCCAGCGGGCGTGCCGATATCTGCGAAATCCATAGCAACCACCCAGACCTTAAGGGCATTGATGTCCAGGCTTTGGCGGCAGCGGCGGAAAAAGAGCCGATGAGTAAAGCGCTGCATATTGTTGCCCAAATCCCGTCGGAAGAAATTTATGTAATACGGCGTACTCCGGTCGGACCTCACTCCCCGACGGCCAGTGCCAAACCGCTTCTGCTTCACAAGGATTATTCCGACATGCAAACCCGCTCCGGGAAAGCATCCAAGGAATTGATCGAGCTTACCGAAAAACTCTGCAAGTAATCCCCGCACTAAGGTACTAGGGAGGCGGCGCCCGCTCAGGCGCCGCCTTTCTTTTTTCTGTCCGAGCACTTACTTTGCCCGGGAGCCGTAAGCAAGGGAGGCGAGCTGGCCTAGGATATTGCGGGCGTTCTGCTGCTTTCTACTTAGCGGGTAGTGCGCCGTTCATACCGTTTAGTGCGGCAATCACAAAGCGCAGTCCGCGCCAACTGGCTGGAAGCTATTTGTCGTTCTGCGAAGTCCTTGCCTGCTTTGTCCAAGCACTTACCTTGCCCGGGCAAAGTAAAAGTCTTGTAGGACTTCCAAGAGGTTTTTATATTTTCAAAAATATTCAATGCAGTAAGAGCAAACCTCTCAGCACCGCCATCCACCGAAAAGAACGCGGATAAAGCAGGCAAAGACTCCGCAGAACGACAAATAGCAACCAACCAGTTGGCGCGGACGGCAATCTAAAAAAAGCCGCTGATCGCGGTACACTCAAAAGGCGGGCACCAAAGTAGAAAGCCACTTAAAGTGAAAGTGTCGCTAACCAACTCGCTCCCAATCCCCACGCTCCCCTAAAAGAACTTGATAGATTAGTTTTGTGTTTGACACGATCCGCGAGCACCTTTTTCTCCCAAGTAAGAGCGAGTAGTTTCCGCTTGGATATATGGCTCCCAACAGCTCTAGGAGCTACGCAACGAATAGTTTTAAGATCGATTTCGAAATGGCTTTTGTGGTCGCATCTGGATGCATTGAAACGCACCGAAAAACCCGTGGTAGCTTCCACTTATCGAAGAGGAGTAC
>CAZBJE010000075.1:10453-13460 GCA_964492125.1 uncultured Pseudobdellovibrionaceae bacterium | reverse complement strand
CTGACCAAGATGAGAAGATTTCCTGCCATATGGGAAAGCGCGAAGAGTGCGATCCCAAAGCCGGTAAGCCCGACTACCTGCTTCTTCCCAACGGAAGAGCTGATCCAAGATTTGAAGTGCGCCATTTTGCGACCCGCGTTCATTAATTTTTGTACCGATCAAGAATAGTCGCCGCGCCGGAGTCCGGCAAGTGTCTGTCACGCAAGTGTCACGACGGGGCTGACAATCTCAAAAACCCAGCGCTATAATGGTTGCCATGCAAAATATCGACACCACCACTGACTGGGTATCTACGGTTTACACCAAAATGCGCGACCGTTTGGGCCGCGCCTCCAAGCGTTTGAACCGAAAGTTCACGCTGGCAGAAAAGATTTTATTCTCTCACTTGGATAGTCCTGAAAATCAGGAGCTAAACCCCGGAGAAAGCATCCTGGCGCTGCATCCCGACCGAGTGGCCATGCAAGATGCCACTGCGCAGATGGCACTTTTGCAGTACTTAAGCGCCGGTCGAAAACAGACCGCGGTTCCCACCACGGTGCATTGCGATCACTTGATTCGCGCCCAGACGGGTGCCAAGGACGACATGAAAACCGCCCTGGGGGAAAACCGGGAAGTTTATGACTTCCTGCGCGACGCTTGCGCCAAGGCCGGTATCGGCTTCTGGTCGGCGGGCGCGGGGATTATCCACCAAGTGGTTTTGGAAAATTACGCCTTTCCGGGTGGCATGATTATCGGAACCGATTCGCACACCCCCAACGGGGGTGGTCTGGGAATGTTGGCCATTGGGGTCGGCGGCGCCGACGCGGTGGACGTCATGGCCGGGTTACCCTGGGAAGTGAAGTACCCGAAACTGGTTGGGGTAAAGCTGACCGGCACCATGAATGGCTGGACTTCGCCGAAGGACGTTATTTGCAAACTTTGCGGCATCCTCACCGTGAAGGGCGGCACCAACCGGATCATCGAATACTTCGGCCCGGGTGCGCGCAGCATTAGCTGCACCGGCAAAGCCACCATTACCAATATGGGGGCTGAACTCGGCGCCACCACGTCCGTATTCCCGTATGATCCGGCGATGGAAAAATACCTGCGTGCCACCGAGCGCGGGGGAATCGCGGATCTCGCTGCCAAGTTCGGCGATTTGTTAACGGCTGACGAAGACGTGGAAAAAAATCCCGAGAAGTATTTCGACGAAGTCATCGAAATCGACCTCACTACTTTGGAACCCCAGGTGGTGGGCCCCCATTCGCCCGATGTGATCCGCTCTGTCTCTGAACTGGGTGCCGACGCCAAGAAAAACGGCTGGCCGGACAAGCTTTCCGCGGCCCTTATCGGTAGCTGCACCAACTCTTCTTATGAAGATATTTCGCGCGCGGCCGATTTGGCGGAGCAAGCTGCGGCCCACGGCGTGAAGATTCCGGTGCCCTTTTTGGTAACGCCCGGATCCGACCAAATCTACCAAACCATCGCGCGCGATGGGCAACTGGCTTCGTTGGAGAAAATTGGCGGTACCGTTTTGGCCAATGCCTGCGGCCCTTGCATCGGACAGTGGAAGCGCTTGGATATCCAAGCGGGTGAGACCAACTCGATTTTGAGTTCGTTTAACCGAAACTTCCCCGCCCGAAACGACGGCAATCCCCAAACCCTTTCTTTCATTGGGAGTCCCGAGACCGTCATTGGGATCGCCTTGGGAGGCCGGCTAGATTTCAATCCTTTAAAGGACGAACTCACCGGAAAAGACGGCAAAAAGTTCAAACTCCAAGCTCCCAAAAAAGCGGCGGACATTCCGCCTAAGGGCTTCGTGGTAGCCAAGCAAGGTTACATCAACCCACCCACGGACAACTCCAAGGTTGTGGTGAACGTCGACCCCAAGAGCAAACGCCTGCAATTGCTTTCGGCATTCGAAGTTTGGAACGGACAAGACTTCGTGAAGGTGCCGTTGCTTTTGAAAGCCAAGGGTAAGTGCACGACGGACCATATTTCGCCAGCCGGCCCGTGGCTCAAGTTCCGCGGCCACTTGGATAATATTAGCGACAATATGTTCACCGGCGCCATCAACGCTTTTTCGGGAGAAGCCGGCAAAACGGTTAACCAGCTTTCGGGCGAAAAAGGACAGTCCATACCGGCAGTCGCGCGCGACTACAAAGCCAAGGGTTTGCGCTGGGTCGTTGTGGGTGATGAGAACTACGGCGAAGGGAGTAGCCGCGAACACGCCGCCATGTCTCCTCGCTTTTTGGGTGCGTGTGCGATTATCGTAAAGAGCTTTGCCCGTATCCACGAAACCAACTTGAAAAAGCAAGGTGTGTTGCCGCTCACGTTCGCCAAAACGGCAGACTACGACAAAGTGCAAGAGGGCGACAAAATCAGTCTCGTGGGTTTATCCAAGTTAGCTCCCAAGACGCCGGTGGAAGCCGTATTGACCCATGCCGACGGCAAGGAAGAAAAAATCCAGCTCAATCATTCCATGACCCCGGATCAGATAGCGTGGTTCAAAGCCGGTTCGGCGTTGAACCTGCTTTCGAAGACGTGACGGAATGAACACCAAACAGCTGCTTCCCGAAGCTTGGGCCGCGCATGATGATGCCGTGCGCCCGTATGTGCGCGCGCACCGCCTCATTTCCTCGCTGCGCACTCTGCTGACGGTGACGGTGCTTTGGTGGCTACTGGCAAGTCGTCAGTTGATTGGGTTTGAGGCCGCTCTCACTCTGCGAGGGGCAGCGGGCTTTAACCTTTTTCTTTGGTTCTTTGGGACATTGGTAGTGCTCTGGGAATTGATTAGCTTTCCCCTCTCTCTTTCCAGCTACCTTGTGGATAGGCACTTCAGAATCTCCCGCCAGACTTTGATGTCCTGGTACGCAGACCATCTCAAAGGCCTAGCCGTGGGTGGGGGGCTGGGTATCATTGTTTTGCTCTTTACCTGGTATGCGCTGTCTCATTTCGGAACGCTGTGGTGGCTGGCACTGGCGTTTTTCTTTGTGCTCTTTTCGGTGGTTTTGGCGCAATTGGCCCC
>CAZBJE010000075.1:0-10443 GCA_964492125.1 uncultured Pseudobdellovibrionaceae bacterium | reverse complement strand
ATTACCATCATAGTTATTCCATTAAAGAAAAATTTGTTCTTCAAAATGAATCCGCTTCCCGAAGGGGAGTTGCGTGGGAAGCTGATTGAAATGAGCGCCCGCTACGGCGTGTCGGTAGGGGAGATTTACTTACTCGGTTTGGGCGATAAAACCGAAAAGGGCAACGCCGCGTTTATGGGCCTTGGTAAGACCAAGCGTATCGCGATCGGCGATACGATTTATGCAAAGTACCCCCAAGATCAGGTGCTGGCCGTCTTCGCCCACGAATTGGGTCATATGGTTCATTGGGATATCTGGAAGGGCCTGGCGCTTTCGTCGGCGTCGCTGTTTCTCACCTTTGGATTGGCTGATTGGATTTGTCAGGGATGGTTGCTGCCGCGTTGGTTTACTTTTTTGGAAGCGCCGTTTGGGTTGTTTCTCTACTTGGTTACGGTCTCGGTCATCGGGATTCCGCTTAGCTTTGTGGAGCGGATGTACTCGCGCTGGCGCGAGCGCCTGGCGGATAATTTTGCGGCCAAGCAATTAAAAATGGGTCGTCCGTTGGCGGCGGCACTAGAAGCACTGACGTACCAGAATCGCTCCTATTTTGTACCCAACCCAGTGCGCGAGTTCTTGCTCTTCTCTCATCCTGCGCCCTGGCGCAGAATTACCCGATTGCGCACGGATTTGTTGGCTTAATCCTGTGAAGATCTCCCGCGTTTTTTCTTCGCTCTGTTTGGCTGCGCTGTCCGGTATTTTTCTCTTTCACTTTTATTTAGTTTGCTCTCGTAGCGTCGATATTCTCATCTTCGACGAGTGGGTAATGTGGTGGCCACGCCCTGGTCAATCCTGGTTTGGCTGGCTAGTAGGTCCCTACAATGAGTTTTTACTGATTCCCACTAAAGTGCTCATATTTTTCTGCGAGCGGTTTCTAGCGGGCGATCCGCGCCCATTGATTGCTCTGAATTTTATCTTCTATGCCGGCGTCCCCATTTGGTTTCTAGCTTTTGCGTGGCGAAGTGGGCGAGTGCCGGTGGCGGGAGTTGCTCTGCTCGGAATTTTTTATTTCAGCCCCATCGCTTTCGAAAACCATTTCATGGCGCTGCAGTCCTGCTTTCACTTGAGTCTTTTGTTTCCACTAGCGGCCATCTCCCTTTTTTTTCAAGCCAACCCGAGTTCGTTTCAAAAGGGGTTGGGTTTGGTGGCCTTGCTGCTCGCCATTTTCAGCTCGGCCGCGGGAGGGGCAGCGGCTTTGGCGGTGGCGAGCGTTTACCTCTTAACGTCTCGCTACCAGGTTCGGCAGCGAGCGGGGGCCGCTAGCGTGCTGTTCGCCGTGGTGGTCGGTTTGGGTGTCTGGGCGGTGGCGCGGCAGATGCCTGGGCAGCCTGTGGCAGCGATCACTTTTCCATGGACGAAGCGTTTCTGGGATTTTTTGCTCAACGCGGTGAGCGGCGGGTGGGGCATCGATCGAGAGTCCACTCTGATTGGGGGAATCTGTTTTCTCTTTGCCCTCACACCGATGCTTGGCTTGATTCGCAAAGGCCGGCGCGCAAAAGACGAAGAGTGGGCAATGGTGGCTGTGCTGGCGATGGCGTTTGCTATTTGCACCGCCATCACACTCGCGCGGGGATACTCGGCGATTGGCGCTTCCAAGTCTTCCCGTTACCGGGAATACGAAATGCTTTTTCTCTTCGCGGTGCCGGTGGCGTATTCGCTTTGGTTGCCGGCACGCAGAAGGGCCGCTGCCATTGCGGTACTGTGCGGGATTTGTCTCTACACATTTTACGATAATTGGGATTTTAGCCGTTACGAGAGCGTGCACGAGGCAAGTAAGGAGGGCCGCCGCTGCGTCGTGCGATACTTGAATCACGGTGGAACAGACTATTGTCCGGCCGTCTTGCCTGGTCCGCTTGCTCCGCATCTCGACGTGGGCCAGTATTGGAATTCGCCACTGCTCTTGCGGCTTAAGAGCGATGGAGCGAATTAGGACCGGGCTTTACTCGGTCGGCTGTTCGCCGTCCGCGACCCCTTCAGGTTCTGGCATCGGTGCGTTTTCAAACATTTCTAGTTCCTCTTGGATCGCTCGAATTTGCGCAAACTGTTCCTTTTCTTCGATCGAGAGAGATTCTTCCTCTCCGGGGGGAACAAGCACGGCGGCAGGAATGCGTGCCTGTTCCACTCTGGTGGCCGGATCAGCCGGCTCCGGTTCGGGAGCCGCGACTTCGTCCACCGGCGATTCTTCAATAGGGGAGGGAGTCTGGGTGAACGACACGTACCCAATCCAAACGATCGAAACCGTCAATGCAGCGAAGATGAATTTTTTCACGCTTACCTCAGTAAGGAATAAGGTTTGGCGACTAGGCCAGGGAATACTTTAGCTAGGTTTTTTGCACCCATACGTTTGGTAAGTACTTCAGCTACTACTTGCCGATAGTCGTACTCCACCGGCAAAACGTTTCGCGCAACTTCAGGGTTTCGTTTATCCAGCGTGAAGCGTTCTGCGACAATAGGCGAGCCGCCGGTCATTGCGGTATCCAAGACCATCGCAGCTCCGCCGCGGCCGTGATCGAGACCGAGACTGAAGTTTTCCGTCACATTTCGGCCAAACTCGGACAGAATTACGATCGTCACTTTTCCCGCCAAACCGTTGCTCGGGTTTTGGAGATCTTTCATGAACGCGCCTAAGGCTCTGCTTAGCTTCGCGATACGGGTCTGGAAGTTGCCGCCATTGGCGCCAAGATTATAGTGGTCATCCCAACTGCCTCCCACCGAAGCCGTCACGAACCGTAGCATCGGCTCGGCCTTAATGAGGCGAAGTGCGCTCTGCAGCTCGTGGTAGCCCGCATAGTGTACAGAACGATCCTCCATCGAGCCGTTCAAGGGGGACAATGCTACCGATACGCTGGCGGCCTCGCGAATCGTTCCAAGTGCGTTTAGGGCGCGGGCCGCGTGGACACGCTGGGCGTTTTCCACTGTGGTTCCCGCATCCGTTTTTATCCAACCTTCAGTCAATCGGCTCTCGACGCTAGCTGTCGAGGTAGCTGGTCCCGGGTTTAAGCCGGTAGACGATAAGTTGGGAACCGCAATGGCGGAGTTGGATCCTTGTAGCGAAGCATCGAGCACGGTTCCCACAGTGACAGAAGGCAAAGTGCTCGAACTCTGGATTTCGCTCAGCGCGCGATTAAACATGCCGGTGGATACCCCTGCGATGGGACCCGCTCCATAGCCTCTCTCGATATTGTCTTGCTGGGCGAAGTGCGACGTTGTGGGGTCCAGCGATCCGCATCCGAGCAACAGTTTCATTTTGCCCGCATCCATCAATTCTTTGATTTCTCTGGCCGCGGGATTAATCCCAAACTTTGACTCTCGGCTGATTCGCAAAAGGTCTTCTTTTCGAAGGCCAATTTTAGGGCGGGCAAGATCATAGGCTTCACGGTCTGGCGATTGGGCCAGCGGTGCAACCAGCGACAAGGGATCCATCGCTCCGCGCAGAAAGAGCACTACAGTCGTGTGTTGGGCCGAAGAAGCTGCTTCCGCCTTGAGTATCCAAGGGTGGGGAAGCAAAATCGAACCGGCTACACCAACTCCGTATTTGAGTAATTCCCGACGCGAAAGGGGTTGGCTGGCATGATTGTGAGAGCAAGATTTTGTTTTCATGGGATCCTCTTACTGAATAGAGTTTTCTAAGGAGCCGAAGAACATGCCTGCTGCAGTACGAAGGTAGTTTGGTTGCCTATTGATCTTGTCGGGCGACCGCAGAGCATTGCTGACAACTAGCTCTGCTTTCGCTACCGGGAACCCGAATCGCAGGGTGCTCCAGATTGCGCCGTAGCCGTGCGCCATTCCCGCGCGAATGTAAGCCTTCGCTAGTTCAATATTGCCGCGCTCCATTTGGACTTCGGCCATGGTTTCCATTTTGTCGACGTAAGTTTGCAGATACTCGGGGCCGTCGAAGTCGGCCTGGTGGAACGCGAATCGCAGCGCCGCTAAGGCGTTGTTCGCCGACATCCATCGACTAGATGCGATCGAGTAGCCAGTCGGAGGAGTGCAACGGAATAAATTCAGGCCCATTGCGGTGGCCGTGGCCGAAGCGCCAGGCACGAACGGGATGGGTTTTTTTGCGGCGGCTGCAGCGGCATATTCCTTATGGTTGGACAACAAGACGCGCCGGTTCAAGTTGGCAGCCGTGTACCCGGCGGCTTTGAGTGTCTTGACGACTTGCTGAAACGGATCGTTCACTTTGGAGCGGAAAGCCGCGGCCGACCAGAAACTCGGGTGAGACACGAGCTCTTGGTAAAGGCGCGGAAGATTGCCGCCCGAAGCCATATACGATGCCTTGAGATCCTGCGCTAACGATTTGGTTTCATCCAAACCGAAATTCTCACTCACGAAGTACACCGTGAGCATCTTGGCAATGCTAGCGGCTGTTGCGGGGTGCGCGGCCAGAAAGTGGATGAAGTCGATGCCGCCGGCTTCACCGTCCGCGAAAGAGGTTCCCAAAAGACTTTTTCCGCCGGTCGGGTTGAAGCGAGGAACGAAAGTGAATTGGCGGCTGGAAGAGGTAGTGGTGACCGTCCACCCGGCCATGATTCGGGAGGCGGCGCGCACATCCTCGAGGGTATACGAATTGGGCCCGCTGGTGGCGCCTGCAGTGATGCCCAGGGTATGGAGTTCCATTAATTCTCGACCGTAGTCTTCATTCGGGCGAATGCCCTTACTGTCATCTACTCGGTTCAGGTAGTTGTTGAGATAAATCAGCATGGCGGGGTGACGCGCTGACGCCAGCAGCATTTCCCCGAACGTGGAATGCGTGTGGGACGCAATCGTTTTTACGTAGTCGGTGAAGTCGAAACTCACTTTCTCCCCGTTTACATTCAAACGGTTGAACCACAGGTAGACCAATTTGGTCTTGAACGCGTAGGCGTGGTTCACCGCGTTCGCGATAAGCCGAGCCTGAGAGGCATCCCAGAGAGCGTAGCGGTATTCGTGATACGCCTTCATGTGGAGCGCATAGAGACTGCGGGCGTGTTCGAGGTCTGCATCCACTTTAGGGGACGGGTTTGTTTTTTGAAGCTCGGTCAACCGTTCGATCTCTTTTCGGTCGGCTGTAACTGGAGCTAATAAAGCCTGGGATTTCTGCGTTACTTCGGAATAGTCGTCGGTGGAGTTAGGAAAATTCTTAGAGAGCATTTGCTCGATGTCTTTGCGCTCATAGTTAGAGTCATTGAGCGAATGCATGACATAACGAAGAATCGCCCCGTGAGTTTTCGCCTCATCGACCTCTCCGTTGGTCAAGCGAACCAGAGAACGAATGCGGGTGGTCGCGCCGGCACCGAAGCCTAGGCGATCGAGGGCGTGCTGGGCTAGCTGCTCGGGCGCCAGAGTCGACGCGCGCAGGGATTGCTTAATGGCCGCTTCCAGCGCCGGATTTCTTTTGTAATCGATTGGCGAAGGGGGGTCAGTGATTACTACCTTCGGAGCATCTTTGAAGGTTACACGAAAATTGGCGCGGCATCCTGACCAAACAGCTACTTCGCGGAGGTTAGCATTGTAGTTCCATGTGCCGTTGCACGAGCTGCGAGAAATCTTCTGCGTTAAATCCACGCGCAATACCGCTGCTTGGCCAGCTATCGGGCAACGTGCAAGCCGGTATCCGGAGCTGGAACAGTTCATAGCGGTGCTGGTGGATTCCGCCTGAGCGAAATGGGCGGGCAAAAGAATTAAAGCGGCGAGGAAAACAGGTTTAGTAAACACGGGCACCTCACGTGGTAACGAGCAGCGTACACACAGAGAATGCAGAAGACGGACCAACGGGGCGGCGATGCTATTTGAGGGTTGAAGGCATTGAGGAAAAACCGAAAGTGTCGAAGCTTTTGACCACTCACAACACTCTGACTGTTGACGAAATTTTCGACGTTCGGCTCACAAAGCCACTAGGTTATGGAAATTGCAGCAGAAAAAGCGTCGACTTTTTAGACACCTTAGTTGGTTAAGGTAAATTCACTTTGCACGCCCGGCCGGTAGTCGGTGGGAGGCGCCATGGAGAGGCGCTCCGGTTTGCCGGTAAGGCCGGCGATTGACAAAATCTCTCGGGCGTCTTTCACGAAATGAAAACGGAGCTGTTCCCGCACTTCCAGCGGCACTTCTCGTAAGTCGCCTTGGTTGTTGCGCGGTAAGATCACATGTCGCACGCCTGCACGGTGCGCGGCCAAAACTTTTTCTTTGATTCCGCCGACGGGTAGAACTTGGCCGCGTAGGGTGATCTCGCCGGTAACAGCGATCCGCGGATCCACTGCTCGGTCTTGGATCAAGGACGCGAGTGCTAAGTAGAGCGCTCCGCCGGCCGAGGGTCCATCTTTGGGGACGGCTCCCGCGGGAAAGTGAATATGCAGGTCCGTTTTTTCAAACCGGAAAGGCAACTCCTGTCCCCACTGGGAGCGCAAAAGACTAAGCGCAATCTGAGCGGACTCTTTCATGACATCGCCCAATTGGCCCGTCAGCATCAGACCGCCTTTGCCTTCCATGCGGCCGATTTCGACATGCAAAATCTCGCCGCCAGTAGGGGTCCAGGCCAAGGCGGTAACAATTCCCGGCGGAGTGAATTCGTCCAAGGCCTCGGGAAAGAAACGGCGGGGACCTAAAATAGTTTCAAGCTGACTCGCTGTGCAATCCACCGACGACGGCGGATTGTCGGAAGCGAGACGTTCGGCCGCAAAGCGCAGCACCTGAGCGAGCTGCCGGGAGAGATTTCGCACCCCGGATTCGCGAGTGTAGTCGTTGATAATGGCTTCGATCGTCGAGCGGGGCACACGCACTTTGTCGGCCTTCATGCCGTGATCTTCCAGCAAGCGCGGCATCACGTGGCGGAGGGCGATTTCCAACTTTTCCGCCTGGGAATAACCCTGGATTTCCACGACTTCCAAGCGATCCCGCAATGCGCTGGGAATCGTGTCGAGGGTATTGGCGGTCGTGACAAAGAAAACGCGCGACAGATCAAAGGGCACGTCGAGATAGTGGTCCACGAACGAATGGTTTTGTTCCGGATCTAAAACTTCCAAAAGCGCCGACGCGGGGTCCCCGCGGAAGTCGTTGCCGACTTTGTCGATTTCATCGAGCAGCATGACAGGGTCGCGGGTCCCGCAGCGTTTGAGGCTCTGGATGATGCGCCCGGGGAGCGCGCCGATGTAGGTGCGCCGGTGGCCGCGGATTTCGGCCTCGTCGCGCACGCCGCCCAAGCTGGTTCGGATAAATTCCCTTCCCAAGGCTTTGGCAATCGACCGACCCAAACTGGTTTTTCCCACTCCTGGCGGTCCGACCAAGCAAAGAATGGGGCCGCGTAAATCGGCGCGCAGTTTGCGTACGGCTAAGAATTGCGCGATGCGCGACTTCACTTTCTCTAAGCCGAAGTGATCGGCTTCCAGAACGGCGCGTGCTTGGGAAAGAGAGAAGTCTTTGCTCGAAAACTTGTTCCACGGCAGCGCAATCAACCAATCCAAATACGTGCGGATGACGTGGTACTCCGGTGAGGAGCGTGGCACGTGCGAAAGCCTTCCCATTTCGGTTTTAGCGACTTTGGCGGCTTCGGCGGAGAGGCCGGCTTCCTCGATTTTTTTGGAGAGATCTTCCTTGCCCGCTTCGTCGCCCAATTCTTCGTGGATAGTGCGCAGCTGCTCGCGCAGGTAATGATCGCGTTGATCTTTGGAGGCGCGGGCCATGACCCGGGCCTGGATTTCATTTTGGAGCGTGATTCGCTCTTTTTCCGAAACAAATTCGTCCAGCAAAGCATCTAGCCGGCTTTCCAGGTCTCGGTCTTCCAACCAAGCCTGCTTCACCGCAACGGAGCGGGAGAGAAAAGAGCAGCAGAGGTCGGCAATTTTTTCGGGGGATTCGAGTTCGGTCAGCTGCTTGACGACATTTTCGGAGCCGGGAATGCCCAGCATTCCCAAGATTTTCAGGCCGAGTTTTTTGACTTCATTGGCCATGGTCTCGATGCGGCCTTTGTTCGGCGTTACCAAGTCGGGCCACTGTTCGCCGGTGGCGGCTAAAAAGCCGGCGCCTTGGCTAAAGTCCAAAACGCGGAAGCGCGCCAGGCTATTGGCGACGAGCTGAAAGGTGCTGGGTTGGGTCTGGATGATCTTGCTGATTAAGCAGACCACACCTATTTCATGCAGATCCGCCGCCTCGGGATCGTTTCGGCTACCGTCTTTCTGGGCAACCACCAACAGAACGTCGCCGTTGCGCTGGGCCTGGCGGACCGCTTCGATGCTCTTGGGGCGGCCCACAATAAGGGGCGAGGCCGTGTTTGGAAACACGACTGTGTTGCGCACCGGAAGAACCGGAAGCGGATCGGACAGGGAAAAAATTTTGCCGTGCGTCTCCATCGTGCCTACACAAGGTATGTTTTGGGTCGGACAAAGGTCAAGAAGCCAAAGGGCGACCGAAGCACGGGCGGAAAGCGGAAGAGCGGGCTAGTTCTTCGCGAGCTTTTTCGCGCGCATCTTCTTCTTAGCCTTGCGGCGAGCAGCAATTTTCGGGTTTTGGCGCTGTTGTTGGCGACCACTGCGAATCTTTGCTTTTCTCTTCGCCTTCTTGCGCGCTGTTTTCCGGGCCATGAGTCCTCCTAGACCAAAATCAAAAAAACCTTTCGGGGAAATTAGATCGAAATCGGGCCGAAGGCGAGCTAAAACCCCCGGGATGAGCGTGACTTTCAAACATTCTCGGCACATCGGCCTAGATGATATCGAATGTTTCATGTGCGCCCCGGCCGAAAACAACCCGCGCGGGCTGCATTTGGAATTCACTGAAACCCCCACCGGCGGGGCGCAGACACTCTTTCAACTACCGTCGTATTTGCAGTCGTACCCGGGCTTTCTGCATGGGGGTATTGTGTCTTCGGTCTTGGACGAGACCATGGGGTATGCAGGGGTCTTTCGCTGGGGCAGTTTGCCTCTGACCCGCAAACTGGTGCTCTCGTACCGCCGCCCCGTGGAGTCCAATAAGGAATACCTCTGCCGCGCGGAAATCGTGAAGGTTTCCGACGAGGGCTATAGCGCCACCGGCTACATTTCATTCCCCGGTCGAGGCAAGTTAGTGCTCGCGGAGGCCGACTTCGTGCGTCCCACGAAAGAACAAGCCGCTCGCTTAATGCCTGGCCGTGATGGCGAGGACTGGTTCCGTTTTTTTCGCTAACCGGCCTGACTGTCTAATGAAATTAGCTACTTGTGAGTTTTTCGGGATGCATTTCCGCGGGGTGTTTAAGCCTTAGCCGTGTTCGTCCCTGAGATCTCCAGCAGTTATCTCCACCGCCGCGCGTGCCCGTCGAAAACCTCGGCACGAGAACAAGCTTTCGACAGCTGACTCCTTTGGCCTCCAAGTTGCTCTAGTAAGCAGTGGGGATCTTGTTCACGTTTTCGGGGGAAATCCAATGACTCGCTATATCGCCTTACTGGCGTTGGGCCTTTCGCTCATCGCCCAGAATTCCTACGCGGCCGACGAATGCGTTATTTACCGATCGCTAGCGAACCAATACCGAAAAACCATCGAATCATCCGACGACGCCGAGTTGCATTATTCTGAGCTGCTCAAAGTGCGCCGTGCGGATCTCGCTGTTTGCGCCGAGATCGCCGGCTTCGAGCTGGATGATAGCGAGGAGGGCCAAGCGGTTGCCGCCGAAGCGTGCGGCGAGGTGTACCAGCAGTGGGTTGCGACCGCGACCCGCTTAAAAGCGAGTCGCCAACAGCGCGACACCGCCGACAAATCGATCCACATGGTTAACGCGAACCTGGAGCGCTATTGCGGCCAGGCCCCGCAGCTCGAACCTCTGGCTTTGCGCGGCCACTAATTGTCCTCGACAAAACCCGGTAGTCGTCTGATATTGAGGGTTTACCAACCCTTTTGTTGAGCGATGCCGAGTCGAGGAAACTCCAGTGAGCCTGATCCATTCCCGAGTCAAAGTCGGCAGGTCCTTCTCGATAGTCGACGTTTTCCTATTATTGGGAATCGCGGTGGTGATCTACGCCCTGGTGGCAGTCGCCCAAGAGTGGTCTGGCCCCTACCGTCCCCGTACTGAAATCGATCTCAGTTTGGTGTCTCTTGTGCGCTACTCGTTTTTCTCGCTCGTGCGCGTTTCGATGGGCTATCTTTTCTCCCTCGTTTTTACCCTCTTCTACGGTTATCTCGCTGCCAAATCGCGTTTGGCAGAGCCCATCCTCATCCCGCTGCTCGATATCTTACAAAGTGTGCCGGTGCTGGGGTTTATGCCCGGGCTGGTTTTGGCTCTGGTGGGGCTTTTCCCCCGTTCCAATTTGGGGTTGGAGTTAGCCGCCATTTTGATGATTTTTACGGGCCAAGGCTGGAACATGGTTTTTAGCTTTTATTCGTCGGTCAAAACGGTTCCCAATGACTTGCGCGACATGGGTCGGCTCTTCCATCTCAATCGCCTAGAAACTCTCAAAAATGTGTAAC
>CAZBJE010000074.1:8744-13523 GCA_964492125.1 uncultured Pseudobdellovibrionaceae bacterium | reverse complement strand
GCCACCCACCGCTGGAATAATCCAAACCCGAAAACGACTTTCTTCCTCATCGTGAACGTGCTGCTCCCTATTCTGAGTCGCCAGGAACTTTCGAACTCACTGTGCAACGGATCGGTACGTTCCGGAACCGAAGGCCAGCGTCGGACCGGTCGGGGGGATTTTGGGGAGTGAGTGGGCGGGACCGTCAGGACGCGGAGCCACACCGAAGAGTACGGACAAAAGATGCGGCGGCCTCGATCGAGTGAGAAGTACGTACTCGCGTCCAGACCATTCGCTCCCCAAAATTCCCCCGACCGGTCCGCCTCCGACCATCGATTGCAGACCGCAACCACCCGGTGCCAAGAGAGTTCGGAGTTGTTCCACGTGAAACAAAGAGGGAACTAGTTTGTTTCACGTGGAACAAGTTCGTATACGGCGATTTTTCGGGAGCCGGCGTCGCCGGGGAGAGTGTACTGGTCTTGTTTGAGGGATCGGAATCCGTTTGGGAGCTCTGGGATATCTGTGGCGCTGCCCATGTTCACAACCAAGCGTCCGCCTGTGACGAAATGTCTTTTCATGAAAGGGAAGAGCTCGGCGAGGGGGAAGACGGCGCGCGCCGTGAAAACGTCGCGGTACTTTACCTCTGGTAGCGCGCCCTGGAGCGTAACGTTCTTCAAACCGAGCTTTTCGATGACGTCGGTTAGGTAAATGCGGCGTTTTTCGAGCTTCTCGTAAAGGGTCACTGGGATTTCAGGGTATCGGATGGCAAATACCACCCCGGGAAAGCCGGCGCCCGTTCCGAGATCGCGCAATTGGCGGCCGTAGAGATGGTCATGGGCCACTTGGGCGATGTGGAGGCTGTCGGCGAAGTGGTATTCGAAGCTGGTGTCGAAGCTTTTGCGGCTCACCAAGTTTATTTTTTCGTTCCACTCCTTCAAAAGGGCGAAATAGGCGCCGTACCGATCGACTTCTTCGGGTTTTACCGGCGGCAAGAGCGCCGCGTGTTGCTGAAACTTGGCTTTAAGCATGGTTGGCCTCGCGTTGGCGCAAGTGAAAAAGGACTGCTGTTAGAGCCGCGGGGGTTATACCGCGAATAGAAGACGCGTCGGCCAGCGTGGCCGGGCGTTCGGTGCTCAATTTCTCACGCAGTTCGAAGCTCAAACCAGCAATGGACCGGAAATCGAGGCTTGCCGGAATGGGTGTGCCGGACATTTTCTTCAAACGGGCGATTTCTTGCCGCTGGAGCTCGATATAGCCCGCGTATTTGGTCTCGATTTCGAGCGTTTCCGCTGTCTCGAGCTCCAAATCCGGCAAAAAGCTTTCCGGCATCACGGCAATGACGTCTTCTAAGCCGACTTCCGGGCGCTTTAGGAGCTGCGCGAGGGGCAAGGCCTGGCTAAGCGGTGACGATCCGATGGCTGCGAGCCGCGCTTCGACTGCGGGACTCGGCTTCAGAATGGTTTTGGACAAAAGGTCCTGCGCGCTTTGGGAGCGCTCCTGCCGTTCCGAGAAGCGAGCGAACTCTTTATCGCCGATGAGGCCCAATACCCGACCAAAGGGGGTGAGGCGGCGGTCGGCGTTGTCTTCACGCAAAGAGAGCCGGAATTCCGCACGAGAAGTGAACATCCGGTACGGTTCGGTTACGCCCATAGTGGTCAAATCGTCGACCAAAACCCCTAAATAGGCTTCTGCGCGCGAAAGCGTGAACGCGGGCTCGGCTTTGGCTCGCAAAGCGGCGTTGATCCCGGCCAACAGCCCCTGGATGGCGGCTTCTTCATAGCCGGAGGTGCCGTTTACTTGTCCCGCTAGGAACAAACCCGGCAGGTGCTTTGCCTCAAAACTATGGCTCAATTGGCGGGGGTCGATGCAGTCATACTCCACCGCGTAGCCGTAGCGCGCGAAACGGACGTTCTCACAGCCCGGAACCGTGCGCACAAACGCTTCTTGGACGTCGGCCGGAAGGCTGGTGGAGATACCGTTTGGGTAAATCCAGTCGCTATCGAGGGCTTCGGGCTCAAAGAAGAGGGAATGACGCTCTTTTTGCGGGAATTTGACGACTTTATCCTCGATAGACGGGCAATACCGAGGCCCCACACCCTTGATCTGCCCACTATAAAGGGGCGAGCGCTCAAGGTTTTCCCGGATCGCCTCGTGCGTGGAAGGGTTGGTATAAGTGAGAAAGCAGTCTACCTGCGGGAGCTCGATCTGGGTTTCCCAAAAGCTGAAGCGGCGAGGGGGAGTGTCGCCCGGTTGGCGTTCCATTTTGGAAAAATCGATGGAGCCGGCAATCAGCCGCGGGGGCGTGCCGGTCTTCAGGCGGTGAATGGTAAAACCGAGTTCGCGCAACGAATCCGACAGACCTTCAGAGCTCTTTTCTCCGAAACGGCCGCCCGGCTTCTGATCAGCTCCGGTGTGCATGAGCGCTCGCATGAAAGTCCCAGAAGTGACGACCACTCCCTGAGCGGGGAGGAAGCTGCGGATTCCCCCGCCGGTAGCGACTTCCACTCCCTCGATCGCGCCGTTTTGGGTGCGGATCGCTTTCACTTCGGCTTCTAGGACAGTCAGTCCCGCTTGTTCGCCGACGATTTTCTGCATGCGGAGCGCGTAGAGTTTCTTGTCGGACTGACACCGCGACGACTGAACCGCGCTGCCTTTGCGGGTATTGAGCCGCTTGAACTGAATTCCGGTGGCGTCGGCGGTCCGGCCCATCTGGCCCCCGAGGGCGTCGAGTTCCTTGACGAGTTGTCCTTTGCCCACACCACCGATGGAAGGGTTGCAAGACATCTCGCCGATCTTGCCGGCATCTAAAGTGACGAGGGTGGTGGGCACACCCATCCGCGCGGATGCGAGAGCGGCTTCGATTCCGGCGTGTCCGCCGCCAATCACCACCACGGAGCCCATTTGTTTCACGTGGAACATTCCGCTACTTTCCAATGCAAAATTCCGCGAAAACGCGATCAAGCACGTCTTCGACCCCGACCTCGCCCACCACAGCTTCCAGCCGCCGCAGAACGGTTCGGTTCTTCTCGCCCAAGACTTCCGGCGGAAAACCGGCGGCCAGGGACGCTTTCAAATCTTCGAGTTCCACGGCCGATGCCCGCAACTGCTTCGCCTGAATCGAAGACGGCAGTGGGGACGAGACTTCTTCCCGGTTCTGGACCTGGGCCTCCAAGACCGAGGCGAGTTCACGGATGCTGTCGCCGGTTAGGGCCGAGACCGCAATCACGGTTTCGTCGGCTGAGACCGCGGCGCCCTGAAAGCCCGGAAGGTCCTTTTTGTTCCACACGATCAAATGCGGGCGGTCGCCAAAGCGAGTGAGCAGATCGCGTTCCGGCTCGCTCAGTCCTTGCGTCCCGTCGACCACCAGAACCCAAAAACTCGCCGACTCCAAAAACTCCGAGCCCAATTCGATGCCTTCGCGTTCCGCGTCGGTTTGGGCCGTACGTACACCGGCAGTGTCGACGAGTTTCCAACGGCGGCCGGCAAACTCAATGTCTTCTTCGATCGCGTCGCGGGTGGTGCCGGGGGCAGCGTGGACAATGGCCCGGTACCGACAAAGCAGGGCATTGAACAAAGAGGACTTACCGGCATTCGGCCGACCCGCCAAAACGAGACGCGGCACGCGCGCCCCCGCTTTCAACGCTTCGTACCGCCCGGCCAATGTTCCACAGCGCGCCAAAGCACTGGCCAAGGGGGCTTCGGCGGAATGGACAACGCTGGCGTACTCCTCGGAAAAATCGACAGCAGTATCTAGGATGGCCTGAAGACGGACCAGCTCCTCGCGCGCCAAACCCACTTCGCGTTCCACGCTGGCGTCCTTACGGCGGTAAATCCGGTCTAAATCGGCGGTATCGCGCGCCAAAAACAGGTCTCCCAAGTTTTCAACCTCACCCCCCGATAATTTTCCGTTTTGAAAGGCTCGGTAGGTGAACTCCCCGCGTGACGCAGGGCGAAAGCCATACTCCACAAAAAGGGCTTCCATTCGACTCACCACGGCTAACGAGCCGTGGCATTGAATTTCTATGACATCCTGCCCCGTAAAAGAATGCGGTGCGACAAACGTCAAAAGAAGCACTGAGTCAATTTCTTGGCCCGCCGTGTCAACAATCGACCCAAATGACATTCCGCGTCGCGGGTTCCAATCTTCTGACGCAGGGCGAAACTGGCTCCACGCGAAATTGAATGCTCCGGGACCCGAAAGGCGCAGGATCGCCACCGCGGAAGGGAGGCTTCCACTCGCTAAGGCAAAGAGGGTGTCGTCAAGGTTGAGGGCGCTGCGATTGATCGTGCTCATTCACTCCAGCATTACATCGGGCTTTGGAAGGGAACTAAGTCCTTCCGCCCACGGTTCATCAGAACTTGCTGCAGGATGCCAAGGAGCGTGCTCACAAAGATGTACATGGTCAAACCTGCCGGCAGGTTCAACATCACAAACGAGAAGATTACCGGCATGAGCAGGAGAATCTTCTGCTGCATGGGGTCCATTCCCGCCGCCGGGGTCATTTTCTGCTGCACAAACATCGAAATGCCCATCAGCACCGGAAAGACATAAAAGGGATCTTTGCTCGAAAGGTCGGTTACCCAGCCAAAGAGTGGCGCGTGGAACAGCTCAATCGAGTTTTGGAGCACGGCGTACAGCGCGATAAAGACCGGCAACTGCACCAAAATCGGCAAGCAACCCCCTGCCGGGTTCACTTTATGTTGGCGGAAAAGCGCCATCTGTTCTTGGCCGAATTTCTGAGCGTCGTCTTTGTATTTTTCTTTGAGCGCTGCGATTTGCGGCTGCAACTTCTGCATCGC
>CAZBJE010000074.1:0-8734 GCA_964492125.1 uncultured Pseudobdellovibrionaceae bacterium | reverse complement strand
GGTAAAAAACCGCGCGCACCACTAACGTCAGCAAAATAATGGCTAAACCGTAATTATTGACGAAACGATTGAAGAAACGCAGCAGCTCCAACAACGGGTACGCGAGGAAACTAAACATCCCGTAGTCTATAAGACCACGCAACCCGGGAACGCGTGCGAGCTCAGAATATTCTTTTGGACCCGAATAAATTTTAAAACGCAGGAAAATTTCTTTCGCATCCGCTTTCGCCACCAGCGGAAAACGCAAATATACACCGGTAAAATCTGCGCCCTTTTGGAACACGACATCTGGGTTTATCGACGATTCATTGACGATCGTGTTGCTGAAATACCGATTTCCAAAAGCAACCCACTTGGTGTTGCCCTGCAAGATCTCGCTGCCTTCTTTGATGTCTTCAAATTTTTTGCGAGTGAGCGAATCGTTTTGGTACGAAACGGCTTCCCACGCGCGCAACGGATCCTCGGCGTTCGGAACTAAACCAACGCCACCGACCGGCACCAACAAATAGCCAAAATCTTTTTTCTCGCCCGCGGGCAATTTCAGGCTGACTTCATGGTTAACAAAATAATCCCCTTCGGCGGGGCCGTAGGTTTTGGTGATTTGCACTCCGCCGTGGAGCTTTTCAAAAACAACTTGGCCCCCGACTTCTTTTTTCGAGTAGCTGCCGTAACCCAATTCCGCCAGAGACGGCTCGGCGAACAGAGTCGCCATGGCGTGAGGCATCGACAAAGCATCCAGACTGTCGATGCGGGGCGAATCTTTTTTAATGGTTTGGCTAAAGTCTAAAAGGCGAATGGAGGCAATCTTACCCCCGGACTGATTGAGAAATACTTCGCGAGCGGGGCTGGAAAGCCGAGTCGACTCGGTGTCGGCCATTGCCGGCTTCACCGCGAAGGGCGAACCCGCGAGGGCCCCTCCACCGGTACTGGGCGTCGTGGTCGATGCCGCTGAAGGCGAAGTCGGGGTCGCGGCCGTTGGAGCGGTGGCGGCAGGAGTAGGGGGCGCCATCAACGGAGGGGGCGCGAACCAGCGCATGTAACCGAACCAAACCAAACAGCAAAGAGCGACTGCTAACCAAGTACGATTACCCATATTTTCCTCTACTTACCCGGTAGCGGGTCGTGTCCCGACCCACCCCAAGGGTGGCAGCGTGCGAGCCTGCCGAGTGATAAAACCAGTGCGTGGAAAAAACCAAACCGAGCAAAGGCGGTTTCTGTGTATTGGGAACAAGTAGGATAGAAACGACAGCACGGTCCGGAACCGGTGAGCGCGTGCGTCGCTCGAGCGAGAAACTGGGTCACCGACCGAATCACGACCGCCGTAGCGCCGCTTCCCATCGCTGAAACTCCTTCTCGACTCGCATACGGTTGAGTTCGGTCCAATCGGTCCTCAACCCGTCGCGGCCTACCACATGGAGATCGACGGTCTGCAGGCCCGAACGCTCTTCCCGGAAGACTTCCTTAAGAAGACGGCGCACTCGATTCCGAGCTACCGCGTTCCGAAGCACCTTTTTGGAAAG
Source organism: uncultured Pseudobdellovibrionaceae bacterium (assembly GCA_964492125.1). GTDB lineage: Bacteria > Bdellovibrionota > FAC87 > UBA2466 > UBA2466 > JAIEOG01. The sequence continues at coordinate 7,214 of CAZBJE010000074.1, read as the reverse complement.
GGAAACCCCCATCCGACCCTGGCCTTCCCGCGTGTAAAAAAAGCGGAAATGCTCGGTCTGGAATCTCTCGCAGGGGCGAAAGTAGAAGTCTTTGCTCTTTAGTAGACGCGCGGACTTCGGGAGAGTGGGGGCCTGACCGCTCATTTCTTGCCGATGGTCACTACCAATTTTTTGCGGCCTTTACGGCGACGACGGGAGAGCACAAGACGGCCATCTTTACGGCTCATGCGGTAACGGAATCCGTGCTTACGTTTCCGCTTCACTCGGCTCGGCTGATAGGTTCTTTTCATTGTTTTTCCTCAAAAAAAATAATCCGTCGCACCATAATGGTTGCACCCCCCTAAGTCAATTCATCGTAGGCGGGGTGCGGCACGGGAGGCTCGTTGCCAAAGCCCCAGCGGCTTGTTAACTAACACTGCTTAAGCAGCATCTTAAAGCGCCTCAGTTTCTAGAAATCGCACCATGGAAGACAGTCTTTGGGATCGGGTACGGGGAAAGTTAAAGTCTTACCTTCCACCCCACATTTACCATTCGTTGGTTGAGAGCACCCCGTTTCAAGGGGAGGCCCCCGACTGCCTCGAAATCCACTTTCCCGACCTTTTCGCCAAGGAAAGCTTCGAACAGAAGTGTTTACCCGCGTTGAGCGAGGTTCTCAAGGATTTCAAGCTCCCCCAAACCCGGATTAGCCTTTCCATCAAGGCGCCGCAGACCCCAGCTCCCCAAGACTCCTACTCAGTAGACTGGCAGAACGCCAAAGCTTTCAGCAGCCAGTATTCCTTTGAGACCTTTGTCATTGGAACTTCCAACCAATTTGCCCACGCGGCCTGCCAGGCGGTGGCCAAGCAACCTGGCCTGACGTACAACCCGCTGTTCATTTTTGGGGGCGCGGGCCTAGGCAAAACCCATTTATTACGGGCCATCGGCCACGCCATTGCCAGCCACACTCCCTCGGCGCGAATCTTGTTTTTGACCAGCGAGAGCTTCACCAATGAGCTGATTCAGGCCATTCGCCAGGATCGGATGAAAGACTTCCGTGAGAAGTACCGCACCCACTGCGATGTGCTTTTGTTAGACGATATTCATTTTCTTGCGGGCAAGGAACGCACCCAGGAAGAGTTCTTTTACACGTTTAATTTCCTGCACGAGGCGCGCAAGCAGATCGTGATTACGTCCGACCGGTACCCCAAGGATATCGAAGGGCTCGAAAACCGCCTACAGACGCGTTTCGAATGGGGCTTGGTTGCCGATGTACAGCCCCCCGAAATTGAAACTCGCATCGCGATTTTGAAAAACAAGGCCGAGAAAGAAGACATCGAATTGCCGGATACCGTGGCTAGCTACATCGCCACCCATATTACTTCCAATATCCGCGAGCTAGAGGGCTCCTTGCACCGATTGCAGGCTTACGCGGCTCTCACAGGCGTACCTATTTCGGAGGATCTCGCCCGCCAAACGCTCAAAGATATTTCTCCCAAAATCAAACACGAGCTCACACCCGATGCGATTTTGAAGTTGGTGGCGCTGCAGTTTAATGTGCGGACGTCCGATATTCGGTCGGAAAATCGTACCCGAAAGCTATCGGTGCCCCGCCAGATTTGCATGTACTTGATGCGTCGGCACTTGCTGATGTCTTATCCGGAAATCGGAAAATTCATGGGCGGAAAAGATCACACCACCATCTTGCACGGCGTGACCCGCATTGGGGAGTTGATGCGCACTGACCCAGAGATTCTCAAAGCCACCACGACGATCGAAAGCCTGATCCGCTGACGCGTTCTACTTTTTATCCTCTCCCGATTTTTTCAAAATATCGATCAAGCACTTCGTGCCATCTGCTTCGCGTTCGTAAATACCCCGCACCTTATTGAAGCTCGCCTTTTCTTCGTCGGTGAGGGTGCCCCAGAGAGGGTTTGCTTTGAGCGCATCCACAAACGTAGCCCCTCGCCGGAGAACTACTTGTCGGTACGTCAAAACCTCGCTCACACTCTGTGCCTTCATATCGCTCGCGCGGGTGTAAAGCTCGCGCTGGATGCCGCCATACAACTCACTCGCCAAGGCCACGGTCATATTCGCCAGAGCATCCGGGTCTGCGCCCTGGTTATTGTAAAAAATATGATCGGTCCAAAATGCAGTTCGAAAGAATTGCTCGTGGCCCGCCGTCACAATAATTGTTTCCGACGGACACCAGTGCCCTCCATCTACCGTAACAGGAAAGGCGAATGCATCCCGCCCTTTCCGATCTCGAGTATCTAAAAACATTATTTTCAGGTCTTTTCCGCTCAGAACCGAGCGCTTTTCTGTGCGTGCGCGAAAAACCGTGTCGTCCAAATAGGCCGGTTTTACCGATTGAACAAGATGCAGCGCCCGGTAAACCATTTGCGTCGAAGCCTCCCGTAAATGGGGGTTCATTCCCGAAAGGGTGTCCGGCGACCACGTCATGACAGAGGGCAAAACGAACGGTCCGGGTGGCTGCCGTCGGAGAGCCGCCAGCTGTTGCTGCTCGAAAATCCACCGTTTATAAAACTCGCCCAAATACCCGCCGGCATGGCGATCGCTTAGTACCCGCGGGTCCTCCAGCAGCGATTTCAATAAACCCACCGTGCGCTTCAATACCAGCGGATTTAAAACCTTCGGAGCGTAGGCCGGGCTCCCCAAATCTTCGATAGAATGCGAAAGATGCTCCCGCCAAAATCCGTGGATTTGGGAATCATCGCGCTCATCATTTTGAAGTAGGCGAGGCTTTGGTAACCACCTCGCCCATCGAACACCAATCGATCCAGCCGAACCACTGCGACCAACTCCTCGTCTCCAGGAACGATCAGCGCTATCGTTGCCGCATCCATGCTTGCGTGAAGGGATACTTTTTGACCCCGAACGGAAACGCTCTGTTGGTCGGTGAGCACCAACCGAAAGCGGCGCCCTGGGAAATAGGTGCCCGTTGGATCCGAGCTGAAAAAATGCGGTGCTCCGTCCTCTGGGGAAAAATCTCTGACCTTGCGCAAAACCGCGTTCATCAGCTTGATAATCGACTCAAGCTTCTCGTCGTCGTAGCGCGTGACCCCGCCCTGTAGCTCCACTTCGAGTTTGTGAGAGAGACCTAAACCTTGGGTAATTTCGACTAGGGAAGGTTTGGCCTGTGCGAAACCAGCCGCCAGTATCAAGAAGAGAACAGTAAAGCGAAACACGTAAGCCTCGTATTAATTGGAATCCGATTTGCGCAAAACCTGAACGACGCATTTGGCGCCATTTGCTTGACTGCGATAAGTTTCCTGCACGCGATCAAAACTCTGTCGCTCCTGCTCGGCTAGCTCATTCCAATAGCGGCTTTGCCGCAAGCTATCGACAAAACTCACCGCACGCTCGAGCGTTTCCACCCGCCTTTCCGCAAGCCGCTGACCGTTGGACACAACCTTACTGGCGGCAGGTTGGAAAAGGTAGTACTGAACCGCTTGGTACATTTCCGACGCCCACGCCGTCGTCGCCAAAGCCAACGCGTCGGGATGGGTTTTGCCGTCGGCCGTGTAAAAAATCCGGTCGGTCCACAACACCACTTGGAGAACCTGATCCAACCCCATTTCTGGGAGAGTACTCAGCAAGGTCTCCGAGGGACCAAACGGAAGTTCCTCAGTGTCGAGTTTAGCCGGAAGACCCAAACTTCGGCGGTCCTTATCCCGAGTATCCACTAGACTGATGAACAAGGCTTTGCGCTGGAGCACAGAATTTGAACTCGCCTCTAACGAAAAAATCGAACGCGGCCTATCGGAAGGGCGTACGGCGTAAACCAGGTGTTGCGCCCGCATCCAAATATTCATCCCATCGTCTGCATTGGGTTTCAGTCTGGCTTTCGCCGAAAGAGACCAGTTCTGTAAGTGAGGAATCACGTAGGGCCCCAAAAGTTCCCCCGAGTTTTGCGAAACTTGGTCGCTCGCCTGCAAAAAACCCGAAAAAAGGGGCCCGTAATAATCGGCGTTGGCGAGCTGAGGGTGCAAAAGCAAGCGTTGGTATTCCCGCCAGGTCCTTATTGCAACGTCGGCTTCAAAACCGTTGCCGTTGCTACTCATTTTCTTGTTTAGAGCCGCCACATCCAAGCTTAGGTGTTCGGTCCATACACCAAAAAGCTCCCGCGCCAACGCCGCAAAAATCCGGTGGTAGGCATAGGTCAGGAAACTCTTTTTATCCTGGAGAGCTAAACGATCAACGCGCAGAAAAAGGATCAGCGTTTCGACCTGGGGGGCGCCCTGACTAATCGAAACCAATGAGCCCGCGTCCAAATCGCCGACCGATGCCTTTGCCCTTCCCACTTTCACTACGTTCACGTCGGTTAAGATCAACAGGAATTGGCGGTGTTGAAAGGCTCGCCCTGAGGGATCTGGCGAGAAAAGCGTGACGGAACCATTCGGAGCCACCTCGCGGGCTTTGACGAGCGCGGAGCGGATCATATCGTACAGAAGGCCGCTGATTTCGCTGGAGTAACCAGCGACGCTACCTTGGACTTCTACTTTCACCTGCGGCACGAGACCCAGGTCTTTCACCACGTCTTGAAGTTCCGGTGTGGCCTGCAAAGGCGAACCGGCCAAAAGTCCCAAGAATAGGAATACAAAAGCGTTTCGGAGCACCAGCCCACCTCAAGCGGCGGGCAAACTACTCCATTTACGGGTGCAGGTTCAAGTAGGCGGGTGGTTATTCGTAGCGCAAGGCCACAATAGGGCTGAGGCCGGCGGCCTTGCGAGCGGGCCAAAGGCCGAAGACCAAGCCGATGCCGCTTGAAAAGAAGAGGGCCAGCACGATGGAAGTGATGGAAATGGCAGTGCTCCAGCCGGCGAAGAAAGAAATTGCGAGGGTAATCGCGGTTCCCAAAGCCAGCCCGACGATACCGCCCGCGGTGCTGACAATGATCGATTCCACCAGAAACTGAGCCATAATATCTACCCTTCGGGCACCGATCGCCTTGCGTAAGCCAATTTCGCGGGTTCGTTCGGTCACCGAAACGAGCATGATGTTCATGATGCCGATCCCTCCCACTAGCAGCGAAATACCGGCGATTACAGCTAGCAACAACGACATGATTCTGCTGGTGGCCGATAGCATGTCTTGGATTTCGGCCATGTTGCGCACTTGAAAACTATCCTCCAGAGAGGCAGGCAGGTGATGGCGAGCAATGATGAGCGCCCGCACGGCTTCTTCCACGTCTGCCATTGCTTCGGGGCGAGCTACTTCGATATCGATCGAGTCGACGTAGGTTTTACCTAGCAAACGGTGCATGGCTGTCGAAAGCGGAACGACTGCGGTGTCGTCCTGATCACGGAACCCCGAACTGCCTTTTTCTTTCAGCACGCCAATTACCTGAAATGCAGTTTTGTTGATCTTCACCATCTCGCCGAGCGGACTTTGATCGCCAAACAATTCGCGCACTACGGTCATGCCCAATACGACCACCCGCGCGCGTAGATGCTCCTCTTCGGCCGTAAAAATCCGGCCAATGGAGACCGAAGAGTTGTGCATGCCGAAATAATCCGGCACCGCACCAGTGAGACTGGATCCCCAGTTCTTGTTTGCGAATGTGAGTCGGGCGCGTCCGCTTACCGTAGGCCCGGTTTTACTCACCTCCGGGATATTGCGCATAATATCGGCCGCGTCTTCCACAGTCAGGCGCGTGACCGTTCCTGCATCCAGAGCCACGCCGCCCATCGCCTTGCGCGAGCCAGGCATGAGCATGAGCAAATTGCTTCCCAAAGAAGAAAGTTGCTCCTCCATCGATTTCTTCGCACCGTTGCCAACGGCCAGCATCGCAACCACCGCCGCAACCCCAATCAAAATCCCCAACATCGATAGCGCCGTGCGGACTTTGTTCGCGGCCAAGGCCGTGAGCCCTTGAGTGTAGTAAGTATGGATTTCGGAAAACAAACGCTGCAGGCGTGTTTTGGGCAGATCGGCGGAATGTTCGACGGCCAAGACTGACTTATCCGCCGAACGCGGATTAGGATTCGGCTGATCCGATTGAATTTTACCATCTAAAACTCGAATCATCCGATCCGCCCACTCACCAATTTCCGGCTCGTGGGTCACCAAAATAACCGTGATTCCCGCGCGGTTTAGCTCCACCAGGATTTGCATAATCTCCAGGGTGCTTTCAGAATCAAGATTACCGGTAGGCTCGTCGGCAAAAATAATGCTGGGACCATTCACCAACGCACGTGCAATCGCCACCCGTTGTTGTTGCCCGCCAGAAAGCTCGTTCGGTTTGTGGTGCAGTCGCTTGCCCAAGCCCACTCTCTCGAGGAGTTTCTGCGCGCGGGTTTTGTCCATCCGACCACCGCCGTACACCATAGGCAGCGAAACGTTATCCAACGCGCTGGTGCGAGCGAGTAAATTGAACTGCTGGAAAACGTAGCCGATGGTTTCGCCGCGCAATTTCGCCAACTCGTCTTCGGACAGAGAAGCCACTTCGTGGCCCTTGAGTTTGTAGGAACCGGAGGTGGGGCTATCGAGCAGTCCCAAGATCTGCATCAGCGTAGACTTACCCGACCCCGAAGGGCCCATGATGGCGACAAACTCGCCGGGCTTTATCGACAAAGACACTCCCGCGAGCGCGTTGAAGCGCACGTCGCCCATTTGGTAGGTCTTGATGATGTCCCTGATTTCGATCATGGTCTTATTTTCGCGGCCCACGCATGGGTGAAAACGGGTTGGTTCCGGTCTTAGATTTCCGGTCTCCGCTGTTCAATTTTTGAATCAGAACTTGCGCACCTTCTTCTAATCCGGAGGTGATTTCCACCCGCCGCCCATCCGACAAGCCGGTTTTCACCGCCACGTCTTTCGGCGGCGCATTGAAGCCGTCGCCTGGGACTTTTACAAAACTTTCACCGTCTTTATTAATCGTGACCGCTTCCTGGGGAATGACCAGCACATCGTCGCGACGTTCGATGTCGAATCCGACGTTGGCAGTCATCCCGCTGCGCATAAAGTCAGGTACACTGTCGGGCAGGATATCGACTTGATAAACGGTAACGTTGTTGGCGGTCTTGGCATCAAACGCGATGTGGTCGACGTGGCCGCTGATACTGCTCTTGGGGTAAGCATCCAACGTGAGGGTTGCGGCTTGGCCCACTTTCACACGCCCAATGTCTGTTTCGTCGACATCGGCACGCACAATCAAATGATCCGACATCACCATGACCACATCGGTAGCGGCCACGGTTTGGCCGGGTTCCACG
>CAZBJE010000073.1:0-13648 GCA_964492125.1 uncultured Pseudobdellovibrionaceae bacterium | reverse complement strand
GCTGGTGGCAGTGGTCGGAATGCCCGTGCTGGCTTCTTATGTTTTACCGACGGCATCGGCGCACGGAGCTGGCTGGTCGCAGAAACCGTTTCTGTGGCTGCAGGCGGGCTATGCGCGCGCATTGCGGTATTCGCTCAACCACCGCCGCCCAGTTTTGGGTGCGGCGGCAGCCGTTTTGATTCTGGCTGCTTGGGCGTTTTCCCGCTTGGGATCTGACTTTGTACCCGCCCTCGACGAGGCCGATATGGTGATTGGGATTACCCGCCCCGCTTCGATCGCCATCGACACTTCCACCCAAGCCCAGAAGCAGGCGGAAAAAGAAATTTTGGCGTTCGGCGAAGTCGAGCACGTTTTCTCTCGGCTCGGCACACCCGAGAGCGCCACCGACCCCATGGGCGTGCACTTGGCCGATACGTTTGTGATTTTGAAAAAAGATGCGAGCCGCTGGCCGCTTGTGAACGGGCGACGCCGTACTAAGGAAGAACTGTTTGAGGCGGTGCGCGCCCACTTTGCAACCCGTTTTCCAGGCGATGAATTGAGTGTGACGCAGCCGATAGAAATGCGCTTCAACGAAATTTTAGAAGGCAGCCGCGCCGACGTCAGTTTGCGAATCGTGGGACCCGATCTAAAGCAGCTGATGGCGCTTACCACCCAGGCCCAAGACGTGTTGCAGGGAATCCGCGGCATCAGTTCCATCAACCAAGACGCTCTCACCGCGCTACGCCGTAGCCCTGTCTTGGGCTTGGAGCTCGACTACCCCGCTCTCAATCGCTACGGGCTTACGATTCAAAGCGTAAACAATGCGCTCGAGATGACCATGAGCGGTAAGGAACTCGGCAGTTTTTTTGATCAAAATGTGCGGTTTCCGATTGTTCTGCACTTGGACGAGTCGCTGCGCAACAGCGTCGACGAAATTGGGAAAATTCCCGTATCGCTGCCTTTGGGGGGGAGCCTCCCACTGGGGAAGCTGGTGAAGTTCCATACCGACGACGCTGTTACCACCATCGCCCGCAGCTGGGGGCGGCGCTACGCCGCCTTAGCCATCAATATTCGCGGGCGAGACATCGGCAGTTTTGTCGACGAGGCTAAAGCCAAGCTTACTACTCAGCTGGTTTTGCCGCCCGGTGTGGAGCTGCACTGGGGCGGGCAGTTTAAGAACCTGGAACAGGCGCGCGGCCGTTTGGCCGTGCTGATTCCCGTTACGGTGGTAGTGGTATTTCTTTTGCTGCTGCGGGCATTGGGCAGCTTGCCTATTGCGCTGCTGGTTTTCACTAGCGTGCCTTTTGCGGCGGTGGGCGGCGTTTTTTCGCTCTCCCTGCGCGGTTTGTCGCTAAGCGTTTCGGCCGCGGTGGGATTCATCGCTTTAATCGGAATAGCGTTGCTCAATAGTTTGGTTTTGGTGTCTTTCTTTCGGGAAAACGAAGGGCAGAGTGGTACGCACGCCGCAATAGAAACGGCCACTCTGGCGCGTTTTCGCCCGGTGCTGATGACAGCCCTGGTGGCCATTTTGGGATTCATTCCGATGGCGTTCGGAACGGGGCTGGGAGCAGAAGTCCAGCGCCCCCTCGCAACGGTGGTAATCGGGGGCTTGGTGAGCAGCACCGTCCTCACCTTATTGATCCTTCCCACTCTCTATAGCTGGTTGCGATCCTCCAGGGCGGTCCGGGCCGCGCCTTGACATACCCCGCCACCACTTCCTATTATTCGGTCCGTTAGACGATGAAACTACCGACCTATTCCGCAATGATTTCGGGCAACCACGAAGGCACAGAGGTGAACAGATGATTGAGGTCAAAAACCTGACCAAGGTCTACGGCGACCGCATCGCAGTAGATAACATTAACTTCACCGTCAATAAGGGCGAAGTGTTGGGCTTTCTCGGCCAAAACGGCGCGGGCAAAACCACCACCATGAAGATTCTTACTTGCTTCATGCCGGCTAGCGAAGGCACCGCCAGCATTGCCGGCTTTGACGTTTTCGAGAACCCGCTCGAGGTCAAACGGCGCATTGGGTACCTGCCCGAAGCGCCCCCGGTTTACAAAGAATTGTTGGTAAACGAATACCTAGCCTTTGTTGCCGAACTACGAGGCATTCCCTCGAAAGACCGCGCAAAGAAAATCGACGCGGTTCTGGAAAAATGCAACCTAGGCGATGTGCGCGGCCGTCTCATCGGCAACCTCTCCAAAGGGTACCGGCAGCGGGTGGGAATTGCCCAAGCGCTGATCCACGATCCTGAAGTTTTGATTTTAGATGAACCCACCGTAGGCCTCGATCCCAAGCAAGTAAGCGAAGCCCGCGGGCTGATTCGCTCTTTAGCTAACGAGCACACGGTTATCTACAGCACCCATATTCTTTCCGAAGTGGCGGCTAGTTGCGACCGCATCGTCATCATCGACCGCGGTAAAATCGTCGCCCAAGAATCGCTGAACGACATGGGCAGCGCGGGTAAAACCACCAAGACGGAACTGGTGGTACAGAGAGCCAGCGAGCGTCTGCTGGAAACGCTGCGCAAGATCAACGGCGTCAAAACCGTTACGGCTTCGGAGGCCAATGCTCAGCGCTTGGTCGTCGAATCCGACGCCGGCGCGGATCTCATGGCCGAAATTTCCAAAACGGTCGTGAATGAAAACGCCGGTCTGGTGCGCATGGCTCCCATGGCGTTGGCTTTGGAAGACTATTATTTGAACTTGATTGGCGGGAGGGTTTCCTAAATGAGCGGCACAACGGCAATCATTAAGAAAGAGATCCGGACGTATTTCTATTCTCCGGTCGCCTATGTCCTGATTGGGATTTTTCTTTTCATCATGGGAGTGATCTTCACCAAGTTTGTGGCGATCTACCAACAAGTCACCATGGCGCAGAGATTTGGCCAGGCCCAGGGAATTACGCTGGATAAGCTGGCGGCCTATCTGTACCAAAACATGGCGTTCATTCTTTGCTTTGTGACGCCGTTCCTGACGATGAAGCTTTTTGCGGAAGAAAAGAACCAAAGCACATTGGAGCTTCTGCTCACGGCGCCCATTCGCACTGGCCATTTGGTCATCGGCAAATTTCTGGGTGCATTCGGTTTGATGAGCATCATGGTCGCTTTGTCTTTTGTTTATGCGGGCTTCATGATCGCGTGGGGCAATCCCGAAGTAGGCGTGATTTTGACGACGTATTTGGGGCTGCTCTTGGCGCTTGCTTGCTACGTTTCATTGGGCGGATTTATTTCCGCCTGCGCGAGTTCCCAAGCTATTGCGGCCGTCTGGACTTTCATCGCGCTTTTACTTCTCTGGCTTTTGCAGTCACTGGGCCAAGGTATTACGGCGTCTTTGGGGCCGATCGAATTTGGGCCGGTTTTGGTTTATCTGTCCCCGTTGGGGCACTTTAACAGTTTCAATGAAGGGCTGATTCAAGCGAAAGACGTGATCTACTTTCTGTCTTTCACAGGCTTTATGCTTTTTTTGACCCACCGAGTGGTTGAAAGCAACCGCTGGAGATAATGATGACGCAAGAAAAAATGAAAACGCTTCTACAGGCCGCCTCACTCATTCTTTTCGTGCTGGCGGGAGTTCTTTCCTACTTGCTCTCCCAATTTCCCCGTCTTTGGCAGGTTACGCTGGCTCTAGCGGCGGCTTGTTTCGTGGCGGGAATTTGGATGGGTCGGGCGCAGCTAAAGCATTCTCTCTCGCGCCGTGCCACCCGCTACGGCTTGAACTCGGTAATGATGTCGGTCTTGGTTTTCGCAATCGTGGTGGTCGTCAATTTGATTGCGATGAACCACGACACCAAACTGGACGTCACCAAAAACAAGGTCAACACTCTGTCGGATCAATCGATCAAAGTGGTGAAGGGTCTTACTCAAGAAGTGAACTTGCGTGCGTTCATTTCGCCGGCACAAAAAGCCGATTTCGAAGCCCTGTTTGATAAGTACGCGTACTACTCCAAGAACATCAAAAAAGAGTTTATCGACGTCGATAAAGATCCCTTGGCAGTAAAACGATTCGATATCAAGCAAGCAGGTGCTGTGGTTGTGGAAAGTGCCACTCGCACGGCTAAAGTGGATAACCTCAACGGCCCCGATGATCCGAAAGCCGAAGAAAAAATCACCAACGCCATTATCCAAGTCGAGAAGGGCGAGAAGAAGAAAGTCTATTTCGTAAATGGCCACGGCGAGCGGCTCATTAGCGACTCGTCCCGCGAGGGCTATTCCGAAATCCGCGATGCTTTGGGAGTAGGGCGGTTCCTGGTAGAGGAGCTCAACCTCGTCGAAAAAGACAAAATCCCGGCCGACGCCGAAGTCGTGGTGATTCCCGGTCCCAAGAAAGATTTCATGACCCATGAAATCACCCAGTTGGAAGCGTACTTGCGCGACGGCGGTAAGGTTCTGCTCATGCTGGAGCCCGACTCCACCAAGAGCCTGAACAACCTGCTACAGAAACACGGTGTGGAGTGGCACGAGAACAAAGTGGTGGTGGAGCGCAATCCGTTGCAACGCGAAGCCCAAGGTAATCCCGTTACTCCTGTGGTCGTGAACTACGATCATGGTCATGAGATTACCAAAGACGCGCGCTATGCGAGCATCTTCGCTTTGGCCACGCCGATTGAAAAAGCGGCGAAGATTCCCGAGGGCGTGAAAGTCTCCAATCTCTTTTCCACCAGTAATATGAGCTTGGAGTCGAGCATTCAGGGCAACCGTCTTAGCCTGAACGAAAAAACGGACCGCAAAGGGCCGTTGTCCTTAGCTCTGGCCGTGAGCGGCAATAGCTCCAAGCCGGCGGTGCCGAGCGAGGACAAAAAGGAAGAAGCCAAAGTTCCCGAGTACCGTTTGGTGGTGGTGGGCGATTCCGATTTCGCCGCCAACGGCCTGCGCAAAAATGGCTACAATTCCGACTTATTCCAAAACATGATGAGCTGGTTGGCCCAAGAAGAAGACCTGATTTCGATTCGGCCGAAGCCGACGGACGAAAGCACGTTCGACATCACCGAGCAGCGCATGCGGATCATCACGCTGGCATCCTGCTTCTTCTTCCCATTCGCCATGATGATCTCGGGCATCTCCGTCTGGCTAGTCCGCCGCCGCAAATAATTCCGAAAGGGTCCAGTCGCTTTTCGGAAAATAATTCAGGAAAGCGCTCCCGGCTTTTCGAAGAAGGGTGGCCGTATTGGGGGGATTGCCCCTGGGGGCGTACTACGTACGAAGGCGCAAAACGATCCGGGTTCGAAATCAAACGCGGTTAGGATGACCCCAGGGGCAGTCCCCCCAATACGGACGGGCCCCGCTTCGAAAAGCCGGGAGCGCGTACCTGGGGGATATTCCGAAAAGCGACTGGACCCTTTCGGAACTAGTAGTTTTTGGAGCCGAAGTAGGTGGGGGAGCTGGCGGCTACGGCGCTGTCAGTTGTGAGGGTTTCGCGGCTTTGGGCTTGTTCTAGGCATTCGGCGAGGTGGCGGGCTTCGATGGGGAAGTGGGTTCCCACTTCGGCCGGTTTATCCGTTAGCAAATCCAAATCGGCGAATCGTTCCTTGCTCAGCTCAGCCACCGTGGTGTCGCCGATTGTTACCAACCCGCCTTGGATGATCTTAAATTCCGTCAGCAAGAAACTATCGCGGGTGATTTGGGTGGAAACCCAGAGCGTCTCGGGTTTTTCGTTCATCGTTTTCAGGTAAGCCAGAGCGCGGGCTTCGTGAGCGGCCAGAGTTTCGATCGGTTTGGCGTTGGCCAAGTGAAACGCTTTCAACGCTGCGAAAGCGATGCGCAGGCCTGTGAAAGAACCGGGGCCGGTGGTCGTTAGGTAGCGATCGATGAGAGTCAGGCTGGTCCCGGCTTCACTGAGGACCTGCTCCAGGCCGGGCAGAACGCTCTCGGAGTGTTTGCCGCCATCGTGCAGGGTGGCCTCTGCAAGGCAGCGCAGCTCAGCCCCGCTGTGCGAGTGCACCGCGAGCGAACCGGTTTGCGAAGAGAGATCGAGAGAGAGCCAGAGCTCTGGCGTTTCAGGCATCGCGATTACTTAGCTTGGTTGGGAATTTGAAGGAAGGAAAAAGCGTGAAGGCGGCAAGACCAAAGACATGACTGGTCAAGCTAGGGGTTGGCCTGACCGGAATATCTGTTTCGGGGGTTGTCCGTCGTTCGGATCTTTGCCGCCCCCATCGTAAGGCTTTAACCCGGTGAAGCAAGCCTCCCCGGGGAACACCCTACGAACCGTTAAAATTTTGGCCCACGAGTCTCAAGTGAATGACTTCTGGAGGTGATTGCACAATGGTGAGTGGGAACATTTAAAGTATAACGCCGGGCGTTATGACGAGCAATATACAACACGTATACACCGACCAAACTCAGGATATTGCTGAACGAAATCAACTGGTTGCAAACCTTGAAGAGTTCGACGGAATCCAGGAGCCGGCGGTCCTGGAAGCCATGCGAAAAGTGCCGAGGCACTGGTTTGTGCCGCCTGCACTGAGAGGCGGGGCCTACGCCAATTGCCCTTTGCCTATCGGCCACGGCCAGACCATTTCCCAACCGTATATGGTAGCTCGCGCGGCTGAGTTGCTTCGTCTTTCGGGCGACGAGCGCGTGCTCGAAGTGGGTGGCGGGAGCGGGTACCAGGCGGCGGTTTTGAGTCATCTTGCCCGCGAAGTCTTTGCCTTGGAGCAGGACGCGCGCTTGGTAGAAAGTGCCTTGCGCACCGTGCGAGCGCTGGAGCGGCCCGGTTTGAGCTTGGTGGAGGGCGACGGAAAGCGGGGATGGCCGGAACACGCTCCCTTTGATCGCATTTTGGTTTCCTGCGCGGCGCGCGACGCCGAGCCAGCTTGGCTGGAGCAGCTTCGGCCGGGCGGTCTTTTGGTTTTTCCGCTGCAAGACGGCCCGACCCAATGGATGGAAAGGTGGCGGCGCGGCGAAAAGGGTTGGGACTTTCGCCAAAAGATCCTGCCCGTTAAGTTTGTACCCTTGCTTTGAGCAAGTTAAGATGGGGTCTATGCGAGTCACCGGATACGCCATCACTGCTCTCGGGTCCCGTAAGGAAAACCAAGATTCCTATATGGTCGACAACGACCGGGGCCTCTTCGCTGTGGCCGACGGCATCGGCGGCGGAGAACGCGGCGATGTCGCTTCATTGATGGCTGTCACGGGGGTCGGGGCGCACCCGATGGATGAAGAGGGCGCGCGGTTACGCGATACCGTCGATACCATACAGGAAGCAGTGCTGCGCGAGGCGATGGAATCGCTCGGCGAAGCGCGCATGGGCACGACCCTCACTTGCATTCGCATCCGTGGCAACGAGGGGGAACTCGTGCACGTGGGCGATTCGCGCTGCTACAAATTTGCCGAAGGGCATTTGGTTTTGCTCACTACCGATCACGAGTCCTACGACGAGAGTTACGGTGGGCCCGTTTTGTCGTCTTATCTCGGGATTCCGACCGATCTCTTCCCGTTTCAAGTGCAAGAAGAAGCCGTTCCGCTTAAAGCGGGCGATCGCCTCTTGCTCTGCTCGGACGGTCTATATAAACAAGTCGCGGAGAACGAGCTGGTGGCGACGATCCAAAAGCATTACACCGAGCCAGAAGTCATGTTGAAATCGTTAGTGGCGCAAGCCGTCACTGCCGAACATTCCGATAACGTCACCATTGTCTACATCGAGTTCGAGGATTAGTGTCTCTGGGGCGTGGAAACCAGCACCCCCACATCGATTCAGCCACTAGGCGCTAAACGGCTTTTTTCTCTAGAACAGGCGCAGTCCCTCGTTCCGTTAATCCGGCGGGTTACCCGGACTGCCTTTGAAGAAATCGAGAAACGTTTACCTCAGCTCACCCACGCCGAAGGCGAAAAGCGCGAAGCGCTCGAAGCCGAAGTGCACGCTATCTTCGACAGTTGGCAGGAGAAGATCCAACGTCTGGGTGGCATCACCAAGGGCATGTGGCTCGTCGATTTTGACAGCGGCGAAGGCTATTATTGTTGGCGATACCCCGAAACAGAGATCGCCCACTTCCACGGCTACAAGGAAGGTTTTTCGGGGAGAACGAAATTGCATTGAAGGCGCCCAAAATCCTCATCCTCGGGGATCTCTGGACTGCCCCGCTGTTTGCGTACCACTTCTCTCAAATCGGACAACCCACGGAAATTTGGCTAAGCGACGATCCCCCGTTTGCTGGCCCCGAGCCAGTTTATCTCGGTAACGGCGAAACCCGCGAAAAAGCGGGTCTCATTTTCGGCGAGCCATTAGCGGAAAAACTGTGGACAGTCTCCACAGCTAATTTCGCCGCCGCCCGCCGCCTGCTTAGCGCTCTCGGAGTAGCCTTTCACGAACACGGGCTGCAACGCTCCGGCACGCCCAACGCTACGGAGCCTGGTTTTAGTTTTTCCCCCCAAGATCTATCGACGGCGCTTCTACGTGGCCAAACAGTCGCCGGCCGATTTCAACGGGTTGTTTCCCTGAACGCAGACGGTCTAGAAACAAAAGTGCGTTTGCAAACCGCCCGTGGTCCGGTGGAATTGAGCGCTCCCATGGCGGTGGTTGCCACCGAATCGTTCGAACAGAGCGCCGTTGCTTGGCTAGCGGATAAGCGCATTCCGTGCACACTCACTTCCTTGCTCGCTAAGCCCACGCCAAAGTTCAGCGCTTCCGTGGGCTTTTTCAACGGCGGCGCCGATTTCGCGGTGAACGACAGCTCTCTTTTACGGTTGGGCAGTTGGCGCAACTTGTATGCCGATCATGGAGTGGGCTTGCACGCGCAGGAAGACGCCCGCAGTCGGCACGGTCTTACCCAGTTTTTCTCCGGCCTCGGCTGGTTAGACCCCTCCCTTTCTCTGCCCGCAACGTTACGGGTAGAGTCGCTCTCTTGCGACGGCATACCCTTGGTGGGTACGGTTCCTGGGCTGGCGGGGGTAGTCTTCGCGGTTTCGTTCGCAGGTCGTGGGCCTTGCTTTATTTTTGAAGTAGCCGACCGAGTGGCGCACACGATGGTGGGAAAGCCCACCGCGCTCTTGGATGTTTTTTCGCCGAGGAGGCTTTTATGATCGATAAAAAAAGCGGTTTTGAAACAAAGCTCGTACACGCCGGTGAGCCGCCGCTGGTGGATCGGTCGGTAACCCTACCGATTTTTCAAACCAGTACTTTTCGGTACGAAGGTGAGGGCAACTACCACGACATCCGTTACCAACGGCTGAACAACAACCCAAACCAACTGGCGGTCTCCGATAAAATCGCCGCAATCGAAGGCGCGGAAAAAGGGGTCGTGATGGCCTCCGGCATGGCGGCTATTTCCACCACGCTGCTTTCGCTCATCGGCAACGGAGAGCATGTGCTTTCTCAGGAAGATCTGTATGGCGGTAGCCGTTATTTCTTCGATGGAGATTTCAAAAACTTCGGTCGCTCCGCCACTTATTTCAGTCTCGATTCCGTCGATAAACTAGCCGATAAAATCCAACCCAATACCCGTGCTATTTACATGGAGTCGATTTCCAATCCCACCATGAAGGTAGCTGATTTAGCCAGAGTCGCTCGTCTGGCTAAGGAACGCGGGCTTTTGTCGATCATCGATAACACGCTCTGCTCTCCATTTAATTTTCGCCCCGTCGAGTTGGGTTTTGACGTGGTTTTGCATAGCGCTACCAAATACCTGAATGGGCATTCCGATATTGTGGCCGGCGCCACTGTCGGTTCCGAAAAAAATATGCGGCGGGTTTTGGAAACCCTCAATCTCTTGGGTGGGTGCCTCGATCCGCACGCCTGTTTCTTGTTGCAGCGGGGAATGAAAACGTTGGGCCTGCGGGTAGGGCGCCAGAACGAAAATGCTTTATCGTTGGCGCAGACTTTGGAAAAGCACCCGCGGGTGGCCAAGGTGAACTACCCTGGCTTGCCCTCGAGTTTCGGGCACGCTTTCGCGCGCGAATATTTCCGGGGGTACGGCGGAATGCTTTCGTTTGTGTTGGACACCGACTCGGCCGGGACCGAAAAGTTTTTCTCCTATCTGACCATCCCGGCCAAGGCGCCTAGCTTAGGTGGGGTAGAGTCGCTGGTCACTCGGCCTGCCATGACTTCGCACTGCGGGCTGTCCCAAAAGGAACGCGATGCCCAAGGGATCGCGGATTCGTTGGTGCGGGTATCTGTGGGAATTGAAGACAGTGCGGATCTCGAGCGAGACTTCGTTCAGGCGCTCGATCGAATCTAAGCACTTGCGATAATTGAGAAAAACAGGCACTCTAGTACGACAAAAAGGGGAAGAAACATGCGCAAATCACTCTTCGTTTCTTTTTTCGCCATCGTTTTCGCAATCGCCGGCTGTACATGCACCAAGAAAGCGGATAATTCAGCTTCAACTTCAGGAGGCTCCGCAAACAATATGGTTATCGAAACTGAATACGGCCCTATCGAAATCGAATTTTACGCCAAAGACGCGCCGCAAACCGTGGCTCGCATCCAGGAGCTGGTGAAGTCGGGTTTTTACAACGGACTGAGTTTTCACCGCGTGGTTCCCGGCTTTGTCGTTCAAGGTGGGGATCCTCGGGGCGATGGCACCGGCGGTTCGGGCACTAAGCTCAAAGCCGAGTTCAATACCCGTCACCATGTCGAAGGTACGGTTGCAATGGCTCGGGCCCAGGACAAAGACTCTGCCGACAGCCAGTTCTATATTTCCTTGGGAACTCACCCGCACTTGGATAACAGCTACACCGTGTTCGGTCAGGTCACCAAAGGCATGGACGCCGTGAAGAAGATCAAAGTCGGCGACAAAATGAAAACGGTCACTTTGAAGTAAGCGCCCTAACGGAACGCTGACTCCAAGCTAACCCCGCTTTAACGCACCCAGTCGTATAAAGAGCTCTTCCTTATGAAGGGCTTGATGCGGCTGGGTGTTTTTTTATTTTGTGTGCTCTGCTTTTCGTTGCGTGCGGGGGACGTTCCGCTCCAAGGCTGCGAAGACTGGATCCGCCAACTCGCTCGCGTGGAGGAGTCTAAATCGGGCTTGCTTTACCTCGATCCGGGCCAAGAGCGCTTTCTCATTGCCTCGCTTGCTCGGGTTCCAGCGCGGGGCGGCAAAAACTCCAAGCGGTTGCTCGCAGTGGCCGGGTACGCCGATCGGCACGCAGGGATTAATAGCGCATTGGGCTACTTAGTCGATACGGGCGAAATCGAAAGCTATCGCTATGAATGGTTGGGCGAAACGCGGTGGCTGAATGCGCATGACTACGCGACCCAAGGCGCCTTGGTGGAAGCCAACGAAACCGCCGGGTTTTTCCCATTGAAAGTGGAGCCCGAAGACCTGGGCCGCAATCGCATCGGCAAGCTCATTGGCTCGCTGCGGGCGCATGATCGCGCGATGCTCGATCAAAACCCCAAGCGCATTCGGTCACTTTCTCCTACGAGGCTGCGCATCCCCTTTGAGCGTTCCGTCGTGACGCGCCGCTTTCACCTCATGCCCTGGTTGGACGAGTTCATCGCGGTGCTGGATCAAATGCGCGCGACGCAGCTAGTCGACCCACAGGAGAACTACCGCCACTACATCCCGGCCAAAGTAACGGCTCTATTTTCCGCCGTGGACTCCATTTTGGGGAATATGAGCGGCGAATACCCCGACGAATCCAGTAAACTTAACGCGCTGCATGCTAAATTTCACTACATGCTGCACAAGGAATCCGTCCAAATGCTGCTGCATTGGCTGCGAAACGATGGTGTTCGGAATTCGACTATTGATCGCCTGGGTGAGATGATGCGGACGTTAATGGCACGGCCGCTGAGTTACGGCGAATGGATCCAGTTCCAAGCAATCAAAGACGGCTTCAACGATTTCGTTGTCGATTACCTCGAACCGACCAATCAGCTGGCCCGAGTGGAGATTTACGAACTCGAGAATTGACCCAGTGTGTCGTGCCTAACCGTCAAGAAAGACGGGAAAAAAACCGAAATAGAGAATGGATACTTACGGGAGCAGAGGCGCCGCGATTAATGCGCCGACAGTTCGGACACTATGCATCGCCCTCATACATCCCACATCCTCTTTCGAACCCAACTGGAGATTCTCATGGCTAAGAAACTTTACGTCAGCAACCTCGCCTTCGAGGTGACTGAATCGGACCTGTCCCTTTTATTCGGACAATGTGGAACCGTTTCCACCGCTACTTTGATCAAAGACAACCATACTGGTCATTCCAAAGGTTTTGGATTTGTAGAAATGCCTAATGACGACGAAGCAAAACACGCAATCGATCGTATGCACGGCTACGACCTCAAAGGCCGCACTCTGTCTGTTGAATTCGCCAAAGACAAACCCGAAGGCGCAGTGCGCGGCGGTGGCCGTGAGTTCGCCGGCGGCGATGGCGGCACGCGCCGCCCGCGAGGCGGAGGCGGCGGATCGCAAAGCCGTCCGCAAGGCCGCGGCCCCCAAGGCGGCGGTGGACAGCGCGGTGGTGGCGGCGGCGGTCAACGCGGTGGCCGCGGGCGCTAATTCATCTTGTGCAATGTCGCGAGTAGGATTTCGAGTACGATCAGTACGACGATAAGGGCCTCCAGAAAGGTATTTTTCTGGCTGGAGGCCAAATCGACGATAATTTCGATATTGTCCTGAAGCAGGGACAGCTTGCGATCCAAGCTCCGAAACCGAATTTCCAAATCAAAATTTTGGTGTAGCTCGCGGTAGAGCTTCTCCAGCTCTTTGCTCTTCCAGGTTACGGCCGGGGGATCGAGAATGGCGAGGTTCGTCAAAATATTTTGCCGAGTGCTGGCGGTGGAGCCAATCACCCGCAAAAGGTGTTTGTTGCTCAAAGGCAAATGCCCGCGCCGCGCCAGATCGTCGATTAGCACGGCGGTATCGGCGAGCATTAAGTCTGCTTTGTTTTCAAAATATTCCAGACCCGCCGATTGCCCCAGGCACATGGCCACTAGGCGAATCGCGTCTTGGCTTAGCTTTTTGGTTTCTAAAAACTCAAATTCCACCCGCGGGTTATCGCCCACGATTACTTCGTAGGTTTCGGACGTAGGAAGTTCGAGAACCCCTCCCACGGTGGTCTTCAATTTCACGATTTCCGTTTCGATTTCCTCCGGCCGCATATTGAAAAAAACCAAGCAGCCGAACGGGTACACGAAAAGATAACGGTTCTCGCCGTACTGAAATTGCAGTTCCTGGGGTGAGCTATCAATCAGCTTACCGCCCAGAAGCGCACGAATCCCCTTCATATTGAGTTGGCCGAAGAGGTGGATGGCCTGGGCCGTGAAGTTAGTCGCCGACATAGAAATGAGGCTACTATCGGCGGTTAGTGAACACAAGGTAAGGGCAAGCGATTCCCGAATTGCGGTGCGACATGCCGACGGCCGTCTAGCCAGCCTTCTTTAGTGGGAAGGTGCGCAGATCTTGGAAGCGGCATTTTGCCGTCGGCTCAACAAGCTTAAGGCGTTGCGCTGTGAAGAAGTCTTGCGAGATCGCCGACGTTTCGTGCGGTCCGTCGACCCGTCTGTCAGGGAAATAGATTCGGGCTACTTTGGAGACGTCCCCTGTTTTCTCCCATGCCTCGAGCTGTTCTCCATCGGTCCACGTTAGGGGAATATTGGCTGCAATCACCCGAGCTCTTCCCGCAAAGAGGCTGGAGGAGGGGATCGAACTCGTGTGGCCAGCGAAGAATTTGTTCCAATGTTGGGCCATAAACCCGGCGAGGCGATTGGTGGTGGGATCGCCG
>CAZBJE010000072.1:0-14012 GCA_964492125.1 uncultured Pseudobdellovibrionaceae bacterium | reverse complement strand
CTCGGCCCTCATCCTGCAAAAGTTGAAAAAATGCGCTGAAGATGACTTGGGCCAGCCGGTTACCGAAGCGGTAATCACGGTGCCCGCGTATTTCAACGATGCCCAGCGCCAGGCAACTAAAGACGCCGGCAAAATCGCAGGCCTCGATGTAAAACGCATCATCAACGAACCCACTGCGGCGGCTCTCGCCTACGGTTTGGATAAGAAAAAAGAGCAAAAAATTGCGGTCTACGATTTCGGGGGCGGTACGTTCGACGTTTCTGTTCTCGATGTCGGTGACAACGTGGTGGAAGTGAAATCCACCAACGGCGACACCCATTTGGGTGGCGATGACTTCGATCACCGGATCATTGATTGGCTCGTGTCGGAGTTCAAAAAAGATCAAGGTATCGACCTCGCCAAGGACAAGATGGCGTTGCAGCGTTTGAAAGAAGCCGCGGAAAAAGCCAAGATTGAGCTTTCCTCTGCGATGGAAACCGAAATCAACCTGCCGTTCGTCACGGCGGATGCGACCGGTCCCAAACATCTTCAGATTAAACTGTCCCGCAGCAAGTTTGAGCAGCTCGTCGATGATTTGATTGAGCGCTCCATCGAGCCGTGCCGCAAGGCGCTGGCCGATGCCGGTTTGAAACCTTCGGAAATTGATGAAGTGGTTTTGGTGGGTGGTAGCACCCGTATCCCCAAAATCGCCGAAGCGGTGAAGAAGTTTTTCGGCAAAGAGCCGAACCGTAGCGTTAACCCGGATGAAGTGGTCGCTGTTGGAGCGGCTATTCAGGGTGGGGTGTTGACCGGCCAAGTGAAAGACTTGTTGCTGCTCGACGTGACCCCGCTGTCCTTGGGTATCGAAACGCTGGGGCATGTGTCGACTAAGCTTATCGAGCGCAATACGACGATTCCTACTCGCAAGAGCCAGGTTTTTTCGACTGCGGAAGATAACCAGACGACCGTCGAGATCCACGTGCTGCAAGGCGAACGGGAAATGGCGTACGACAATAAGACGCTCGCCCGTTTTCAGCTCACGGGGATTCCGAACGCTCCGCGCGGCGTGCCGCAGGTAGAAGTGAGTTTCGACATCGATGCCAACGGTATCGTCCACGTCGCGGCCAAGGATTTGGCTAGCGGTAAGGAACAGTCGATTAAGATCACTGCCGGCAGCGGTTTGTCGGAAGAAGAAATTAAACGCATGGTCAACGACGCGGAAAAGAACGCGGATGAAGATAAGAAGAAGCGCGAACGCGTGACCATGAAGAACAACTTGGACAATCTCGTTTACAGCACGGAGAAGTTGATCAAGGAAAACGGCGACAAGGTCCCGGCGGAAGCCAAGACCGAGTTGGAAGCTGCTTTGACGGAAGCCAAAGCCGCCGTAACCGCGGACGACTTCGACCAAATGAAAACGCAGCACGAAAAGTTGACGGCACTTTCGCATAAATTGGCGGAAGAAATGTACAAAGCCGCGAAGCCCTCCGATACGGCGGGCGGCGCTGGTGGCGGCACGCCGGGCGGCGAAGGTGGGGCGGAGTCCAAAAAGGACGACGAGCCTATCGAAGCCGAGTTCCGCGAAGAAAAATAATTTCGCGAACGTTCACAAATTAGAGCCGCCGTGGCCTTTGGCCCCGGCGGTTTTTTTTTGGGGGTGATTTCTCAGGGGCGAAGACCTTAGAAACATTTGCGCCGCTACCTTGTCATCCGTGCCTGGGTCGTTTAAACAGGCACCCATGGCTTACAAAATCTCTCAGTTACATGCGCGCGAAGTCCTCGATTCTCGGGGCAATCCCACTTTGGAAGTAGAAGCTACGCTTTCCGATGGATCGTTTGGTAGCAGCATCGTGCCCTCGGGGGCTTCCACTGGAATCCATGAAGCCCTGGAGCTGCGCGACGCAGACGCCCAGCGCTACTTAGGCAAGGGAACTCTCCAGGCCGCCCGCAACGTCAACGACACCATTGCCAAGTTGGTCTGCGGCAAAGAAATCCCCGACGTCACGACTTTGGATCGATGGATGTTGGAAAAAGACGGCACGCACCAAAAATCGAAACTGGGTGGCAATGCGATGCTCGGCGTCTCGATGGCCTATGCGCACGCGGTAGCCGTTAGCCGCAAAATCCCGCTCTACCAGCTTTTCCAAGAGTGGATGGGCCGTAAGCCCTCCGATATGGCTCTGCCGGTTCCTTTGATGAACATCATCAATGGCGGCGTGCACGCAGACAACGGTTTGGCGATCCAAGAATTTATGATCGTTCCCCATGGTTTTCCGAAATTTTCGGAAGCTTTGCGTGCGGGTGCGGAGATTTTCCATCACCTGAAAAAGATTTTGCACAAAAAAGGCCTGTCTACTGGCGTGGGTGACGAGGGCGGTTTTGCTCCGGCGCTCACCTCCAACGAAAAGGCGCTCGAACTGATTTGCGAAGCGGTCAACGCCGCCAAGTACCAGTTGGGCAAGCAAGTTTCGTTGGCGCTGGATGTGGCGGCGAGCTCCTTTTACGATACGGGCACCAAGCTCTATTCCATGGCCGGTGAAAAGTGGGACCGGGTTCGCCTGGTGAACTATTACCAGACCTTGGTTGAGCAGTTCCCCATCGTCAGCATTGAAGACGGTCTGGAAGAAGATGACTGGGCCGGCTGGCACTCGCTCACCGAGAAAATCGGCAAGCGCACCCAGTTGGTGGGCGATGATCTTTTCGTGACTCAGGAAGCCCGTTTGAAACGCGGAATTGAGGAAAAGACCGCAAATGCAATTTTGATCAAAGTGAACCAAGTGGGCACGGTTTCGGAAACCATCCAAACCATGAACATGGCTAAGCAAGCGGGCTACCGCTGTGTGGTTTCTCACCGTTCGGGCGAGAGCGAAGACGTCACCATCGCGCATTTGGCGGTGGGCAGCGGGAGCGGCCAAATCAAAACCGGCTCGGCCTCGCGTTCGGAGCGTATCGCTAAATATAACGAACTGTTGCGCATTGAAGAGCGCTCGGCGGCCAAGGGGCAAGCCATCCCATTCGCGCAGCTTTTTAACTAAGTAACCCGGCTAAGCGCTGGAAACTCGGTCCGCGGCTGTGTTACAGACGCGGCCATGCTTTTTCGCCATTCCCTCCTGCTGGTAGCGGCCATTTGGGCCGGCTCGCTGCACGCGGCCCCTGTGAATTGGGTTCACTACCCCAAGGTCAACCCGTGGACGTTTGAGCCGGATGAGGTGCGCTACCCGAACTATTCGAATGTAAATCCCGAAGAAATCCAAAATTTTATCGATGCAGACAACGCGACTCTAGACGCTCCCCAGAGAATGATCCTCGCCGCTCTCCGAATTCAGAAGTTGGCGAGGGCACCGGAGAAAAAAGCCATACTCATGCGAGATTGCTTGGATGCCATCACGAAAGTCCATGGTGGTAATTGGTTGGCGCCCGACGCTCAGTATAGCGATGCCGTGGGTTTTCTTGGGGCAATCATTGGTAATTATCGTTTCCTACTCTTAATCTCCTTGAAAGAGGGGAGGTTTTACCGCGGCGAAGTCCTTTGCGGCGAATTCCTACTCGAGAGTTGGCAACCCGACCTCGATGAAAAGAGCCGCTGGCGCCCTGTCGTGGAACGCTAACGCCACGTGCCTTGGCGCTTGGCGCCTGCTTATGAGATGGCCCTTTTATAGGGGGTTTCATGACTAAGTTTTCTGTTTTGGTTTTCACGTTGTTGGTTTCCAGTTCCGGGTGGGCTTCGCACCATGTTTCTTGCGAAGTCGAAGCTAAGGTGACCGAAGTCAAAAATCTGGATCGCCTGGACGGAGAAGCTACTTTCACTGGCAGCCCCACCGCACCACTAGCCCCGAAGAACGATTTTGAACAAGTCGTAACAATCGAAATTTTGAGCGTCGGTAAAATGCAAAGCCGCACCTGTCTCACAAAGGGCAGCACTTCCACCCTCTATGTTCAACCCAAGCAGCAAGGCACGTACACGGTTGGGCAAACGCTGAAACTAGACTACCTCAACCAAGGCGATCGCCTCGGTTCACGCGTCACTTGGTCCGTCATCCGGCCCTAATTTTTTTCTTCTGGACCGGGATCAGACAGCAGAGCATCGGCGCACGCTCGCGGGGTTAAGCCCGGGCGCGGAAAACTGTCATGGTCAGTCGAGGAGTAGGGGATTTCCGGGCGGAGGACCGCGGGGTCCAATCCGTATTGCGCCGCAATTTGTTGGTCGCTGACGGGGACAGCCGGCATTGGTAGGTAGTGTGCGCTGTAACCCGAGTAAAGAGTCAGTCTATCGCGCTGCCATTGCGTGAGCTCTTGGTAGAGCCGTTGCCCCTGTTTCTTGGCGTGTTTTTCCAGCTCAAGCACGATTCGCTGAGCGAAGAGCCGCAGGTTCTTTCCTTCGGGTGATAGATGGAACAAATGCTCCAAGAGCTCCTGATACTCCGGCGTTTGCGACTCGGCAGGAACCAGCTTGGGGCATTTTTCACGAAACTGTTCGCGCATCAGCTGCTCGCGTGCTTTGAGTTCGGCCAGCAGCGGCTCCCAGTTTTCGTCTTGGCTGTGCTCCAGTTCTTCATGCAGCGTGAAAAGAAAATCTCCGACGCTCAAGTCCTTGAGAAAAAGAAGGGTGTGTCGCCCAGGTGCTTTGCGGAGGCAAATTCCGGCTGAGACGGTGGGGTGCTGGCGGGTTGAAAGGGTGCGCATTTTTTCCGCTGTGACCCAACCGATCACCAAATCTCCGTTTCGTAAGCGGGGGAGAGCCTTATCTATCAGCGCGTGGCCGGATGGCGTGGAGGCAATGAAATTCAGCGCTTCGTTTAGATTTCTTCGAGCGCTACTCATAAGGGCAAGCGTCACATGTTCTTCGCTAGGAACCGTCCAATGGAAGGTTCGATCGATTTGGAAGGGGACTGTTATGGCTGGGAGGGCATTGAACGGGCCAGCAAAGGCCGGAGTGGAGAGTGCGACAAGTGCCGCCAATACACCGATGACGCCACTCGCTCTCACGCACCCTCTAAGTAAGTTTATTCCAAATAATCAGGCGCCGATGGTGCTCGGTGTGGGGCAAGGTGTAGCGCTGGTCCAAGGCCAGTTCGAATTTGTCGCCGAAGCGGTGTTGCACGTCGCGGATTTCTTCGTCGGCGTTGGGGCCCTTCATGAAAATCAATTGGCCGCCGGGCACTAGGCTCGCGGTGGTGCGCAGCAAAGTTTTGTCCATGGTTTCTACTGCGCGCGTAATAACGGACTGCACGGGAGTAGTGAAGCTGGCGCTGACCACGCGGTGTTCGAAAACCTCGATGTCTTTTAACCCTAGCTCTTGAATCACTTCGCGCAAGAACGCCACCCGTTTCGGGCGGGGTTCGGCCAGAATCATTTTCAGTTCGGGGTAGCGGATCTTGAGCGGGATGCCCGGAAAGCCTGGGCCGGTGCCGATATCCACGATAGGCGATGGCAAGCGGGTGAGGTTGCCCACAATCAGGCAATCGACATAGTGCTTTACGACGATGGTTTCAAAGCCAATGAGGCGAGTCAGTTCGTTTCCCACATTGCGGAGCCGCAAGAGATTATGGTACCGCCACAGCTGCTTAATCTGCGGTTCGGACAGGCGAATCCCGCTTTTGCGCAAAAGCGTATCCATCGACTCCATCGAAGGAGCGGCGGTTTGAAAGCCGGGGCGGTGCCGCGGATTCAGTTTGAAGCGGGGGCCGTGCGGTCTCTGCATAAGGAAAACGGGTATAGCACATCCCATGCATAAGCCGGAAAACTTACAGGTCCTTTATGAGGACAATCACCTGATAGCGGTGAATAAGCCTGCGGGCCTTTTGGTCCAAAGTGACCATAGCGGGGCCTTTTGCCTGCTGGAAACCGTGCGCCAGTACCTGCGGGAGCAGTATTTGAAGCCTGGCGACGCCTTTGTTGGCCTGTTACACCGGTTGGACCGGCCCGTCTCTGGCGTCGTTCTCTTTGCCAAGACATCCAAAGGGGCTAGTCGCCTCTCCGACCAGATCCGGCGCCGAACCGTGCGCAAAACCTACCAGGCTCTGGTGGAAGGCGTGCCGGAGCCTAGGGAAGCCACGCTGGTGCACTACTTGGGTGAGGCCTCTCAACCGGGAGCGCCCGTGCGCTTGAGCGATCTTCCGGACTCCGCACTGAAGGCCGCAGAGCTGGGGTACCGTGTTTTGCAAACCGGGCCGAAATTTAGTCTGGTCGAGATTGATCTGCGCACGGGCCGCAAGCACCAGATCCGCGCCCAGATGGCCCGTATCGGCCACCCCTTGGCGGGAGACCTGCGCTATGGCGCCACCCTCCCGTTTTCCTCAGACGGCATCGGGCTCACCGCGTGCTCCCTCGAGTTTTCCCACCCCATTCGCCAGGACGAGCGGGTGAAGGTGGAATTGCCTCAGCCGCCGCGGGAAAAGTGGGCCGCGTGGTTGTAGAAAAACTCGAAAAAGCCTGGGAACTGCGCCGTGAGTACGCGGCCCATTTGTCCGCGCAGGGTACCGATACCTACCGCTTCTTCAATGCCGAGGGCGATGGCATTCCCGGGCTTGTGATCGAGGTATTTGCAACGCTCGGCATTTTTCAGTTCCACCAGGGTAAATGCGAGCTCACACTGGCGGATCTTAAAATCGCCGCACGCTGGTGCCTGGATCATTTGGGTCTGAAGCAGGTGTATTTGAAACGGTTCGTGCCCGATCGTACCTCGGGAGACGCGCCGGACGATTTGCTGTCGGCGACGCCATACGTGGGTGAACCCGCCGAAGCTACCGTCGTGGCCCGCGAGAATGGCCACGTTTTCTTGATTCGGCCCTATGTCGGCTTTTCAGTGGGGCTTTTTTTGGATCAACGGGACAATCGCCGCCACTTGGCGCGGCGGCTGGAAAAAGATTCTCAGGTCCTCAACCTATTTTCCTATACCTGCGGTTTCTCGGTTTACGCCGCTAAGGCTGGAGCCACTGTTACCAGTGTGGATGTTTCTTCCAAGGTGTTGGAATGGGGCAAGGAAAACTTCAAAGCCAATGGGTTGCCTGCTTTGCCCCACCGGTTTTTTCCCGCCGATGCCCGATACTTCCTCAAGGCGGCTATTAAGCGCCAGGAGCAGTACGATCAAATCATCCTGGATCCACCCAGCTTTGCCCGAGGCAAAAAGAACGAGCCGTTCTCCGTCCGCCGCAATCTGGGCGAAGTACTCGACATGTGCGCGCGGGTGCTCTCTCCCGGTGGCAATCTCTTCGTTTCGACCAATTTCAGTCAGTGGGGTGGGGACGATCTGGAGGCAGAAATAGAAAAAGTCCTTGGACCCGTTCGGTACTTAGAAGTACCCACGTTGCCCAAGGACTTTAAAAAAGGGTCGGTTCCGATTACTTATCGCTGGGTTCAGCGCTAGCTTCGGCAGCCACTTCCGCAGGAGCGAGAGTGCGGCCTTTTTGCTTGCTCATGCGCTTAACGGCCAAGCGAACGATCATTTCACCGTTGCGCGCGCCCGGAAGGCCGCCGCTGATGAAAAGAAGGTTTTCTTCAGGCTTCACGTCGATCACAGTGTGGTTCTGCGTGGTCATTTGGACATCGCCCATGTGACCCGGCATCCCCTTGTTCTTCATGATGCGGCCCGGGAACGTATTCGTTCCGGCCGAACCAGGGTGACGGAAATATTCGTGGGTACCGTGGGTAGCGTGCTTCCCGTGGAAACCAAAGCGTTTGATGACGCCGGCGAAGCCGCGGCCACGCGTGGTGCCGGTGACGTCGACGATGTCGCCCTTCTTGAACATGCCAACAGACAATTCGGTGCCGATTTTAATCGGAGCGACGTCGTCGGTGTCTTCCAGGCGGAGTTCTTTAATGAAACTCTTTACCGGAGAGGAGGCTTTCTTGAAGTGACCGGCTTCCGCCTTATTCACGTTCTGGGGTTTGCTCTCGCCAAAAGCCAATTGGATGGCGGTGTAGCCATCTTTGTCTTTGGTTTTAACCTGCGAGATAACACAGCCGGTTGTATCGATTACGGTGATGGGCACGAGCGAGCCTTTTTCATCAAAGACTGAGGTCATGCCGACTTTGCGACCAAGGATTCCAATTCTCATGCGTAGTTTCTTACGTTACTCGCCGTGCCTGGGCAACTCTTTTGTTTCGCGTGTTAAGGCGGAGTCTTCACTGAAGAAAAAATGCTTTTTTCTTAATAAATTCAACACTATAAAAAATACATACCGTTAACAAAAATTAAAAATATCCCCCGCGCGCTCGGCTTTCCTTTTGTCATCGCCTCGCCAATGTTCCACTGTGAGTGCATGGGTTGAGGTTTGCGTGTGGATCTTTTTAGCACGGGGGTGCGAAGAAGATCCCTTTCTTGGGGAGGGCGCGTGGGGCGTCTGCGGGTGGCTTTTGTCCTCGTAGTTGCAGTAACTCTGCCGTTGTTTGCAGAGAGTTTCCAAATCAAAAAAGAAGTACCGACCGAGCTGTGGGAGCCGGTCCGACCTTCCAATGACGCCTCCTTAGTGGTGGCGGAGACCGTGGATTTTGCCGAACCTCGATTTGAAGGGGTGGGGCAGGGGGAAGTCCGCGTCACCGTCGCAGGCGCGCGCGCCTTGCGCGTGGAGACCATGCCGGAATTGCCGGTGGTGGAACGCGTGTATGCGGTCCCTGTTGGGATGCGTGCGGAAGTTTTCTGGGACGGAGCCGTCCTCAATGAAACCGACGGCCCGGTGCCTTTGCACGCCCAGCCGGAAACTTTCTATTGGTCCAATGACCCAAGCTTTCGTTTGGCCGAACCGGCCACCGGGCGTTTCTACCCAGGCAAGCTAGTGGACTCCGCTCAAATCGGAAACCAGGTGCGGGTGCGCTTCTATCCTTTGCAATGGGATCGGAAGACCAAGTCGCTCGTTCAAATGCAGCAAGTCGGGGTCAAAGTGTATGCCTCGATCTTCGATGGTCTTTTTGGCACCAAGAAAGCAGCGGCGCCCGCGGCCACTCTGAAATCCGAAAGCGTCATCCTGGCTCGCGCGAATATGCTCGATGCAGCCAAGCTGCTGCAGAGTTTCCACTCCGCCAATTATGGGATCGCGTCGGAAATCGTGACAGTGGAAAGCGTGGAAAAGGCGGAAGCCGAATTGCCCGAAAGCGATTTGCCGGATGGGTACAAGGACCGCTCTTTAGCCGACAGCATCGTGGTTCCTTATGATGCCGCTCGCGGCCGAGGCTACAACTATAGCCTTGCCCGCAAACTGGCTCAGTTCTTCCAACGCAACTTGGCCACGGGCTCGCCGCTTAAGTACATCACCTTAGTGGGCGACTCGGTCAGCATTCCGCCCAGCTACTACTTTTCAGTCCGTACCGGTTTCGACGCGAAATTCGGCGTGACGGATCAGTGTTACGCGGCGGTGGCGCAATGCTTGGAACCTCGGGCGGCGGTGGGGCGTCTGCCGCTGCAGTCGGTGGATGAGATGAAGGCATATCTGGCCAAGACCGAACGCTGGCTGAAATACGCCGACACCGCTCCAAGCGAACTCGCGCTTTTTGGCGGCAAGGCTTTCGCGGGGCCGTTCTACATCGGTGAGTTGGGCGTGCTGCGCGCGCTGCCCGAAAAAGCCGACTGGCGCGGCGTGCACAAAAACTTCCGCACCAAACAAAATTACACCCGCGCCGGCGTACTCGAAACGGTGCGTGGAAACGGGGACAGTTCGTTCGTCTACTCGCTCGATCACGGCGGCGGGAATCAGTGGTACGTGGAGCAGCAGTCGGTGGGTAGCCGAGAAGTAATGGCAGCCACCAGCTCGGGTTCCACCGTCAATCCCTTGATCTTCTCCATCGCGTGCACCAATGGGGCGTACGACGAGAAGCTCTTGCAGGATGAGCTTTATGAAGACGCAAGCCAAGGAGCGGATTCGGTCGGGGTGGCGCTGATTCGTTCGGTAGCGGGCGCAGTGGGCTACTTCGGTTCCTCTCGGCCAGCGCTGGGCGCACCGATTTTCGAAGTGGACGCCAACGGCAATTTGGATTTGCAGGACAGTAACCACGGCTTGAAATTGCTCGACACTGCCTTGGAAGACTATCGGGTGAAAGGCAGCGGGCGACTCGGCGATTACGTGCGCGGTACGCTCACTCGCTATGCGTCCGATCCGGCGTCACTGGTCACCAAGGATCGTTTCCGTTGGACCTACCTCAATGCGGTTTTGTTGGGGGATCCGGCGATGCGCTTGGCGAGTCGCACGGCGCGCGAATCGGTTTCTCCTTTGGCCCGCGCGGTGGATGAGATCCAGGCCGCTTTCAAAGCGAGCAATAGTGTTCCGGCTTTCAGCTTGCCAGCCAGTGGCGACGCGGCTTTGCGTGTCCACGCGAAAACTGACGTGGAAGCCACACTTTTCGTGCAGGGGCAGGGCCTGCGATTCAATGAAACGCTCGTGCAGTCAAAGTCGGTGGCCGTTGGCGATGCAGATATTGCGTTTAGCGATACACAAGGGCGGCAGACTTACTTCATGCGGTTGGAAAATAAGACCGGAGTGCCGATCGAACGCCAAGTTTGGTTCCGTACCCAATAAAGCCTCGAGCCGGAAGATCAATCGAGTTGGATATCGGCGGATTTCACTTTCCGTCGACAGGTCACTTTCTTGAGTGCGTAGTAGGATCCGCCTTTGGGGACGTTCCTTTTTTCCAGAGCCATGCTCGAGATAAAGCCCGTGCCTCCCCAGCCGCGTCCCGTCATCTCGTAGAAATCGGCCCCCTCGGCGAGCTTTTGTTGTGAAAAATCGGTCGCAACTTGGTAGCCCGCCAGTGCACAAATCTCTTGGGGTGCGGCGGATACTGGTAAGGACCGGTAGGTGATGGGTTCAATCGTAGTGGATTGCGCCGAGTCGATTAGGGCGTCGAGCGTAACCGCAGCCGAAGCGGCGCTGGCGCAAAGCGCGGTTGCAATAGAAATGGATTTGAGCCGGGTGAGAAAAAATTCAAACATGCATTCCCTCAAACAATTGAGGGAATAGTCTGCGCGAGAAGGGGCTTAGTCAAATCGTTAAAGATCAGTCTTCCGGCTTTACGTTGCGGACCATGCGCTCTAGGTACTCTCGCTCGGTTTCCGGCTCGTCATCGGCGGCGGCGTCGAGTTCCAGTTGTTCCATGGTCTTTTTGAAAGTCTCTTCGCTCTCAATGCCTTCTTTGATCTTTTCCAGGTAGTCCGATGGGTAGCGCTTGGCCAACCGATCGACGTAAGCGTTGAGGCGGCGTTCGGCACGCAGCTTGTCTTCTTCTTTGATCAAGCGCCAGTTCGCGAAGTAGTGCAGGCGGCAGAACCCTTGCGATATGCCGGGCTTGCGACAGCCCTTTTCCGCACAGGCTTTCACCTTGGGTTTTTTGACCTTGGGTGCCTTCGGAGCCTTCGGCTCTTTCGGTGCTTTAGCGGCCTTTGCCGGTTTTACGGCTTTCTCCGCGGTGGCAACGACTTCTTCAGGCTTGGTAGATTTTGGTGCGCGATTTTTTTTCACAGCCATCTTCCTTATGACGCATATCGGCAGGGATTGTAAGGAAGTTTAGGACTAAGCGGAGGTAACGTGCGGTTGGAGGGCCGGTAAGCGAAAGAGGCTCACTCGCAAACGCGCTATCTCTATGAAATAATGGTAGAATTTCCCGAGCTGTTCCCGGAGTAAATATTTTGGTTTGAACAAAGAATTTCCGACTTCTATCTCCAAAATACGCCTAGGCGCATCGCGGTAGGCCGCGAGGGTCACTCCCAGGTTCACCCCTTCGTTGGTTTTGGGGATCTGGAGCAAGTAGTTTTGGGCGAGTTCCCGGCGGCAAAGCCGGTAGATTGCGTCGGGTTCCACCAGCTCGGCTCCAAACCAAAGCTTAATCCAGCGCGTTTGCAGCCAGAGCAAGCCCTGGCGTAGCTTCCCGCCTCGGTAAGGGTGAAACCCCAGCACGAGCGCGTAGCGGTCCTTGAGCTCCCAAAAGCGGCCAAAATCCAAAATGCAGTCGGGTTGGGAGAGGTCCACCTGAAAAAGGAACTCTCCACGCGCGATATCGCAGCCCCGGCGTATGGCGCGGGCCAAGCCAGAATGGAGCTGGTGGGTCACTCGAACGTGGGGGAACTCTTTGCGCAATCGATCGAGGATGCGCACACTGCCATCCGTGGAGCCGTCGTTGATGATGATGGTCTCGAAACTGGCCACCCGAGCGCCTACCACGCGGAAGCAATCACGGAGCGCGGGCTCTAAAATTTCGGCTTGGTTGAAACAGCTGACGACAATGGAAAGTTCGGGGTGAGGGTTCACGGGTGCACCGCGATGCGATGTGCTCAAACTCATAAGATAAACCGCCGTCCCCTCTATCCGTTTTCCAGTATAAACAATGCTTTCCTTGAATTCACGGCTTTTAGTGTGTATTTTCGCGGTCAATTTTTCGGTAAGGAGATTAGATGCGGGAAAACCACGATGCGGGCCTCCAGCTCAAAGAAGGTCTGACGTTCGATGACGTTTTATTGGTGCCCCTTTACTCCGAAGTGACCCCCCCGGAAGTGAAGATCTCCAGCCAGCTCACAACCACCATCGCCTTAAGGGTGCCGATTCTTTCGGCCGCCATGGACAAGGTGACTGAAAGCCGTACCGCGATTGCCATGGCCCGTGCGGGTGGGGTGGGAATTATT
The DNA here is from genome assembly GCA_964492125.1 of uncultured Pseudobdellovibrionaceae bacterium. GTDB lineage: Bacteria > Bdellovibrionota > FAC87 > UBA2466 > UBA2466 > JAIEOG01. The sequence goes on along the minus strand of CAZBJE010000072.1, from coordinate 1,429 downwards.
CACCGCAACTTGCCGGTCGAAAAACAAGCTTTTGAAGTAGAGAAAGTGAAAAAGAGCGAGAGCGGGATGATTCTGGATCCCGTCACCATGAAGGCCGACGAAACCGTCGCCGACGCTTTGGCCCAAATGAAAAAGTTCGGTATCTCCGGACTTCCCATCACCGACAACGGGAAAGTATTGGGCATCGTCACCAACCGCGACCTGCGGTTCGAAGACAACCTCAAGCGCCCCATCGCCGATGTAATGACGCCTTGGGATCGCTTGGTTACCGGCACTGAATCCACCCCCATGGAAGAAGCCGTGAAGTTGATGCACAAAGCCCGCATCGAGAAACTGCCCATTGTCGACGGCAACCGCATGCTTCGCGGCCTCATCACCATCAAAGACATTGAGAAGACGATTTCGTTCCCGCACTCTAACCGCGATTCCAAGGGCCGACTCCGCGTTGGTGCGGCGGTAGGAACCGGTAACGACGCTAAAACCCGCATCACTGCGTTGCGCGCAGCGGGCGTGGATTTCGTCACCGTGGATACGGCGCATGGCGCTTCCAAAAACGTAGTTGATGTTGTGCGTTGGGCTAAACAAACTTACCCCGACTTGCCGATCCTGGCCGGTAACGTGGCCACCGCAGAGGGGGCCGAAGTGCTTTACGAAGCCGGCGCCGACGCTGTGAAAGTGGGAATGGGCGCAGGTTCCATTTGCACCACTCGAGTCGTGGCCGGGATTGGGATCCCCCAATTCACTGCCATTCAAGATTGCGCCCCGGTGGCCCGCAAGTATAAGCGCCACCTGATTGCCGATGGCGGCATAAAGTACTCGGGCGACGTGATTAAGGCGTTGGCCGCAGGAGCCGATTGCGTGATGATTGGTAGTCTCTTTGCCGGCACCGACGAAGCTCCTGGCGAGACCGTTTTCTACCAAGGCCGCACCTATAAGAGCTACCGCGGCATGGGTTCTATCGACGCCATGAAGGAAGGCAGCCGCGATCGTTACGGCCAAGCCGATACCATTGCCGATGAGCTGGTCCCCGAAGGCATTGAAGGAATGGTGCCGTACCGTGGCCCCTTGTCTCAGGTGCTTTTTCAACTAGTGGGCGGCGTGCGAGCGGGCATGGGCTACCTAGGCTGTCGTACTTTGCCAGAGCTGCGCGAAAAGGCGCAGTTCATCCGCATCTCGCAGCAGGGGCTGAAAGAGTCCCATGTGCACGATGTCTACATTACTAAAGAAGCGCCGAACTACCGGCCTAATAACTAAGACTGGAAGTCGATGTCCGTTCACCAAACCTGTCCCGTTCTGATCCTGGATTTCGGTTCGCAGTTTACACAGCTTATCGCTCGCGCAGTACGCAGCTTGGGCGTTTACTGCGAAATCGTTCCGTACAGCACGTCGGCGGCGGAGTTGAAAAAGCGACAGCCCCAGGCCTTGATTC
>CAZBJE010000071.1:0-14118 GCA_964492125.1 uncultured Pseudobdellovibrionaceae bacterium | reverse complement strand
CTCCAAAACAGACAGTTAGCTCATGCGCTTCTCAGCGAGTTGAAGCACAAATCCCCCCCACCAATTAAGATCCCCCATTGAACTACCGAAAAGTATAGACGCAGTGAGAAAAGTTCTAAAACGAACAGCAACCTAGCAATGACTGAGAGCGTCAGCACGAAGTCCAGACTAGCCACACAAATTCTACTACTTCTATTCTGCAGCATAGCCCGGGCCGAAATGTCCGATGACGATCCGAACTTCGAGAGCGAGAAGGCACGTCGAATCCAATTGCTGATGCAGAGCGGATGCGCTTCCGAATACACCGAATACTGCCAATCCGAGCCCGTCATCAGCGGGCGGAGAGCCGTCTATCATTGCCTGCTTCAACAAAACATCAGCTTCCGTTGCCAAGCTTTTCTGGAACAACAGGCACCCGACCTAGTGAGAGCCGCCGAGTTCAAGCGCCAAAATTAACAACCGCGCAGGAAGTTCCGATCCGGAATTTGAATCGAAAAATACCTCCGCAGGACCAAGAGCGATTCTGCTCGTGTGGCCCATCGGTCACGGGACGATATGGAATCCTCTCGCCGCAAGAACGTCCCCACCCTTTGTTCAAGATGAAAAATAGGGAAGCGGGAACCTATTCGCACCCAGAAATCAAAGTCAGCCGCTATTTCCAAAGTCTCGTCAAAGTACCCCAGTTCGTCATGCAACGAACGTCGCCACATTGGGTGAGGCCCGCAACGACAGTTTAAAAGCGGATCTTTTGGTAGGCCGGGTGCATTGGCAAAGGGAGCTACTTCTCCTGAAGGTTCTACAAGACTATCTCCGTATACAAGTCCAACTTCCGGCCGGGTTTCCAAAACCTGTGAGAGCCTTGCGATTGCCTCCGGGTAAAGCGTGTCGTCGGAGTTGAGATTGAGGAGAAATTCTCCCTCCGTGCGCCGAATCCCCTCATTCCAAGCGGCATAGACACCGCGAGGCTCCGTTCGAAAGTACGTCAATCTTGGAAAATGGGAAGCGACCGAATCGAGCACTTTGAAATCCTCATCGTCGCCGCCGCCGTCGATCACTACCACTTCGCACTGTTCTAAAACAGTTTGTTCAAGAAGACTGTTCAAGCAACGCCGCAAGTAGAGCTGCGAGTCTTTCACGGCGAGCAGAACCGAAACCCGCGGTGGGCTCATATGCTTTGCTCCGTACTAAGTCGATCGATCAGCCGAGGAAGCTCGTCGAAGGCTTCGTCGTTGTACTGCAATTTGTAGGACCGCGCAGCCATCACGAGTTCCCGCAAAGAAATAAAATGGGAAAGAGCAAGGTCGTGCATCCCCTCTTGGATGTAGCGCCTCTCGCTTTCTCTTATTAAGTGCTTCAAGGCGACTTCCGCACAAACGGGCGCGAATGACACGCCCGCTTTAGCTGCAAAAGTAGGAAACAAAACAACATCCACCGGAACAGCGCCAACGATTTGATTATTTCCAGCGGAAACAATATCCAAACCGATTCGAAACTTACCCGTCGCCTCGCTCTTCTTTGCAATCGTCATTAAGGGCGGAACGCGGGCAAGGACCGAGCTTCTAAATACGCCTTTTGTAAAAAAGGGAAATACCACGGGTTTCCCTTCGACCAGCGTAAGAAAAGCATTTTCATCCGTAAACAGTCGATACCCACTTTGGGCAAGGAGCAGGCCGAGGGAACTCTTACCGCTTCCAGAAGGACCACAGATGAGGACTGAGTGAGATTTATCCGTCGCCAATGCGGCATGAATGAAAAACACCCCCTGCCAAGACGCGATCAGCCTCAGAGGAGAAAAAAATACCGATGACAGAACACGTTCTTGGAAGAACTCGCATTGCGTAAAAACCTGCGCGAATACTTCACTCGATTCCTTTTCAATTCTCACCCGAGTAAGGGGCTGACTCATTTCGTAAGTGCGCAGCCCCGCTCTTTCGACGACGTTATATTGCAGTCGCCTCAAAGACTGCGCGCTGAGCGGTTCCTCGCATTCAAAATGAAAACGAACAGAAATCGGGGGCAGGCAATCAATCGGACACGCTGAAACTGGAAGAACGGCCTCTATCCAATCCAATAGAAAACTGCGGTTGGATTCGACGGAAAACTCAAAAATGCTATTGCGAAAACGTTTTGAGAATTTCATTCTGCACCGAATACCGTTTCACAAAATCACTTAGTACCATTGCGGATTGGTAATGCTCTTCTCGCCTTGCAGATAGAATGCGCAAAAGATAGTTCCTAGCCAAACTATTTTGGGGGTTGAGCGCAAGGATCTCGCGGAAACCAGATTCCGCCTCCGCCATGCGCCCCCTTCCCCAATCCGCAATGGCTCGGACTATCGGCTCGGCGAGGCGCGGGTCGTCTTGCTCGATTTTCGCATACTGCTCCGCAGCATTTGCGTACTCTTGCCGCTGCAGGGCCCGAATCGCATTTGACATAGCAATATCCGAAGGCGCGCTGTCTTCCCGAGGGAAAGAGGCCAATTCCGTTTTCCATTTAGTGAGAAAACGCGTGCGATTGATGAGATTCTGTCCGCCCGAGCGGAAAAGATTATGGTGCACGGCACTTACGCTTCCGTCGTAAATGATAGCGTATCCCGCCAACCGCGCTCTCACACAGAAATCAGAATCCTCGAACTGACAGGGAAAGAAAGCCTCGTCGAAACAGCCCACCTTTTCGAAAACCTCCCTTTTGACAAGCCAGCAGGCCCCCGCCAGACTATCGGCGACCTTTTGGAAATCGAACTGACCCTGATCTATTTGCCAGATCGCTGGGTTGCGCAGAGGCCCGTAGCGAAGATCCGCCGCAAAAAGCCGACCGTTGGGCAAGACCAGCTTCGGGCCGACCATTCCCACCCGTCGGTCGCTCTGTAGGGAATGTTTTAGACTGGGTAGCCAGCCTGCACTCACCTCCAGATCGTCATCTAAGAAAGCGATCATTTCAGCCCGTGTTTTTGCGAGGGCTAAGTTGGCGCCTCCGGCAAACCCCAAGTTTCGGCCCGGGTGCAAGATCCTAACCGACCACTTTTCATCGATGTTTAAGGAATCGGAATTTTCGACAACCGTAATCCGATAGGAACCAGGCTCCGTGTGCCTATGAACCGATGTCAGGCAACGTTCCAGATTTTCGCGGGCATTATAGCTGACGACGATAATGTCTATCATCCATACCTCCACTTTTTTGCCCAGCTCTGGAGGAGCTTTGCAAACAGGGCCTGCAACAAATGACGCAGATCTATTACTCCCCAGTTAAATTTGATTGCCCGCGCTGTATATCGTAGATACCGGCGCATGATGGCCCGTGATTGCGACCGTCTTACACGCCGATGTTGAAAGACTACAAAAGGGAAATTTCCCAGGAACGGCGAATTGAGGCGGGAACTCTTGAGCGAAAACTCGAGTCGGTCGATGAATATTGTCGGTGACTTGGGCAATCGGCAGGAAAAGCCCAATTCCGTCGATAGGAAATCCAAACTGGTTTGAACGAACCGATGAACCTTTCTCTGTTCCGCCAGTGTATTGAGCCTTTGAAAATCAATTCGCTGTCCTTCCCACTGCAAAATACGAGCGGCGTCTATCACCCAATTGACACCTGGAATTGGGCGCCACTCGGCACCATGCACCAATGTGTGAAAGAGACGATCCGTGGTCTCGAGCAAACGAAAACTCTGTCCTTCTTCGCGGTGTAACACACTCCGTTCCATGAATTCTTTGTCCCAGTGCGCTTGTGGACAGACGCGCAATGCGTACCAATGAAGGTCCAACGTTACCCGGAAACAGGGATGTCGAAATGCAATGGAATGGCGAAATGGAAAATACTGTGTGGGGGTGTCCGATGCCAATTTCCCAAAATGCTCGGGTTGACTAACCCATCCCGCGCTCAGAAGAACCGCCACAGCCTCCCTCGCGTGCTTGCGCGCAACCATCAGATCGACATCCGCCATCTGACGTGGAGGAGCGACTTTGCTATGCACGAAATGGGAAGCCATTCCCTTGAGCAGCAACGGTTCGATGTTATTTTCTGTGAGCGCTCGAGCGACGCTGAGAAATGCCTGATTGCGCAGCGATTGCTGAAGGCATGCCGCCAAAAAAGATTTCCGAGCGAGGCTGTGAAGCGTCGCGCCAAGAACCAACTCTTTGCTACGCGCATAAAGTTCAGGGGCGAGCTTGTGAAGGTGGGGATCAGAGAGACTACTCGAACCCTGAATCTGAGAATATTCTCGCCACGCACTTTGCGCCGAGGGCATTTCGGCCAATGCCGCTCGTAGTAAGAGTCTTTGAATCCGATTGGGCAAGTAGCTCATTTTGAGGGCTACGCGTTGATTCCTGTGCTACCGAAACCCCATTCAAGAATATCTCCAAACTTTTGAAAGGAAGGGCTGGCGTACTCATTAACAGGTTCGATCTTGGGCGCAGCAGCGTTGGCACGCGCGCACTGCAAATTCGAAACCTTCAGCAAGTTTTCCGTTATTAGATCGGAGATAAACCCCTGTACATGCCGCTCAATTGCTTGTTCGTCGTGAGGGTAGAAGCGCCTAATTCTATCCACAATTTGAGGCTGGCTCTCGCCTGCTTGAGCAAGCTCCCAAACGATTCCGCCCAGAGCATTTAAAACAAAGTAGGCACCAGACGAGGAATCCAGAATAACGGTTTCTTGCTCGTGTTTTTTCCAAACCACACGACTCGAATCAATTTCAAAGGTTAGTAGAGTTGCTTCCTGCATTTTTTGACATCCATCGGCCTTTGTTAGAAGGCGCCAACTCTGGCTCCTTAAGCGATAGAGACCCCGCGGGCACATTTCGTAATACCTGGAAAGCCCCCGAAGGCCAGCGAACTTCCACACGCTCGGCGCGTTTATTTCGACCTAGACCAAAATGTAGCACACGCTCCGACTGAGAGGGGCCATTATTCTCAATCAGCTGTCTGTACTGCTTTTTGCCGGCGACAAAAAGGGTGACGGAACTGCCGATAGCCTCACGGTTTGCTTTGGCGCCCTCCAGTTGGACCCGCAGGGAATTCTGGCTCAGAGTTTGGTTTAGGTAGAGCTGCAGGGCCGGAAATTTATACTCTTCGGTACCTGGATCGCCGTTACGAAGAATGAGATCTACCCGACCGTCCTTGTTGATGTCGCTAAGCGTCACTGCGTAGCCATCTGCAATTGAATCAACGCCTTCGAGAAACCCCACTTCGGTGAAATGCCCATTGCCGTCATTGCGATAGAGACGATTTCGCTGGAAACCCGCCATGGAGGGCCGATCCGAAACGTTGCCGCCAATATCCCTAAGAAGCCCCTTCCCTCGACTCAAAACCTCCATAAAGTCGGAACGCGAGATAGGGTCCGCGGCGTTGACCTGGCCAAACCAATAGCCCTTATAGCGAGCTCTCGAAAAAAGACTAGACAGATCCTGCTCTCGACTTGTTCCCGACCATAAGCCGTTGGCAACATAGAGATCGAGCAGCCCGTCATTGTTGTAATCCAAAAACTCCAACCCCGCGGTTCCCTCTCCTGGCCAAGAAATCCCGCTTTCAGAGACCGGAATTTCGGAAAACTTTCCTTGCCCCTGATTCTTAAACAGGCGGACGCCGTTCAAGTAGCGAGCGCCCAGATTTTTTTCCAGGTTCGCGCTACAAGACTCCAAAAGCCTTTGGTGCGCGGTGAACTCCACATTAGACATCGCAAAGTCGATAAGACCGTCACCGTTATAATCGCCCGCTGCGACTCCCATGCCGTAGCCGTAGTTGGACATACCGATGCTTTCAGCAACCTGGCTGAACTGGGCATTTCCTTGATTGTGATAGACGGGACTTAAACCCACCCTGTCATCCATCACGACGATATCCATCTTTCCATCTTGATCGTAGTCGATAGCCATCGAGGAATGGGGGAATAGCTTACGAGCCGCGCCAATTCCCTGGGGATTTAGATCGGACTTTTCGGTAGCATCCACGAAACCATGGCCTTTCTGATTAAGAAACAGGCCCTGTGCGACAATCCGCTTCGCGGGATCGTTAATAACTTGTTCTAGAACAGTGAAATCTTTCGCTCCCGGAAACCCGACATAAAAATCCAAGTAACCGTCCCCGTCAAAATCCGCAACCGTTGCTGGCATGGCTCGATCGGCAAAAAGACGGTTCTTAATCTGGCGGCTCAAAAGCTTAAATTTCCCATCGACGTTGTGATAGACAACGATGTCGTCTCGCCGCTCGGAAGGGATAAAACGGATGAGCAAAAGGTCGCTCCAACCGTCGTTGTCGAAGTCGGCAAAGATCGCAGTCTTCACTGCAGTTTCCTGCTCCAGACCGGAATCATGAACCGGTCTGAAGTTCCCCGAGCCATCTCCTTGCAAAAGCGTTCCCGCTCCCGCCGCCCCCTCGTAGATGTCGGTATTTCCGTCGCGATTGAAGTCCCCTGTCGCAATCGCGTAGCCACCCCGGCGAATAGCTTCGTTCCTCAAATAGACGGGTACTTTATCCACCCCTGACCGCGCCGTAATCTCCACAAAACCGGGATTTTTGTTCCGCAATCGCTCACCGTTTTCCAGATGGAGCGTTCGCAACTTCCAAAAACCACCGACCTTACTTACTTCGGCCGAAAAAACACCACGATCATTCTGAAGGACACCATCTTCGGCTATACCCCGAATATCAAAATGGGCCAGGAGAGTAGCTTCATCATAGGAATAGTCGGAGGGATTCCTCTTGCTCCGGTTGACGGAGACTTTCACCGTCTCCAACGTCATATCTTGAATTTTCTGAAAGCTGGCCAAGTAACTCGTTATCGCCTGTTCGATTTCTTGTTGGCCATTTAGATTGCCCCGCGCCGGTGCGGTTAGAGCCAAACGAACTATCCCCAGCTTGCTAGGGTCTTGCTTCTCTATAACTAGCTTCGAGAACCTCAGATCCGCATTGGCAAGCCCCATAAAGTCTTTCACTCGCATGCTGCTCCAGGCGGAGCGCCAAGGGTTAATTAGACTTTTCTCGATGACTTGGTAGTCTTGTTCGTCCAAGAAACATTGCTCTGTACTCACCGCAACCATTTGCGTGCGTTGGTCCAAAAATTCATAGGGGCCGTTCAACGCCGTGGTCATTTCACCTGTAGACACACGCTTGTGCACTAGCACCGCGGAAAGAATCTTATCCAACGCACGCCGGACTACACGCCCGTCCCTCACTTCCGCACTCTGCAGGTTAGCTTGGAATTCAAAATACCGAACTTGAATCAGCGCAAGTGTACTTCTCACCCTTGCCCTGATTTGAAATCCAAAGAGCAACTCCCCCGATAAGAGAAAAAGGCCCGAGAGAAGAATTGAAAGGACAAATCGAAATAAGCGGATTTTCATGTTCCTGTTTCCGTTTGGGTGCATGCGTAAATCCTACCACAATGGACAGACCCATCTAACACGCCGTCCCACTACAAGTTCTTAATGTCTCGATAGTTTTGTAGGGCAATGCTCGAAATACGCCCCATAGAGTCAGTGGACCGCGAACTCCACAACGGAGCGGTTCACCACCCGCTACAGACTTTTGAATGGGGAGAGTTTCGTCGAAGTCTTGGCGAAAAAGTTCTGCGATATGGCTGGTGGGACGGCAAATTACTATTAAGGTCTGTGCAACTGACGTTAAGGGCCGCGACGCCGCACCTAAACCGGGGCTATTGCCTAAAGAGTTTCTCGCCGGATCCGAGTTTATTAGATCTTCTGCAAAACATCGCCAGACGAGAAAATTGCGTCAGTATCAAACTGGAGCCTATGTCCGGTGTGGAGTCGGAGGGGTTGATTGGTCTGAGGCGTTCTAAAGGCTCTTTCTCCCACCACTCAATCGAATTGGATCTTCGGCCCGACGAGGACCACCTTTTACAAAGTATGCACGCGAAGACTCGCTACAACATTCGGCGGGGGAATCGGCAGGGCCTTAAGGTCGATATAAGCGCGTCGAGAGAGGCGTTCGGAGACTTTCTTCATCTTTTGCAGATCACGGCAGAACGGCAAGGTTTTCCGATTGCGTCGATTGGGTACTACTGGAAATTTTGGGACACGTTTCACCAAAGCAATTGCTTTACCGTTTTCCGAGCTCGGCACCAAGAGAGGACTGTGGCAAGTGCCGTGGTACTTCAGCACCACAACAAAATGTATTATACCCATGCCGCAAGCTCGCGAATTTTTCCAGGCTTGATGCATTCGCACGTACTTCTCTGGGAAATCATTCGCCACGGAAAGCAAAAAGGTCTTCACACTTTGGATTTTTGGGGAACTCCAAACCCTAGTTCTGGGTCCGAGCTCAATCGATTCTTCGCTGGGTTTGGCGGAAGTTCTACGACGCTGAGTGGTGCATTCGAATGGATCCCGGAGGCGAGTATTTGAAGATTTTATACAAAGGTCCTTGTATGGGTTACTTTCTGCGAGAAGCGGATGTGCTTTCAGTCCGCCCTTGCTTAGCACAAGATCTGCGTATCGGTGACATCGTTGCTGTGCGCCAAGAGAATCGAATTTCTATTGATCGGTATTTAGCGAATAGGCCCGAGTCAGAATCTATCGTTACAAAGCCAGACAATCGATTGGACTGTTTCCGCACATATCCCCACCATTCGCTCATTGGCGCCGTTTGCGCGGTACAGCGCGGCTCAAGAAAGTTCGACTTCACGCAGCGCTACTGGAGGAATGTTTTCAAGTGGTTTGCCCTGCTGTCGTTGTTCGAAGGCCTTATCTGGCAGGGCGGGAAACGGCTTTTGCCTCGACGGTTACAATTGCTCTGCGTGGAAACCCCCCAGCTGAAGCGCTTGACCAGCCTGGTCGGTATTCCGCGCAGAATGCTTCTGCATTGGACGATATCGAAGAAAATGCGGCCGTAGGCTACCCAAGCCCTCGGCACTGCTAATTTCACTGAAAAAGCTGAATCGCATCATCCATAGGCAGGTACGTCCCGTTTCCCCAAGCTTGCCCGTAAGCTTCGTAAAGAGTGGGTTTCGATGGCGAGTAGCCAAAACGCATACATACATAATCGAGCACGAGTGCACTCGTCCGCCCCGAACCATCGAAACCAAACTGCGCGATATCGACATAGCGCTGCATTTTCACGGCAAGATCCAGTACACGTTGCCGTGTTAAACCTTCCTTTGCGCAACGGAGCAATTCGGTCGCCCGCAGGTTATACCAAAGGAGAACTTGTTCTATCTGCGGAACTAGGTCTTGGGGCCGAGTCAGAAAATACACCAGCCAATCGCCAGACGAGGGAGGAACGCGCGAGTGCAGCATCACTCGCAAGCCATCGTAAGCCTCCTCCCATCGAAGTGGGTCTTTTTCGTATGACACCGCGGCGACAGATCGACACCGTGCAAAAAACTCCAGCGAATGACTTCCCCTAGGCCAAAACCCTTCCACTCGCAAATTGAGACCGTCGCCGTTCAGATAGTGGCAAGAGCCTGACTCGAAGACGCGATGAATCTCATCACTCGAGCGATAGTTGAAGATTGGCTGATACCGAAGCAGTGCTTTGGGCCAAAGAGGGGGGTGCCCACTGAGCACCAACGCGTGAATATACAAAAGATCTCGCAGGTGCAGATCCTCGACAGAATTACCGACCCGCGATCCGGCGAGCTCCTTCACCCAAGCGAAGGCACTTTGAAAATGATCCCACGCTTGCGGAGCATACTCTCCTTGCGGATGAATATAGTAACGCCACGGCTCCTGCGGAAACATGCATTGCGCCGCCAACCAATCGGCAGGATCGATGAATTTCCGCCATAGCTCCACAAGCCGCTCCCCTGAAACCCTAGTAGGTTCCCAGAAAACTTTACCAGTGAAAAGAGTCGACTTCGCGCACGACAGCCTGCTCCGCCTTGAGCTCTCTCACTGTCAGAAAGCCCAACGGGATGTCGTCTGCCACCCGAATTTCCTGCTCCGTAGACCCGAGAGGTGAGCGGAAGTATTCAAGTGTTTTCCAAGTGCGTCCCATTAGCGCTAACTCCCCTTCCCGAGTCTTGCCGACCAAGGTGTCTTGGAGAAGACACGTGCTCGGCTTATCCGGATCAGGGCGCACTCCTCGGTGCGAAAGATCCCCTCTGCGAAAGGTGACCTGGCGGGTGCCACCCTCCGTGTCAGAGACCAAAGCAGTGGCTTCTTGCTTATCGGCCGATACGTTAATGACCTTCCATTTCTCGTGGCCCAGATACTTCGTTCGACCCGCCGCTTCAGTGGAAACCAGGTAATGTACCCAAGTCCCCGGCTTCATTTTCTCGAAATTGGATTCCTGGGTCTTACCCAGCTTCTCCAGAAAAGAGCTTTTGCGTTCTAAAGAAATGCAATACTGCTTTCGCTGAGACTCAACCATCGACTTTTTGAGCGCCTTGTTCGAAAGCTGATCGGATAGAGAGTGAAAAAGGTCTACTGTAGGAATATGGAAAACTTCTACCGCCAATGCGTGCTGGCTAAGAAATAACGCGGAAATCGCGATCCGTATCATTTCGGAATCTCGACTTCAGAATACAGAGTGAAGGCTCCATTGTTATCCTTCCACTTTTGCTCCAAACCAACCTTCGCGGGGCGGACCGGCCCTTTTTGTATCGCGCTGGGTATAGTTCCGCTTTCCATACCAGTAACAGGCACGAATTTGTCGAAACTCAACGATGCTTCCATCCCAAGATTTTTCAGGTGCGTTTTCTCACCGCTGGGTGAAATTAAATACACCGATTGCTCAGCAAGCAGGTTCACAACGCCCAGATTGAAAATCCCCGTCCGCTTTTCGATAGCATCTAATTCGGCACCACGAGGGACCCTGTACTTTTTTTCCAACGAGAAGAATCTTCCGGTCTTCACCAACCTTAATTCCAGACGAGGGACAAGATCGCCTGTCCTTTTCTGAGCCTCACCATGGATATTGCGGACCAAAAAACCGGTTTCTTTGTCCACAATCTCTGTGAGCACTAACGGCACCGGTGCGACCACTTTCAAACTGGCCAAAACTTGCGCATTAAGTTCTTTTTCCTCACTGCGCACCACCCACTTGGCAACATCGGATGCGGGCTTGCAAGACAGGCTTTTATCTTTCTCGCAAAGCGGGCTCGAAACTGTAATGAACCAATCCAAAGGAATGGAAACCTCCCCCCCAAAGGAAAAGACAGACCGTTTCAATTGCGCGGATACTCCATCAGCAAGCCGGTATTTTCCGGTTTTCTCATCAAACTGGAAGAGCGCCGTTTTGGACCAAAAACAGGCAATAGCCAAAGCTGCTTTATCTTCCAAATCAACGGGCTCCACAATTTCCAATAGGCTTCGGTCCAACGCCTCTTCGGCAAACGCGCATCCGTGATCCATTGCTTCGGATCGAATAGGACTTGCGTGCACGGTCTTTGCAGCCAGAGTCAAAAGCCCGGCCGCGTCGCGAACTTCAATTGTCGCGTCAGGGACGAAGAGGCGAAATGCCGCGCGCAAATGCAAATCCCATTCGGAGTTCACACGTACCAACTCAGAAATTTCCATTGGATTGATTGAAAAGTGAGTACTCGATTCCTGGGGTTCAGCGACGATTTCATTGCCCCCCTGCCATACGCGCACCGCCGGTGCCACCCACTTGGTTGAGTTTCCACCCAATGCCTGCAAACTACTGACTCTCTCCTGCAAGGAAAAAACGGCAGGGATAGTCCAGACCGGGCCGCTTATCTGGCGTGGTTTGGTTAAGGAAGATTCGAGAGCAGAAGAATCTACACCGAGACCGAGAATGCTGCCGTCGCTTAAGACACAAGAAAATGTCGCGCTGGAGAAACAAGGGACAATTTCCGTCCAGGTCGCCAGCTTCGCCAACGGCCCCGGCGCGCGCGCTGCTATCCCGCTAACACTAACCGACAAAATCACCACAATGATCTGAAGCATGCGCACTCCTGCAACTGAATTCGTCGCCGGTATAGCGCACGGAATATTAAAAAGCAGCTTAAAAGGAATTGGTGAAAACATTCTTGCGGAACACGCGTTGACTTCCAAAAAATGCGATGGGAGAAACTCTGCGCGATCTAGAAACCGATTGATGGGAGCCTCTCCATGAGCCTTGTAAAGACGTTCGTAGGTTTGATTTGTTGCACAGTATTTGCTTCGAATCTAAGGGCGGAGCTGCTCCCTTATGTCGACGATACGGTCTCAACTGGAAAGCTGAAAGACTTGAATGAAAGTGTTCAAGTGCTCTTTTACGGTTTTGATCGCGGTCTCGGAAACAACTTCAGCAGCCCGACAAGCCCCAATTCCTTTGCAAGCCAAAGCGATATCATCTCAAGCCCGAACATTCGCAAGAATGTCATCTACTACCCTTGGACCGAATTGATGATCGTCGACAACCCGTCGGCACCCGGTAAGTCGGTGGGTTTCGCCTACACGCATAAAGGTGCGATTCTTAGCGCGACCCTTCGGGCGACAGCCAACTGGAAGGCCCTTCAAGGACAGCTGACTAGTTATTCCGCGAAGGCGCAAGCAGAAGGGATTGATCCAAAAACAATCGAAGTGAAGCCTATCCCGGTCAGAGAAGGCGTATACAAACCCACCCTAGTGATGCCGGGCGGAAACGAGATCGCAGTAGGAAACGAAGTAAAGCAAGCCAATCCGCGCGGAACGGTTGCCGTTTCTGCAGCTTTCAATAAAAACATGGCCGATATCATCATGGCCGCGATGCATACGGGCGCTGCTTTTGGATGGAACTACACCTACATTTCCCCGATGGCTATCGTCCCTTTCCGTGCGGAAATTGAGATCGATTGGAAATCCGTTCTAAATGAAATGAAGAGAGATTTTAAAGTTAAAACCGCCGTAACCAGCATGGCTATCACCAACATGACTCGGCGTCTGGTAGAGAAAAAAATCGTAAAAATTTCTATTTCGGGCGGGGAAGATCACCAGAAGACGGAATGTGCCGTTTGGGACATTGCTAAAATCATCATGGCGCGGACTTTCAAAGCGAACCACCCGTCGACCGGCAGCGTGCCTCAAATCGACCCACCGGCACCTGGAAACGGCGGCCAGAGCTTCTTGGCTTCAGGCGTCCTTCCCCCTGGCCTAATGGGTGGCCTCTCAGGTTTCTCTCTCTTCAACCCAACGGGGGTTACCGGAAGTCTCTCAATGGTAACGAACGACAGCCTCGAAACACTCACTGAAAAAATCAGCATCGTCAGCGCTCCTTATAAACTCATCGAGTTTAACGCTGGCTTGCAAATTGGCGGTCTTTGCACCACGCATCCAGAGTACTTCGCATACGAGGGGCCTAACGGAACCATTCAGCAGGGATGTTCTAGCGTTGTCTTGCCCGACAAACAGGAGAACATCGTCGCCGCTCCACGCATCGAAGAGCCTATTGACCTCAAGACAGCGGTAACCGATGCATCCAAACCTGGCAAAATTACTACGGCTGAAGCGGATAACGCCGCACTTTCGCACATGGATGAATTGCTCAGCGTCCCGGGACAATAGCCTCTTGAGATAGGAGGCGTCCCGATGCTTTTGAAGGCGCTCGTTTTAAATTGCCTGCTGCTTTCTGGCTTGAGCCTAGCTGGAAAGGACGTCCCGCTTCCAGTTAGCTCCGGCGACCAATCCGACCTTCGCCTCTGCGAGGCGGTGGGTTACCAGGGACCCAAGTGCGCGGGACTCATGGACAAGCTTTGCGCTTCCATTAGCAACGCAAACTCCAAGTGCCTGCAGTACCAGATGGCAAAATGCCACGAAGGTGGCCGGGAACGCATTCATTCGCCGGAGTGCCTTCCGGTAGAGCGCCGGCTTTGCGACTGGACCAACTACAAAGCGGATGATTATGTCTGTGAACTTTTTCTCGAAGAGAAATGTAAGATTACCGACTTCAAATCACGCCGCTGCCTCCTTTTACGGCAGAAGCTGACCGTACAGAGGGGGGAAGATAGGCTGGGAATGAACCTATCCACTTCGGTATTGGGACACCGAAATTCGAAACTGCAAAGAGAGCAGCTACGAAAGGCAATTGATGAACTCGACGAGGCAATCCGGGCTGCGGATAAAGGCCTATCAAACCCAACCATCGAACTATCCCCGTATCAAAAAGATCTATTAAAAAAGAACCGGAGAGAGATCCAAAAACAGCACGATGATATCGTACCGAACTTTCAAGACGCGGAGTAAGT
>CAZBJE010000070.1:0-14802 GCA_964492125.1 uncultured Pseudobdellovibrionaceae bacterium | reverse complement strand
CTTCACCGAGCGCTGCATGTCGGTGACTTCTTCCGGGCGCTCATCGATGAGCAACACGATCAAAGACACTTCCGGGTGGTTGGTCGTAATGGCGTTGGCGACTTCTTGGAGCAACATCGTTTTACCGGCGCGGGGCGGCGCGACAATCAAGCCGCGTTGGCCTTTACCGATGGGCGTGAGCAAATCGATGATGCGAGTCGAATATTTTTTGGGATCGTGCTCGAGGTTGAAGCGCTCATGCGGGTAGAGCGGCGTCAGGTTGTCGAACAGGATCTTTTCGCGGGCGACATCCGGGTCTTCGAAGTTAACCTTCTCGACCTTGAGCAGCGCGAAATAACGCTCGGAGTCTTTGGGCGGCCGGATTTGGCCTTCCACCGTATCCCCGGTCCGCAGCATGAAGCGGCGAATCTGGGAGGGCGAAACGTAAATATCATCGGGACCCGGAAGGTAATTGTAATCCGGGGCGCGAAGGAAACCGAAGCCGTCCGGGAGGGTCTCGAGGACGCCTTCACCGTAGATGCTCCCGTTTTGTTCGGTTTGAGCCTGAAGGATGGAGAAAATCAGTTCCTGCCGGCGCAAGCCGCCAGGGGACTCAACCCCCAACGAACGCGCGAGATCGGCGAGTTCCGAAATGGGTTTTTCCTTCAGCTCCTTAAGATGCATGATGGTCGACATAGCTAGGTCACTACTCTCTGTGGAGCCCGTTCATTTTTAACGCAAGTTGTTATCGGCAAGAAGTTCATGAATTACTACTAAACGGAAGCTGCTGCCTCCGGGCGGGCTAGGGTTCTAGGTTTTTTTGCAGCCTCAAACTAGAAAACCGGGCTAGGCGTGTCAATGGAAAAGAAACTCCCGGGTGGGCTTCTCCCGCCCGGGAATCCAAAACAATTGCGGCGCCTGGATTAGGCGGTCCCCTTCATTTTGCGGACACGGGTGGCCTGCGGGCCTTTGGGGCCTTGCGTCATATCGAACTCAACTTCCTGACCTTCGGTCAGGGACTTAAATCCGTCCCCCTCAATGGCGGAAAAATGCACGAAAACATCCGCGCCGCCTTCCTGCTCAATAAATCCATACCCTTTGTTATCGTTAAACCATTTCACAAAGCCAGTCGGCATTCCCCATCTCCTGTTAAAAGGACAACCCAATCGGATCTACGGGCAGGGTAAAACTTGACCGCCCCCATCCCAAATCGATGATAGCAACGGCGGTAGAGCTGTCAAGCCGATGCATTGACAGGGATCGTCACTAAGTTATAATAATTACTGGGCATCTACTGCTCAGTCCCCCTTAACTAAACTCCCCCAAAAACCTATGATTCTAGAACGAAAAGTCCGGGTCACCCCGGCAGCTACCGATCCTTCTGCGCTAGGCGAGATCAAACGACTCGTTTGGTTGGCAGCAGCGCTGTATCTTTTCTTCGCGCTGGCCAGTTACTCGCCCACGGATCCCTCGTGGACGACCTGGACCACTAAAAACCATTTCCAAAATTGGATGGGGCGCGCCGGAAGCGGGCTAGCGGATCTGCTCTACCAAGTCTTGGGCCTAGCGGCCTTCGGTCTCTGCGCGCTTTTTGCGGCGGCGGCCTTACGCCCCACCAAATCTAAACTTGCCAAGCTGGCCTGGGTGCCCAACGGACTTTTGTTGGTATCCAGCGCGCTCTTGTTGCAAGCAAGCATGCCGTCCCACTTGGTTCCTTGGAACCTCAGTCACGCGGGCGGGCTGCTTGGGCGAGTGTCCTACGATGCCCTCAGCTACATCACCGGCACGCACGGAGCGGTGTTTTTTGCGATTTTCTCGTCGATAACCGCGCTGGTTCTATCGTTCAAAATTCGGATTGTCGATATTTTCGCCGATGCCTTGCACGGCTTGATCGCCGCTTTCCACACAGCGATCAAACGCGTGCGCAAAGTGAAAATTAAATTCCCGCAACTCACGTTGCCGACGTTTGCATTCAAGCGCAAAACGGCCGACGCTCCGAAGGTGGCGCCCACTATCGCACCCGCGATTGCGGCGGAGCCTTACCCCATGGCTCCCATCGCCGTGAACCCGCCCATTCAGCTCTCGCTCTCACCCCTTTCGCAAGAGCCGGGACTAATGCCTATGCCGGTGGGCACAATCGAAAAAGACATGGAGATGGACAAACTCTCGACGGTAAAAGGCGCCACCGCCCACCGCGATGTGCGTCCCAAAAATCGCGGCAAGAATGGCCCATTCACTCTGCCCAGCCTTTCACTCCTCTCTGGCAAAGCCGAGAGCAAATCCAAACCTGTCGACAGAAACTGGTTTTTGGAGAAGAGCAAAATCCTCGTGGAGAAGCTGCGCGACTTCGGCGTGGACGGTGAAGTGGTCAACATTTCCCCCGGACCGGTCATCACGGTTTATGAATTTAAACCGGCCAGCGGAGTGAAGATTAAAGAAATCGCCAATCTCTCGGATGATTTGACGCTCGCACTGTCGGTACTCTCGGTGCGCATTGTAGCTCCGATTCCGGGCAAGCCGGTGGTGGGTATCGAAATCCCCTCCCCGCACCGCGAGATGGTTTTCTTCAAGGATATCGTCGAAGAAACGCCCTTCAACAGTTCCGACGTAAAGCTGCCGTTGGTGCTCGGCCGGATGGCATCGGGCGAACCCGCCATTGCAGGCCTGGCTGCCATGCCTCACTTGTTGGTGGCCGGCTCGACCGGTACCGGGAAGTCGGTCTTCATCAACACCATGATTTGCTCCCTGCTCTTTCGCTACACGCCCCAACAACTGAAACTGATCTTGGTCGATCCCAAGATGGTGGAGTTGGCGGCGTACGAAGGCATACCGCACCTGCTTCTGCCGGTTGTCGTCGATTCTCGCAAGGCCGCGTTGGCTTTGCGTTGGGCGGTTGAGGAAATGGAACGGCGTTATGCCTTGATGCATAAGCTGGGCGTACGCCAGGTGGACTCTTACAACGACCGTTTGGCGGAGACCGGAACCGAATCCGAAGAGACGCCGTTCATGCCGTACATCGTCGTGGTAGTAGACGAATACGCCGACTTGATGGCGGTGGTCCCCAAGGACGTCGAACTTTCCATCGCACGTTTGGCGCAGAAAGCCCGCGCCTCCGGAATCCATTTGGTATTGGCCACCCAGCGCCCGTCGACCGATGTGGTAACCGGCACCATCAAAGCCAACTTCCCAAGCCGCTTATCGTTCCGGGTAGCCTCGTCGATAGATTCCAAAACTATTTTGGATCGCACCGGCGCAGACCGCTTACTCGGCAACGGGGACTTGCTCTTCCACTCCGCTGGCTTCACCACGTTGAAGCGCATCCAAGGCGCGTACATCTCGGATGCCGACTTGGATAAGGTGACCGCGTCGTTGCGCGCTCAAGGGGAGCCGGAATACGACGAGCGATTGCTTAAAGCGCAAGAAGAGAGCGACGAGTTCGGCGACGATTCCTCTTCCAGCACCAGCGGCGACGAAGGCAATCTCTACGACCGAGCCGTACGCTTGGTGACCGAGAAGGGCGAAGCCAGTATCTCGCTCATCCAGCGCCACCTGCGCATCGGCTACAACCGCGCGGCGACATTAATGGAAGAAATGGAAAAGCAGGGCGTGGTCGCTGGCTCTGCCAGCCCCTCCAAACGCCGCACGGTCCTGGTCAATTCCATCTAGAGATCCTCTCCCAACCGAAACAGATCGTAACCATTCAAAGTGGCGATGCGGCGCAAATCTGCGCAAGGCGCGTCCACGGCGCCTGCTCGCTTAGTAAGCCAATAGAAGGGCCGTCCCATCGGGGTGACGAAGCTGAGGCACGTCTCCGGAATCGGGTGAGTCCAGCGATCGCCCACGGCAGCTTTCAAATGCGTGAGAAAGAGCGTGCGCCCCTCGCAATTGGGACCGACGCTGCCGGCCGGGCATTCCGAATAAAGAAAAAGCGATCGGCGCAATGCGCGCGCTTCCACGCTATCGAGCACAAAAGGATCGGCAATGATCACGGCGTTTGGTTGCGTGAGTGCGCGCAAGTAGCGAATGGTATCTCCGGAAGTGGAGTGCTGGGGCGAGTGGTAAACGGCCAAGTACTCGCTGACGTGCCGACTAAAAAAGCGCAACCCCTTCGCCGTATCGATCGCTCCCAGCAAAACGAGTAAGCCAATCGCAATCCTACCTCGGCGAGTGGCGCGGTGCTCGTACAAAAAAGCCGCAGCCAACGTCCACACGATCACCATGCCCACGTAATAAACTTCCGCCGTACGATCGGGGTGGTTGTAAAAAAGCTGTGGGATGAGTTGCGCGAAGCCCCAGGGCAAGAGCGCGAAAGCCAAAGTGCAAACCAAAGCGCCGAAAAGAAACCATGGGTAAGCGCGGATGCGCGTGGGTGCCAATCGACGGCCCGCGGCCAAGAAGGAAATCGCCACGGCAATATAGACCAACAACTCACGAGCCGAGAGTGGTGCCACCGCAGCATTACTGAAATCGTCGAAAATAGACGCAATGAGCAAAACGCTGGTTTTAAGTTGCCCGTACCAGCTCGCTCCTGCGACTCCCGGTATGACGCCCGTGAAGTGGCTATCCGAACCGGTGCTACGCACCAACCAAAGCGTCGCCACCAAACCCAAAGCCGCACAAACTCCGTCGATAAAAAGAGCCTTTCGGCAGGGACGCTCCATCCACTCCACCCAGAGCATCGTCCACACGAACAAACCAAAGCCTCCCGGGTGCAGAAGAAAGGTCGCGATGGGCCCGACAGTCCAAAGCAGGCGACGCAAGCCAAGCGGCGGATTGGCCCGCACCAGCTCCGCCAGCAGAGGGAACAAAATAAAAAGCGCACAGTGGCGAGAAAACCCTCCCGAGGGAACTTGCCACACCGGGAAGCGGTAATAGGTAACCGCGGCAAGCAATACAGTTGCGTAAACCCAGAGCGACCGACCGGGAAAAAGCGCGCGGGCGATCGCGTAAGCCAGCATCGGCACGCCGGCCGTCAAAAGCAGTAGCCATGCTTGCAGGATTTGAGCGGGCGTAACCCAACGACTGGGAATCCACCCATCAAACATCGCCACCAGTGCATGAGACCCGCCAGGATAAAAACGCAGTGTGCCCGGGCCGAAAAGCTCGGTGAGCGAAACGGAGTTGAGGTGGAGCAGCGGCTGGCCATTTTCGATCATGCGGAGGTAGTAGACGGTGTGGGCGATGCCATCATGGAACGAGGGCAATCCATCCAAATCGGCGAGCAGCCAAAACCAAAAACAGAAATTCAAAACGGTGATAGCCACCGCAAAAAGATGTGCACGTAAAAAGCGGGGCACTTGGAGGGGATGCAACGCCAACCAAGCCAACCCCATGATTTGAATTCCCCCTACCGCGACTTGGAAAATCCAAAGCGGCTTGGGGTGCAGCCAGGAAACGGCCACAGTGAGTGCGACCAAAACCACCGCAAGCAGCGCCCCCTCCACCGGCATGGCGGGCCGCCAAACCCGGTGCAAAAGCTGCCGGGCCCCGAGCCCAAAAAGCACCCACTGCAGAAAAACCAACCCACAAGCCGCCAGGAGCACAAAATCCATCGCGGCAGACTGCCACACCTTTTCCGAAAGGGTCCAGTCGCCTTTCGGAATTCCGAAAGGCGACTGGACCCTTTCGGAAGTGCGTGGGATAGTCGGCGCCATGAAAATCGCATTGTTTTTTTTGACCTGGGGAGCCCTGAGCTGGGCGGGTGCTGATTCGGAAGCCGCTTTGGCCAAGCTGCAGGCAAGCTGGGACGAGACCAAATCTTACTCGGCCGACTTCAAACAGACCGTAAAATCCAAGGGAACCGGAATGGACGAGGACCCTAGCTTAGGCACCCTGTCCGTGGTGAAGCCAGATAAGCTGCGTTGGGAGGATAAAACCGCCCATACCACCCAGATTCTGAGCGGCAAGCAACACTGGGACATCGCCGAAAATGCGCGCCGCAAGTCCCGCACCGTGACCCACCGGCCGGATGTTTCCTCGCTCATGGCCCGCAGCGCGCTGGCGATCTTGGTAGGGGCCGGAAAATTCAAGGATTTCTATAGGGTTAAGCTAGTCTCCCAAAACGCCAAAGAAGCCGTGCTGGAGCTCGTTCCCAAGACCGACGCTTCGGAGACCCTCATTGCGAAAATCGACAAAAACGGCTATGTATTGCGGTCGCTTACGACCGATAGCGCCGACTCGAAAGTCGTGGTGGAGTTCAGCAACATCCAGCGCGGCGCCAAATTCGAGGACAAGCTGTTTGAATACGAAAAGCGCGAGAACGACGTTTTCCAGACCCGAAAGGATTAGCTCATGCCGTCTTTTGATATTTGCGTGAACGTGAACCTGCAGGAAGTTGATAACGCTATCAACCAAGCGCAAAAAGAAATCACCCAGCGCTATGACTTCAAAGGCAGCAAATCAAAAATTGATTGGGACGCGAAGAAGAAAGAAATCGCGTTACTGGCCGACGATGATTACAAACTCAAAGCGTTGGTCGACATCGTGCAATCCAAGCTGATGAAGCGCGGCATCTCGATCAAGAATATGGTTTTTGGCACCAAGGAATCCGCACTCGAAGGCACCGTGCGCCAGAAGGTCACTCTGCAGCAGGGCATTCCGGTCGAGAAAGCAAAAGAGATCAACCGCCTGATCAAAGACGCTCAGATTAAAGTCACGTCCCAGATTCAAGACGAACAAGTTCGGGTCACCGGCAAAAAGCGCGATGACCTACAAGAAGTAATTGGCCTCATGCGCAAGCAGGACTTGGGGTTGGATTTCGAATTTACCAATTTCCGGGATTAACCAAAGAGTAAAAAGCCATGTCGCCTCTCGACCAAACGTCCCGCACCGTGACCGAAAAGAAAATTTTTTTCCACAGCTTGGGCTGCCCCAAGAACCTGGTGGACACGGAGGTCATGCTCGGTATTTCCGTCGGTGACGGCTTTAAAGTCGTGCGCGAGCCCGAAGAAGCCCACGTGATCGTGGTGAACACCTGCAGCTTTATCAACGACTCCAAACGCGAATCGATCGACGCGATTTTGGCTGCGGCCGAACAAAAAGTCAGCGGCAAGTGCGAGCGCTTGATTGTGACGGGCTGCTTGCCCCAACGCTATAAAGCGGATTTGAAAGTCTCGTTTCCGGAAGTAGATGCCTTCGTGGGAACGGGCCAGTACGGCAATTTGCTGGATTTTATCGCCGGTAAGAAAGAAGAAGATTTCGAATTCAAACACCCCAAGTACATCCACAACGAGCACACGCCTCGCATCAATTCCCAGCCGTTTTACAAGGCGTACCTAAAAGTTTCCGAAGGGTGCATTAAGAATTGCGCCTTCTGCATCATCCCCAAAATCCGCGGCACTTTGCGTAGCCGTACGATTGAATCTTTGGTGGAAGAAGCCAAGAGCCTCGTGGCACAGGGCGCGGTGGAATTGAATTTAATCGCGCAAGATCTCACCGACTACGGCCGCGACTTGCGCAATGGCAGCACCCTTCCCGGCTTGCTGCGAGCGCTCGTGCAAGTAGAGGGGTTGCAATGGATTCGCATGCTCTATGTGTACCCCGATGAAATGTCGGACGAGCTTCTAGAGCTGATCGCTACCGAACCGAAAATCTGCAAATACGTCGATACCCCGGTGCAACACATTAACGACCGCATGCTGGCCCTGATGAACCGCAAGGTCACCGGCGCCGCCATTCGTGAGCGCCTGGCCAAACTGCGCGAGCGGCTGCCGGGCGTTTATATCCGCAGCACGGTGATTGCCGGCTACCCTGGTGAAACCGAAGAAGAATTCGAACAGCTGAAGGCGTTTATCGCCGAAGCCGAGTTTGATCATCTGGGTGTGTTTGCTTACTCGCGTGAAGAAAACACCAAATCGTTTTTGCTCGGCGATCAATTGCCAGAAGACGTAAAAACCCGCCGCCGCGACGAACTGATGGCCGTGCAACAAGAAATCTCTGCCCGTCGCTTGCAGTCGCGTGTCGGCGAAGTGGTGCCGGTGCTCATCGAAGAACCATCGGAAGAATCCGAATTCCTCATCCAAGGCCGCCACCAAGGGCAAGCCCCCGAAATCGATGGTTACGTTCTCATTCGCTCTGGCGACGTGCAGCGCGGGAAAATCGCGCTGGTCAAACTCGAGCGGGCAATGGAATATGACTATATCGGCCGGGTGGTGACGACGCGGGACGCCGGGGCGACGAAGCACTAACGCATTTCCCGCGCCCCTTGCGAGCCCTTTCATGCACCGTGTACGGCACCCTCTCGCTCTCGCGCTTTGTCTTTTTTCCACCGTGGTTTTCGCCGATTACGGTTGGATTCCCGAATACCAGAACTTTCAAATCCGCACCGGTGTGGATGTCTCCAGCACCTCGAACAATTTCGACAATAGCGGCCTGTCGCTGCCACCGCGCGTGGCAGGCAACCCGGTGTTCTTACAAGACACCACTTTCTGGGTGCAACCGGAGTACGGAATTGCAGAAGATTGGTCGATGGGATTTAAGGCCGGGTTTTTAAGCGGCGCCGCTACCCGCGTGACCGGGGGCGCGCTCGCGGCTTCGGGTACGGGATTTACGGATCTCTGGGGAAGCTTGAAGTACCGGGTTTCGAAATTGCCAATGTGGACGATCGAGGGCGTTTTCAAATTGCCCACCGGCAACGCGGTGGCAGTGACCACTGCGGATTTGGTAACGGGCGAAGGCAATCTGGATGTCGGCGCCAAATTGCACTACGGCCTGCACGAGGGCCATGTGTTTCTATCGGTGTCGCCGGGATTCTTGGGCCGCTTCGGAGGGTACGCTCCGGCTCTGACTTTGGATGCAGCCGCGCAGATATTTATTTTGCGGGCGTATGCGAAAGCATTTGTGAATTAGAGTTTTGCTTTGGCGCAAGAAGCGCTGCCACCGTCGACAGTAGCGGGCGGGCAAAGCTTGTCCGGCACGGCAGGGAGTTATGCCCGTTTGGCGGCCAGCCCCACGGCGATTACAGCGGGCGCCAATTTTGGCGTTTTGATCACGCGGAAATTTCGGATCGAATTTGGTTTGTCGAAAACGGTTTGGGGCCAACGTGCGCCCGACCAGTTGAATTTTACGGTGAACTTGCTGGGGCTCTTTGACTTCTCGACGCCCGACCTACGGCCGAAGGTTCGCGAAGTCCCGTTTGAGGGGACTCCCTCAGACCAGTAGTGCGCTTCTGTGTGCGGCGCCGCAGTTTTCTGCCGTCTTCGCCGACACCGTCGAAAAACTCTTCTTCTCCGTCGATAGAAGTTTTCTTGTAGTCGCCGCCCATGGAGCCAACGACGCGGTACAGAGCCCCACTGGCGCCACCGCTTGCGGAGCTGCTACCAACGGTAGCCCCACCGACCAAACCACCTTTGGGAGCAGACTCGTCGTAACCCAAAGCCGCGCCCTTGCCGGCGCCACCGACATAAGTACCGCTACTAGCCGGCTCGCGGGAACCCACCTCCAAACCACTCGCATCCCCAGGCGCGTTGGCACCGCTGTAAATATCGGTGGGCGAAGGATCCGCAGAAGTAACCGTTTCTCCGCCACTCGATCCAACTTTGCCTTTAGCGGCGTTGTCGTCGTAACCCAAGCGAGGATTCGCTTTAGCGGGATCGGAATTGGGCGGCCCCATGGGCCGGCGTGCAATCGGCCGCGTCGGATCTTCGATCAAACCGCCTTCTTCTTTCAGACTATCGAGCAAGGCATTGACGACGTTTTTACGGCGGTGGCGGGTATCCTCCCCATCCAACGTTTCTGTAGCCTGGCCTTTTTTATCGAAGGTTTTTTTCTCTTCCGGCGGGTTCTGGCCTTTGCTGTCGTCTTTGAAAGTGATGGTTTGGCCCGGCGGGGTCACGATGGAACCGTTTCCGCTCTTCATGGCGAAATCTTGGCTCGCGGGGAAAATCGGTGGATCGTTTTCTATGTCGTAGTATGCGTCGGCATTACGGGGTTTGAAATAGTAGTCCGTACGCTTTGGGTCGTAACCGAAATGCCGATCGTTTGGTAGAGCCGTTGCCCGCATCACACGGCAACCGTCCTCACTCCAGCCTCCATCCGCGGAACCTTCGGCTCCCTTGTCTTCCGGCTGCTCGCCAATGCCATTGCCATACTTTGTCCCGTTCGGTTTAGACATTTGGCTATGGCCCTGAGACTCGTGGGCGAGAACGCCAGCACTGTGTCCAGAAGGAACCTCAATGGAAGCAGCAACGCCGCCTTTTGCCGCGCTAGAGCCGTGTTTATGTCCGCCGCTATTCATAGCGTCGATGGTCTTTTTATCAAAGCTCGCCCCTTGGCCCAGCTCAGCGCAACCGGCGACGCTTAAATTCCACCCTTCCGCATCATAGGGAGGTTTGGGCGGTTTTTCATCCGTACGGTCATTGCTCATTTGGGCGGCTGTATTATCCCAGCGCACGAGCGCGGTAGCTGAACCTTTGGCTGCAAGGCTCGGTGGCAAATTGCATTTTTCCACCGATTTCTGATTGATGGAGTTAGGTTCATTTTTCCAACTACCCTGCTTTACCGTCTTGGTCCAAAACACCACATTAACGCCGCACTTATTCGCCATTTCAATCTGGCCCTTGATGGCGTCGTTTGCTGTTTGCTCCGAAACAGTTTCGTCCACGAACGCGCAAATAGGCCACCAGAGATTGTGAATCACCATGCCGCCGCCAGGAGTGACACTAGAACCAGACTGCTCCCCGCCACCGTTCCCGTTCCCATTCCCATTGCCGCCGTTTTTCCCGCCGCCCGGGTTTTGCGTAAATTCTGTACCGCCGTTACCGGCGCCGCCCTTGCCCGAACCTGCGCCGCCTTTGCCGCCACTGCCGGATCCGTTGATCGCGTTGCCGGCGGCATCGCCGTCCGCGCCGTTTTTCAGGCGGCTCCATTTTCCCTCGGCGTCGACCCATTGGAAGTCTGGAGGGGTGATGGGCTTGCGCTTAGCCACGGGTGTGGCGTGGGCCGCGTCGGCCGTCATCACGATAATCAGCAAAATTTTTAGGTACTTAGCCATTTTCTGCCCGGGGGCGCACCTGTCCTTTGGAGCTTAAATTTGCAAGCGGAATGCCATGAAAAAGCCCATAAAATCAGGGGTTTGAATTGTGTTTAGTGGCTAGGGAGTATACACGCGCCGGCGATTCTAACGGGGGCGAAAGCATTGCAATTCAGATAGCTTAGCGGCCTACGTAGCGCCGATAGCCTTGGTAGGCGAGGCCCAGGAACAGAAAATTGGGAACCCAGAGTCCCAGCCACGGCGGGATCCAACCGGCCACGGCCAGCGTGTTCGCGCCGAGGTAGCACATCCAATAAGCAAGTGCGACCACCAGACAGAGCACAATGGCGCTGCTGCGGATCCCGCGCTGGCTCAGAATGCCGATTGAAAAACCAAGCGCCGCGAAAACAACACAAGAAAAAGCCATGGAAAAACGGCGGTGGTACTCCACCAAAAGTTGGCGGTGCTGTGGGACGTCGTGTTCGGTTTCGGCGATGCGTTGGGAGAGCTGGGGCAAGTTGTACGATGGCGGGCTGTACGCGCGCCAAGAGTCCCCCTGCTCGCCCACCTGCAGATTGATGTCGTAGACATCGAACTCGATTTTTTGTTGGAGCATGTCCATTTCGCGGTCTTCCACGTGAATGGCGCCATTGGTGAGCCGCAGGGTCAGAACCCCTTTTTCTGGCTGGGCTTTTAGTAGGCCAGCAGCGGCGGTGATCGCGAGTGGGCGATTTTCCTCGCGCCGGTCGTAGATGAAAACGCGCTTTAATTCATTCTTGAGAGGCACAATATGCTCCGTGAAGAGCATCAGGCCGTAAAAACCGTCGATAAAAACACCCGGCTTCAAAGTCGCGATGACGCGCTCATTGCCTAAACGAGTGTAGAGTAATTCAAACGAACGGTTGCCTTGCGGTACGGTGTAGAGCGAGGCATAAAGTACCACCCCCGAAAGCAATACCGAAAATGCACCCAACGGAGCGAAAATCTGGCGCAAGCTGATCCCGTTTACCTGCAGCGCCAGGATCTCTCCCTCGGAGTTGGCGCGCGAAACGCCCATCAAAACCGCAAAAAGAAAGGCAATGGGGGCCGCCAAAGGCAGAAACGAAAGGCCCAAGAAAACGCAGAGCCTGCCGACATCGCGCATAGCTACTTGGTGCATCACCACAAATTCCATGATCCGGATGGCTTGGAACAGCAGCAAGATGCCTAAGAAGATCGTAGTGCCAGAAATAAAGCTGAAAAGGACTTCGTTCGCCACGTACTTGCAGAGGTACCAGGAAAAAAACGGGCGACGGACTTCTAGAGGAGGCGCGGGAGTCATGGCTTGGTAAGAGTATCAACGGATTGATCGAGAGAATCAACCTTTCCCAAAAGGTTAATTGCGCCTATTAACAAGTTGATTATGGAACAAGAGTCGCTCTTCGATAAAGTCGGTACCCAATCGCCCCTGGCGCATCGGATGCGGCCGACCTCCTTGGAAACGATAGAGGGGCAGAGCCACTTTCTCAACCCTCGGTTTCGGCAGCTCTTGGCCTCGGACCAATGGACCGGGATGATTTTTTGGGGACCTCCGGGCTGCGGCAAAACCACCCTGGCCAATGTCGTTGCTCAAATCACGCGCCGCCCGTTCCACACCCTGTCGGCGGTAACCTCCGGAGTGAAAGATATCCGCGAGGTTTTAGACAGCTCACGCAAAGAGTACCGAGCGGGACGCCCGGCCTGGATTCTCTTCATCGACGAAGTGCACCGGCTCAATAAATCTCAGCAAGACGTGCTGCTCCCATTTTTGGAAGAAGGGAGCATCCGCTTTATTGGCGCCACCACCGAAAACCCATCGTTTGAAATCAACAATGCCATCGCCTCTCGGTGCACGGTTTTTCATTTCAAAGCGCTGGAGCCGGATAATTTGCGCCGGGTTTTGGAGCGCGCAGTGCCCGCCGAAAGGGCGGTTGATCCGGAAGTTCTCACCCAGATCGCCAATGCCTCCTTGGGCGATGCGCGCCGGGCGCTCACCCTCTTGGAGCACCTTTTGCTCAGCCTAGATCCGCAAAAGCGGATCGAACCGGGAGATTGGGAGGGGCTGGCCCACGCTCAATCGGTGTACTACGACAAAAAATCCGAATCGCACTACGATACGATTTCTGCCTTTATCAAAAGCATCCGGGGCAGCGATCCCGACGCAGCGGTGTATTACTTGGCGCGGATGATCGAAGGCGGAGAGGATCCCGTTTTCATCGCTCGACGGCTCATCATTTTGGCGAGCGAAGACGTAGGCAATGCGAACCCCGCAGCGCTCATGGTAACTACCAGCGCACTGGCGGCGGTGCACGCGATCGGCATGCCGGAAGCGCGGATCGTTTTGGCGCAAGCGGTGACGTACTTAGCGTGCTCCGAGAAGAGCAACCGAAGTTACCTGGCCATCAATGAGGCACTGGAGGAAGTGCAGCGACGAGGCAATCTGGAGATCCCTTACGCGATCCGCAATGCACCCACCAAGATGATGAAGCAAGAGGGATACGGAAAAGGCTACGATTACCCGCACAATCACGTGGGTGGCTGGACGCCCGCGCAATACCTCCCTGACGAGATCAAGAATAAGCGGTTTTATCGACCATCCGACAACGGCTCGGAAAAAAAATTGCAGGATTTTCTAAAGTCGCGCGGAAAAACGTCTACATGAAAATGCGGACGCCGACGGACCCGAAAACGTTGATGAGCGGGTTCGGCTTGTGAATATCGACGCCGTAGGCAAACGCTTCGGCCTCGAACGCAAAGGCGTTGGCGATTCGGATGCGGAAACCCAATCCTAAGTTGCCTGTGACCCCGGTGCGGATCGGGTCTTTTAAATACACCGAAGCGCTGCCGCCCGTGTCCATGTAGTAGTAACTGCGCTCGGTGATGAGGTAACCCACTCCGACGTACAAAAACGGCTGGAATTCACTCCGCGGCCCCAGTAAGTCGAAATCAATTCCCACGGAATAAATGGAAGTTTGGGTCATGACGTCATTCAGCGATCCGGAAACCGCGCCGGCGCTAATGGCCAACGAGTTTTGCAGCGACGTGGCGTTGGTGTATCGACCTTCCAAACGAATGCCTTGGAAAAGTGTGAGCGCAAGGCCGGTAGCCGCCGATACGCTGACGATGTAGCTATCGCTATTGAAATAGTTTTTGGAAACGGAACCCCGAGCGAAGAGCTCAAGGGTTGCTTCCGCAGGTTGGCTCCAAAGCCCCAAGGCTAGGGCCATTCCGAAGATCCGTATTGTGCGCATGCCCTTATTCTACCCCACGCAGCGGCTTTGCTTTGGCCCGGCGTGTCCACATTAATTGAGAGCGCGCGTGCAAAGACTATTGGATACAATCTCGATAGGGGGCTAGAGAATGTACCGAATATTTTGTTTGGTCCTGCTTCTTCTCGTCTCGACCACCCTACTCGCCCCACCTCCCAACACAATTGATCCGCAGACCGTTGCCACAGGTGACATTATCGGTGTGTCGTCGCGCCGAGAGGTATCGGGGTTTATGGTCCAAGCTTTCACTCACAGCCCGATAGATCACGTAGGCATCGTGACTAAAGACGCAGAAGGCACTTTTGTTTGGCACCTCACTCGTACGGGAAGCGGGAAAATTCCTTTGGCGGAATTTATCGAAAAGTACCGCGCTGGGGATGGGCAGCTGTATTTTGCCGTGGGCAGAGTGACGCCGCCTCTTACCGACACCCAAAAAAATGACCTATCGCTCCGGGTTGCGAACGCGCCAGCCCCCACTGGGCAAGCCCCCATCTGTTCGGAGTATGTCGCGCAAGCTTTTCAGTCCATCGGGGTACCTCTCGGCGAGAGAAGCCCACTCGGCGATCC
>CAZBJE010000069.1:12113-15737 GCA_964492125.1 uncultured Pseudobdellovibrionaceae bacterium | reverse complement strand
GGATTGTGCGCGTAGTGAAGGGCGATTGGAACGGCGGGCAGCTTCCGTTTGTTTTGCGCACCCCGGATGCCGGATTTGAGCTCATTTGCGGCGACAATGCTCGTAACCATAATTCCGAGAGCCCTTCCGTCATCCGCTTGGATAAGTCGGAGTCGGGTGGCCATAGTCGGGTGAGCCTCTCGGGCTATCACCCGGTTTTGGAGCGCAGGGTCGCGATCGAGTACGTCCCGGGCCAAGCCGGACCGCTCGGTATGCAGTTGGAAGACGGTACCACGGTGGTGAATCAATCGGAGGAAGGTTGGCTCGGCTACCGCACGGATGGGCGCTTTTCGCCCACGTACTCGGTGGTCGATCCGACGAGCTGCGCCGTGCAGGTTCTGAAACGTAAATAGCTTCGGAGGGGATGGTCGCCGTCAGATGGGTAGCGACCGTCCCCCTCTCCCCCTATTTGAAGAAATCGACTTCGGTGAGAGGACCGAGCGCCTCTAGCTCGCTCTTTTTTTCGGGGAGGTGGTAAATCCAACCGCCATTAGCGATCTGGGTTACCTGGTAGCCGGCCTGGGTCAAAACCCCATGGATGCGTCGGGGAGACTGCTGCCCGGTGATCTGGGGATGAAACTCGACCATCAGAAAATCAATCCGCTTTTCCTGCAGCGTTTTTTCCGCGCCCAAGAGGATTTGCTCCTCGGCGCCTTCCACGTCTACTTTCAGAAAGCGGATTTTGCGCATGCCTTCGCGTTCCAGCAACGTGTCTAAGGTCATGGTGCGCACCGCTTCGGGGCGCAGGCCCAGTTTGGTGGTGCGGAAGAACGAGGAACCGCCGCTGTTGGTGTCGGGCGCCAGATACAGCACGGTGGTGCCGGGTACCGCTGCCAACGCCACCTCACAAACCTTGGCGTTGCGGATGTCGTTCATCATGAAGTTTTTATCGATCACGCCAAGCAAGCGCCCTTGCGGCTCTGCGCCCAGCACTCGCCCGCCCGGGCCGACGTAGCGGCTGGCCAGCACCGCGAAGTAGCCTTCGTTCATCCCGGCGTCGAAGTAGTTGTCTCCCGATCGTAAGATGGCGCGCAGGATATCGCCCATATCGGACTCGTAGGTGCCTGTATCGAGAATGGAGCGGCCGAAGTTGGAGACCGGATCCACCATGAAGTGGAAACCGTCCCGGGTCACCGCCGCCCGCCGGCGAATGCCCAACAGCCGCTTTAACCACACCGCCAGCGCTGCTGGTCGCAACTGGTACAGCCGCTGTTCGAGGATGCTCATATTTTAGTTGGCGACAGGCGGCGTGCCGTCGGTATCGCCGGTGAGGTCTTCAAAGGTAACCGATTTGGTTTCTTCCTTGGTGGCGGCCTGCTTGCGTGGGCGTTTGCGGCTGGCCGCTTGGAACGCTTCCAGCGCTTCTTGATTCGCCTCGGCTACTTCGCGGTGCACGGCGGAAGCGTAAACTTCCTTGGGTGCTCCATCGGCGGTGGTGATCATGCTATCGATTTCGTTGAGCACTGGGTCGTTACCGTCGGCATCTTCCAACGGCGGAAGGGCCTCGTCTTCGGCCGTGCGCTCGATAGGCCTCATGAAGCGATCGAGTTTTTCTTCCATCTTGCGAGCGGGATCTTCGGTGTCGCCCTGCAATTGGTTGAGTTCCGATAGAGGCGGCAGTTCGGCGTTGCTGGCCAGACCCACCACTTCTAAAAATTTCTGCGTGGTCGCGTACTGTACCGGGCGGCCCGGGATTTCTGCTTTGCCGGCCATGCGCACCAATCCGCGTTCGATCAGCGTGCGCAATAAATGGGAGCTGTCGATGCCGCGGACTTGATCAATTTCCGCACGGGTGATCGGCGAGCGGTACGCGATGATGGCCAGCACTTCCAGAGCGCTACGGCCCAAACGAAAAGGTTTGCTTGCCTGAAAACGCCGGATGTATTCGGCGTTCTCGACTTTGGTCACAAAGTGGTACCCGCCTTGTGCTTTGCGCAACAAAAAGCCCCGATCGGGCGATTCATAGCGCGCAATCAGCGTAGCCAAAACTTCTTTTAATTGATCATTGGTGGGCGCGGGTTCGCCGAAAGCTTCGCGGATGCGGTCGTAACTTGCTGGGCGCTCGGCCGCGAAAAGCACGGCTTCAACTGCCGAAGCAAAAGCCACTTCGTCCATCACGAACGGAATGGCATCGGCTACTTTCACCGCTTTTTTCGAGGTGGTTTCGGCTTCCTCGGTGGCAGCGGCGAATTCTTCCAACGCTTCGTCGGTTTCTACCGCGGCGGCTTCGTCGGAAGTTTCTTCGCTCTGGGTGTCAGCGAGCGAGGCTTCCTCAGAAAGCTCGACGGTTTCTTCGGCGACTTCTTCGTCTCCGGGGAGGCTCTCTACAATTTCTTCTTCCTGATCCGGCATGTCTACCTCAGTACTGATCCAACATTGCAAAGTTGAGCTCTTCCATCGAACGCTGCGCGCGCACCTGCATGGGCCCAAAATTCTCGGTTTGGATGATATCTACAAATTTCAATTTGGCCAGTTCCAGCACCGCCAAGAAACTCACGATGATTTCGTGGGTCAAAAGTTCAGCGGGCAGAAGTGCCGCAAAGTCGACGATTTCAGCTTTAAGCAAAAGTTCCCGCAGCTGGGTCACTTTTTCTTTGATCGAAACCGTATCGCCGGAAATGACGATCGGCGGCCGCGTCGTGCGGTCGGTGGCGATCTTTAGGCATTTTAAAAGTTGAAAAGCGTCCACCGGGTCGATGGGCACGTTGATTAAGGACTCCACCGGCACATCGCTCAAAACGCCCTCGGGGCGCGCGTAGATGTCGCGGCCGAGCCACTGCATGGAATCGATGGCGCTGGCGGCAAGCTTGTACTTTTCGTACTCCACCAGCTGGGCAACCAGCGGCAAGCGGGGATCGTCGGCCTCATCGCCGCCTTCGATTGGGAGCAGGGTGGCACTCTTGATGAACATGAGAGTCGCCGCCATCACCATAAATTCGCCGGCGATGTTGAAATCGTGCTGCTGGAGAATGTCCAGGTGGTCCAGGTAAGCCTGGCAGATCGTCTTGATGGGAATATCGTAGATATTCACCTGCTCCTTGCGGATCAAGTGCAAGAGCAGATCGAGGGGCCCCTCGAAGTTTGGCAGGCTAACCCGGTAATCGGTCTCGGACCCACCCGACGAGGCACTGGCCGCCGCAGGGTCGGCAGCTAGGGCTTTGTCGATAGTTTCGTCCGAGGCGATCTGGGGCAGCGGTGCGGGATTCGTAACCGCTTCGAATTCCATCCGGCTTTTATACCATCTTTGTTTTCATTGGGGAATCAACGGTGTGGGGTTCCCCTTTGTTGGGCTGATGCTGGGCGTTACGGGTGGGACCTTCCGAACGGGGGTTCTGGCGGGCGGCTCCCTAGTGTGGTCGGGCACACCGGTCCTCCTTTAGTTTTTACGGGTGCGGAGGCGCTCGCATCGCAGACTGGGCCCTGCGTTCCACTTGATCGGGGGCTGCGATGACGGCCCGCCCCCACTAGGAAGCCGCCCGCCAGAACCCCCTTTTGGGTGGTACCTCCCGTTGCGTCCGGCGTCGGGTCCATGGAAAGGGGACTTCCACTCCGATTTTGGGGTGAGGGGCGGGCGGGACTATTCGG
>CAZBJE010000069.1:0-12103 GCA_964492125.1 uncultured Pseudobdellovibrionaceae bacterium | reverse complement strand
GGGTCGATCTTGTCGGACATCTCTGTCAGTGGCGGCGGATTTTGCTCGCGTTCCAGGCTTGGATCGGGTGGCACTGTCCCTGCAATACGCGGTTCCCAACAAGGAGTCTGAGATGAAAGTCGGGATGAACGCGTGGGTTGCTGGGGTTTTGGTTTTGGGGATGGCGGCGTGTGGAAAAGTCGGGAAGTCGGATACGCAGTCGTACAACCAGCTGGTTGATAAGTACAACGACCTGCTTGCCTCTTCCGGTGAGTTGCAAAAGCAGTCAGTGGAAGAAGAGTCGGAGTTGGCTAGCCTCAACCTCAAGCTCGAAGCTTTTGCTGCGCAGATGGAAACGCTCAATTCGCGTTACCTGAGCAAGAACGCTTTAACCCCAGCCGAATCGGCTGCGTTGAAAGCGGAAGTCGTGCAGGTGCAAAAAACTCAGAGCGAGATTTATAGTACCCTCACCAGTTTGGAGTCGGTGGTGCTTAAACAAGCCACTGCTATCAACAGCAACGGCGAAAACGTTTACAAAGACGCCGCCTTTTCAAAGGCGGTTCGTGATTTGAACCGCACGGCCAACGGTCTGAGCGAAGGCATCGCCGGCCGCTCCCGTGTACTCAATGGCATTCGCAAGCTGGTCGATACCCAAGTGGCGTCGATCGATCAGCAATGGGGTCGCATCCAAGTTGTCGCGGGCAATCCCGCAACGACTTTGGGTTCTCCTCGCCCAAGCATCGCGTTGACCGAAAAAGACACGCAAGTCGTGAAGAACGTTGGCTCGGGCAACGCTGGTTTTGTGCGCAAGGGCGGCTCGGTATCCAGCTTGGCCAAGGAAACGGACGTTGTCGCCTATGCGCAAGCGCAGGGCTACGACACCCGGGCTGCCGGTGACGCCTACAAAATTGCATCCAATGGTGGAGGCTTAGTTTCGTTTGCTTCCGATCCGTCGGAAATCCCGCAAGCGATCAACGACATGGTGGCCCATATTAAGCCGTCGCTGAACCGCAATTTGGACGATTTGGAATTGGCTTTTGTCGTCGATTACTCGGGCAGCATGAGCGATGACATCACGGCTGTCGTCGCGGGTCTGACCGACATCGTCGATGGTTTCAAGAACGTGAAGGTCTCCGGGCGCAACGTGAAAATCGCCCTGGTACTCTTTGGTATGCCGGGCCGCGAAACGGTGGAGTTGAACCTCACTGGCGACATGGTGAAGGTCTCCAACGAACTCGCTCGCATCCGCAACGAGTTTCAGGACAAAAACCACAACACCGATCCAGGTGAAGCAAGCTATCACGGCCTAGAAATCACCGCTTCAAAAGTGGCTTGGACCTCTAAGAACCGCATGGCCATCTTGATTACCGATGAACCCAGCTCTGAGCTGCAAAACGGACAGACGAAGTATGTCGACGGTGTGTTGAGTTCGCTCAAGGCCGCGGGTGTGGAAACGAGCATCTACACGATTGTGGTGAAGTAAAAAGTTTGGGTCCTCGTGGCCCAATGTCGTAGCGAGGTGCGAAGCCAGAGCGGTCGTTTAGCCTAAATCCAGGGCCGCTCGAGAGCTTCGGCCTCGCATACGGCTATCTTTCTTCGCTCGAACTGAGGCGCTGGGGAGAAGCGAGTGGGGGCAAGTCTAGAACGGAGAGGGACTCTTCGTGTTGAACGACCAGTCTGCTTGCATCCGCGGAGAACGCAAGATTAGAGACGCTCTCCCACCCTTCGCTTTGGGGAAGTCTTGGGACGGTGGAATACCGATTCGAATCCGCGTGCCAAATAAAAACCTCGCGCGCATTGGTACCTGCAACCAAGATTTCGCCGTTTCCGGTGACCGAAAAATCCATCCGGCCCAAGCCTGCTAATCCAACGCGCGGGCAGGTAAAAATGGACGGTTCGGAGGAAGGGGAAGCAAGGCTCCATCGAGCAAAGGTCCACTGGGTATCGAAATCCGTGTTGGATGTAGTGATGACGCTTCCTGCGACTTGAGGGCTATGCGACTCCGAGGGTACATCGACAGCAAATGGAATAACCAAGTACTGACCATTGTCTGAAATGATAGGTTTTAGTGTGCGTGTTCTATCGCTTAAAACCGCGTCTAAACTTTCCATGCCACCCAATTTGATATTTTTCAGGCCGCTCGGGGTCGAACGGTGTAGTCGAACGCGATCGGCGGGGTTCTCCGAAACAACCCACTCGCCGTTGTTCGCCAGGTAGATTAACCGACCGATTAGGCCTCGCGCTTTTACTGGCTGCGGCGATTGGGAGTCCGGCGGCAGTTTCCAAACTAAGGTGCGGCCATTGGAACTGTCTCGCGAAGCCAGCGTGAACCCGTCGTTCGAAAGCTGCGAGTGAAAAATCTCAGGGGAGACTCTGTGGGGCCATTGCAGCAGATAGCGCTGTTGGGTGCCCGAAATTAGATCAAGAACGACTGCATTTGCGTCTTCTTGTTTGGTTGAGACGAAAAGAATCTTCGATCCGTCGGGGGAAACGACTGATTGGTGATACTCCGTCGGAAACTCGGGAACCAAGATCTGGCCCTCGCCCGTATCCATATTCACTTGGCTTAACCGAGACCCGGTGACGCTGCTTCCACTCCAGGCGTTTTCCTTGATAAGGGCTCGGCGAGTCCCCGGAATAAAGGAAAGTATGACCGGCGTACGTTGCCCCTCTTGTTCGAAGACCGACACCGGGAACGTAGCATTGAGTTTGATATCCCAGACCCAATCCGTATCGAGATCGCCTACTGAAAACTTTGCATACCTTCCCGTAGGATCGAGAAACTTTTGCTGTCCCACTTGGAATTCCCTGACGGATAGTCCGGCTTGGGTCACGCGCCGAGTGCGCTCCGCGCAGGAGATAGTCGTTAGCTCGCGAGATGCGCTAGGCGGAAGGGCCGAAAGCGGGGCGGTCAGTACTAAGCCGGCCGCGATGGGTAGGGTTCGCAATGTATTCCAGATCTTCATGGGAGGCGTATAGCACGACTTAAAAATCCCCCAAAGGCATCCTATTGGCGGAGGGTCGCGTTGATAGAATCTAGAAAAATGCCCCTAGCCGCGGCCTTAAAATCAGGTGGAATATTCGGGCCATAGTCGGCCAAATGCTCCAAGAGCTTCTCGGGAGAGACGCCAAAGTGTTGGCGCAATCGTCCATAGAGTTCCGATTCAAACCTATCGAGATCCACGATGAGCTGGTCCCAGGCTGGTTCGTCCAGCCCTCCAAAGTTGCCACTGAGCAACGCCTGCCTCGCCGCTGCTTCAGGTTGAGCCGCGTTTGGGTTGATAGGAAAATGCGCGAAATCGGTAACCCTAAGCTCTAGCCTATGGAGAAAGAGCCAAATCCATGTGCCCTGGGAGTTTCGAATGAGTCGCCAGACGTTTTGGGTTACCTCTCGCCACGGGTGCAGTACGAAGGTCCGACTAGGGTAGGGGGTCCCGGTTTCACTAACAAAGCCATTCTCAACGAGGCGCTTGAAGAGTTTCACCCCCGTAAAGGGAAGCCCACCGCTTACAAAAATGCCGTGCTTTTGCAGAAACGCGAGTTCGGAATGGTGGCAAGAAACGGCATTGAAATGAAAAAACGCCTTCGCGTCGATTGAGGAAACTAACTCCTGCACTTTCTGTTTACCTATCCGCGACAAGACAACGACACCAATGGGGGCACTCGAATGGTGGGAGTGGGAGTTAAAGAGAACTTCTGTTCCCCAATCCAATCGCCTACCGCCCACGATAAATGACGCGTGAGTGTTGTCTAAGAAATGAAAAAGAAGATCGGTTTGCGGATCATACTCAGGCAATAGGTCCTTCAACCTTGCTGTGTTTGACTGAGGGGGGCGGTAGTCAAAAACGAGCGAAGGATCCAGAGAGTTTTTTGCAAGTATTTCGGAACAGGGGCTCGCCCCAACCTGAAAAGCAAAAATCAAAGCAATTACTATCGCGCCGCCGCACCCATGTCTCATTAAGCTCCCCCAAGCTGAACAGAGAATGGCGCGACTGATTTTGGCTTACAAGACCAGCTGCGGCAAAACGCGCAGGAGCCTATGAGGGCGAGCGACTTATTATTGAGCTTCTTCGACTAAGTCTGGACACGGAACCGGTGCGTTTGTCGTCGGCAATAGGCGGGAGAGATCCTGGGTCAGGTTGAAGGTCCAAGCGCTTACGTTGGGCGATGTCCGGTTTGATTCCGCTGTGTTCTTAATCAACAGATCAATTTCGGCAGGGGTCTGGGTTTCTCCAGTATAAGTTAGGAAAATAAAACGTATCGTGAGCTCACTCAGCTCGATCCCGCTAAACGGGGTTTCAACGATCGTTCCCTGAAAAGCGTCTTGTGGGCGAGAGCGGCTAAGAAAAATAACCACCGCCCGCTCGGCCTTTTGGAAGTGCTCCGGATTGGCGAGCACCAATTGATCCAGCCGGGCGCCGGATTCAAAATAGATTTTGTTGGCCGAGTAGTGGGCTCCGTCGGCTAGACGAATGCCGTATTTCTGCCATCCCCGTAGTGCCGCTTCCATTTTGCTCGGTCGATACCTTTGGCCTCGCATCCTTGATTCCAGAATTTTCACCAGGTAGAGCCGCCGTCCTTGTCGTCGGACGATGAGGCCATCGGGAACTTTGTGGGTTTGGGTTTGTTCGGCAGCGCTCAAAGACAACTGACGCTCTTCGACGAACTCCGTATCGGGGTGGCTTTTTAGCCACTGGCGGGCATACACGTTCAAATAGGCTTCACCAATGGCGCCCGCCACCACATGGGAAATGAAGGCCATTTTGTTAAAGCGAAGGGCGCGCAACGCCGCCAGATCGGGTCGGGAAGCGTTGAAAACCGCGCGACCAAAAAGCGCTTCGTCGTCGGCACCCAGCTCGGCTGTGAACGTAAACTTGGCCGGTGCCGACATTTCTCGAGCTCCTTGCTGCAGAGTAAGGCAAAAGGGCATCGTCGCGGCCCAGGCAGACAGCGCAAACAAAAACCCAAAAAGGATGGCAGGCTTGGTCAAAGTGCCGAATGCCTTACCGCATTTGCCTAGAGGCTTTCCAGTGCTTTAGAAGCGCGGCGGAAAAAGTCCCATGGTTTCCCAGACTTCTTTCATCGTGGCAGCGGCGACTGTACGCGCCTTTTCCCGCCCCTTGGTGAGAACTTCCAACAAGTAACCCGGTTCATTTTCGAGCTGCTTGCGGCGGGCGAGCAGGGGGGCCTGCCATTCGATGATGCGTTCAGCGAGGGCTTCTTTGTCTTCGCCGCAACCTAGGGCTGCACTTCGGCAGTCGCCGGCGATTTGCACCACCCGTTCGGGCGGAGTGAAAAGCTGGTGATAGGTGAACACGGGGCAGATTTCTGGGTGACCGGGATCCGTGCGCCGGGGGCGCTGCGGATCGGTGACCATGCTCTTCACCCGTTTGCGGATGCTGGCTGGTTCTTCGGCTAGGTCCAACGCATTGCCGTAGCTTTTACTCATCTTGCGGCCATCCAAGCCGGGGAGCTTGGAAGTCGGAGTGGTGAGCGCGGCAAACTCGGGGAAAACCTGCTTTTTGTACGTGCTGTTGAAGCGGCGAATAAGTTCGCGCCCCATTTCGAGGTGCGGCTTTTGATCTTCACCGACGGGAACTTTGGTTCCTTTGTACAGGCAAACATCCACCGCCTGCAGCACGGGGTAGCCCAGCAGACCGAGCGAGTTGGTGTTGTTCTCACCCAACTGATCGCGCATTTCTTTGTACGTAGGGTTGCGTTCCAGCCAGCCCACGCTGGTGAGCATGGCCAATAACTGCGCAAGCTCGGCATGCTCGGGCACGCTGCTTTGCACAAAGACCGTGGCTTTTTCCGGATCGACGCCGCAAGCCAACCAATCCAAAAGCACGTCGCGCGAGTTTTCGCCCAGTTTGGTTTTAGACAGGTCGCCCGTCGTCAAAGCGTGCAGATCGGCGATCATGAAGAAGCAGTCTTGGGTTTTCTGCAACTCCAACCAATTGACCAAGACGCCCCAGTAATGGCCGATATGTAAGCGGCCCGTCGGCCGCATGCCGCTGAAAATGCGCTCGGGAAATTTGGCCATTACGTCGCCGCGGCTTGCCGGAGTCGCGCGATGCGTACATCCAAGTCGGGATGAGACGCCAGGAGCGCCATCAAGCCGCCGGTCTTGCCGCTGATTTTCATGGATTCGACGGCAGCCGTGCGGCTGTCGACGACACCAATGGTAGCTTTCAAGCTTTCCAAAGCGTGCACCATTTTTTCACGGCCAGCGAGCCAAGCCCCGCCCTGATCGGCGCGGAATTCGCGGCGGCGGGAATAAGCCGCCACCAAGACGCTGCCCAAAAGGCTCAGCACAATCTCAAACGCGAAAACCATGAAGTATTGGATCATGGGCGACGGGCCGCGATCGTCTTTCGAGGACATCGCTTGGGTTACGCCCCAGGCGGCCACGCGAGCGAAGAACATCACGAAGGTGTTCACGATCCCTTGCAGCAAAGTCATGGTGACCATGTCGCCGTTGGCGACGTGGGTGATTTCGTGCGCGAGCACGCCTTCCACCGCGGTGCTGTCCATCCGGTGCAACAAACCCGTCGATACCGCGACCAACGATCGCGATTTGGTGGGGCCGGTAGCAAACGCATTTACTTCGGGGCTTTCGTAAATCCCGACTTCCGGGAGTGCGGGTAACCCGGCCTTTTGGGCGAGGCGGTGCACCACCGAAAGCAAATCACGCTCGGCCGCGGAGCCGGGACGGGAAGGATCGATCACCTTCACGCCCATCATCATCTTGGCCATGATGCGAGAAAGGCCCAGGCTTACAAAAGCGCCGATGAAGCCGAAGCACCCGCAGAAAATGAGGAGGCTCATATAGTCGATGCCATTGGCATCGAGATACGGCCGGACACCCAAGAGATTGAGGGTGATGGATATGGTCAGTACGACCAGGATATTGACTGCTATAAATAGGAAAATGCGTTTAAACACGCGCGCGTCCTCCGTTAGCTGGTTATTATAGGTATCTTTTTGCGATCATCAAGGAAACCCGGGTCGAGGCGAAATCCATGAAAATTCAGGTGGTTGTCAAGGCGGCGGCCCGCGTTACGAAGGTGGAAAAAAAGGGTGAGGGGATCTTCCATGTTTGGGTAAACAAACCCCCCGAAGGCGGAAAGGCGAACGAAGCGGTACTTCGAGCCCTGGGGGAACATCTGGGCATACCGCCCTCCCGCCTCCGGGTTGTTTTGGGCCACAAGTCGAAA
This sequence comes from uncultured Pseudobdellovibrionaceae bacterium, assembly GCA_964492125.1. GTDB lineage: Bacteria > Bdellovibrionota > FAC87 > UBA2466 > UBA2466 > JAIEOG01. The sequence continues at coordinate 4,907 of CAZBJE010000069.1, read as the reverse complement.
CGTAAACTCGTCGAGTATTAAACGTACCCCGATGGGGAGTTGTGACGAACGGGGCTATCCGCAAGCCTAGTTTAGAGCAGGATGTTTAGGCTGAGATCGAGGGAGGTGGCGGCTAGGGCAGAATCGCCCGCTAGGCCCCGCATCATGGATAGGCCAAACGAGAAACCGCCTAGCCAGTGGCGGCTGCCGCCATCCATAAAAGTGAGCTGCGGCGAGAGGACTATCATCGGGATACCGATGGTGCGAGAGAGTGCCGGGTTATCGCCGGACTGGATCAGTGCCAGGCTTCCAAAACCCAGCCCTACGCTGGGGCGGAGATAGGGAAAGGTCGAGGGGCGGTACCCGAACCGGAGCGTCGCGCTGAGCGGAATCCAACGCAAGGTGATGTTTTCGGGGCTGCGTGTGGCGCTGCCGTTGGCTTGGGTCGTGAAAGCTCCCGAGCGTGCGCCGTACCCAATCGATCCGTACGCGGAGAGTGAGAAACGCCCCATCTCGGCGAGGGGGCGGCCGAAAACGAACTGCACAGTCGGCAGGCCTTCGATCGTGGGGATGTAATCAATCTTGTAACCCGGAGTCGGAATGGTGAGCGCCGAGATGGCGACCACCGAAACTTGCGGGGTGAATTCAAACCGGCGACTGGATCCGTACGGTACTTCTTCGTTCAACGTTTCCGCCGCAGGAGGCTGGGCGAGTTCGCCGGATTCTTCAGCGCGAACGACGGACACGACGCCAAAGAAAAATAGGATTGTGAGTACGCGGACCACAGAACTCCTTATGTCTTAAAGCGCCGCATTATAGCGAGGTCGGGTGGGCTTAGATAGAGACCATATTGGGCACCCGGGGAGGGTGTTTACGGGGGAGGCGGCAGACTGGAAGTCAGGCGATTTTCGCGATCGGGGTGGGGCACTAAAAGCCGAGGTTTCAAGGGGTTATCAAGTTTTTCGGCTGGCTGACGATATGCATTTAGGTAGAGCAAGGGGTCTTCGATGCGCATCTTGAGCCTAGGGTTACTGGTGGCTGGTTTGAGCCTGGGTTCGCCCATGCTCTGGGCGGACGCTTCGTCTCCAACGCATGTGCACTCCACCGGTTTAGGTGATGGGAGTGGCATGGGTGATATGAGCGGCGGCATGCCCAAGGGCGGTCAGCCTCCCGGCCCCGTAGGCAGCGGAAGCTTCCAGCCTCCGCCACCACCACCGCCTCCCCCTCCGCCGCCGGTCTATGCGCCCAAAGTCATCAAAGGCACGGGCGCGGGAGTGGAAAGCAAAGTTAAAGCGCTGGGTCTGCCGGGTCAGCCGGCAGGTGGTGAACGCCAACCGCGCACCTATTCCGGCGACTACGACCAAGCCGGCGCGCCGGCTACTCCGGAAGACGTGCTTCGGATCGGGCCGCGCTCACTCGAAACGCCTATTCTCCCCGACGTCGGCAGTTCCCCCGCGGGCTTTTAGGCCCCGCCTTTGATCTTTGCTCCCGATCCGTGGTACATGGCCGCCCTCGTTGAAAGGTGGCCGTGAAACGTTTCCCTCTATTTTTCTGTCTCTTTGCCCTGTGCGCGTCGGCGTGGTCGAAACCCTTTTTTAATTTGGAGCGGGTGCGCGGAGACGCCGAAGGGCGAACGTACGTCGTCTTCACTGTCTCCGAGGCACTCGCGCGGACGCGCGGCGAGTTCTTCTTCGTTGTCCTAAGGTTTCTGCCTTCGGGCGAGCTGGATTCCGGCTTTGGCCCCCAAGGCAAGGGGGTTATGGCGCTTAAAGACCTAGAGGGTTGGAACCAGGTGGGCTTTAAAGACCTGCGATTTGGCGACGACGGAAGTTTTTACCTGATGGGCGAAGTATCCATGAAGGATTTCGATCTCGCCAACCCGCGACGCATGACCCAGTTGCGAGTTTTCGACAATCTTTTGAATCCCGACTTCGATTCGGGGAAAGAAGTTACTCGCAAAGTTTTCGTTTCCAAATTCCATTCCGACGGTACGCCGGCCGCTTTTGGGCACGACGGCAGCGCGTTGGTGCACGGTATTTTGGAGCACTCAGATGACGAAGCGGTGGGGCTGGCAGTCGATAGAAACGGCAAGTTGGCTATTACCGCGCGGGTGCACCGGGATTTGCGCAAAGACGAAGGCCTAGTTGCGATGCTCGATGCCGACGGTGAAGTGAAGCAGGACTTTGGACAGAAGGGTTTGTACCGCATCCCTCGGCATTTCACCCCTCGTCCGCGCAGTTTCGAAGACGATTTTCTATCCGTGCGCGAGCCATGGTTCGACGGTGATAAGGTTCGCTTAGTAGTGAACCGTTCGACTTTCGGTCGGAGAAGCCCTAAACGGGGAGACGCTGAAGTTAACTACTTGATCGATTTGCCGGTGTCGGGTCACGCCACGCGGATTCAAGTGGAGCGTTTGCTCTCGATCGGGCGGATCATGCCTTTGCATGAGGACCAAGATTCATTCCGCACCGCCCGCGCGGTTTCGAACGACGGCGATTCTCTTTACATGGTCATTTGGCCGCCTACGACCACTGCCGTTAATTTGCGGGTCTTGCGTTACAGCATGGCAAGCGGTGAGCGGAGGGTGGGTATCGGCCCTGGTAGCCAGCCCGAAATCGGCCGCGTATTTTTTCGCGGTATGCAAGCGGGCCCGGATCAGGGATTGGAAATATTTGTGCAGCCGCATAAATCGGGTGCGATGCGCCGCCTCCACTTCAATGAGCATTTGGAGTTGCAGGATATCTTGGTCATTCCCGAGGTGACGAGCGCTCAAATGGACTACCGAGATTGCTCGCAGCGCATTCGTGACCTAGTCGGCGATCCCTTCGCCAAATAAAAAGCCCCTCCTCGCTATGAGGAAGGGCTTAGTTCGTTCAGACTAGAAAAAGAAACAGTTAGCGCCAGCGACCACGAACACGGATGGTGGTCGTGCCGCCGCCGTAATAGAACCCGCCGTAAACCGGGTACGAATAAACGGGGTACGTATAAACGGGAACCGTGTAAACCGGAACGGTGTAGATAGGGGTGGTGTAAATCGGTTGGGTGTAATAACCGCCGTACCCGCCGCCGTATCCGCCGCCGTTGTTGATATTGATGGTGCCGCTATTGTTGTTGAAGCTGTTGTTGTAATTGTCGGCGAAGCTCGCGCTAGTGGAGAGCATTCCAACTGCAAACATGGTAACCAAAGCTAGTTTTTTGAACATATTATTTCCCTTCCTTGGCACAAATTGATGTCATACGGACAATGGCTTTGCAACTGGAGAACGAAAGATGAATTCGAGGGTGATCTTTTTTGTTTCGGCTGTCGCTGCAGGGGCGCTGGCTGCCTACCTTGGGGCGTTTCGCTCGGGAAAGCCCGGCGAAATTCCGCCGCCCACACCCCCAGTGAGCCAGGCCGAGCAGACTCCTAAACAGGTCCAAGATTGGGTGCGCACCCCTCGCCCATCCGTGTCGAGCCCGGCCATTGCAGCGGCAGTCGCGGATTCGGTGCCGGCTCCCTGCCGCGGAGAATGGGAACGGGTAGACGCTCTGGATTTGCAGAAATTTTTGGAAGGCACTGAAACGTTCGCCGACCCAGATAAGGTTTCCAAAGCTTGCGCTGGGTTGCCGCCTACTTTTCGCGCGGCGAATCTGCTGTTGGAAAAAAGCTGTGGGAAAAATACCCAGGAGGGCACACCAGAGGCGCAACGGCGGGGTTGCTACCAGGCGCTGGCTATCTACCGTGCAACCAAAGCCGACTTTCTCACAGCCGAACTTACCGCCGACAAAATCAACGACCCTCGGCTGCTTTCCGACAAGCTCATAGCGGGGCTCGGCAAAGATCCGGCTCTAGCTTTGCCGTTTGCCGAACGATTGCTGGAGCTGGAGCCTAATTTTGCGCCGGCTGCGAAAATGGCGGCGGCACTCCATATGGCCACTCTGAGCGAGGGCGGCGCGCCGGACAAGGCGTTGGCTGCGATCGAACGCGCCGAACGCCTAGAGGCGGATCCGGGTCTGTACAATGCTTTGCGCACCTCGGTGAGTATGGCTTCGACTGCCGATGGACACGAGCGATTGGAAATGGCGAAAAAGTTGGCGCAGGAACAGGCCGGAACTCCTTCCGGTTCTTACCTATCGTCGTATGCCGCGTTTAAAGAGGGTAATTTCGGCGAAGCCGCGCGCTCACTCAGCGACGCCATCCGAGCCGACCCGCAGAATCCAGACTACCGCGAAACGCAGCATTTGATGCAAGAGCTGATGCGCAAAGGGGAAAAGAACCTGAGCGAAAAAGCGATCTACAGCGGATCCTTCAGCATGGATCCCACTAAGCTGATTCCTTAGTTCGAAGAAACCGTGGTTTCTTTTTTTGCTTTGGGGTTGTTTAGGAAAACGGAGCCGCTCTGGGCGCCGGCTTCCACGCTGTCGGCAGTGCGGTTCTCTACGCGGATATCACCATTCCGAGTGCTCGCGCTAATATTGCCCGTACCGTCGTCCACTTCGATGTTGCCGTTGGTGGTAGTGAGCGAAAGCGCACCGCTTAGCTGAGTGATCTTTACCGAGCCATTTTTCGTTTTGAGCGTGCCGCCTGCTAAGGCAGTAAATTCTTTTGCGGTGATGTCGCCGTTCACTGTGGTGGCGGTAAGAACGCGTTCTTTGGCAAATTCGCCGTCAAAGGCGCCGTGCAAACCGATATCGCCGTTCTGGGTACCGACGGTAAGATTTTGCAAGAGTTCCTTAGGTACGGAAATTTCCAATTTCACCGAGCGAGAAGGCAGCGTTTCGCCGGGGCCGAGAATGATGATTTCAGTCTCTTCTACTTCCGGGTAGGCAACGCTGATGTTCACTTGTTCGCTACCGAAACCGGCGATTTCGACGGTGAGCGGTTCTTTGTATTGGGTGGTAGCGCGCAGATGGATTTTCGAGTCTTTCGATTGGGATAGCAGGACGTT
>CAZBJE010000068.1:0-15796 GCA_964492125.1 uncultured Pseudobdellovibrionaceae bacterium | reverse complement strand
CCTTTACGCCTTCGATGCGCAACGAAGTCCCCTCCAGCAGGCGTACCGTGGCCATGAACTTCCCTTTGGTGGGATCGTACCCCACGCTTTCTATTGGAGTGGACGCGAGCAGATACATCGATAACGCGCTCACTGCGCCACCGGTGATGGCCGCCCGTGCATTCACCAGCGACTCACCCTGGCCGGGAGAGAGTTCTTCCAGGGGACGGCCGAAAATCAAGAGCGACCAAGCGCTGTTTTCCGTAAGCGGCGGGTTGCTAGCAATCGAATAGCGGGGCGAATCCAGCTTTCCAAAAGCAGATAGAGTCAAATCGTAATCTTGGTAATGGAATTCCACAGTAGAAGTCAGTTCGGCCGCGCCATCCGGTGGGTATTTGATTTCAACCGTTTTCACCCGCGCCAATCGCCGCAAAATTTCCAATTGAAAAGGCGGCGTGTGAATGCGGCCCACTAGTCCCTTGGCGGTGGTGTGGACTAGATCGAGTTCCAGCGGAATCACCGCACCATACTGGTTGGTCCGCAGAAGGATGGGTTTTCCCGATGTGGTGCGGATGGTGACCTTGTCTTCAAAGGTAAAATGGGACTTGGGTTGTTCGCGCGGGTATACGATGCGCGAATCCGGTAATAGCCGGGGCATGTTCACTGGGTCTAGTCTGGGTAGCGAAAGCTTGGTTTCTTGGAACTCTACATCTGCGGTCAGTATGCCTTTAGTGTTCTGGTTTACCGTCGATAGATCAAAGCTTCCCTGTGTGGTGAAATTAAGGCTCTGTTCCTTTGAGGCGAGTAGGGATGCGCCTTCGAAAGTGGTTTTAATATTCCGGTAATCTGCATCGGCTTGAGTCTGCGTGGTGAGCTTCACGGCGCCGCGTAATTGGTTCAACGGCGCGGGCACTGCCCATGGCGTGTCTTCTAAAAGTGGTACTACTTTTTCAAATTGGGCCACATGGGTTTGGGTGATCGCCCTCAAGGGTTCGCTGGCGCCCGGGTGCATGTCCACGTCCGCGGTAACGGTAAGTTCGGCGCCCACTGGGGACGGGATGCGGAGCGCTCCATCGGGGCAATGAAAGCTGGCGTGGTTTTTCTGGTCCTTTGCGTTCCACTCGTAGTCGCAGCCGCGTAACTGCACTTGCCGCAAAGACTGGATGGGTTTCTTGAAGTCAGCGTTGAGCACGCCCTTCAGCGAGTCTGCGGCAATTTGCCCGCTCGTTTCCGCGTTCCAAGTGTTTTGGCGCAGGCCCCAGCTCCCGCTGAGCGCATAGCTCAGTTGTCCTTTTGTCGGCAGCGAGAGCGCGAGCGTCGCTTGTAACGGCGAGCGTTTGCCATTGCGTGCGATGCTGCCTTGGGTGCGCAGTGTAAGTACGCGGGGGTTGCTTACGCCTTCTAGTGCCGCGTTCAATCGGACAGCCATTGCGCCGTCGGTGTAGAGCAGAGCAAGCTGGCCTACGGTCACGTGCTGCCATTCGATCGACGTGATTTGCTCACGCAGCGTTTGCACGAGCGCAAATGGGTTGGTGGGTTCCGATGGGGCGGTCGTCTCGCCTGCTTCTAGCGTTGCGTGCGCTCTGGGGACGTCGAGGTACTCGATAGCCAGTTTGCGGGACCAGAGATGAAACGTAATCGCCGTTTTGGCCGTCTCTGCGCAAACGCGCCGATAGGGTTTTTCGGCTAAATAACAAAGATCGTCTGCGCTAAAAGTAATGCGTTTTTCTAGGAAAGACAGGCTGTCGGCCGACCAACTCGCTTTGGACCACGTCAGCGGAATATTGTAGGCGCGCAAAACAGTGCCCACCCAGGGCAGTGTTTTACCGTTTACGGCTAACCGCGGGTAAGCCACCACGGTGGTCGCTAAGAGAAAGACGGTGACCGCAATCAGCGAAAGGGAGATCGCGAGGAATTTTAAAAGGCGTTTGCCCATCAGAATTCCTCCCCGTAACTAAAGTGAAGCTGCCAATGCTCCGCCGATTTATTGGCCAACGCAAGTGCGTAGCCGCGGGCCAGCGAAGCACGGAATACTCCCACCATGGATCCCCAGCGAATCCCGGCGCCGGGTGATAAGTACCAAGGAGCGGTAAGATCCAAAGCCGCGCGGGAGACGCTACCCACGTCGACAAAAAGATAAGGTTCTAAGTTAAAGGGGATCAAGCCAGCGCCTCGGCCTTCCACGCCCGCGTAGACCGAAGTAAGCCCTCCATTGGCGTCGGGCAGTTCCAAGAAAGCAAAGCCGCGCACGTTGGTCGATCCGCCTAAGTAGTGGCGCATATTGTTGGGCAGGTTCGCTAGGCCGCCTTCCTTAACCTCGGTGGCGGTCGTGGAAAACCCGCCCCGCACCCCGAGGATGAATTGCCTTTTGCCTTCCACCGGTATGGGAAACAAGTGGCCATAGCGCACCGTAAAAACAGCGGCACTCAAATCGGCGAGTAACCCCTGCCGACTCAGGCTCGTGCTCGACGTGAATTCAAAACCGGAGCGGGGGTTAGAGCGCTGCCACTCATAATCATGGCTGGTGACCCGCATCTCGCCCATCAGAGCGAGAAAGAAAGTTTGGTCGCGGCCGTCTCCCCGCAGCTTGATCTGGCCGTTGAGGGCAGGGCCGAGAGTTACTTTTCCGCCGACGTGAGCAGTGTCCCAAGTCATGGCCGGTGCCATTTGCAAATTCGCAACGACTACTTCCGAACGATTGTCGGCTTGGTGCTTAATGTTCAAAAGGGAGCGAATGTGAAAACGAGACGGTTCTTCCAGTATGTACCAGGAGAAGTCCGCTCCCCCTTCCTCGGTATTAAAGTCGCGCCCTTTCCAGGAGGCGGTAAGTAGGGTGGAGAGCTGCGAGCCGCGTGTTCCCAATCGGGCGTGCTTCCAAGTGCCGCGTGTGATTAACCCTCGGTCGGTATTCAACCCAAACCCCAGCGTTACCTCGCGCGGCATGCCGGCCAAAACTTTTTGTTCGGCCACTACTCCCTCGGGGGTGCAGTGGACGTTGAAAAACGAATTGCGTACGATTCCGTCCGCGACCGTGCGGCTCGCGCTGAGTGGTAGCAGATCGCCGCGATAGGTCTCACCAATCACAAAGGCATCGTAGCGGCGAAGAGTGCGGGGAGCGATGCCGGGAATATGGTCTTCCTTTACGCGGATGAGATTTTGGACTTCACCCGCTTCGATGGTAATTGAAACTTTCCCGGTTTGGGGATCGGCTTCGGTGGTGACCTTTGGACACGCGTACCCGTACTTTCCCAGTCTCGCAGAGATATCCGCAACGACCCCGCGCAAAAGTGCTGGGGTAAGCAATTCACCTTTGGAGTTTTCGCGATCGAAACGAGTCATTCTAGCCGGGGCGCCGCGTAGTTCAATTCTCTCAATAAAAGTTTGCTTACCAATATCTATGACCGCCTTATTTCCGTTTCTGGTGACCACGGGATAGTAGTAGCCGCGGTCTTGGAGAAATCCTTTGAGTGAAAACAGGGCTTGGGATTCGGGAACGTCTTGCCAATCTTTCGCTTGGGGATCGCCGCAGAGTAGGCGCTTCTCGGATTCGGTCAGCCCAATTTTCTCTGCCCCTAAAACCGATAACTTTGGGCAAATTTCCACCGGCGCGGCCGCTTGGGACGCGAGGCAGAGAAGCATGCCGAGCAGGGCTAGGGCGAAGGTCTTCATTAGGGGGGAGTTTTTACCACAGAAAGAGCCCTGAGCTGGGGGCAAAGTTTGGCGGCTTAAATGCTGGAAACCTTTGTTTTATATCATGTCACACCGGAGGCAGAAGATCGCCGCGTTCTGCAACAGCGCCGAGTCGTGGTGCGCAGAGTTCGACTGGCATTGCTCGTGCAAAGGATCGACGTAAAACCCCAACCGAGGAGTTCCCATGAATGACTTCGTCATCAATGTGTCTGAGATCCGCCGCCGCGCCCGCCAACATATCGAAGACGGTGCTGTTACTGACAACTACCGACCCAACCGGGAGCTCACTCTCAAACTCCTCAATGAATCGCTCGCCACGGAAATTGTTTGTGCCATGCGGTATCGCCTCCACTACCAAATGGCCAGCGGCATACACTCAGAAAACGTCGCCAAGGAATTTCTAGAACACTCGCAACAGGAGTGGGATCACGCGAATCGTCTGGCGGATCGGATTGCTCAGCTGAACGGCAAGCCAAATTACAACCCCGCCGGGCTCGCCGAACGGAGTCATACCGACTACGTCGAATGCAGTGATCTTTTGCAGATGATTAAGGAAAACCTGATTGCGGAACGGATCGTGATTGATCTCTACAGTGAGTTCATTCGCTTCCTGGGCAATGATGATCCGACCACTCGCTGCTTGCTAGAAGATATTTTAAAAGAAGAAGAAGAACACGCGGATGATCTTTCGAAAATGCTTCCCGTCGGTCTAGCTTCTGCCGAACGGCTTAAAGCTATTTAGTGATTTCCCAGTCGATGGGTGGACGTCCCAATTCTTTCAAGATTGCGTTGGCTTTGGAAAACGGCTTGCTGTTAAAAAAACCGGCGTAAGCGGAAAGTGGGGAAGGGTGAGCGGATTCGATAATGCGGTGCTGGGGCGAGGTGATTAGGGTTTTCTTTTTGCGCGCTGGGCCGCCCCAGAGGATAAATATAATTGGTTCAGCGCGATCGTTGAGCAATGAGATAACTCGGTCTGTAAATTTCTCCCAGCCCTTTTCTTTGTGCGAATGCGCTTGGCCCATACGCACAGTGAGCACCGTGTTTAATAGCAACACGCCTTGGGAAACCCAGTGCGTCAGTTCCGACGATTGAAAATCGACTTTCTTGCCCAGATCCGATTCGATTTCTTTGAAAATATTTTTGAGGCTGGGGGGCTTCGGCTTTAGGTCATTGGGTACTGCGAAGCAGCGCCCGATTGCTTGGCCCGCGCCATGGTAGGGGTCTTGCCCCAATATAACCACACGCACATCGTCATAGTCGAGGTTCTGGAGTGCACGCAGAATGTTTTCCTGGGCGGGAAAGATTGTTTGCCCACCGCGGTACTCCGTGCGGAGAAAAGCACTCAGCTCATTGAAATAGCCTTTTGAAGCTTCTTCCGCGAGGTTTGATTTCCAACCGGGAGGCAAGTTTTCAGGAAATCGCGCGTTTATGGTTTGGCCCTGCATAGGCCCCCGTTTATACCGCGGCGATGCTCGGCTGGAAACTCGGAATTAACGGTAGCAGGTGATGTTGTTGCAACGGTCGTGGCTTCGGGCGTCGCATGCCGTACCGTTCACGTGGAATTGCAGCACGCCGCCGTAATAGCTATCGAGCTGACAATCGCAAGGTGTGTCGTTCACCGTGCGCGTGCCGGTATTTACGTCGATAGCTAACGCCATCGCGAAGCCCTGTGATTGGCAGTACAAATTCGCCTCGGCTTGCGTGCAGTATTCCAACACGTAGCCGTTAGGGCAACGCGGCATCGAGAAGGTTTGCTGCGAGGTGGTGCTCACAGTAGTGCTGCAGTTCCCTGTGCCTCCGGGTCCGGAAACTTGCGCGTACACCGTACTCGTTCCGCCTGGCGGATAGTAGGGCAAGCTGCCGCCGGTGGCACCGAGATCCAAATTCGGGTTGATGCTTACAATCGCGCTATGTACGACCGAACCGGTGGGGCTGGTTGGCGTGAGCGTGAACGTGATGGGTTGACCGGGAACGCCGTTGTCTCCGCTCTTATCTAGCGAGCAAGTGGGCGCTGCGGCCTGGTTCACCGTGAAAGAAACGGGGCAGTCTACAATCACGCTGGAAGCCGCACCGCTCCCTCTCACTTGGCCTTTGTACGTAAAAGTTCCCGCGGTGGGAGTGGAAACGCTTCGAGTGCCGCCGTAAGTGGGCATCGTATACGCTAAAGGGTTGGATTCCATTGGTCCAACGATCTGCGCCGCCGAAACCGGCCCGCCGGTAACCAGAGTCAAAATTTCTGGAGTACCTTGGTAAAGCGAGGCCGCCGAAGCTTGCAATTGGCAGCTCGGCGCTAGGGCCACGGTAACTGGGGTAGCCGTTAGGACTGCCGTCGTCATAGAAGTGGAGGTCGACGTCCCGGCGCTGGCCGGATCGGCGATTTGCACCGAGATGCTTATCGTTCCTGTGGTTCCAACCGTTACTCCAAACGAGCCATTACCGCTGGAGCCGGCGGGGGTAACCGCGACGGTCTGCTGGTATTGATCGACTGCGCGCACGTTCTGCACCACGTAGTTGCAGTTGGCCGAAGTGAGCGTCGTGGTCGTGCCGGAAGTAATGGGTGTTCCGGTAATGGAAACGGTGAAAACCGCATTAGGCTTCAACGGGCCAATTACTGCAATGTTGGGAGTGATGCTGATGTTACAACCGCTTATCCCGGTGGTGGATGCCCCCACTGTGAACGACGCACTTGAAACCAGGGAAAGAATTTGGCCGTTGGCCGCAGTAACGCTAATCGATTCCGACCCGGTGCTCATCGCGCTGCTGTAAGTGGTGGTGTAGGTCGTGTATTGCGAAAAACCTTGGGCGACAACGGTGCCGTTGCGGCGCGCAGTGTATGTCCCCGCGCAAGACATGGCGATTCCCCAAGTGACCGTTTGGCCGATGGCTATCGTGACCGACCCGCCGCTGGTGGTGGCGGACGGGGATACTAGCGTGAGAGAACCCGTGGGGTTCGTGCAAAGTGTCGTATTGGTGCCGGTGTCGATAGAAGAGTTTTGAAGCAGCGGCGTGGCCTGCTGGGTACAGTTGGCTAGAACAACCGAAGCCACCAAGAAGAGAGCCCGCCTGGTGGTCTTGAAAAATCTCTGTTGAAGCATGAACGTTCCCCTTGTGATCGATGCATGACCACTTCCCGAAAAGTGGTCGTAGATGGATGTGCTCCGATCTAAAGCAAGAGGCGTTCCGAAGTTGGGAATCTGAGAAAAAAAGTAGCACTGGTCGGCTAACCTACCGGTGCGCTTCGGATTTTTGCGATGGGAACGGAGGGGTGACTATACTTTAGACAGGGCGATCTTCAGTCGACATTTGCCGAACTTTTAGACGCTTCACTAGTTCTTGGACACCCAGGTGTGCAAAATTTAGTAAAGAGTTTGCCCGTATTCGAAAAGAGCACTGGTACGCTTGGAAAATGAAAGTCACGGGAATAATCGCGGGTTTTGTTGCGCTAACCGCCGCCATTTCCGGATTCGCCGAGCCTTCGCATAGCGAGCTTCTAAAGCGACTCGATGCCCAGGATATCTCGCTCGAGGATTTTCGATTACCCTGCGTGCTGAGTAAACTCAGTCCGAAGCTCTTCTTGTACGGCGAGAAACATGGCGATTACGCGGAAAGTATTAAGAGCGAGCACGTGAGAAATGCGTTTAGTGGTAGCTGTTATATGGGAAACGAGTCGATGTATTGCGGCTCAAATCCCTACTTAATTTTTAGTATGGGGAAGAACGCGATCTCGCCACGGAATAGATTCTTCGGAATTGAGGAGCCCCTATCTCATGGATTGAATCACTTACTTTCCTCTCATCTAGCAACCTTTGTTCGGCCTCCCTCGATTAATGAACTAGGTGCTCAAATACTTAGCAATCCACATCTGAAAGCTGCGTGGAAGCGCCTTTCAACGTCAGGTATAAGACCGTTTTCCGATGCGAACACTGAGACGCTAGCTTTATTCATCGATAGTATCGTTAAGGAAAGTCCGACCTTAACGGATCTCTCTATAAAAATAGGACAGCTGAGCCCAAAACATCCCTCATTTTCTGCGGAGCCACTCCGGGCGGTTTACCACCAATGGAGCCTCTCCTATTTAGATGAAATCGAAATGGAAAAACGTCGTGGAAACAAGATAGCTCCGAGGCACATCAATGAATGGGTGAAAAAATATCTAAGCAACCCATCAGTCGCGAATTGGAAGCCAATTGAAAAAAATATCATTCTTGGCTGGAGAGATAAGATCATGGCGCGCAATATTTTGCGTCTATACTGCCTGGCCCAAGATGAACGGGTAAGTTTGGTCGTTTTTGTCGGAAAGGATCATGTTTCCGGAATCGAGAACTCCCTCTTCGAATTCGCAGGGCCGTCACTCCCTCTACAGGTGAATGAAAACCTGGCGGTCGATGAACAGGCGATTCTTAATAATTTATTGGAAAAAGCTGGTCGAGACCTACCGCACGAATAGTGACGAATTAAGCAACAGGGGTTTCCCGTTACCAAAGGTCCATCCGGCGATCTTCGGGCAAGTACATCTTGTCCTTCGCCGAGCAAGCATAGGCTTCATAAAAACCAGCTTGGTGCATGAGAGGTCCATTGACCCGCTTTTCGGTTTGAGCGTGGAAGTCAGACCGCCAACGCCGCTCCATTTCCTTGTCTCGCATCGTGCCGCACCAAGCGCGCGCGTACTGAAGGTAGAAAGCCTTTTTATCGTCCAACGTCCCTTTACCGCCGGGGAACGCCGCTTCATAACCGAACCGAAGCCCGGAAGTGTCCGCGATGTTTTCTCCCAAGGTGAGTTTGCCGTACTGGGGATTGATCGAAGCCGGCACATAGCCGTTGAATTGCTCCACCAAGAGGGCGGTGCGGGTGGCGAATTCCTTGGCGTCGGCTTCCGGCATCCAGGCTTCCAGCACGCCATTTTCGTTGTACCGGGAACCATTGTTGTCGAAACCGTGACCCAGCTCGTGGCCAATCACTACGCCCACTGCGCCGAGGTTCACCACATCGCTGGCGCCCGGATCAAAGAACGGGTACTGCAGAATCCCCTGGAGCATAACGAATTTATTATCACTAGGTTCGTAGTAGGCGTTTACCGTGAGCGGGCCCATGCCCCAGCGCTGCCAATCACGCCCCGTTTTGAACCCGGCCAGCATTTTGGCGGTCGACTTTGCGCCGCGCAGTTTGGAATTGGCAATGGGAGTGGTGGGGCTATAGGTCGCCACTTCGATAAAATCCCATTCCTGATTATTATTGGGGCTAACCAGCTGCATGCGGGCTTTGCGCATCTTGCGCAGCGCGCCCTCTTTGCCTTTTGCCGATAGCCAAGTGTTCTGTTCCAGTCGGCGGATGATGGCTTCGCGCACCTGATTGGCCAGGGCATTGAAGCGCGCTTTGGGGAAGTTGGGGAAAAGCTTATCTACTAGTTCGGCATCCAGCTCTTTTTCAAACCCGCTCATCACTTGCTCAGTGCAGCGTTCATTGCGTTCGGCCAATTTGGGCGGTCCGCCGAGGTGCTTGTTGTTGAATGCGAGCTTGCGGTCGAAAAAGGCAGGGTAACCGTCGACTAGCAAGGAACTCAGAGCGTGGTAGAGGTAAACGCTTTTCAAGGTTTCCAGTGATTCTTTTTCCAGTGCGGTATTGAGAAATTCGAAGCTCTCTGGGAAAAGATTGCGCACCTCGGTGCTGTCGGGGATGGCGTCTAGCATTTCGGTGAGCGCTAGATTGGGGTAAGCCTTCATCAGCGCGGCTTGGGTGGTGACCCGATCTTTGTCCCCTTGGCGCTCATGCATTTCGTCACGCCGCGGGAACGTTCTGGCAAAAGCTTTTTCAAATGCAACCACCCGCGCGGCCTCGGCGGCGGGATCGGAGGATCCAATCGTCTCAAAGAAGTTTTTCACTAAGGCTTCAAAGTCAGTCAAAACAGGGGCACTTTCGTAGTACTCCTTTACGGGCAACGACATCAAGGTAGGCGCGGGGAGTAGATCGTACTTGCTCGGGTCGGCCAAATTGGCGTCGGCGTCTACGCTCACAAATGATTCTTCGGTCGATAAAATTTGTTTTCCCAGCAGTGTGATCAAGGCGGTGCGGTCAGTGATGCCGGCGAGGGTAGCCTGCGTGGCTTCGATTGCCGCTTTTTCTTCCGTTTTGCGCGCCGTTTCGTTCATGCAAGCTTGGTAGGTTGCCTTCAATTGTTCGGTGCGCGGCTTATCGGGGCCGCGGTTGAGCAATTCGGCGAGGAATTTCTTTTTGGCTTCCAAGATCCGCTCGGCAGAGTCGTTGAAAGCAAAAAGGTGCCGGCTGCGATCGTCGCGGAGCTTGAAGCGGCTTACTGGAATAGAACAGGCGTATTCATAAAAATTGTCGCAAGGAGCAATCGCGGTATTAACCGGAAACTCTCTGCGTGCCGGTATTTCGCTGGAAGGTTCCACTAAAGGGGTCAAGAGAGGTGGAAGCGTGCCCGTCTGCGGCACGGTTACTTTTTTGGTGCACGCGGTGAGCGAAAGAAAAAAAGCGACGAAAGAAATGGTAATTAAATTCATATGCCCCTCAACCCTAAAAGGATCGAATCCCAAAGGAGGGGGCTTTTGTCACGCAAATCCTAAATAGCTTAGTCTGCGTAGACGGTGCGGTGGATCCGGTACATCATCGCGATCGTGATCAGAGTGGCCAATACGACGACATAGCCGAGGGTATCAAAATGCTCGATCCGTCCGCCGGTTTGCTGCACCACAATCACTCCCGCCAGCGCCGTGGCAATGCCGCCCGAGATCTGTTGGATAGAAGAATTTACCGACATAAACGCGCCGCGGTCCGCCGCTAGCGGCACCGCCGATACCAGAGCAGAAGCGCCCACCATGCGAGAAGTGATTGCCACAAACATCAAGCTGCTAATTACGAAAACGCCACCCAAAGGTGTTTCGCCGCGGCTGGTATAAATCAGAACCATGGCAATGCTCAAACAGGAGCCGAATAAAAACACTTTGAATTTGCCGACCGTGTCGGCCATGCGACCCATCAGCGGGCCCGTGAGGATTGAGCACACTCCCGTGATCATGTAAATCATGGGCAGTTTCACCAGGCTAACTCCTAGGTTGTTTACCGTAAACGCGCTGCTAAACGGCATGATCATAAACCCGCCGGTTGCGAGCAGCGCGGTGGCGCAGTAGCCAGAAATGTAGCGTGGTTTGCGGACTGTGTGGAGCAGGTGCACAAACGGATTGCGATCCGATTGCAGTTTCAAGTGGGCGTCGATCGGCTGCAAGTAGACGCCCATTAGAATTCCCACTACGACGCTTACCCCGACGAGCATGAAAAAGGGCGCATGCCAGCCCCAGTGGTTGGCGAAGTACAAGCCGATGGGCAAACCCATGACTTGGCTCGCGGCGAAAGAGGTTTGCACCATTCCCATTACCCGGCCTCGCATTTCCATGGGGAAGAGATCAATGGTGATGGCAAAGACGATCGAGCCGATAACCCCGCCAAACACGCCGGTGATCATGCGAGCCGCGACCAGCGCTTCATATGTTTGCGCCATCCCGCAGAACCAAGTGCCAGCAACGAAGCCAGTGTAGAAAAAAAGCAGCATGCGTTTGCGATCGAATCGATCGGCGAAGCCCGCGGCCAGCAACCCGGATGCTCCCGCGCTAAACGCATAGACGGAAACCACCCACCCGAATTGCGCCGCGCTCAGTTTTAGCGCCGGCATGAGCATCGCGCCAAGCGGCGAGAGGATCATGAAATCCAGAATGATGGTAAATTGTAGAAACGCCAGTATGGCCACCACGAACTTTTGGTAGCCGGAAAATCGCGGTACGATTTTTTCGCTGACGGGGACACTAGGTAATGAAAGCGCTTGTTTAGGGAGCACGCTTTATTATAGCTGGGCTCGCTTTGGAGAAAGAGAACTTTCGTGTTAACGCGGACGTCTTTATGGGCAAATTAATCTTCCTTACTCTGTGTGTTGTGGCGGGCAGCTGGTTTATCTGGCTGTACTACGTAATGGTACGCGAGTGCTACGCGGAGGACCGGCGCACCCGGTTGCGCGAACGGGCGGAGCGCGATGCGTTAGCTAAGCACGCGAAGTGAACTCCCCCCGATTTCAAGCTTTCCAAAAAAGCCCGAATCCCCTATATTTCGGCCCTGTTCATTTAAGAGGGTCTGTAGCTCAGTTGGTTAGAGCGCTACGTTGACATCGTAGAGGTCCACAGTTCGACCCTGTGCAGACCCACCACTTTTTTGAACTGGGGAGCCGGTCTTATCCGCGCCAGCTCCCTCCAGATAGAGCCAAATCTTAGCGATAATCAAAGGTTCTTCAGCTCCCCCACCGGTGCATACAAAAAACTTCCGTTTCCGTAAGGAATACGGCTATAAGGCTCGGCTTGGTATCGAACGGAGCAAGCTTGAGCATTCGGCGTGGAATCCGCCTTTTCTATCCCCTTTTTGTCTGGCTGAGCCTCGCTGCGCCCGCATTGGGGGACTCCCAGCCAGGGATCGATTCCCAACGCTGCCGGGAGGCAGTCCTGCAGATTGCGGGTCTAAACCCCAAAGAATTTTCTTATGCAAAGTTAGATACCGAACAAAGAGCTTTTCTGGAAAATGTCTGGCTACCCACATTGGGGATGCGCGCTTTATACAAGGACCCACAGACTCCTCGCTCCTGTAAATTGAAAGGAAAGAACTGTGTTGTTCTGGGGAATTTCGGCGAACAAATGGACGTTGAAATTCGCTGGGAGCGACGCGGTACCGAGCCCCGCATCGAAGTGCAGCCAAACGGTATGAAAGTACTAGTTATCCCCCGGGGGTACGACTGGGCGAAAAGTTCCGACGGCGGCGCCGATATCGTTCGCGAGTTTTTGGTTGGCCACGAAATCCAACCCTACAACGCCGATAAACAGGCCGCTCAGCACCGAACCGACTACTTCGATGAGCCGGCGATCCTTGAAAAGCAGGTCCAAATAGAGGGAAAAAAAGCTGTCATTGAAGCCATCGAACGAGGTGACTCGTCCTTTTTATTCATTGGCCCTACGAGCATGGGCAAGACTGAAGTTCTGCTAACTGCTCTGGAAAAGCGCATCCAGCAGAGCGCGCAGCAAATCGAGCGAGAGAAGCTAGGAAGAACGCTGCCCGGTGAGTCGGGGGCCCGCAAAGTGCACGTCCTACTCCTTCCGGACCGAGGATTGAAATTCCAGTCGCTTCAAGACGTCGAAAAACTAAAAGAGAAAATGGGTGTACCCTTTGAAATAGTTTCATGGGGTGACGGGGAAGGACACCAGAAAGTGTCCGCACTCGCCGCACAAGCCCAGGATTCCGACGTTCCGATAGTGGTTGTTACGACGACACACAGTCTTCTGCTCAGTCTAGAAACGGAAATCACGGGTGACCACGCCACAGACAAGGCGGCAAAAGATAAAGTCTACGGTTTACTTCGATCAAACTTAGCCACCTTGCTATTAGACGAGGCACACCACGCAGGTGCGGACAACCTGTGGCCCGTATTGAAAGAACTTTTGGACCGAAGAAAGGGCAGCCGGGCATTTCATTTCGGAACCACCGCGACCCCTGCCCACGCGAATTTAGATCTGATTGAGGCTGTTTACGCGAGCCGTGCATTCTGGGCCTATCTAGACACGGCCGATAGCTATCGAACCGGGGACGCTCCGATCAATCGCCGCCTCCCCGAAATAGTTGAACAGTTGAGTGCCGCCATTAGAAAAGGAGAGGCCTCAGGCTTCTCGGTCGTGCCGTTAGATCCTCAGGCGTTTGAGGACAATACGGGTACGCCGCTATTCCAGAGCAACAAGGATAGTCGGGACTTGATCGATCCTCTCCATCACGACAATGTTGCACAACTCATTTTGCCCTATTTCCTTTCCCATAAGCGGGGCTTCGTCACGGCCGGAGGCACCGACGAAGCAGTCATAATGGCCGGCAAGCTACAGGCTATTTTGGACGATTACGTACTTAATCCCCAACCAGGTAAGCCGGTGCCCCGCTTCCTAGAAGAGATGTCTGCGGAGCAGAGGGCCGAGTTGGCTGAGGATATTAGACAAACTAAGGCCGAAGGAACTAGAAAGCGGCGCCGTGCCACTGTTGCTTTCCTGCATTCCGATATGTCGGAGTCTGAAAAGAAACAAGTCAAAGAAGATTTCCAGAATGGAATAATTCAGTTTCTCTTCACGGTCAGAATGTTGGATGAAGGCAAAAACATCCCAGACCTCACTTTGTGGATCGATCTCAATAGCGTCACAAACCCCAAGCAACAATTGCAACGACTGGGTCGTATCCTGAGGCTCGCTGTGGGCAAAGGTTGGTTGCGCCGAAATGGCAAGCATGAGGTGGAGTGGGTTAGTTTTCAGGATCCTCGAGATATCGAAATGGTGCAAATGCTGCTTGATTTGTATGCCATCTCCGAAGGGCGCTCACTTGAAAGCAGCAGGAGACTTCCTAGACACAAGTCTTCAAACACCAGCTCCGTCGATCCCGACGGCGAACTAGTGCGGTCAATCATGTGGAGTGAAAAGGCGCTAAGAGACCTTGCTACCCAATTTTTCTACCAAGACAGCGAGACGGGGGAAAAAACAGGTGCGCTTGAAGCTCGGCAGATTATTGACCGCATCGACGCAGGCGGAGTGCTTAATGCTTTTGCAACGGACACGAAAGATGTCCGTTCGGCCTATGACAAGCTGACTAGCCGTCTCGACATGCCTAACACACGCGCAGGAAAGCGTAAGTTCGATGTCATTATACAGAGCCACCCCGTGGCGAGGGAGTTGGTAGATCGAATCACCAAGCAACGAATCCATACTCGTAAACTTCTCAAGACCGGAGCGGGAGCAGCGGCGGTGGTGATCGACTTCGTCGATAAATACAATCGTGTACCTGAGAAGGTTACAAAAATTGTTGGCGTTGAAAAGCCGATTGAAAGGTGCCGAGACGAGAAGGAAATTGCGGAAGCCGTTGAGAGACACAAGTCCCAAGGGGATATCGATTTTCTTCTAGCAACATCAGCGAAGCTTCGTCCCACTCATCTGCGCATTTTGGGGGTTTCTCAACGTATTGATAAGATTCTGAAAGACCCATCAGCTCTACTCAATGCGGTGGATGACTTTATCCTCTCCCATGATGGTCAGCTGCCTGATGAGGATGGGGATGGCTTCGAAAAAGACCTTGCTCTGGCGCTGAAGACGGTTGTCTTGCCCATTTACCCGGACAGTAGGCCGGTAGCACAAGCGCTTCGCGCCGTGCGCGAGTGGAAGGAAAATCAGAAAGCTAGGCGTTGGACGCGCGCTTCGAAAAGTGCCGCGGCATTCGTAAGCCCGGTTGAAGTCGAAGTTCTCACAGCCATTCTAGCCGACATACCTCAGCGAAGAGGGGCATTGGATAGCTATGACCACTATAACCGCTCGAGGCTCGACGCTCTGGAACGACAGCTGAAAAAGTATCGAGTCGAATTGCAAGAGTACTTACTGGTATCTCCTGAAACAGACAAAGAGTTATGGAATCTCTGTTTGAATGAGGTGAGTCAAACCGCGGCCGAACTATTCAGTTTTTCGGGTCTACTCAATCTTTTGGATGGGCCAAAATTTGAATCCCATTCAGATCAGATTCAACTCAGGCTAGATGGTGCAGAACCAGCAGTCCTTAAAATGGAGCGATTCTATCGTGATGTAATTGAAAACCTGGGCGAGGGATGGGAAATGCAGACGAAGGTTGTCAAAAACCCGCGAAACAACCAGCGAACCGTAACCCTCAAAATATCAAGCCCACAAATGAGCGACTTAACGGCTTGGGCACTGTTTAATCGTGAAGCGAATGCCGATCATTTGGTAACATTTACCCAAGGTCAAGGGTCGAAAACCCAGGCGGTGGCCATTTCAATTTTAAATGCGCCGGAGTCGGTTGCGGCTGCTGAATTTCAACGCAGCTATGCATTCGATTCAGACCAGTTAGTTCTCGACAGCCGAATCGGCGATAGAAATCGCTTTGCCGCAACCGACTTTGTGAATTCGGTTCGAGCAGGCCTTCTTAGTGAGTTAAGAGCTAGGTTTCCGGCTGCAAAATAATTTAGAACAGGATCCTTTGCATGGGCCGTTTCCCGTGTTTTCTGTCCCTCCTTTTTTGCCTACTTTTGTTTGGTTGTTCTTCG
>CAZBJE010000067.1:0-16325 GCA_964492125.1 uncultured Pseudobdellovibrionaceae bacterium | reverse complement strand
AGTCTCTCCTTTTACGGGCCACCAACTCTTCTCGGAGGGGAGTATGTGCAAGCAGTGTGCCCTGGAGGAATACGCCTAACTAGGCGTCAGGGAAGGGGGAAAAGTGCCCTTTTACGGCACCTGGGCGACAATTAAAGCTCGGTGGAAATCCCCTGCGCTTCCATTTCCTTTTTGATGTTTCTTAAAAGCACCGGAAAATCGACCGAGGGACTGATGAATTCACGGTCTTCGTCACCCAGGGACTTTCGAATATTTTCCGCTACCTGTTTTTCGAGGCCCAGACCAATCTCGATGCTTAGGAACTGTGAAAGATCTTTGCCTGCAACTTGTTTAAGCCGTGGCACCGGGTAGGACTTGGGTTGGGCGTCTTTACACTCCTCTAGGTCTGGGACCAGCGACGGCGTTAGTTCAGTGAGAAGTTGTTCGTCAATCGGACGGTAAAGCGCTTGAGAACGCGCGCGCCATAGGCGAGTAAAGTCGGTGGGTTCTGGACGCCACCAACCCTGAACCTTCGCAATTTGCGCAGCCTTCGCATGCACAGCAGGAGAAACGGGACGCAGGGACTGCAGTTCCAAATCCAAATAGTAGGTCATTGCCTCGTCAAACTCGCGCACCGGATCCCGCAATGCTTTTTCTACGGCTGCCAGGCCTACCGCATGAGAATACATATCCTCGTAGGTGAACGCCGATTGCATTTGCGCTCCGGGAAGGTAACCCAAGGCGGGAACCGAAATCGAGAGGCCAAACCAAGACGCCATCTCATGAAAGAGACCCATCTGGTGCGCTACCTCTAACGAAATTTGGATGGCTACTTCGATAGCTTCGTCCTTGGTAAATTCCTCTTTAGGGTAGTTGAACTTTAGAATCCAAACATTGCTCTCGCCGCCCGTGATTTCCACTTTGTCTTGGCGGGCCTGCAGGGCCGGCAAA
Source organism: uncultured Pseudobdellovibrionaceae bacterium (assembly GCA_964492125.1). GTDB lineage: Bacteria > Bdellovibrionota > FAC87 > UBA2466 > UBA2466 > JAIEOG01. Next base: position 15,395 of record CAZBJE010000067.1, on the reverse strand, counting down.
ATGCGCAAAAACAAATCGGCAGCCGAATCGGCGCAGTCGCGAACATGGGCCAAATCCAAAAAGCCCCCGTTGGAAGTGTAGAGATTACCGCGGTTCTCAGTGGCTATTTTGGCATGGGAATGGGGTCCTAACTTTGTAAAGTCATCCGCCACGAAATTGGTGAGACCACCCGGAAAAGGGAGCGACCCCACTCGGCCAATCCCTCCCACGGGACTGAAGTCATGTGGAGGGGTGGCGAATGCCATCGACGAGAAAATGACGCAAACCAGCCCTAGGAATGAAAAAAAAGCGTGATTGTGAAACATTTATGCGGATTATACAGATTTTGTTTACGCGCCGCAACATGCCGCTTTTCGTCCGAAATTTAGCCCTTTCCTTAAAATCGTGGGGTTACACCGCGTTAGACCCCGCTGGAAGAAGTCCCTTTTCGAGGATGAATGTCGTGGAGCTGAGCCCTAGAAGATTCACTGCGTGGGTCACCGCAGCGGGCCGCGCGGTTCTTTTGCCCCGCACCATTGCGGGGACTTCTACCTTGCCCGGGCAAGGTGCCTGAGCCACTTCGGATCTCTCAGCGGGTGCGACCGGATCATGGCGTTTGATGAAATCATCGAAAACAGCTTCCAGTGTACTGGCCAAACTTAAAGTCTCTTCTGAGCGGAACGAGTTGGCTTGCGACTCTTTCACTCCAAGTGGCTTTCTACTTTGGTGCCCGCCTTTTGAGTGTGCCGCGATCAGCGGTTTTTATAGATTGCCGTCCGCGCCAACTGGTTGGGTGCTACTTGTCGTTCTGCGGAGTCTTTGCCTGCTTTATCCGCGTTCTTTTCGGTGGATGGCGGTACTGAGAGGTTTCCTCTTACCGCATTGAATATTTTTTCTTTTTTGTTCAAAAACCCTTTCGGGAGGGGCGACAAGATTTTTACTTTGCCCGGGCAAGGTAAGTGCTTGGACAAAGCGGGCACGGACTTTGTAGCACGACAAGTAGCTTCCAGCCGGTTGGCGCGGACCGCGCCTTTTAGAGGCCGTACTAAACGGTATTGGCGGCGCGCTACCCGCTAAGTAGAAAGCAGCAGAACGTCCGTAATATCCCAAGCCTGCTCGCCTCCCCTGCGCACAACTGCCTCGCATAGGTGAATGACGGCTCGAACGAGTAGTTACCAGTGGGTTGGTCTACCGAAATTAAGACCGGTTTAGAACCCCATTTCGGCATTCGGAAAAGACCATGTCTTGGAAGAAGCGCTCGACCTTCTGCCGATGCGGGGCTCAAAGAAACCCCTCAGTATATTTGACGTCGAATGCGCCGAGAAGTCTTCGCGAGGCGGTTTAAAACGGTAAGATAGTGGGTCCCAACACACCCCCATGATGCGGAGCAACCTCGATTATTCCGCTCGATTCACTCAAGCCACAGGGCTTTTAAGCCGATCAGTGGAGGTGTCCTATGGTCTAAATATCCTGGCGGCCCTTTTTCTCATGATCGGTATGACCGCTTGGTGCGATCCCCCGGTCCCCTCCGGCGAACCTTTTGCTCCCCTTGACGATCAAGCGATGGGGCGCCTACCCAAAAAAGTAGAATCCGTTCCGCTGACCGCCGATGCACTGGCTTGGGCAAAGCGGAAAGTAGAGCAGAGGCAGGGCGCCGCTCCCCCTGAAGGATGGGATGAGTTCGTGCTCGGTATGCTCAAGTCTTGGCAGCCGCCGAACACCTATAGTGACGATACACTTCGGATCCATGCTCTCCCTGAGTTGGAGCAGGAGCTTTTGGCCATGCCACCCGAGTTCGTCGCCGCGGTTTTTAAACGGACGACGAACAGCCGCCTCAAATCCTATGCGCGAAGCTGGAAGGAGAGTCACCCCGGTGAAATGCCCCCAGCCGCTCTGGCCGACGAGGTTCGCTCGCGGGCTAGGGAGTCGATAGGGAGCGCCAGGGACAAAAGACCATCACGCCGGGAGCTGCTACCAATTGTCGGCGTTTCTTCCCTGACGGGAGTTGCACTTCCGTTTGTAACGAGTGCTTTGATTTTCATATCAGATGGCGAATTTGCGAAGGCCCAATTCCCCACCTTCCAGGATTTGAATGTGGCCGCAAGATTGGCCGCGGGAGGTTTAACCTTAGGAGTGGCGATGGGTCTGCCACTTGGATGGTTTATCCTAAGATCGGAATCAAAATACCACCTTTTAGAAGCCAAAGCCTGGCGCCTCTTAAGTCACCCCAGTCCGCCCCCGGACGACTGTGATTTTGCGTCCCTTAAGAAGTAGCCGTAAACGACCCGCCTAAGCAGAATCCAATGCTCTTCGTATCAAATATTCCGCAGCGCGAGTTGCGCCGGTGTATTCGATTTGGATGTCAGGGTGCTGGTTTCGAAAGACTCGAAAAATCTCGTCGGCAAAAGCCTGCCCCATTTCCCGGACGCCTTTGAAATCGAATACGATTTTCTTATAGCTTTGCAGGCCAGCCGTGAGGCGGCGGGCTTGAGAACGGGAATAGAGCCCCTCATGTATCGATGCCTTTACCCGCACCAGGTTTTTGTCGAATTCAAATTCTTCTTCGGAAAACGCCCGGAAGAGATTTTCGATTTTTTTGCGCGATTGCCTGCGAATGGAAAAGGTGACGCTCGTCCCGGTTAGGAAATCAGGTTCTGATAGGAAAATATCTTTTTTCTCATTGTCGAAAACCACTTTCAGCTGGTGGCTTCGGATGGTGAAGATATCAGCGATCTTAGACGTAAAGAAAATTCCTTGCCCGCTGTGGCGTTCGGGGTAGGTCGTTTGTTTTCCTTTGAGCAACCATTCGTAAGCTTCTAGCTCGTTGGGTAGTTTGAAGTGTTTGCGGATGTTTTCGAAAATTCCAATGCCCCAATCCCGCACCGTAAACTCCAAATGGAGGTCGGATATTTCCATGTCCATTCTCGCTTTGGCGGACGCCGAATGGTCGATGGCGTTATTGAGCATTTCCGTGAAAGCGTACGAAACGATGCCAAAAACAGACTGGCTAATCTTTCCCTTGAGGCCGAGGCGCGCACTGATTTCGGAAAATACGCGGTCTTCTTGTAGGTTTTCCAGTTTTTTAAACAGATGCAGGGACTCGGGGTGCCTCCGGGGGGCTTTTTTCGAGGGGAGGGAGTAGGCAGCAGAGCGGGTGGCACCCGTTTTCAGCAGAGTGCCTTCGCGGGCCATGGCGCTGAGGTAGGAAACGGCCGTTTGGCGGCTGATTTTCAAGGCATCTACCACATCAGCGGTCTTAAACTGTTTCTTGGTCTTGGCGATTTGGAGAATTTCGTTTTTCCGCGACACCCCCTCATTGTAGCCAAATTGTAAGGTATTTATAAGATCAATTGTAAGGTCTTACAATGAAACTCAGAATGGCCTTACAATAAGGCGACAATGGGGTCCCCAGATGTCCCAAAACAGGCCAAAATGTCCCCCTTTGATTGGGCGCCCAAGGGAGAAAACCAGGCCCGGTTATTGCTGTACTGGGGGGCGATGCCCCCCGCTCTCGAACGGTCCGCGTGCCTGCACTGCGCGGAAATTTTACTGCCGGATCAATCCGGGTTTTGCTGTGCTGGATGTGAAGCCGTCTATCGCCTTTTGCACGCCCGTGGCTTGCAGAAGTTTTACGCCTTGCGCGACGGCCGCCCGGGCCCCAAGCCCGTCCCGGCCGCCGATGAAGCGGCGCGCCCTTACGCCGCATGGGATCTCCCTAGTTTCCGTCAAACTTATGCGCCCCAAAATGTCTTCAAGGCCCATTTGGCCGGCATCCATTGCCTGGGTTGTTTGTGGTTAGTTGAGAACTTGGCAACCCAGGTACCGGGCTTGAATTGGGCTCGCCTGGATCTGGGGCGGTCGGTAGCCACTTTCGCCCTGGCTCCCGAGCTCTCTCTGGAAAAGCTGGCAATGGAATTGGTGGCCTTCGGGTACCGGCCCACTCCCCTGGTCGACGCGGATTCGGAAGCTACCTTGGCTCGAGCGCTTACCCGCAAAGAGATTTCCCGCCTCGGCGTCGCGGCGCTGAGCGCTAGTAACATCATGCTTTCGTCTATCCCCCTATACTCCGGGATTTCGGAATCGATGGCGCCTTTGTTTCTTGGGCTATCGGCCCTTCTTTACATCCCAGTCCTAACCTATGCCGCCATTCCGTTTTATGAGAACTCGGTCCAAAAGTTGAAGCGGGGAACTCTATCCATCGACTTGCCCATTTCGGTCGCCTTGATTGGCGGGGGAATCTACAGCTACTGGAATTTTTTCCAGGGAACCGACGAAGTCTATTTCGACTCGCTAGCGGCCATTACCTTCTTACTGCTCTCGGTTCGCCTGCTTTTGCGCCACGCTCAGAGCGGCGCGCTGGCCCAAGCTGCCAATTCCCTCGAAACCACCTCGGTACAGCGGGTGGCGGCCGACGGCGCGCGGTCTTTCGCTACTGTTGCAAGTCTTCAAGCCGGCGATCAAATCGAAATTTACCAGGATCAGATTCTGCCCACCGATGGCATTTTGCGGTCGTCTCGCTCAGAATGGGACCTCTCCATCTTGACCGGCGAAGCGTTCCCTCAGCTCACTCTATGCGGCGAAACGGTGTACGCCGGCGCGGCACTGCGCGCGCCAAGTGCTCGGGTGGAAGTTACCTCTAAAGGCGTCGATTCTCGTTTAGGGCGCGTAATTGCCCAAACCCAAGTGATCTCCGCTTTGGGCACTCGCTGGGCCACGCTATCGGATCGGGTCGGCCGGGCTTTTGTCGGTTCTGTTTTTGCCTTGATCGGGGTGGTCCTGTTTTTTAAAATGGGAGGCACCTGGCATGAAACCATCCGGCGCGTGTTGGCCATTTCGGTGGTGAGCTGCCCTTGCGCCTTTGCGTTCGCGGTACCTCTGACTTTTGTTTTAGGGCTCAAACGGCTAGCCGGCTTAGGGATTATCGTGAGCAATCCTCTAGCACTGGAAAAACTCGCTCAGCTCAAACGGATTTTTCTCGATAAAACGGGCACTCTCACTGAGGGGCGACTGAATGTCGTGCGTTGGCATTGGCTGGGCGACGAAGCCGCCACCCGCAACGCGGTCTACTCACTCGAAAGCAAATCTCGCCACCCCATTGCCCGCGCGTTGGTGAGTAATCTTCAGGGAGCCCAGGCGCTCGCGGTTACCGACTTTGTCGAAACGATTGGCGTCGGAGTGCAGGGGCAAGTAGGCAATCGATTCTATAGCGTCCGCGCTGCCCGGCAACCCAGCCCGACGGGCGTGTCGCAGATCGAGGTTTGGGAAAAGCGAGCCGACGGCGAAACCCATTTGGCTACCGCCGATCTCCAAGACGCTCTAAGACCCGATAGCCCGAGCGCGGTCGCGCAATTGAAGCAGTTAGGGCTGGAGCCCTGGTTGCTTTCGGGTGATTGCGCAGGTGTCGTTGACCAAGTAGCCCAGGCGGTTGGCATTGCCCCCGCCCAGGCCCAAGCGCGGCTAACGCCCGAAGCGAAAGGCCTGATCGTTCACGGTCACCCGCAGTCCATGATGGTGGGTGATGGCGCCAACGACTCCATCGCACTGGCACAAGCGGAAGTGGGAGTCGCGGTCAGCGGGGGCGTCGAATGGAGCCTCAAAGCGGCCGATATTTACCTCACTCAACCCGGCGTCCTGCCGCTCGTGCAGTTGGTGAGATTTGGTCGCAAAATGCGCACGGTAATTTTGGCTAATCTAATGGTGTCGGTTGCTTTCAATGCGACCGCTATCACACTCGCCGCGAATGGCAGACTCTCACCGCTTTTTGCGGCGGTATTCATGCCGGTGAGTTCCTTTTCAGTTTTTTGCATAACTTGGTTGGGGATGAGGAAATCCAAATGGTGATTATTTGGTTTCTCGCTCCACTCGCAATTTTAATGGGATGTTTTTTCCTCGGCGCGTTTATCTGGGCCACTCGAAACGGCCAGATGGACGACTTAGCGACTCCGCCACTGCGGATGTTGCTGCCGGACGAGGAAGAGAATTTGAAACAGGAGAAGAACAATGGCAACCACTGACATAACGGGCGCAGGGTCCGTTCAATCAAGAAATCGAGAGACATTCGCTTACGACGATAAAGTCGTGCGGCTCTTCGTCATCGCAACCGTAATCTGGGGTTTGGTTGCTTTTCTAGCCGGGGTTTACATCGCGGCTGAAATGGCTTTTTGGAAATTAAACGGAGGCCTGCCTTGGTTTAGTTTTGGCAGAATGCGGCCATTGCACACAAATGCCGCCATCTTCGCGTTTGCAGGTAACGCCGTTTTCGCGGGTATTTACTACTCCACACAGCGTCTACTTAAGACTCGTCTGTTCAACGACAATTTAAGCATGCTTCACTTCTGGGGGTGGCAAGCGATCATCGTGTCTGCAGCCCTCACGCTTCCGTTTGGGATAACCACCGGCAAAGAATACGCAGAGCTAGAGTGGCCGATCGATATCGCGATTACCTTAATTTGGGTGGTCTTTGCGGTGAACTTTTTCGGCACCTTATACAAGCGCCGCGAACCGCACATGTATGTGGCGATTTGGTTCTACATCGCGACTATTCTGACGGTCGCTGTACTGCATATCGTCAATAGCATCGCACTGCCGGTTTCGCTCTTTAAGAGCTACCCCGTGTACGCGGGTGTGCAAGATGCGTTGGTGCAGTGGTGGTACGGCCACAACGCCGTCGCCTTCTTCCTCACGACGCCTTTCTTGGGGTTGATGTACTACTTCATGCCTAAGGCTGTGAACGGGCCTATTTATAGCTACCGTCTTTCTATCGTCCATTTCTGGTCTCTGGTTTTTCTCTACATTTGGGCAGGACCTCACCATTTGCTCTACACCGCACTGCCGGAATGGGCGCAGACACTAGGCATGGTCTTTAGCATTATGCTTTGGGCTCCAAGCTGGGGCGGCATGATCAACGGTTTGCTTACCTTGCGTGGCGGTTGGTCGCGTTTGCGTACCGAGCCGATTCTCAAGTTCATGGCGACCGCCATCACGCTTTACGGAATGGCGACGTTCGAAGGGCCTTTGCTGTCCATCAAATCGGTTAGCGGCATCGCGCACTACACCGACTGGATCGTGGGACACGTTCACGGCGGCGCACTAGGCTGGAACGGGTTCCTCACCTTTGGGATGATCTACTGGCTGGTTCCTCGCCTGTGGAAGACGCCGATCTATAGCGAAAAGCTAATGAACGTGCACTTCTGGCTCGGCACCGTGGGGATCTTGCTTTACATGACCTCCATGTGGACTGCCGGCATCACTCAAGGGATGATGTGGAAAGCGGTCGATGCGAGCGGTAAGTTGGTCTATCCCGACTTCATCGAAACAGTGCAGCGGATTTTGCCGCTCTACTATATTCGCCTTGTCGGCGGGTTGCTCTTTCTGGCCGGCGCCATTGTCATGGTCGTTAACTTGGCCAAGACTTTAGCTAGAGCCCCGAAGAACATCCCCGATGAAACGGCCTCCGCTCCGGCGCTCACGCATCCGGCGGCCAAACACTTCCACCAAAAACTCGAAGGCTGGCCGGCTATTTTCGCCGTGCTGACCTTCGTCAGCATTCTGGTGGGGACCGTTCTTGAGTTGGTACCCACGCTGACGGCCCACGAATACGTGAAGATTACGCCGGGCCACCGTCCTTATAGTGGACTGGAACTGGAAGGGCGGGATCTCTATGTGCGGGAAGGGTGTTACGTCTGCCATTCACAAATGATCCGCCCGATGCTGGGGGAAACTTTGCGTTACGGCAAGCCGTCCACGTTGGAAGACTCTGCGTTTGACCATCCCTTCCAATGGGGTTCCAAACGCACGGGCCCGGATTTGGCGCGCGTAGGCGGAAAATACCCCGACCTGTGGCACTACCAGCACATGCTGGATCCCCGGGCGATCACGCGTAACTCTCTGATGCCGGCTTATAGTTGGATGGGTAAAGACAAAACCCGTTTCGACGGCATTAAGGGGAAGCTGAGTGCGATGCGCAGTTTGGGCATCCCGTACACAGACGCAGAAGTGGAAAACGCTGTCTCTGATGCACGTGCCCAAGCCGAAGCCATTGCGCAAAAACTGGTTGAACAAGGTGCTCCCGCGGGTCTCGCCGACAAAGAGATCATTGCGCTGATCGCCTACTTACAGAGCCTGGGGAGATAAGAAATGTTCAAGCAGGCATTAACGCAGTTCCCAGCGCCTTGGCTAATGGCCTTTGCGCTGGGCCTTTTCCTAGTCGCCATGACGCTGATCGTGGCTCGGGTATTTGGAAAGAAACAGGCCGCCAAGTTTCAACATTTGGCGCATCTACCGCTCTCGGAGGATTGAATGGACAATCAAGACGATAAAAAACAAGAACAGCACCAAGAGTACGACGGCATTATCGAAAACAACAATCCCATGCCGCGGTGGTGGCTTACCACTTTCTATCTCACCATCGCGTTTGCGTTGGTATATTATGTAGCGTTTCAATTTATGGGAAAATTGAAAATCTCCGACGAATACGAGCAAGAAATGGCGGCACACCAGGCCTCGTTGCCCACGCCCGTCGCAAGTGGCGTGGATGATCAGGCGATTACCCAGTTGACCTCCGACCCCGCGGCTTTAGCCGATGGCAAAGCCGTTTTTATCGGCAAATGCGCCGTCTGCCATCTGCCAGATGGGGGCGGGAGCATCGGGCCTAATCTGACAGACAACTTCTGGATCCACGGCGATGGTAAAGCCGCTGGAATCGTCGAAGTGGTCATCAAAGGGGTCGACGGCAAAGGAATGCCCCCGTGGGGCACTTTGCTGACTGCCGATGAGGTTAAGAAGGTTACCGCGTTCATTCTTTCATTGCGCGGAACAAAACCTGCTACTCCCAAAGCCCCTCAAGGAGAAGAGCACGCGTTATGAGTTCCTCACGCTTCGAATTGCCCAAGGACCGCCCGGCGAGTTTCGACGAGAGCGGTGCTCGTGTTTATTTGAAGCCAGACGTGGCTCGGGGCTTCTTCTTTCATATTCGCAGATGGTTGCAGCCCTTTTTAATTGCCATCTTTTTGGGTGCGCCGTGGGTCCGGGTTGGGGGTGAGCCCCTGATTCTTTTTGATATCCCTCACCGCCGATTCAGTCTTTTTGGATCGGTGTTCTGGGCCCACGACGTTCCCATGCTTTTTTTCATCATCGCCATTTTCACGTTAACCGTCGCTTTTGTAACCGCCGTTTGGGGGCGCGTATGGTGCGGTTGGGCCTGTCCCCAAACGGTATTTATCGAAGCGGTTTTTCGCAAGCTCGAACGGTTAATCGAAGGGTTCGAGCGCGGCAGCTACCGGACCACCAAAGTTCTGCCCGAGGGTTTCGAAGGTTGGGTGCGTTGGATACTTAAGTGGATCGCGTTTTTGGCCGTGTCTTTGGTTTTGGCTCACGCCTTCATCGCTTATTTTGTGGGCACCGAACACTTGATGCAAATGGTAGTGCGCCCGCCGGCGGAGGCACCGGGCTGGTTTCTTTTCATGTCGATTGTCACAGCGATTGTATTGCTGGACTTCGGCTGGTTTCGCGAACAGTTCTGCATCATCGCTTGCCCCTATGGTCGCATCCAAACTCTGTTTATCGACGATCAGAGCAAGTTGGTGGCGTACGATTTCAAACGGGGCGAGCCGCGCAAAGGAACCGCTGCGGCCGGAACCCCCGCGGGAGATTGTGTAAATTGTTTTCGCTGCGTTCAGGTTTGCCCAACCGGCATCGATATTCGCCGCGGCAATCAGCTGGAATGCATCGCGTGCACTGCGTGTATTGATGCCTGCGACGAAGTCATGGAGAAGGTCAAAAAACCCAAAGGTTTGATCCGCTATGTTTCTTTGGCCGCCATCGAAGGACGCTTGAGTCGGGCGATGCGCCCGCGGACGATTATCTATTTATGTTTGATTGTCGCTGCAGTGGCCGGGTTTTCGTTCGCTCTCTCCACTCATAAAGTGATGGGAGTGGATGTGTTGCGAGCGGCGGGCTTGCCGTACGAGCTGGTGCCCACTGATAAAGGGCCACTGGTCATGAATCACTTCCACGCCGAGATTTGGAATTTTGGTCGAGTGGACCAAGTGTTTGATCTTTCACTTTCGCCGGCGCTTATTGAGGAAGGGCTGGAACTTATTGTGCCACAACAGCCGTTGACCGTCGTTGCCGGGGTGAAACGGCGAGTAGATTTTTTCGTACGGGGTCCCCAGCCCGCATTCCAGAATGGAAAACGTTCAGTGGAACTGATCTGGCGAACTGCCAACCAGCTTCCTCAGACTTCCGAGGTGGAGCTTGTCGCACCCGCTCACTAGCTTTCTCTCTGTTGCCCAGTGGACTCCGGCAACGGCCGTGTTTTTGGCGAGCTTGGCCGGCAGTGGGCATTGTGTGGCGATGTGCGGTCCGTTGCTCACCCAGAGCTCGAGTCGCTCGCCGGCGTACCATTTGGGTCGCTTAGTGAGCTATGTGAGTTTGGGAGCGTTGGCCGGTTGGATCGGGGAGGCCATTGTCCCGTGGCGGTGGCTCAATTGGGCCGCGACTCTCGGTCTTTGTGCCTTCTTTGTTTACTCAGCACTGCGGCTTTGGAGAGGCGGCAAAGAGATTTCTCTGCTCCCTCGCTTCTTCGCTCCGTATTTTGAGAAGCCGCTTTTGCGAGTGCTCTCCCGTGACCGGCGGACCCCACTGACCATTTTTTTGTTTGGCATGCTGACCGCGCTCCTACCCTGTGGTTGGCTACACACCTTCCTCGTCGCGGCACTCGCGACTGGCAGCCCGGCACGCAGCGCTGTTTTGCTTTTTGCTTTTTGGTTGGGAACGGTACCGGCTTTGGCGGTGGGCACAGGGTTTGTGCGTCGCCTGCTGGCCCCTTTCGGCCGGCGGTACCCGGCGGCGGTAGGGCTTTTACTTCTGCTGGCCGCAATCGGCACCGTAACTTTTCGCACGCTTCCGTTGGTCCTGGCCGAAGATTCGAATCCAGCCCCTTCCTGCCACTAACGCCCCATCGAGAAAGTAAATCTAAGTACTTGTAAGTATTGCAGGAAGCCTGCGCCGTCTTGTTCTGGTCGAAGACTTTTGGTAGGGTGCGCTCCATTTATGAAACCAACCCTATTTCTCAGTCTCGTTTTCATTGCCTTCAGCCTTTCGCAGCAAGCCTTTCCGGGCGAGTCGGCTGCTATTCCCGTCGAATGGTTGAAAACCTACGGCGCGAGTAACTCCCCGTTTGAGGCCTTTCAAAATCGGGTCAAGGGCAAAACGGAATCCGCCTGGAAAGTGGAAGATTTCAATCTGCTCTTAAATCGCCGCTACGATCCTCAAAAGATGGGGCTCCCGCGCGCAACCACCCTGAAAGAAAACGTTCGCTATCTGGAGCATGAAATCAAGGGAGTAGAAGCGAATTATCAGCAGTTGGCGGGCAAGTCGATCAAGACGCGCAACGCGACAATCTTGAAGACCCTGACCCACTTGCTAGAGACCAAGATAGAGTCCCATCCTTCTACTTTATTACTTTACTCCGTTGGGGGCATCCACGCGATTGAGCTTTTCCTTCGTTCCCCCGAGGCCCTCCAGCAGAAAATGGGTTTCGTATATTTTCCCACCGACGTCCCGTGGAAAAACGTTGGGGTAAATAAAATGCGAGAAGCTTTGGAGTTACTGGATCCGACGCTTATCGATCCTTGGAAGCGAATGGTGCGCCGAAACGCGGATGAGCATTTTTACTTCAATACGAGCCTTGCATTGGAATGGTTCGATCTTCCGTTCGTACCTTTCGCAGGAAAGCCGCCTGTCGAAAATTTTCGTCCAGAGCTAGTGTTTTTCATGGAGGACCACTTAATCGCGAGCACCAAACACTTGGATAACTTTCCGTCCGCAAAACAGCTGCAGGAGAGCGGTTTTCGTCAGGTGGTTGCCGTGGTCGAAGGACTCCCCGCAGGAAAATATACCGTTAACGACGCGATCGCTTTGCTGAGGAAAAATGATACGGGCTTCCTCGAAGCAGCGCTCCCCGCCCTCGCCGAACAATTTAAACGGGACGCCGCAACTCTAAAAAAAGCACAGGCGCTTTTAGCCGAGGTGCCAGCCAGCTCCAACCCACAGGTAACCGCCTTTCTGCAAATGCTTCAGCGTCTGGAAACGGCGTTACCGGTGACCCTATTTAGTGTCGATTAAGACACTCGGCAGTACTTTTTGCCGTCACGATTGCCAGGTTCAGGTCAGCTTCAGACGGAATTGGAAGACGTGAGTCAAATAAATGGCGAAGTGCACTACGGGTGCGATGCGCTGCCCTTGCCTGCTGAAACGCTATTTCCGTGGAGAGATTCAGGTGCTGGATTTCGAGCGGGCTAGCGAACTGGTATGCTTTTCGGATGAACCGACAATTTGTATGCTTCTTTGCGGCGTCTTTTTTTCTATCCTCAATCGCCCTACTGGCAACAACCAAAACGCCTCCCAAAATACCCGAGGCGGTGTGGTCTCGAATTGACGCGCTCAACTCGAACGTGATCAAGCGTAAGCGGCTGGCGCCGCAGGCTGCTGTTGCAAAGTTGTTGTCGGAGGCCCAATCCATTCTTAGGGATCCGGAGTTTTACAACCTTTACCAAAAGATTCGCGTATGGGCGTCAGAGAATAACTTTTCGCAAGCTAACCAATTGCGAAAACGAGCGGCTCCAATTCTGGATATCGCGTTCGACGGCGACACTGAGCGATACGCGATTAACTATGAGTTTGTCCGTTCTCTGGTATCGAAAAACACCGAGCCGGGCGAGTTTTTCACCGTTTACCCTGAGTTGGCGGCGGCGATCGCAATGTTCAACCAGTCGGCTGATGAAACCTGCTATGTTCCGTTCAACCTTCGGCCTTGCGACTTGCTAATCGACCCCGCCAAAGTGCTAGTCAAATGGCAACGTTTCGCTGCCACGTGGAAAGATCCCTTCTTTAGGGAGCGGGCCGAAAAAGCGGTTGAATGCCTCACGAAGAGATAGGCAAGCGCGGGGAGTCAGTGTCGCAGAGCAACGGCGGGCGATTCGCTGCCCTTGCCCGCTACGCGCCGATGCGGTTAAGTGCTCAGCTGTGAAACAGCGTTTACAAACTATCTTGGCCCTTCCCAGCGGTACCCGCGGACTTTTTTTATTTTGTTTCTTCGTCGCGGGGTTGATTCTAGGCGCTTTGCCGTGGAACTGGATCCAGCTACCGTTTCATCCTTCCACGGGCATGGGCGAGATTTCGACCCGCTTGGGGCAAAACCCTGCTAACCAGCTCGTGCGTTTCGCGGTGTTTGTTTTTACTCCTAGTGCCCTTTTGGGGCTGCTCTTTTTTTGGGTACGGCCGCCGCAGGCCCGTCCGGCCAGCGCCGCTCAGATAGGCGTTCCCGGTTGGATCGCTCGGCTTGGCGCCGGATTTCTAGTAGCTTTTCCGGCCTGGGCGCTAGCGGCGTATTTTAGTCGGACTTTGGGCCCACGCTATTTCGATCTTCTTCACCACGGCGAGCAAATGACGCCCGCATGGAACCACCTTTTTAAAGGGGGTTTTTGGTCGACTTCTTATTTTTTACACGGCGTATTTTTTGATCTGCTGATTGGATTGTCGGGCTGGAGTTTTTGGGGCGTCCGCAGCTTTGGTGCTTACGAATTGGCGGACGCCTTGATGTGGGTGCTGGTGCCCAGCGCGCTTTGCTTTTTTGTCTTTGCGCTGGGGCGTGCCGCGGCGGCTGATCGTCTAACCCGAGCCGTCTTGGCCCAAGTGGTATTAGGCGTTTTCCTACTAGCGGGGGTGCGGTTTCACTATTCGCCCCATCGCTACATTCCCGTGTATTTAGGGTTTGGTTTTTACCTTTGGGCCCAGGCGCGGGCCAGCCGGCCACTCTATTTTGGCGCCGGGTTAATGTTACCGGCCTGTTTCGCTTACTCCATCGACATGGGCGCTTACTATGGCGCCGCTCTGACCGGCCTTTGCGCCCTTTCTGCCTGGGTCGATTTCGGTCGCTTCCGTTCGCAATGGGTTTTACCGTCGGTAGGGGCCGGCGTTTTATTCGGCGCGTTGGTGTTCGTCGGGGTCTTCGGGTGGGCGGAAACTCAGGCCTTCGTACATTCCACACTCTCTCAAATTAAGTACAAGGATGTATTGAACGGAATGACGATGCGTTCTCCTCTCGAAAAAGGGGGCGGTTATTCTCGCGCGAATATGACGGTGATTGCCGCCGTGCTCTTTGCTACTACTTGGAGCCTTTTCACCCAGCGTTCTCGCCGCGAGCAGTTTCTGCCGCTTTTTTTCGCTGGCGCGAGTTTGCTTTTTTTTCGCAGTGCCTTAGGTCGGTCGGATGTGGGCCATATTCAATACGCCAGCAGCTTTGCGTATCTGGCCTTGGGGTATTGGCTTTGGCGGAGGTGGGGTGATTCGCTTGCGCGCCGTGCTTCGGTTGCCATACCCCTTCTGCTTTTAGCCAATACCGCGCTCGGAATTCGGGCGGTGGGTTGGGTGCACCCTTCCGCCATGATTAGCTTTGCCTCCCGCGCCCGCGATTATGTGGAAATGCCCGACGCGTATTTTCTTCAGGAGCGGACCGTCGAAATTGAGGCACTCAAAGAAGTCTTTTTTCCCGAGCCGTGTCTGTTCTCGCTTACTCTCGACGCGGGCATGGGCTACTTGCTCAAGAAGACCACCTGCAATCGATTCTACATTCCTTGGTTCGCCAGTCCCAAACCCTTGCGGGAAGAGCTGCTCGCCGATCTCATTGCCAAGCAGCCGCGCGTAATTTTGGTGGAAAGCCGCTGGGGCGAACAGGATGTCGACGGAATATCCAATCGCGAGCGGTTTGCTGAGCTTTACGCCTATATTGACACGCATTACCTGCCGGTGGAGCGAGTGGAAGGGTGGGGCATCCGGCGGCTTCGCCGTTAAGGCCGACGGCTTTCCGGGTCGGTCCATGCTAAAATTACCACTCAACCCTAAACAAGGCTGGCTTACACCATGCGTCGCCTCCCTCTCTTTTTCGTTCTCGTTTTTCTATCCGGGTTTAGCGGCTTATTGTACGAGGTCGCCTGGCAGAGGTACTTGGCCATTCTACTCGGTGCCCAGGCGTGGGCGACCGCCCTAATACTCGCCGTTTACTTGGGCGGCCTGAGCGCCGGTTATTTTCTGTTCGGGGCTTTGACTCGAAAGTACAAAGGCAATTTGGTGATTTTGTACGCTGCGGTGGAAGCGGGGCTTGCGGCCTGGGCGTTTCTTTTTCCGTCGTTGTTTCAGTGGGCCATTGCGAGCATTCCGGGGTGGCATGTCGGTGGAGGCATCGCGGGTTACTTGGTCGATATTTTGGCCTCGGTGATTTTATTGGGCGTTCCCACCGTGTTGATGGGCGGCACGTTGCCCTTGCTGACCCAAGGTCTGGCCATGGATCCTAAGGAGGTCAGCCAAACGCACGCACGTATTTATGGATTTAATACCATCGGTGCATGCTTTGGCTG
>CAZBJE010000066.1:0-17349 GCA_964492125.1 uncultured Pseudobdellovibrionaceae bacterium | reverse complement strand
AGTGAGTACCGTGCGAGCCAGTTCAAAGTCTTTCTTGGCGATGTAGAAGAGCCCTGCGCGGGTAAGAATTTGTTCCTGGTCCGCGGGCGAGTCGGTGATGCAGGCCCCGCCTTTTTCGTATAGCCGGCCGATTTCATCAAAGGAGATTTTCTTGGGAAGCTGATCTTCGAGCACTGCCGCCACCGCAATGGCGGGCGAATTGGGACATTCGGTTTCGCGCAAGGCCGCAAGCATAAGGGCGTTGAGTTTAGATTTCTGCGCCTTGGGCATGCCGCGTAGCAATCCCTGCACGGGTGCTCCCCGCAGTTCGTCCCAGTTGAGCACTTTGTTCTTGCCGTCAAAGCGTGGACGATACGTTTTGCCGGAGTAGCGAACCACTTGCGCTTCTTTTTCGACTTCTTTGGTTTTGTCCATCAGGCGCGCGCGGTTGATGACGCTGAAACAAAAGACGCTGGCTTGGGGAGTGGTACGGCAGTTGGTATCGAGCTGCGCTTGCTCGTCTGCGTCGAGTCTTCCTTGGAGGAGGTCATCGAAGATTTTGGCCATGGCGAACTGGGGTTCGGCTGCCAGTTCCCGTTCAGGCTTCGCAGGCCCACCGAGCGTGGGACCAGGGCCGGAACAACGAACTACCAAAAGTAAGCAAATGCAGAGGTGCCGCATGAGGAGTCTTTCTGGTGAGAGGCTAGCGGGCCCCCGGGGGCCGATTCTAAATGGTAACACTGCCGCGTCGCCACAGGCGAGGCTCGCTGCGCCGAGAAACCCCGTCTTTTAGAGGGGTTCAGCGTGGGACGCCCCGTGACGCTTTTCGTCACCGCTGTCGATCACTTTAAGTGCACGAAATCACACCCGCACTGCATTCAGCCTGATCTTAGGTGGCATTCGAATTGCTCTATCTGGGTCCGACCGCAGTCTGCCCATGGTTTGGGCAAGCAAGGTCTGAACGCGATCCGCGCTTTAGAGAAGAGCGCGGAAAGTTCCAGGAGTAAGTGATGTTGCGTAGAACGTTTTTTCTGTTAACCGCTTTGTTCGTGGTGTCCGCGTGCGGACCTAACTGCAATACGCCCTACGGTGGTTACACCGCTGGGGTTTATCAGCAGCCTGGTTGCCCGGTGTACCCGAGTCAGTACCCGACGACTCAATACCCGAACACTCAGTATCCGACGAACCAGTATCCCTATGCGGGATACCCTCAAACGCAGCCGTACCCGTATGTTGCGCCTACGACCCCGTACGTCGCGCCTTACCAAGCGCCGTACAATGGTTACTGCGCCCCGGGTAACCCGTACTGCTACCACTCGGAAGAGTAAGTTTTTGCAAAGTTGTGTGATCCGCTAGCGTGCAAACGCTAGCGGGTTAGCACGCCTTGCCACTGCTTCTTTTTGGTTTCGGTTTCGGCGATCTGTTTCTGGTAGTCGTTGCGGCGCGTGGTCCAAAGGTCCAGCTGCTGTTCGAGTGGTTTGCGGCGCGACCGGATGTCGCGCAGGTTGTTCTCTAATCCGCCCAGCAGCGCTTTTACACGCGCAACTTTCGCTTCTGCGTCAAATTTCCAGCGTTCCCTGTCCGCTTTTTCCATGCGCGCGGCTTCCAATTTATCTTTACCCGCAACTTCCGGTAGGCCCTTAGCGGCATCTTTGTTGGTCTGCTCCCATTTGGAGAGGTCCCGCTTCGCCTTTTCGTTTTTCTTAATTTCCGCTTCGGCCTTATCCAGGTACGCCACGTACTTTCTCTTCAAATCCAGGTGCTCGCTTTCGAGCCCACCCAAGTCTTTGAGTTCTCCCCGGATTGTTTGGAGGTTCTTGTCGGTGGCGACTAAGTTTTCCTTCAAATCATGCAGGTTATTTTCCAGGGTCTTGATGTTTTCCTGGAGGCGCTTTTTCCCGGTGGCACTCAAGATGGGTTTCTGGACCTCATCCTGGGGGCCCACGGCAAAGTCGCTGAGGTCAATCGTGGGAGCAGCTGGGGGCGCAGCTGCGAAGCAAGTCAGGGCGGCCCCGAAGGCGGCAAGAAGTAACGGCTTCATGGATCTATCTTAACATAGCCCTACTGGGGCGAGGCCAGCCGCCGTTGGACGGCGTCGGAGAGCCAGTTTTGGGGACCAAGCCATTTGTACCGGACTTCGCCATCCGGACCCACCCAGTAGGTTTCGGGGAAGCGGGTAGACCCCGCTTTGGTCGAGACGGTGGCGTCGCGGTCAAAAAGCACGCGGAAGCTAGGCGCAAAGGTAAGGGTTTTGAACAGGCGCAGCACGTCGGCCGGCGCCTCATCGACCGATAGAGTCACCAGACGAGGGAGTTTGGGATCGTTCTTGCTCTCGAGCTGGCGGTGCAGTGTTTCCAGGGAGGGTAGTTCCTCCAAGCACGGAGGGCACCAAGTGGCCCAGAAGTTCACCAATAACCCTCCCGGCCGCCCGGCCGCGAGTGCCGCTAGGGAAACGGTTTCGGACGCCCCCTGAGCCGTAACCCGAGGAAAGGCGGTATTCATGTCGAACCGCTCGAATTGCGCGGTCGGAAGTTCGCTAGCGGTATAGGTTATTTTGGTTTTCCGAACTAAGTCGGGAGCCAACGCCAGAAAAGCAAAAAGGGAGAGCAAACCGCCTATGTATCCCCAAGTACGCAGTTTTCGTTTTCGATCACTGCGGACGGGGGAGGTCGTTTCTGCCATCCCTTAGAGCTTATTCTTTAGAAGCTTTTTTGTCTTTGGCTTTAGAAGCTTTTTCGGACTTTGCCTTTGCAGGCTTGTCCTCAGCTGCTTTCGCTTTGACTTCTTTGGCTTTCTTTTCGGGCTTGGCCTTCTTTGCCTTTGCGCCCTTATCCTTACCCGCCGCTTTTTCAGCGTCAGGATCCGGCATGTAACGGAAAACGCAGAGTTCCGCGTTGTCTCCGGCACGACGGTTCGCCAAGCGGATCAGCTGGGTGCAACCACCCGGACGATCTTTGAAGCGAGGAGCCAAGTGGGTGTACAACCGGTCGAGCACTTTACGAACCCGGTTTTCACCGGTCGTATAGGTCTGGGTCGAACCCAAGAGTTTCACGATTTGACGGCGAGAATGGACATCGCCTTTTTTCGCGAGATTCACTACCCGTTCAGCGTACCAGCGCAATTCCTTTGCGCGAGCCGGAGTGGTGCGAATGGTTTCGCGTTCAATCAAAGCCAAAGTCAGGGAGCGCAACATCGCTTTGCGATGAGGGACCGTGACGCCAAGTTTTCTGCCCGTTTTTAAATGTCGCATGGCCTTTTACTACCGCAAGCCTACTAGTTGAGGCTTTCCGGGCCCTCTTTTTTCTTCTTATTGGCGAAATAGGCTTCCGGATCGAAGCTTTCCAGCTTCATGCCGAAGGACAATCCCATTTCAGACAGCATTTCCTTGATCTCGTTCAACGACTTACGACCAAAGTTTTTGGTTTTCAGCATTTCGGCTTCGGTCTTTTGGACCAATTCACCGATGAACTTGATGCCCGCGTTCTGCAAGCAGTTAGCGGAGCGCACCGAAAGCTCGAGTTCGTCGACCGTGCGGTACAAGTTGTCGTTGATCTTTTCTTGCTCAATGACCGCAACCGGTTCTTCCGGTTCGAGGCTTTCATCAAAGTTGATGAAAATACTGAGCTGATCTTTCAAGATCTTGGAGCTATAGGCAACGGCGTCTTCGGGACGCACAGAACCATCCGTCCAAACTTCCAATTCCAAGCGATCGTAATCGGTACGCTGACCGACGCGAGACTGGGAAATGTTGTAATTCACTTTTTTGACCGGCGAGAAGAGCGCATCCAACGGGATAACGCCCGCCGGGAGGTCTTCTTTGCGAAGGTTTTCCGCCGTGACGTAGCCTTTGCCGTACTCCAAACGGAGTTCAGCGCGGAACTTTGCGTCTTTGCCGAGAGTCGCAATGTGTTGCTCAGGGTTGAGCACTTCCACCGCGTCGTCGACTTGGATGTCAGCGGCCGTTACCACGCCCGGGCCATCTTTTTCGATGATCACAGTGCGGGGGCCTTCGACATAAAGCTTGAAGCGGACTTCCTTGAGGTTCAGCAAAATGTCGGCAGTGTCTTCGATGACATCCGAAATCGCCGAGAACTCGTGCAAAACGCCGTCAATGCGGACCGCCGTAATGGCGACGCCTTGGAGCGACGAAAGCAGGATGCGACGGAGGCTGTTGCCGATAGTGGTACCGTAACCGCGTTCCAACGGCTTAGCCGTGAAGCGACCGTAGGTATCCGTCAGGGTATCCCGTTCTACTTCCAAGCCTTTCGGCTTGATGAGGCTGCGCCAGTTTTTGGGAGCTAATGAAATCTCCATCGTTTCTTCCTTTTTTATCTCGAATACAATTCGACGACTAAGTTCTCTTCAATCGGCAACGACACATGGTTGCGCTCGGGCAGGTATTTCACCCGGCCTTTAAATTCCGAGGGATTGATTTCCAACCAATCCGGGATTTCGCGCTTCTTGGCGTTTTCCATGGAGCGAAGAATGGTGACTGCTTTCCGGCTTTTTTCCCGGACAGTGACTTCATCGCCCACTTTAAGAATGGTGTTGGAGACGTTCACGGACTTTCCGTTGACCAGAAAGTGCGAGTGCGTGACCAGCTGACGGCCTTCTTTGCGGCTGTCGGCGAAGCCCATGCGGTAAACCGCATTGTCCAAGCGGGTTTCGAGCACACGCAAGAGCATGTGGCCAGTGGCGCCGCGCTTACGGTTCGCGATGCCGAAGTACCGACGGAACTGCTTTTCGAGTACGCCGTAGACGCGTTTAAGCTTTTGCTTTTCACGCAGCTGAAGACCGTAATCCGAAAGCTTGGTCCGACGCTGACCGTGTTGGCCAGGCGGGTACGAGCGGCGCTCAAACGCGCATTTGTCAGTCAAACAGCGCTCTCCCTTAAGGAAGAGTTTCATGTTTTCCCGACGGCAGCTTTTGCAAACAGAGGTAGTGGATCGTGCCAAGACTAATGCTCCTAATTAAACACGCCGGCGTTTCGGCGGACGGCAACCATTATGCGGGATCGGGGTGATATCTCGAATCAAGCTGATTTTCAGACCCGCAACTTGCAGACCACGCAACGCCGTTTCACGGCCCGCGCCCGGTCCATTAACAAAAACAGACAAAGACCGCACGCCGTTATCCACGGCCATACGAGCTGCATCTTCCGCCGCGACTTGCGCCGCAAACGGGGTGCTCTTGCGAGCGCCTTTGAAACCTTTTTTACCTGCCGACGACCAGCAGATCACTCCGCCGGTAGGATCGGTGATGGTGACAAGAGTATTGTTGAAGGAGCTTTGGATGTACGCCAGTGCGTTCGGGATCTCCCGACGACCGCGTTTCTTTTTTACCGGATCTTTCGGGGCCGTAGCCGCCGCTTCTTTGCCGGGTTCCTTGGCTGCTTCGACTGGCTTTTCCGCCGACTCGTCGAGCGTCGTATTTTCAGTGCTCACTTATGCTGTCCTTACTTCATGACTTTAAGCTGTTTACGCACGGCCACGGTTTTACGTGGGCCTTTGCGCGTACGCGAGTTGGTGTGGGTGCGCTGACCGCGAACCGGCAAACCACGACGGTGGCGGATGCCCCGGTAGGTTCCCAAGTCCATCAGGCGCTTGATGTTCATCCCGACTACCCGGCGCAATTCCCCTTCGACATCGATCGTTTTATCGATGTGTTCACGGATTTTGCCGAGATCATCTTCGGTGATGACATCAGTCTTGATATTTGGGTCTACGTTGACCGCTTTCAGAATGCGTTTGGACATGCTCCGCCCGATTCCGAAGACGTACGTTAAACCAATTTCAATGCGTTTGTTTCTGGGAAGGTCAATCCCTGCGACACGTGCCACTGCTAACCCTGCCTCTGTTTATGACGCGGATCTTCGCAAACGACGCGGACTACGCCGCCCCGCCGTAAGACCTTGCATTTATTGCAGATTTTCTTTACTGAAGCTCTGACTTTCACGACTTTTTATACCCTTAAAATGAACGAAGGTCTTATTTAGGCGACTTCGTCCCAAGTTGTCAATTAACCAAATCAAATTCGAAATCAGCGGATCCTTATTTAGCCCTATAGGTAACGCGTCCGCGGGTGAGGTCGTATGGAGAGAGCTCCACTTTGACCTTATCGCCGACCAGAATGCGGATGTAATGCATCCGCATCTTACCGGATATATGGGCTAACACGATTTTGCCGTTGGGGATCTCCACTCGAAACATGGCGTTGGGGAGTAGCTCTCTAACCACTCCTTCGACCTCTATCAAGTCCTCTTTGGCCATCCCTCTTTCTCCCGGATCGTGTGCTTTTCTGTCAGCCGGTCACCGTCATGGAGCTCAGAATGGAATCGAAGCGGGGAATTACCCACTCCGTGAGGATTTCTGGAGCTCCGTCCGTGATCGCAAGCGTGTGCTCGAAATGGGCAGAACGTTTACCGTCGACCGTTACCGCCGTCCACTTATCGGAGAGGACCCGTACGCCGGAGCCCCCCTCGTTAATCATGGGTTCGATGCAAATCGTCATTCCCTTGCGCAGCTTAAGGTTTGAGGCCCCTGCAGCGTAGTTGGGAATCTGGGGATCCTCGTGCAGCTTCTGGCCGATGCCATGGCCCACAAACTCACGGACGATCCCGTAACCAAAACTTTTCACGGTGTCTTCGACAGCGCGGGCAACATCCTTAATAGTGTTGCCTTCACGCGAAGCGTCGATGGCCGCATAGAGAGAATCTCGGGTGGCGCGCATCAGACGAGCCGATCGCTCACTGATCGGGCCGACCGGTACTGTTACAGCGCTGTCGCCGTAAAAACCTTTGTAGACCAACCCATAATCCAAACCGACAATATCGCCTTCCACTAAGGCTCGATCGGTGGGGATACCGTGGACTACTTGCTCGTTCACCGACGTGCAAAGAGTATGGCGATAGCCGAGGTAGCCTTTGAACGCGGGTTTAGCATCGCGCGCGAGGGTCCGTTCTTCCGCCTCTCGATCCAGCTCTGCCAGTGTCATCCCCGGCTTAACCAAAGCCGCGACTTCTTGTAGGACTTCGGAGACAAGCCGTCCGGCCTGCCGCATGAGGTCCAGTTCACGATTTGATTTCAGGGTGACCATTAGTTCAGAGCTTCTACCAGTTGGGACTGTAACAAGTCCACTTCGGTGTCGGCATCGAGGTGCTGCAGTTTTTCGGCCTTCTCGTAGAAGTCGAGCAGCGGCTGATTCTGCTGGGTGAAAACTTCCAAACGACGCTTAACGACCCCTTCGGCGTCATCGGGCCGCTGGGTCAAAGTGTTCCCACATTCGTCGCAAACGCCCGCCTTTTTAGGTGGCAGGAAACTTACGTGAAAGGAGTGGCCGCATTTCGAACAAATCCGCCGACCGGTAAGCCGTTCAAGCAAAAGGGCGGACGGTACATCGAAGTACACCGCGCGATCCACTCGCGTGCTCTCATTCCTGTCCAGCGAGTCGGCTTGCGCAACCGTACGCGGAAACCCGTCGAGAATAATTTTGGAATGAGTGGGAAGTTCGCCAAGCGTCTTCTCGATCAGCTCAATCATCACATCATCGGGAACCAAGTTCCCAGAATCGATGAACGACTTCGCTTTGAGACCGGTGTCGGTACCCTTCTGGATAGCCGCGCGAAGCATATCGCCCGTCGATAGATGGATAAAGCCGAACTGCTTGGCTAGGATCTTGGCTTGCGTACCTTTGCCAGAACCGGGAGCACCCAGGAATACCGTGATATCCACTTAAGCGCTATCCCCGGCGTCCCCGAAGCTTGGCATTTTTCATGAAGCCTTCGTAGTCCCGTGTCAGCAAGAAAGTCTGGATCTGAGCCACGGTATCCAAAGCCACGCCGACCAAGATCAGCAAGGTTGTTCCTCCGAAGAAGAACGAGACTTTGAAGCGTTGAATCAGGAAGTCCGGCAACAAGCAGACGGAGGTGATGTAAAGAGCGCCGCCGACCGTGATGCGAGAAAGAACGCGGTCGATGTAATCGGCCGTGTTTTTACCAGGACGGATCCCGGGAATATACCCGCCGTACTTCTTCAGGTTCTCCGCAACATCTTCAGGATTGAAGACGACCGCAGTGTAGAAGAAGCAGAAAAACACGATAAGACTGACGTAGATCATGTAGTAGACCGTGCCGCCGCGTTGAATCGTGTCATGGATATAGGACGTAACCGAATTCGCCGGCAGGAACGCGATCACAGTCATCGGCGCCATCAACAAAGAGGACGCGAAGATGGGCGGGATCACACCACTGGTATTGATCTTCAAGGGAAGGTGCGCGGCCTGACCGCCGTAAAGACGCCGACCCACTTGCCGTTTGGCGTACTGGATGGGCAAACGACGTTGGCCTTGCTCCAAGAAAATGATGACACCCACCACGGCCACCATAAAGGCGACCAAGAGCACCAATATGAGCGGAGAAAGCTGACCGTCTTTCACCATCTGGAAGGTGTGCTGCGCATTCAATGGAATGCCTGCGGCGATACCCGAGAAGATGATGATGGACGTGCCGTTGCCAATCCCGCGTTCGGTGATTTGTTCACCGAGCCACATGATAAAGGCAGTACCCGCAGCCAAGGTGATGACGGCTAGGAATTTGAAGTGCACACCAGGCAGGACGAAGCCCGCATCTGCGCTCATCAAAGCCGAAGCAATCCCGAAGCCCTGGAACATGGCCAAGACGACGGTGGCGTAACGAGTATATTGGTTGATTTTGCGTCGGCCCATTTCGCCGTCTTTCGACAGAGAGTGCAGGTGCGGCCAAACCGAAGTGAGGAGCTGAAAGATAATCGACGCGCTGATGTAGGGCATGATGCCCAGCGCGAAGATGGACGCGTTCTCAAGCGCTTGGCCTGAGAACATATTCAGCATCCCGAATAAGGTGTTTTGGTTGTTCTGAAAGAACTTCGCAAGGGATTCGGTGTTGATACCGGGAACCGGGATGTGACACCCGAGCCGATAAACCCCAACTAACCCAATGGTGAACAAAATCCGGCGCCGAAGCTCCGGAATCTTAGTGAGACCCTCAACCGCCGCCAACGTTGCTCTCCTCTGCCGACTCGCCCGGGATTTTTACTTCCTCGACCTGACCACCGGCCTGGTTGATTTTCTGAGTAGCCGACTTGGAGAACTTATGTGCTTTGACGTTGAGCTTCTTGGAGAGCGTGCCTTCGCCGAGAACCTTGATCAGGCCATCGGTTGTCTTCACGAGCCCCTTATCCGCCAACGCCTTGGCGTCCACCGTGTCGCCATTATTAAAATGGGTTTCCAAAGCGAAAACATTCACCAGCTGAAAATGCCGTTTGAACGGCGAATTAAAGCCGAATTTCGGCAAGCGGCGGTGCAGCGGCATCTGGCCGCCTTCAAAGCCGCGCGGGCGACCTTTACCGGAGCGGGCCGTTTGGCCCTTGCCGCCACGACCAGCGGTTTTGCCTAAACCAGAGCCAGTACCGCGACCACGGCGAATCCGTTTCGTACGGGAACCTTCAGAAGCTTGGAGATTATCCAGGCCCAATGCGAGATCTTGCGCCATGCGCCTAACCCTCTATTTCTTTCATCGCTACGAGGTGCGGGACCTTGGCAACCATGCCGCGGATAGCGCCGGTGTCGCCTACGATGTTTACTTTGTTCATTTTGCGGCAGCCCAAGGTGCGGACAATGACTCTCATCCACTCTGGCGTACCAGCCACACTGCGAACCAATTTTAATTCAAGTTTTTTTGCCATGGCGATTTTATACCGGTCTTCCTAAGTTAGGAAGCCTGTCCCTCTGACGCACGCATCCGACGGATATCTTCGGGGCTGCGCAGGGCTCTCAGGCCATCCAAAGTTGCGCGAACCAAGTTATGCGGGTTCGTGGTTCCAAAAGCTTTGGTCAAGGCGTTACGCACACCTGCCATTTCAAGCACCGAGCGGCAAGCGCCGCCGGCGATGACGCCCGTACCTTCCGAGGCCGGACGGAGCAGCACCGAAGCGGCTCCGAACTTGCCCTGCACATCGTGCGGGAAAGTGCCTTGCGAAAGTGGAATCTTAAACATGTTTTTGCGGGCCGATTCACCGGCTTTGCGAATGGCTTCGGGCACTTCACGGGCTTTGCCCAATCCGATGCCGACGTGACCATTGGAGTCACCGACGACCACAATCACGCTGAAGCTGAAACGACGGCCGCCCTTTACCACTTTGGCGACGCGGTTGATGTAAACAATGCGTTCTGCCAGATCTAAATCGTTGGGATTAATGCGTTGAAACTTAGCCATTAGAACTGAAGCCCTGCCTCTCTCGCGCCATCGGCAATCGCCTTGATGCGACCGTGGTAATCAAATCCGTTGCGGTCGAACAAAATCTTGTCGACCTTCTTTTCCAACGCCCGTTTTCCAATCAATCCACCCAAAGTCTTCGCCGCTTCGATATTGTGGCGGGACTTGAGGCCTTTGAAGGTCTCTTCGGCCGTATTGGCTTGGGTTACAGTGTGCGCCGCTCCGTCGTCGATCAACTGAGCATACAAGAACTTGTTGCTCCGATAGACCACGAGACGGGCCACTTTACCTTGGTGAAGCTGGATCTTTTTGCGGATCCGAACTTTGCGCTTAAGCCGGGTAGCGGCTCGAGGGCTGGTAGTATTGCGAATAACCTTAGACATGCGTTCCTCTTACTTTCCGGCCGTCTTGCCCTGTTTCAGGGTGACTACTTCGCCGGCATAGCGGATTCCCTTGCCCTTATAGGGTTCAGGAGGCCGAATCTTGCGTAGACGATCCGCGGTCACACCCAAAAGATCCTTATCGGCGCCTTTGAGCGTAATTTTGGTGTTCGCTTCCACTGCCGCGGTGATACCCGTCGGCAAATCAAATTCCACAGGGTGCGAGAAGCCTAGCGTCAGGTTGATGCGGTTTCCGGCGGTTTGCGCGCGGTAACCGACGCCCTGAAGCTCGAGCTGCTTTACGTAACCTTCCGAACAACCCTTCACCATATTGGCGATGAGCGTACGATTAAGGCCGTACAACGCTTTCAAATCCGGATCATCTGACGCATTCGTCACGTTGATGACGTCCGACTTGATTTCCAAAGCGATGGAGTCGGGCAGGGTGCGCTTCATCGTGCCGCCCTTACCGCTTACTTCCAAATTGGGTTTGTTGAACGTGATTTTCACGCCCGGGGACAACGTAATCGGTTTTTTTCCAATCCTAGACATTCATCTCACCAAATCGAGCAAAGGATTTCGCCACCAACTTTGGTCTCGCGAGCAGCATCGTCATTCAACACACCTTTGGAGGTGGAGATGACGGCCATTCCGAGGCCATTCAAAACTTTTGGGATCTGGTCGTACGAAGCATAAACGCGACGGCTGGGTTTGCTGACGCGGCGGATGCCTTGGATAACCGGAACGCCCTTGTCCACGTACTTCAGGTAGATACGCAGAATACCGCGCTGATCTTGGCGGTAGAGTTTGTAGTCGCGAATGTAGCCGCCTTTTTTCCAAAGGTCGACAACAGCCACTTTTAACTGGCTGGCCGGGACATCTACTTTGGGTTGCTTAGCGTGGACGCCGTTACGAACCCGAGTCAATAAATCTGCAATGGGATCTGTCATCATAGTTAGTTACCAGCTCGCCTTAATCACACCGGGCAAAAGACCCTGTAACGCCAACTGTCTGAAGCACAGACGGCAAAGATGAAACTTACGCAGGAAAGCCCGCGAACGCCCGCAGCGGGGGCAACGATTGTACTTGCGGACCTTAAACTTAGGCTTCCGCGCCGCTTTAACCATCAAGGATGTTTTAGCCATTCTTAGGTACCCTTCTTCCGGAAGGGGATGCCCAGCTTTTCAAGAAGCTGAAAGCCTTCCGAGTCGTTCTTTGCCGACGTTTGGAAAACTACGTTCATACCCCGGGTCTTGTCGATCTTGTCGTAGTTGATTTCGGGGAAAATAATCTGTTCTTTCACGCCCACGCAGTAGTTGCCGGCGCCGTCGAAACCCGTCGGCGAAAGGCCGCGGAAGTCGCGTACACGAGGCAAAGCCACGTTAGTAAAGCGATCCAGGAATTCGTACATCTTGGCGCCACGCAAAGTGACCACCGCGCCCAACGGCATGCCAGCGCGGAGTTTGAAAGCCGCAATAGCTTTTTTGGAGCGGGTCATTTTGGGTTTTTGGCCGGTGATGGCGGAAAGTTCCGACATCGCCACTTCCATGACCTTCATGTCGCTGGTGGCTTCTTTCAAGCACATGCTGACGACAATCTTTTCAAGCTTGGGAACCTGCATAGGGTTCTCATACTTGAGCTCGGTCATGAGCTCCGGCACGATTTTCTTTTGAAAATGTTCTAATAAACGCGGTCTAATCATTTCACTTATCCAACTGGAGATTGTTTTTGGCGTTGAAACGGACTTTCTTGCCGCCGTCCACAGCCTTCACTTGCGTTCGCACGCCCTTGCCGAGCTTGTCGGAATAGAGCAGAACGTTCGATGCGTGAATGGGGGCTTCCATCTCCAGGATGCCGCCCGGGGTCGTGCCAGTCGCCTTTTTATGGCGCTTGATCATATTCACTTTTTCAACAACGACCTTGCCGGTCTTATTGTTGATGCGCAAAATTTTTCCGGTTTTGCCTTTGTCTCGGCCCGTCATGACTTGAACGATGTCGTTCTTCTTGACGTGAAACACAGTGCGTTCTTTTACCCGTTGTTCCATTACAGCACCTCCGGTGCTAACGAGATAATCTTCATGTAACCGTCCTTGGAGGGGACGCGAAGCTCTCTTGCCACGGGGCCGAAGATACGCGTTCCAAGCGGTTCCAAATTATTGTTCAAGAGCACGGCGGCGTTGTCGTCAAAGCGGATCAGCGAACCGTCGGCACGACGGATTTCGCGTTTTGTCCGCACAACCACGGCCTTCGCCACAGTGCCTTTCTTGACTTTGGAGGTCGGCAGCGCGTCTTTGATCGCGACGACAATGATGTCGCCGATGCTCGCGTAGCGACGGCGGCTACCACCCAAAATCTTGAAGCACATGACGGTGCGGGCGCCTGAATTGTCCGCAACGTTCAAATAAGATTCGTTTTGAATCATGACTTACGCACCCTTTTCCAAAATCTTCAGCAGGCGAAAGTTCTTGTTCTTAGACAAGCGACGGGTCGCCACTGCGATGATTTGATCACCGATTTTGGTTTCGTTCTTTTCGTCGTGGATGAAAAACTTCGCATCCCGGATCACGGCTTTTTGATACAGGCCGTGCTTCAGACGACGCTTCACTTGAATGATCCGCGTTTTGTCCATTTTGTCGCTAGTAACGACGCCACGGATTGTCTGACGATTCTTCTTCTTAACTTCTACTTCCATCTCAGCCACGTGCCTTTTCTCCCAAAATCGTAGCGGCGCGAGCAACCGTGCGACGCAATTTGCGGGCAGCCGTGGTGTCTTTCACTTCGCCGCCGAATTTCTTCAGCTTGGCGCGAAAGAGCTCTTCTTTCCACTGACCGACGCGGGTTTTCAAATCCGCGGCGGAGAGTTCTCTCAGTTCCGAGGCTTTCATTACAACGTTACTCCCCGTTGGATAAACTTAGTTTTCAGCGGCAGCTTATGGGAAGCCAGCGCGAACGCTTGCTTAGCCACATCGGCGGTCACGCCTTCCATTTCGAACAAAATCAAACCCGGGCGAATAGTCGCAACCCAGTATTCCGGAGCCCCTTTACCACCGCCTTGGCGGGTTTCAGCAGGCTTTTTCGAAATCGGCTTATCAGGAAAAATACGGATGAACATCTTCCCAGATTTCTTCGCGTGGCGAGTGATACAAACACGACTCGCTTCGATCTGACGGGCGGTGATGCGTCCGCATTCCAACGCTTGCAAGCCGAAATCGCCGAAATTGAGGGTAGAGCCACGGTAGGCTTTGCCCTTCATGCGGCCCTTCATCATCTTGCGATATTTAACTCTCTTGGGTGCTAACATAACTACTTCGCCTCAGGCTGCTGTTGTGCGGGAACGGCTTCCGACTTCTCGTAATGGCCCTTACCGAGCACTTCTCCCTTGTATACCCAGACCTTGATGCCGATTTGGCCATAGGTGGTATACGCTTCCGTGGTGCCGTAGTCGATATCGGCGCGCAACGTATGCAGCGGAACGCTGCCTTCCGCGTAACGCTCGACGCGCGCGATTTCCGCGCCGCCCAAACGACCCGAACACTGAACTTTAATACCCGCAACGCCGAACTTGAACGCTTGGCTCATCGCCTTTTTCATGGCGCGGCGGAAAGCGATACGTTTCTGGAGTTGGTCGGCAATGCTCTCAGCAATCAGCTGGGCATCGGCCTCCGCCTTGCGGACTTCCATGATGTTCAAAAAGATTTCGCTTTTGGCGATTTTCTGGGCTTCGATCTTCAATTGATCAATGCCGGAACCTTTTTTGCCGATCACAATCCCAGGGCGGGCGGTGAAAATATTGATTTTGGCTTTTTGGGCAACGCGTTCGATTTCAATTTTCGAGACGCCGGCGTGGCGCAGTTTCTTCTTCAGAAACGCACGCAACTTCAAATCTTCGTGGAGGAACTTGACGTATTCAGTCTTGCTGTACCACTTCGAGCTCCACGTCTTGTTTACTCCAAGACGGAAACCAATTGGATGTGTCTTCTGTCCCACGTTTCCTACCTTGCCTCGTCCAGAATCATCGTGACATGACTCATTTTTTTGCGAATCTTCGTGGCTCGCCCCATGGCGCGAGGCATGAACCGCTTGAGCATGGGCGCATCGCCCACGACTACCCGTTTCACGTACAGGTTTTCCAAATCAATGCCGCCTTTTTCGCGGGCGTTGGCAACGGCCGACTTGAGAAGCTTGGACAGCAATTTGCCGCCCTTCTTCTGCGAGTAGTCGAGCTGAAAGCCAGCCTTAGCGACCGGAAGACCTTTGCACAAGTCGCCCACCAACCGCGCTTTACGCGGGGTGATGCGGGCGTAACGAAGCATAGCTGTGATTTCCATTACTTCGCTGCTCCTTCCACCTTCGTCTTACGATCGCCCGAATGGGCGATGAAAGAACGGGTCCCGGCGAATTCGCCGAGCTTATGCCCCACCATGTTTTCGGTGACGAAAACAGGCAGGAACTTGCGGCCGTTATGCACGGCAAACGTTAATCCAACAAACTCCGGCACCACCGTCGAGCGGCGAGACCAAGTCTTAATGACCCGTTTATCGCTCGTGGCTTGCGCCTTTTCGACCTTTTTAAGTAGGTCGGCGGCCACGAAAGGGCCTTTTTTAATCGAACGAGCCATGGACTATTTTCTCCTTCTATCCCGAATGATGAAGCGATCGGTGCGTTTGCTGTTACGGGTCTTCATGCCCTTGGTTTTCTTGCCCCACGGGGTAGTCGGGTGACGACCGCCGGAGGTGCGGCCTTCACCGCCACCCATCGGGTGATCTACCGGGTTCATGGAAACGCCGCGGTTATGCGGACGGAAGCCCAACCAGCGATTGCGGCCGGCTTTCCCAATGACTCGGTTCTCGTGTTCTAAATTGCCTACTTGGCCGATCGTGGCCCAGCAGTCTTCCGAGACCATCCGGATTTCGCCGGAAGGCATGCGGAGCTGTGCGTAGCCGGCTTCAAAGCCAACCAGGGCAGCCATGCCGCCTGCGCTACGAACCATCTTGCCGCCCGCGCCGGGACGGAACTCGATGTTGTGCAAATTGGTGCCGGCTGGAATCTTGCGCAGCGGAAGGGCATTGCCGATCTGAATATCTGCGGACTCCGAAGCGACGATCTCGGTGCCGATTTTC
This sequence comes from uncultured Pseudobdellovibrionaceae bacterium, assembly GCA_964492125.1. GTDB lineage: Bacteria > Bdellovibrionota > FAC87 > UBA2466 > UBA2466 > JAIEOG01. Next base: position 1,621 of record CAZBJE010000066.1, on the reverse strand, counting down.
ATGCCTTCGGCAGCTAAAATGTAACGCTTTTCGCCGTCCTTGTAGTGGATCAGCGCCAGGCGAGCAGACCGGTTAGGATCATACTCAAAGGCAGCAACCGTTCCGATGATTTCCAGCTTGTTACGGCGGAAATCAATGATGCGGTACTTCCGTTTGTGGCCACCGCCACGAAAACGGGAAGTGATGCAACCGTAGCTATTACGGCCACCCTGTTTGGGCTTAGCTTCAACCAGATTCTTTTCGGGCCTTTTTTTAGAAAGCTCGGAGAAATCAGAGCCGGTAATGAACCGTCTCGAAGGTGTTGTCGGATTATATGAAATAGTTGGCATTGCTTAGCTGGCGGCAAATTCGAATTTGTCGCCCTCCTTCAATTTTACGATGGCCTTCTTCCAGAGACGGCGTTTACCCGGCATTTTGCCGAGTTTGCGAGCCGGCTTGCGAGAAATCAGCGTGTTAACGCGTTCTACTTTCACGCCAAAGAGCTTTTCGATGGCTTCTTTGACCTGCTTGCGGTTGGCCGTCAGCGAGACTTCAAAGGCGTATTCATTGAAGGCACCCTGTTGACGGGTATTTTTCTCGGTGATCAGCGGTCGGCGAATGATATCAAACATGGATCAACTCAACCTTTCCGAGAGCTGCTGGACCGCGCTCTTGCTGATGATCACGTTCTTGTATTTGAGAACATCAAAAACGTTCATCCCCTCGGGAGCGATGAATTTCACCTTCTCGAGGTTGCACACGCTACGGTTGAAATGCATTTCGGCTTCCGCCTTATTGCTATTCACCACCAGAGCCGTCGTGACGCCGAAAGCTTTGAGGCATTCGGAAGCCGTTTTCGAGCTGAGTTTTTTCAACTCGAGCTTATCAACGACAAATAGACGGTCCGACTTTTGGTTCAGCGAGAGAGCGCTGATCAAAGCGGCGCGGCGGACTTTCTTGTTCAGCTTGCGCTGAACCCGACGAGGACGAGGCCCGTGAGCCTTACCGCCGCCGACGAAAATCGGAGCCTTGGCCGTGCCGTGACGCGCTTGGCCGGTGCCTTTTTGTTTAAACATTTTTTTGCCAGTACCGTGCACTTCGGTACGGGTCAGCGAGTTAGCGGTACGGTATTCGTATCGCTTGGCGATTTGGTAGCGAACCGCATCGTTGAGCAGGTACGGGCGTACTTCCGCCGCGAACACTTCGTCGCTGAGGTCGACATTACCGACCTTCTTTTTGCTCATGTCATATAAGGGCAGAGACAGCATGCGGTCCTCACAAAGTAATCGTCACATCGATACCGGCCGAAAGATCGAGCTTCATCAGAGAGTCGATCGTGTTCTGCGTCGGTTCGAGAATATCGATAAGTCGCTTATGGGTGCGAATCTCAAATTGCTCACGCGACTTTTTATCCACGTGAGGTGAGCGTAGCACCGTATAGCGGTTAATCTTCGTGGGCAACGGAATCGGGCCCGCAATGCGCGCTCCCGTACGACGTGCCGTTTCCACGATTTCCGAAACAGATTGGTCCAAAAGCTTGTAGTCGAAAGCTTTTAGCCGAATACGAATTCTCTGACTTTGCACCGGTTACTCCAAAATCTCGGTAACCACGCCGGCGCCGACAGTGCGGCCGCCTTCGCGG
>CAZBJE010000065.1:0-17527 GCA_964492125.1 uncultured Pseudobdellovibrionaceae bacterium | reverse complement strand
CCCGAAGCTCGCCGAACTCGTGGAAATTTGCCACCGCGCCCAACTGCAGATTTTTTTAGTCACCAATGGAGTTTTGTTGCGAGAAAAAGAAGCCGAGCTTCTTTTGCACCCCGCTTTTCGCCAGGTGAGTTTTTCGCTTCACAGTTTTGCCGATAACTTTGGCGCCAAGGATTCTTCCGTCTATTTGGAGCGAATTTTCCAGTTTACTGAGGCAGCGTTTGCGAGACGACCAGAGCTCTACATCAACTACCGACTTTGGAATTTGCGCAACCCGCGCGGCATGGAAGCAACCAACCAAGATGTGTTGAGCCGGATTGAAGCTCGCTTTGGCGTGCACGTTCCCAGCGAGTGGGATCTGAGCCAAGGAAAATCCGTTCCAATCAAACAGCGTCTGTCGATGCATTTTGATACGGAATTTGTATGGCCAGCACTGGAACTGCCCACACTGGGCGTTGCCGGAACGTGCCAAGGTTTATCGTCCCATTTCGGTGTTTTGGTCGACGGTACGGTGGTTCCGTGTTGCCTGGACAAAGAAGGCGTTATTGCCTTAGGCAATGTGAAGGATCAGCCCCTCACCCGGATTTTAGCCGGTGCTCGCGCACAAAAAATGATCGCGGGTTTTAGACAAGGCCATTTGGTCGAAGACCTATGCCGCCGTTGCAACTACATCGAGCGGTTCGCGCGCCCATTGAATTCGAAGAATTCACTTTCGCATGTCGCCCCGGCAGGCGTTCTTGACACCCCATTACAAACTTATTAACCGTGCATTTAGGACATACTTAAACGTTTCTAATTGGGGGTTTATTCCATGCGTAGTTTGTTGCTTGCACTTTTCATCACCGTATCCGCTATCAGCTTTGCCGACGACTTCACAATTCCGCCGCTCGCAGAATGCAAAGCCGTCGATTCTCGGGGTACCGAGTTTAAATCGGGAGCGAATGCGAAAGTGAAATGCAGTTTGTTCAGCAGTGACGAAAATGAAGGCTGCACAAAAATTGCCGGCCCCGCAAGCGCGTCCATGGCACTTTGCCAAAGCAAAGGCCGGGGAACTTGCAAACTTACGGAATGCTGGGAAAACGCGCAGTAAGCAGAAAAACTTTTTCCGTACAAAAAGGGGTCACGTTCGCGTGACCCCTTTTTTTTAATACATTAGATTGGCGGCCACGATCAGGTTGTGAAAATATTGCTTGAGCGCGTAAGGCGGTGCCTGGAGCTCCGCAAAGGCGGCATCGAGAGAATCCAACGTTTCCACAACCGTGCGCCCACCTTGCTTGCAAACCAAAGTCGCAGCTAGGAGCGAAATCTGCGGCTCCATGGTGGGCAATCCCAAGGCGCCAATGGAAACCACAATCACCGGGAACTTGCGATCGAGGATCGCGCGGTACATCGCTTCCATGTTGTCTGCTTTTTTGCGAGGCTCCACGCCGGGGCTGCAACCCGTCAGAATCGCTGCAGCCATCGAATGGCCCGCGTCGGAGAAAAAGCGCTTCTCCCGCAATGCTTGGGCAATCGCCGGTAATTCCGCGGCGGTGTCATAAAGCAGGGAGCTATTTTGGGGCAGCCCTAAAGCGGGCGCCTCCAACGGTGTGGACATGGGAGCGGGCAAAACCTCATCCAGCGGAATCGGAGCGGGGACAGGCTCTGGCCTCGACATCTCCGGCACCGGCGATTCCGGCACAGGGGGAATGGTGAGTTCGTCGATGGGAGTCGGCTCGAAAGTCGTCGGGGGAGTGGGTTCTTGCGCAAAACCATTTACCGCCGCGAGAGATGAAACCAGCAAAAATCCAAGCACCAACCGCATACCAACCTCCATGTTCGGGCGGGGAATTTAACCGAACTGAAGCATTCGCGCAAGCCTAAATTACCGGAGAACGGCCACCAGCAAGGGTTTTCGGCTGAGATTCCAAGCACTAACGAGGGAGGACCGCTTCGACCTTGGAGCAGAGTTCTTCCGGGAAAAAGAGCAGATTTCCCCAGACTCCGTCGCGACTCGGGTGGGTGGCCTGGTAGTCTTTTACCCACTTTAGGTCGTTCAAACGAAAGCCGCGGTAGTGGTGGCGCCGGGCTACCGACGCGATTTCCCGGTCTTCGGCCACGTCGTGGGATTCGATGAGAAAGACCGGGCGTTTGTTCTCGATGCAGCTATCGATCCGCTGCAGCGCCTTGGCAGCCGCGCCCTCGATATCGATTTTGATAAAGTCCGGGCACTCCCGTCCATCGGAGAAGAAATCTTCGAAAGTCGTGGTCTGAATTTGCATCGACTGCATATCACCAGCACCCGCCGCATGGTCGCGATACAGAGAAGACACCGCGTGATTCGGGGTCATAAAAAACTCCGCCTGCCCCACTTGGTCCGAGATTCCCATGGGGACCCACTCCACATCCCGAGCGGCATTCTCGGCTACGTGGTAGCGAAGCAATTCGCCCGCCGAGGGTGCCGGCTCAAAAGCGTAAATGCGCGCGCCTCCGTAAGGAGCGAGCAGCCGAGAAAACCAAAGGGAGTAAATCCCGACATTGGCACCCACGTCGGCCACCACCATTCCCGGCCGCAACACCCCCGCCGCACGCAGGGCACGCGCCAAGAAACGAAAATTTTTGCGATCCAATAGCCCTAGCATGGAGTGGAACGTCATTTGGCCATCGTATTTCAGGCGGGTACCCCGCAAATCGCCGAACCACACGCGATACACTTTGCCAGCTTGGAAATAGCGGCTTAAAAAGGCCCGCGCGACCGAAGAGCTGAACTCCAGATTAAATAGGCGACGAAAAGCTTGGCGCAGCGTGTCTGAGAGGCGCATTATGGCAGCTCCGGTAGTGGGGGGAATCGCCCCAATAATATCATATAATATGGAGACCAAAGCCCCTTGGGGCCAACCTCATTTCAGCAAGGGCCGATAGTGCAGATTCGACAAATTGCCTGTGTGCTCGTCGCGAGTCTTTGGGTCTGGGCGGCGCACGCCGCCGACCCCGCCGCTGTTCTGGTCTCCTGCCCCGACAAGTATGTCGCGCTGGCCCACACGCCACGCCCGAAAAACTACCCGGCGGCACTGGAAGTAGCCGGCATTGGTTTGGCGCTCGGTCAGCCGCTACCTCGCGCGCAGAAAGAAGACGGGATTTATATCTATCTCGTCGTGAGGCAAGGCCATTACCAGGCGCTCATTTGGTCCCTGCGAGCCCCTGGTGAAACGGCCGAAGAACCGGGTAAGAATCTGGCTACCCACGATAGCTTGTACAAAAGGGCAATTAAAGACTTTGGTCATGGTGTTGAGGTTATCGCTGCCGGACAAGCCGTTTTAGCCAACAATCAAGTGGCGCGTATAGACAATCGTTCATTTACTCGACGTGGAGACGCCACCCGCTTGGGAGTAGGTGAGGAAGCGCTTAAGGCGGCCGGTTTAAAATTTGTGGACGAAGGTAACGTTCACACCCAGCGGATCGATTTCAATCAAGCAAATAACCCTGATTGGGACCACCAAGCCACGGCCGAAGAGATAGCGAACCTGCGAGCCCGCCAAGACGCCGACCCGTACGTAAAAATGAGTGGTGAGTTAATCCGGGCGTATCAGCATAGTATCTACGAACGCTTTCCCCAATTTCGTCACCCGACCATTCCGGGCCTGATCGACGAGGCGAGAATTTTTGATCCCGAACGGCTTTTTCCGGACGGTAAAATGTCCTCGGACGATAAAATGGCTTTGCTCGAGACCAAGGATATCTTTCGGCTCTTGCAGCGCGAAGGCGTGGAGGTGGCCAACCGCTACTTACTCACTCCGGAGTTCGATAAATTTGGCAGTGCGCCCTCCGTAACCCGAGTGGATCGTTTTCGACGAATTCTCACGCGAGCGATGGAAATGCAGCCTTAGTCTGGAGCGAAGGTCGGCACCGGTGGGGGGGCGCGTTGGGTTCTGCCGAGGCTCATCGGGATAAGTCTCCCAAATCGGCGGGGTTTTCTTAGAAGGCGGCAACGCCGGACGGTCGGGGCGATCCCCGCCTCGCGCGGGCGCCGCGCTTCCTGGCATGAACTCGATAGTGTACGGATTCGCTTGACCAAAAAATTCCCGGAATTTTTTAAGAGTACCGCCATTGCGTTCGCAAACTACTGCCGAATCATGCACATCGGCATCCACGCCATCATCGAAGAGAAAACTCTGGTGAGACTTTTGGCAGAAAGTCCGGGCCGCCGCGTCTGCGGTGGCTCCCTGCCACATCGAACCGTCTCTAGCCATTCCTAAAAGCCAAACCCGCCGGTTACCAAACCGGTCGACGTCTCGGCATTCCTTATCCGCCAGCACGCGCCAACCGCGGGACTCATATTTGCGCGTGTCTCCGCGCGTGTAATAGACGCTGTACGCAATGTTGAGATCCGCCCCGGTCGAGTTGCAAACTCGAAATTCCGCCCAGGCACTGGGGGCCGCGAGAGCAAGGGTAAGACTGGCGAAAAGCAGACTGGTAAAGGTTCTTCGGTTTATCACTAGATCGCGTTACACCGGCCCGCCGAACCCGGCAACAAATAGTTGCCAGGCGCGACCAGGGAGGCAAATCTGCCCCTGGAGGGTATGGGGTGTTGAAAGGTCTCGGGGGAGTTTTACTGGCGCTTTGCCTAGCGACGCCCTGCCTTGCCGGCGATACGTTCGAACCTTTTATTTCCGGCGTTCTCCACGAAAGCCGATACCTGTACGATGACTGGGCCCGACGCCTTCTGCGCACGGATTTGCACGGAAGCCTGGTTTTGCGCCAACACGGGGCACCCTTCCAACCCGAGAACCCAGGTTGGGCTACCTGGTTTTTTCCCCGCCGGGCGCGCCGCACGCAAATGGGCCTGATGACCCAGCGCCACCTCGGTACTGTCCGAAGTATTGCCAACTCCGTGCGATGGGATCTGGCACTGGAAGAAACCGTGGGTTTTCGCCACTACCGCTGGACCGAGGCAAACTTTCTCGATTTTGAATCCGAGTTGCTCCAACGCCTCGCCCAAGCCCAAGCCGATTTCTTTGTGCAGGTTTATAGCTTCCACGAAGACCGCAAGCCTCCCACGCCGTACGAATCAGAGTCTCTCACCCGCCAGTACTTAGACATTTGGGTGATGGCCGCTTTGTTGCGCGTGGAAAGCGACCGATACCTCGAAGTCTACCCCCTTCGTACGCCCCATTTAGAGCGTTTAGTCGAACGGCAAACCGAGGGCGTGGATCAAGTGGCGGACTGCCGACTCGCGATCGTATTAATGACCGACCCTAACTATCGCTGGTGAGGCAGGCCGAGATTTTGCGCACGTGAAAAGTACGGCCCACTGCCTGCCAATGCACATCCACATCCGCAACCCGGAAGGCAAAAACGCGTTCCTCCGTTGCGGGATCCCCGATGGGAAACGAACTTCTTAGAGATCGGGGACGCGGGTCCCACTCCAACATCTGAGCGATGAGATCGCGCAAGCGCGGATGGGCATCCGCGCCTAGCGCCGCAATGCCTTGCAAACTTTCGTCTGAAAACTCCACCCGATATTTTTCTTCGTCGCCTTCGGCCCAGCCCGCGCCGGCGTCTTGGATCCGATCGGCGTAGGGAAGATAGGGTTTGATATCCAAAATCGGCGTTCCATCCATGATGTCCAACCCGCTGACGAAAATTTCAATTCCGCCAGGCGCGTAGCGGTCGATTTTCTCCAACTTAACCGCCGACAAACCAATCGCGTTCGGACGGTGAGGAGAACGAGAAGCAAATACGCCCACTCTTTTGGTTTGGCTCAAGCGCGGCGGCTCTATGGTAGGACGCCAATTTCCCGGTGGGTGAAGGTGAAAGTCATAGAGCAGCCAAAGATGGGTGAACCGATCGAGCTCGCCGAGGGCGGCAAAAAAATTGGGATCTTTGTTCAACTTCAAAATTCCCCACGACGCACTAACCATCATGGCCTGACGGGGAACACCGAATTTCTCCGTAAAACAGCTGTGCAAAATTCCGATGGGGGAATAGTTGGGCACTTTTATTTCCGCAGGCCTTCCAGAATAGAATATGCCCGAATAATCAAAAAGGAACAAAGGCCCCGCCTGCTGTCATTGCGTACTTGTTGCATATCGAAATTCAAATACGACCGGGAATTTATTCCTAAGATTTCATATACTCCGCGCGCCTGCGTAATCGAGTAGCGACCCGTGCGCCAAGGGCGTCCCCGCTGCATTATCTCGACAGGATCGATATCTAAGATTAACTCCGTGAGCAGCGCAGAATTCGCCCACTGCTGCGTCGAAGAACGTAGAAAAAGGTAGTCGCGCAGACGATGGGCAATCCCGTGCAATCCAAAAAGGTGGGTGGTGACCCCGAGTGATTCGCCGCTCTCTTCATCGGTGGATTGCAGCATGAGGGCAATATACGGCCCCTTCCCCTCATCCTGGCGCGCCAAAATCAGCCAACCGCTCTGAGCCTCCGACTGCCCCACACGCACGGTGGCCCGGATATGGGCGTAGTGAGAGTAGCCTTTGGACTCCACAAAGCGAATCACTTCAGCGGGGCCAATCGCGTTCGCGGCTGCCGCCAAGATCCAAGAAAGGGCTAGGGCTCGAAGCATCCTCAGCCAATACGAGTTTGGAAGAACTAGGTCAACCGGAATTCAGAAACAGCCCCCCCCTTAAGGCGGGCTATTTTTTCGTTTTCGATTCGCTTGTAAAAACGCGGCCATGATCAGTGAAAAGGCGACTAGCCGGAGGATGTAAGATGAGGGGTGGATCTCTTTTCCTACCCCAACAAAAAGCATGAGCACTCTTTCGATCGAAATCATCCAGCAGGCTAAAGCAAAGGCTAAGAAGAAAGGCTGCCGTGTACGGCTCCAAAACTTGAGAAAGAACAGGCCGGAGGCGGCGAAGGTCACCATCATGATGCCCGACAGGAATAGCGTCGCCGGCCAATAGCGGCTCAGATCGATGGTGTTTTCGGCGATCATATCAACTCCCAGATCAGCGCGTACAAAAGGAGAACTCCCCCAATCGCGCCAATACCTGCCCGCCAAAAGGATCCCCAAATGTCCACGTGCGGAAAAATAGCCAGGTCGACAAAAAGAAGCACATTGTTGAGAGCCAAGCACACAAAACAAATACTAGCCCAAAGCAGGAGTCGACTACGCTCGCGCGCGTAGCCGCGAATCAACAAACCAGCACAGCCCACACTCATCGAAGCGCAAAGCACATAAATAAGATTACTGATCCCCATCGTTCCTCCCATCGCCCAAATTAAAGGCATTCATGAAGCCCATCATCGTGTGGGTCGAACGATTGACGATGGCATCGATCACTTTCGCGGGGCGCATTTTGTAATCCTTGGCGAGCACCCCAATGACTTCGTCGTGGGGCGAAGAGCAGAATTGGTATTCTCCACTTGAGCCGTTAACCGTTACAAACCCGGAAGCACGCAATTCTTCCAACCAAAGCGACACTGCCTTGCGGTGACACGATACAGCTCGCGACATCGCATCTACCGACCAACTCTTGTCGCGGTCGGAATACAGAGCCAAGAGCGTATCTAGCTTGCGGATGGATTGGACGTAGCGCCGGAGAAACGCAACAACGTTGGTAGAAATTCCGGCGTCGGTCATGAACCCAAGGCTAGATCATTCCTGTTTCTAAGCAAAGCGCCACGCAAACAGTTTTTTGTGCATCGCGCATTGGTGCAGGCAGGCATCTTTTCTCGCATGGGTGCGGCATATCTCACCTCACGCTGTGTTAAGCTAGGGTAAAAGGAGAATGGTGTGCGAAACAAAATACTCATCGGGGTTCCACTTGCATTAATGCTCTTTTTGTTGGTGGTAGCGATGCTGCCCGGAGACTTTCGTATCCAGCGTTCGATTATTGTAGACACCGATATGGAACATGCGTTCCAGCAGGCCAACGATTTTCACAAATCCAACGTTTGGAACCCCTGGATGAACTTTGATCCTAAAATCCAAATTGCCTATGATGGCCCTACGGCCGGAGTGGGTGCGACAACCACCTGGGAAGGAAACACCGAGGTGGGCGCCGGAAAAATGACCATCGAGTACAGCACGCCCAATGCGCTAGTGCGCATTCAAGAGCAGTACACCAAGCCCTTCAAGGCCTTGAGCACCCACGAGTTTACGTTCCGTCCGCAAGGCGGCGGCACTGCGGTGAACTGGGTTATCGCCGGTAAAATGCCTTTCGTTCCAAAAGTGGTGAATGTCTTCGTCGGTATCAACAGAATGGTGGGCAGTGGGATGGAGAAGGGGCTTGCGCAGCTAAAACAGATCGTGGAAAAATCCCCCTAAAAGAAGGGAACCCATACTGTGACCCAATCCACCGCCCGACGTGCCCATCTCATCGCCAATTCCAAATCGGGTAAGGGTAAGGGTCAGTCGTTAGCCGAGCAGGCTCAGGCCATTTGCGATGAGCTGGGGTACGAGCTCATTCGTTACGCAACCGACTCTCCCCAGGATTTTGAAAAACAAAGCAAGCTCGCCGTCGAAAGGGCCATTACCGACGGCGGAATAGTCGTAGCCGCCGGTGGAGATGGTACGATCCGCGGTGTCGCCCAAGCCGCTCACGGCAAGCCAGTGCGTTTTGGTGCGGTCGCGTGCGGCACCTTTAATTTCTTTGCACGAGCAAATGGAATCCCTGAAGATCCCACGGAAGCATTCCGGGCCGCTCTGACGGGGGAAGCGCGACCGGTGAGGCTGGGCGAAGTAAACGGATACGTGTTTTTAATCAACGCGAGTCTGGGCTTGTATGCGAAGGCGATCCGCGAGCGCGAAAGCCGCACGAGTCGCTTCGGTCGAAACCGCTTAGTGGTAATTTTGTCGACCCTGGCTAGTTTATTCAGCAAGCACCTGCTGCTGAAAGTCGATTTGGTGAGCGAAGCGAAGACCCAGACGCTGCTCACCCCCATGATTTTCATCGGCAACAACGCGCTGCAGTTGCGTGATCTGTCTATGGATGTGGCCCGCTGCATGGAGCAAGACAAGTTGGCGGTGGTCATGATGAAGCCGGTCACTAAATTAGAAACTCTGCGGATCGTTCTGCGTGGTATTTTCAAAACTATTGAGAACGACGAACGACTAGAAACCTTTTGCGTGGATGAGCTCACCATCTACACTCGCAAAAAATCGCATTCTATTGCTCTCGACGGTGAGATTATTTCCATGCAATCGCCCTTGCGGGTAAAGGCAGTGCCGGGCGATCTGCAATTGGTGCGGGCCAAGGAATCGCCCAATGAGTAGATTGCGCATTGCGCACTTATCCGATCCGCACTTTGGCACGGTACTACCTGGGGTAAAAGAAGGGTTAATCGCTACTTTAGCGGAGCTGAAGCCAGATTTGATTCTATTAACCGGGGACATCACCCAGCGCGCCCGTGCCTCCCAGTTCGCCGAAGCGAAGACTTTCACCCACTGCCTACTTCCGGTGCCTGCCATAGCGGTGCCGGGTAACCACGACATCCCGCTTTTCAATATTTTCGCGCGGGTCTTGCATCCCTACCGGGGTTTTAAAACCTTGTTTAAAGACCAGTTGGAAAAAGATTTTGTCTACGGCGATGTGGTTGTCACGGGCCTCAACTCGACCAGCAAGTGGCGCCATGTGCAGGGAGATTTCGACCTGCGCCGATTGGAACAACGACTCCAAGAAAACCAGGCTCCAGCCAAAGTCCGGATCGCGGCGTTTCACCACCCAATGGACTGTGCCAAACCATCGGACGAGGGAAATCTTTTGCGCGGCCGAAAGCGCGCCATGGAACTCTTCGAAAAGTATGCAATTGATTTGACGGTGGGTGGGCATATTCACGACCCCTTCGCCGCTCTTTCTTCCAACCGCTACCCCGAAGTTCGGCGCACCATGGTAATCGGCGTGGCGGGTACGTGCCTTTCGTGGCGAACTCGCCCCGGCGCGCCCAACTCTTTCAATCTCATTGAAGTCGAAACTTCCGAGGCACCTACTCTGTCGGTAAATCGCTACGACCAGCGCGCGGACCGGCGTTTTACTCTCGAACGTGAATCCCGTTTTCGTCGCCTTGATGCATTCGGCTGGGTTGAACTTTGAAATAGCTAGGGCAAATTCCGGGCCAGAGCGGTGAGAAAACCCGCTAGCGCTTTTTTGTCATTGATAAGGATCGCTTTTGCGGGACCGCGGGCAAGCAAAATACCTAGCGATTCGGACGTGGTCTCCACCCGCAGGGACCAAAGCCGGCCGACGTGAGCAGAGAGCAAAGATGCGACCTGACGGTAAAAACGCTCGCTCCCATCGTTGGTCACTAACAAGAGCCGACTCATTCGCTCTGGGGGAACCTGGCCCGTGCGGGATTGCACGGCTACGAGCCCTTTTTTCTCGTCGTCTAAAAGCTTAGCGATACTTTCCAAACCTTGTGAAAGGCAACCCGTGCGCAAAGTGGATTTCAGTGCCTCTTGCAGCACCGGATCAAAGGCGACAAACGAAACCGCCCCGCCCGCCTCCCAAATTGGGCGGACGTCCCGCTGCAAGTACGCTTCCACCGCCGCGGTTTGTTCGGCGCTCATTTCGGATTTGGGGAGCTTTAGCATCGGAAGTTGGATTACCACTCTAGAGCTGGGTTTCAATCAAAGAAGCAAAAAACTCCATGATTCGTTCGTTCCATGGCCGCTTGGACCACTGGGACAAAGTAACTTGCCGACTCTTCAAAAGGTCTTCCTCAAAAGTTGCGATCTGAGTGGCCGCAAAGGGTGCATCGTAGACGTTCAAATTTGCTTCGCGGTTCAACCGAAACGAGCGATCGTCGAAGTTCGTCGAACCCACCGATACCCAGATATCGTCCACAATCATGTATTTGCAGTGGTACATCGTCGGTTGGTACTCATAAATTTCCACACCTGCCTTGAGTAGCTTTTTCCATTTTGACCGCGAGGCTCGCCGTACGATGGCCGTGTCGATATGGTGGCCAGGCACGATGATTTGTACTCGGACGCCACGGTGACTGGCCTCCGCGAGTAGAGCAATCGCCAACCTATCCGGCACGAAGTAGGCGATCGCGATGCGCAGGTTACGGGTCGCGGCAGCAATAGAAAGCATGTACATCAGCCGCACGCTGCCGCTGCCTTCCTCCGGAGAACTCCGAAAAACCTGCCCACGGCATTCACCCATGGGCTGCAAGAGTGGGAAATACTTTTCCGAGTGTAAAACCTCTTGGCTATTGGTGTGCCAATTATCCAAGAAAGCGGCCTGTAGCTGCGCCACAATGGGCCCTTCCACGCGGTAGTGGGAATCTCGCCAGTGTTCGGGATCTTCGGCATTTCCTTTCCAGACGTCAGCTATTCCCACTCCACCGGTAAATCCAATGCATCCATCCACCACCAAAATCTTGCGGTGGGTACGGTTGTTTAGACGGGCAAGATTGTACCAACGTAGAGGATGGAATTTTTCGATGCTGATGCCCGCCTCCGTCATCTGTTCAATGGACTCATCATCTAAATCGCGGCTACCGAGCCAATCGAGCAAAAGATGCACTTTGACACCGGCGCGCGAGCGTTCGGTGAGAGCCCGAGCAAACTCTTTCCCAATGGCCCCGGACCAGTAGATGTACGTCTCAAAGGTAATGGTGTGCTGAGCGCTGCGAATGGCCTCCAACATCGAGGGAAAAATCTCCCGACCGTTCTGCAGAGGCGTTACTTTGTTGCCCTCCAAAATCGCCGGCCCCATCAAGGAACCCATCACCCGCACAAACTGGGCATCGCGGGTAGAATAGAAGGAACGGATTTGGTGATCCAAACGCTTGCGGGGCGACCAGACGTTAATCAAAAGCAATAGCAGCAAAAGCAGTACGGGCAGGAGGAGGTAGAGAAGCATTCTCCCTTTCTAGCAGATCCCCCGGCAAACGCAGCTCATCCGTGGAAAATACCGGCCTGGGTTGCGGTCCCGGGCAAAACGTAGTCTATAGTGCTGATAATGCCTCAGACCAGTATCGATGTCATCGCTACCGAACGAGAGAATTTTCGCAATCTCTTCCGCCAAACTCCAGAGATGGTCTGCATTCTCCGTGGCCCCAACCACGTCTTCGACTTTGTGAACGAGGCGCATATTCGGGCGCTCGGTTTTGACGCTACCGGCATGGCTGTGCGCGAAGCTCAACCGGAGTCAGTTGAGGTGCACGGTATCCTAGATGATGTGTACCGTTCAGGGAAAACCGCCGAGCTAAGAGAGATTCCGGTCACCCTCAGCGATCGCATTCGCTACTTCAACCTCACTTATTCTGCTCGGCGCGATCCGCTCGGCAATGTCGACGGAGTGATGGTTCTGGGGGAAGAGGTCACTGAGCAGTATCTCAATAGAGAAGTTTTTAAGATCCAAAACAAAGCGCTGGAGATGACCCTCGGCGACGCGCCCATCGGAGCGGTGCTACAAACTTTGGCGGCGGGCATCGACCGGCAACTGGGCGGTGGCGTGCAGGCGAAAATCCACCCTGTCGCCCTGCCGCCTGCCGAAAACTTCGGAGCTTCTACGACGCCACTCCTCTCATCGCAGGGCAAGAGGCTGGGAACCTTGGTAGTCGCCGGTAGAACTTCGCCGTTGGCGCCCAATGAGCAAGAAGTCATTAACCTCATGGCCCACACTGCCGCCTTGATTATTGAGCGACACCAGCAGAAGCAGGAAAAATTGGCGGCTGACGTCGCCCTCGTGCAAAGCGATCGACTCTTGCGCCAAAGCGAAGAGCAGCTGGGCATGGCACTGCAGGTGGCCAAAGTCGGGTTTTACGACTGGGACATCATCGCGGACCAAGTCGTGTTCAGTAAACAGATGCTGGCTGACTGGGGCATGGAGGACACGGGAGTGGGTCGGCTAGAAGACGCCATCGCCCGGATCCACCCCGATGATCGCCAGAGAGTCGCCGAACTGATTGAAGCCACGCTGCGAGATAATACGCTTTACGCTATCGAATACCGGGTAGTGCGGGCGGACGGGAAAGTCGTTTGGATGGACGTGCGCGGACAGGTACACCGCGACCCGCACGGTGTTCCCCTGCGTTTTTTTGGTACCTCTTACGACATCACCGAACAGAAAGAAAAAGAGGCGATGCTACAAAACGCCCAACTCGCTGCTGAAAGCGCGAGTGCTGCTAAGGGGATGTTTTTGGCTAATATGAGCCACGAAATTCGCACGCCACTGGGCGCGATCATGGGGTTTGTCGACTTACTTAAGAACCCGGAGCTCACTGCGCAAGAACACGAGGATTACATACGGGTCATCGATCGCAACTCGCAGCACCTAATGCGAATTGTAGATGATGTGTTGGATCTTTCCAAAATCGAAGCGGGCAAAATTGTCATCGAGCCTGAGGATTTTTGCTTGGTGGACCTGCTGACAGACTTTGCTTCGCTCATGGCACTCAAAGCGCGGGAAAAAGCCCTGCTCTTTCATTTAGACATCGACTCCCCTTTACCATCAAAGGTGCGCGGTGATCCCACGCGCTTGCGGCAAGTTTTGAGCAATATCGTCGGCAATTCATTCAAGTTCACCCGAGCAGGGGAAATCCGCTTGCGCGTGCGCATGGAGCAGTTTGAGCTCCATTTGAGTGTAGAAGACACTGGCACCGGCATTTCCGCCGAGACGGCAGCCCGACTTTTTGAACCCTTTTCGCAGGCCGATAGTTCTACGACTCGCGTCTTCGGGGGAACGGGGCTTGGGCTTGCACTGACTCGTCGCCTCACACAAGCCATGGGAGGGGCTTGCTACTTGGCTCAAAGCGAGCCAGGCCGCGGCAGCACGTTTGTAGCCACCGTTCAGTTAGAACCGGCGCAATGCGCTCCTCTTTTTGTGCCCGCCAAGTCTCCCGCCTCGGTGAAAGGGGGACCACTGGCGGGCTTGCGTGTGCTGGTGGCCGACGATGCGCCGGACAATCGGATTTTGATTCGTAAACTGCTCACTTTCTGGGGCGCCGATTGCGAAACGGCCGAAGATGGGCGGCAAGCCGTCGCGGCCTACAAACGGTGTGCCCTCGACGCTATTTTGATGGATATCCAAATGCCACTCATGGATGGCCACGAAGCCACCCGACATATTCGGTCGGAGGGGTCGCGCTTACCGATTATTGCTCTTACGGCTCATGCAATGAAAGAAGAGCAGACCCGATGTCGAGAATCGGGGTTTACGGACTTTCTTTCTAAGCCGATAAATCGCGAGAGCTTGTTAGCCACTCTCCAAAAGTGCCGTGCACTCTAAACCGAAACCACCGTTTTAAATCCACCGTAGATCATTCGCTTACCGTCAAACGGGAAGCCGTCGTGGAACATTTCCTCGAAGGCAGGATCTTTCATCACCCTTTTGTTCACCTGGTCGCGGTGGGCTCGGGATTTGAAAATTACCCACGAGAAAAAAACCGTTTCCGTGGGCTTTTTCTTCACCGCCCGGGGAAAGGAGGTCCATTTTCCTTTTTTTACATCATCCGCTTGGCATTCGACGTAAGCCAACGCTCCGTGGGTTTTCCAAAGCTTGGATGCGCGTTTGGCCAAGGCCAAATAGGCCTTCACTTTGGATTTAGGCACGGGAACGATGAAACCGTGGACATACTGGGCCACTAAAACTCCTTTTTGAAAAAACTATTGTTGCGATGAATGAGCCGAATTGTCCAGTCTATGCGCGTATCCAGTCGAGGGGCAATGAGCTCTTCATAACAAAGGACTTTGATATGAAATCGTTTTCAATGCTCAGTTCGTTGGTGGTTACCCTAGTTCTCAGCACGGCAGCACACGGTGGCAATGCCCCGGTTAGTTGCTACATTCAGGCCTACGATGGCCACTACCTCACGGCAGTGGAAGGCGGTGGCCGCGCGGAAGATTCCATCCACACTGATGCGACTCAGGCGCGCGCTTGGGAGAAGTTCACATTGGTCGATGCCAACCGAGGCACATCGAATATCACGTACGGTATTCGCACCATGAAAGGCTACTACCTCACGGCAGTCGATGGAGGAGGCCGGACTCAAAACGTTATCCACTCCAACGCGACCCAAATCCGAGGCTGGGAAGAGTTCCAGCTCGAATCTTTAGGTGGGGGGTACTACGCGATAAAAACCTTCCGCGGTTACTACCTCACGGCAGTCGACAGCGGCGGCCGAATCACGCAGGTCATGCACTCCGATGCCAAACGAGTCGGTCGGTGGGAGCGGTTCAAATTTACGTGTGGCAAAGCGAAATAAACCGGAGGGCGTAAACGACCAAAAGAGGTGAGAGCGGGCGCGAGCCCGCTCTTGCCCGCTCCAGCAGCGGACGAGCGCACTGCGTAAGTTTTATCGAGCTGCGGCGAAATTTCCTGGTAGGATTCGCCCCATGCAGTACGTAATCCCCTTAAACCACGATCCCGCTTCGCCCCGTCCACCCAAACGTCGTCGGTCGCCCATGAAAAAGAAAACCAAACCGGTGGTTGAGAACTGCGCCCTGCCCGATCGCGATGTGGACCAGATCCCACATGAAGTTCTTCTGCTTTGCGCTCAAGTGCGCAGTGAACTTTCCAAATTGGAAGCGCACGCGAGCCGGTCGCAACTTTTTCGGGCAACCAAGTCACTCGCCAAACCTGGAGCGTCTCGAGTTTTCAAGCAGCTTAGAAAGAAGGGCGAGTCCATCGCGGAGCTAGCCCAACGAATTGGCTGGAGCCAAGAACGCACCATGCGTTTGGTTTCGGGCCAAGAATCTCTTGGCTATTGGGAAATTCCCAAAATCGCGGCGGCCCTGAAAGTAGAAGTGCCGGTGTTGCTTGCGGCCTACGGATACCCCAAAGATACCTTTGAATCGACCGAAGCTCTAGTGCGCGCGGTGATGATGGAAGCAGAACGAAGCTACTCGCAGCGCCGTCATTAAATCCAGCACAGCCCTAGGCTGCGTTGCGTTAATCAGCTGCCTCACAACCGGCTATACTGATAGGAATCCCCCTAACAGAAACGAGGCCCTCGTGCTCAAGCTAGACGAATTTTTCGCTCGCTCAATCGGCGACTCTTCCCTAACCCGCGCCCTCGCACAATGCGCTCCCACTGCCACCGTGGAGCAAGTGATTAAGCTTTTGCAAACTTCCAACGCCGGCAGCGTAGCGATTGTGGAAAATAAAAAGGTAGTGGGTATTTTTACCGAGCGCGATCTGCTGAAAAAGGTCGCTTTGGCGACGCTGGATCTTAAGACAACCAAAATTTCCGCGGTAATGACGGCCAACCCGGTTGCCGTTCGACGCCAGACTAAGCTCTCCGAAGCTATTGGCAAAATGCGTAACGGCAAGTTTCGCCACCTGATCGTGGAAGACGCTTACGGCGTGGCGGAAGGCATTCTCTCCATGCGGGATATCATGGATTATCTTTGCAATACTTTGATGCAACACGCGAAGATCGCTGCTTAATCAATTAGGAAACTTATGAATCTTCTCTTATGGGTATTGCAGGTGGTTTTGGCTTGGCTGTGCATCGCAGGAGGCGCATTTCAGATTTTTAAATTCGACGATTTGCGCAAAGGCGTAAACGCCATGCGGAATCTGCCGCGCGGCCTCTGGGCCGGGCTGGGGGGCTTGGGAATCCTAACCGGATTCGGTCTGGTGGTTCCCTGGGCGTTTAATTGGATGCCGATTCTAACGCCGGTGTCGGCCGTGGTAGTCAGCTTGCAATCCCTTTTCATCACCGTTCTCTATGCAGTACACAAAGACAAAGCGCCGCTCCGGTACACGTTAGCCATGGCGGCGCTTGCCGCCTTTGTCGCCTACGGAAGGTTTGTTTTGACCCCGCTTTAGGCATAGAGTTCTCGAATGATCGCGTTGAAGTCCGAGCAGGACCTAGTCGTTTATCGAAAAACCGGCCAGATAGCGGGCGAAATTCTGACCCGGCTGATACCGGAAGTAAAAGAAGGCGTCTCGACTTACTACCTCGCCAAACTCGCTGAAAAATGGATCGTCGAAGACTACGACGCCATTCCCTCCTCGATTGGACAATACGATTTCAAATTCGCCCTCTGTTCTTCGGTTAATAATGTTGTTTGCCATGGCGTCCCGTCCGAAAAAGAAATCCTGAAGAACGGCGATATCGTCAACCTGGACATCACCGTGAAAAAGCACGGTTTCATCGCGGATACCTCACGCATGTATTTGATTGGGGAGTGCAGCGAACAGGCGACTCGCCTGAGCAAAATTACCCGAGAGTGCATGCTTAAGGGGATCGAGCAAGTAAAGCCCGGCAATACGATCGGCGACATCGGCTTTGTGGTCAGCCGCCACGCCACGCGCAATGGCTTCACCGTGGTTAAAGAGTATTGCGGTCATGGGATCGGCAAAGAAATGCACGAAGAACCCGAGGTAACGCATTACGGAAAAAAAGGCCGCGGCGTTAAGCTCGAAACGGGAATGGTTTTCACCATCGAACCGATGATCAATCAAGGTTCCGAAGCGATTGCTTACCTACCCGACAATTGGACGGTGGTTACAGAAGACGGGAAGCTCTCGGCTCAGTGGGAGCATACGGTGGCCGTGACCAAAAGTGGCTATGAAATCTTAACACTTCGAGACGAGGAAAAGTAACGAGGGGCTCGCGATATGTTAATCTGGAT
>CAZBJE010000064.1:17305-17662 GCA_964492125.1 uncultured Pseudobdellovibrionaceae bacterium | reverse complement strand
ATTAAGGATCGTCCGTGTCCGCAGTGTCAGCACCCGTTCTTGACGGAGCGCTATACCAAAAAAGACGGGGCGTCGATCAAATGCCCGAACAAAGAATGCGCGTTCAGTGAAAAACTGCCTGATGCCGCGGGAACGTGAAAAAGACGGGAACGGCATCGTGCCGTCCCCATCCCTCTTCCATTAGCAATCGTAACCGGAAATTTTAATTGCCGAGCAACTTCAGCGCCAGTTGGGGCGTTTGGTTTGCTTGCATCAACACCGAGACGCCCGCTTGGCGAAGGATGGATTCCTTCGTCAGCTCCGTGGTCTCGTGGGCCATGTCGGCCTGCTTGTTGCCCTGCTTCACCAGCGGCGTGA
>CAZBJE010000064.1:16816-17295 GCA_964492125.1 uncultured Pseudobdellovibrionaceae bacterium | reverse complement strand
TAATACGCGACATAGCGTTCATTAAGTTCTCTTGGTAGATGCCTTGTGAGTTGATGGTGGTTTGCAGGCGATTCTGCGACGAACCAATCCTGGCGCGGATTTCGTTGATGCGATCGATGGCTTCATCGATTTTGCTCAAGCTTTCTTGTGCATCGCTCTTCAGTGCGACGCTCATACCTCCCAAGCCTAGAGAGGGAGTGCGCAAGTCGGAGTTGCCGGGATTGAATACGATCCGATCTCGATCGGGTTCGTTATCCACACCTACTTGGAATTCGAGTTTAATTTCTTCGCCGGCGAGTAGTTCGCGGTCGAGGTATTGGGTAGTGCGAGCGATACGGGTGATTTCTCCCTTTAGCTCTTGAACTTCGTTGTCCAACATGGAGCGTTCGCGTTCGCCTACCGTGTCGTTGGCGGACTGCATGGCCAACTCTCTCAAGCGAACGAGCATGTTGTTAATTTCGTGGGTGCCGCCTTAAAAT
>CAZBJE010000064.1:0-16806 GCA_964492125.1 uncultured Pseudobdellovibrionaceae bacterium | reverse complement strand
ACCTGAATCATGGAGACGGCGTCTTGGGCATTGCGCATCGCTTGGCCCAAGCTGCGGACGGTGGAATTCATCCCATCGGAAATGGCCAACCCAGCCGGGTCGTCCGAAGCGTTGACGATCCGGCGACCGGTCGCCATCCGCTCGATGGTTTTGTGCATTTTGTTTTCGACGAGACCTAAATTGCGTTGCGCGGTGAGCGCGAGCGCATTGGTATTAATAACGAGAGCCATGGAAGACCTCCGAGAATGTACCTCCTTCCTTGTGAGTCGACTCTCTCGCGAGAATCGTCGCAAACCTTTGCGATCCGTTAAACGACTTTTAAGTCGGTCCGCCTCAACCCCACCATCCGGGTGGAATTACTGTGGACACTCACCCTATCGAAGTCCCAAGCATTCAACTTGATGGAGGAAAGTCTGATTCGAAGCGTTATGAAATGACAGTACGCAGAATGCCACTGAAACGCCTACCGATTAAAAGGCGCGTTATCCATCAAGGTGTTTTTTTCATAATTGACGTCGTGCGGAAGAATTTCTGCAGGAAAAAAGAAAAACCGGCTTTTCACTCGAAGAAGGGCGCTGGCACGCCACGAGCAAAAAGCCGGTCTTAAATTGGCTAATCCGACGAATGGAGCCGGAGTAGAGTTGGGGAGAGCGAAACTCTCCCCAACCCATACCGGTTTTATTTGCGATCAACTACCCGAGGTGAGGTAGGAGGCTTTCCAAAGTTGCTTTGGAGAACCCCGGTGCCCTAAGGGGCGTTCACCATTATCCGCGCAAGAGCTGGAGCGCGAGTTTCGGGTTTTCGTTAGCGGCTTGGAGTACGGCCACGCCGGCTTGACGCAGGATTTGTTCCCGAGTCAAGTTGGTCGTTTCCGCGGCCATATCCGCGTCACGAATCCGAGACTTCGCGTTCGACATATTCTCAGCGAAGATACCCTGAGTGTTGATGGTTGTTTGTAAACGGTTCTGGGTAGAACCGATTTTAGCTCGTAGTTCGTTCACTTGGATGATCGCGCTATCGAGGTCTTTTAGGCCGGCCTGGGCGCTTTCGCGCTTAGACACGTCCGCCCCATCGACTCCGAGACCATCGGAAGTGAGATCGGTGTTACCTGGGTTGAACACGATGCGATCTTTTTCGGCATCGTTATTCACGCCGACCTGGAACTCAAGCTTCACTTCTTCGCCCGCTAGCAAGGAACGATCCATATAGGTGGTCGTTTTCGCTACGCGAGTGATTTCTGATTTGAGTTCCTGGACTTCGAGGTTCAACATCGCACGTTCTCGTTCACCGACGGTATCGGAGCTGGCTTGAATCGAAAGTTCGCGAACACGGATTAACATGTTGCTGATTTCGGTCGTACCCCCTTCGAACACCTGGATTAACGAGACCGCATCTTGAGCGTTACGCTGCGCTTGGTTGACCGAGCGAATCGTAGCGTTCATTTGGTCAGAGATGGCGAGACCGGCCGGATCATCCGCTGCGCGGACGATTCGACTACCCGTCGCCAACTTCTGAACCACACTGCTCATGCGTTCTTCGGTGTTGTTCAAGTTGCGCATGGCCGTGTTGGCCAGAGCGTTGGTTTGAATCGTGAAAGACATTAACGTTCCTCCTTAGTGACATGCACCAATCCCTTGCGGGCAAACCCCTCCCAAACCACGGGATGGATCCAGGGCCTTGGTGTTTGGCCATAACGGCCGTACCTCGGGTAGGGCGCATGACAATGACGCCATGCATCAACCCGTGACACTATGTCATCGACACACTGAGTCATAAACTTTAGAAGATAATGATGCGACGCGGCATTATTTTTTAAGGCGAGCAACGGTAAGAAATTCAAGCGGATGGCCGCGGGGGCCTAAGCAGTAACAGTTCCGGGCAGAATCTGTGGGGAAGGGAGAGGGGGTACTTAGCCCCTAACCCTTCCCGCGACAGACTATTTCGACCTACTCAAGAGAGTGAAACAAGACAGAAACAGTTATTGACGCAGAAGTTGCAAAGCGAGCTTCGGGTTCTCGTTCGCAGCTTGGAGTACTGCCACGCCGGCCTGACGGAGAATGGTTTCCCGAGTCAGGTTGGTCGTTTCAGCCGCCATGTCTGCGTCGCGGATCCGAGACTTCGCGTTGCTCAAGTTTTCAACGTAAATACCTTGAGTGTTGATGGTGGTTTGCAGGCGATTCTGCGTGGAACCAATTTTGGCGCGCAATTCGTTTACTTGCAGAATCGCTTTATCGATGCCGTTCAAGCCGCCCTGAGCACTGAGTCTATCGGCGACATCGATGCCGTCAACATTCAACCCGGCCGAAGTTAGGTTCGTGTTGCCTGGATCGAACAGAATACGATCCTTGGAGGCGTCGTTGTTCACTCCGACTTGGAACTCGAGCTTCACTTCTTCGCCCGCCAGTAACTCACGGTCCATATAGGTCGTGGTGCGCGCGACGCGGGTGATTTCTGATTTGAGCTCTTGAACTTCGAGGTTCAACATCGCGCGTTCCCGCTCACCAACGGTGTCGGAGGACGCTTGAATCGAGAGTTCGCGAATACGGATCAACATATTGCTGATTTCCGTCGTGCCGCCTTCGAAAACCTGAATCAGCGAAACGGCATCTTGAGCGTTACGTTGGGCTTGGTTCATCGAACGAATGGTCGCGTTCATTTGGTCGGAAATCGCCAACCCGGCCGGATCATCCGCCGCGCGGACAATGCGACTGCCGGTCGCCAATTTCTGAACCACGCCCGTCATGCGTTCTTCGGTGTTATTTAAATTACGCATCGCGGTATTCGCGAGCGAATTTGTCTGAATCGTAAAGGCCATTTGTTTCTCCCCTTGTAAGTGTTTTTCCCCAAAACAGCAGGGAATCCGGGTTAGTAACCCGGAGCGTCGAGTTCTTGACGCAGTCTAGCTAGCGCCGTGCATCAATCACCTGACACAGTGCATTTCGACGCGCTGCGGGAATAGCTTTAGAGAAAAATGACGCCCCGTGTTCGTAATTTGGAAGTGGTTGAGATCCGGGGGGATTTAGGGAGGCAAGAAAGCGGTTTAGGCACAACAAAATCTCCACTAACGGGTCCATTACTTGCCATTTATTCCGATGCCCGCGTAATCTTTTCGCATGAAGCACAAACTTTTGGTTCTCTTGGGTCTGGTGGTTCCGGCGGCAGCGTTTCCACTCGAATCGGTTTACGTCGGCGCGCAGGTGGGGCAGGTCACTTTGTCTAACAGCACGTACACCAATTCACTGGGATTTGGGGCCGATCTCGGTTTTCGCACCAACCCCGTTTTGATGGTGGCGCTGCGTAGCCAAATCAGCATGCACTCGCCCAGCATGACCCTTTGGTCGAACACGCTCTCGGCCGACGTGCTGATCGGCAATGTCTACGACATCGAATTTTTCTTAGGGGGCGGGCCTGGCTTTTACAATTTCAGCGGCGCGGGCCACTCGCTCAAGTTTGGATTGCACGGGGAATTTTTCGGTGACCTGATGGTCAACGACTCGATCCGCGTGGGGCTGGGGTTCCGCTACCACGGCGTCTTCAATCCCGCTGTCGACGAAGGCAACTACTGGACGGTGATGGCCCGTGCGGGTGTGGTGCTGTGAGCAAAGTAGTTAAGAGCGAGATGGCTGGCACCATTCTCGAAATAAAAGTAAAAGTCGGCGATTCCGTTACCGCCGGCCAAGAGGTCGCAGTGGTCGAGTCCATGAAAATGGAAGTCCCGCTCACTGCTTCTGCTGCCGGAACCGTTAAGACCGTCACCAAGGCCGTGGGGGATTTTCTCAACGAAGGGGAAACCCTCGTCGAGTTGAACTAAAGGCAAATGGTGGGCATTGAATTCACCGATGTAACCCTGCGCGATGGGTTGCAGATGGAATCCCAAATCCTAAAAGTGGACCAGAAGTTCCGCTTGCTGCAAGCCCTGGCCGCCTGCGGTTACGATCGGATTGAGCTCACCAGTTTTGTGCATCCCACCAAGATGCCGCAGTTTTCCGACAGTGAGGCACTTTGCGAAAAAGTCTACGCCAGCAAAGAGGCGCTGCCACCGTTAATGGCATTTGTGCCCAACGAAAAAGGCGTACAACGTCTTCTAAAATACCCCATCCCCTGGGCCGCCTGTTTCGTTTCGACCAGCGAACAGTTTAATCAACGCAACGTAAACGCCACGATTGAACAGAGCATCGATCAAGTGCGGGCCGTGGTCGCGCAAGTGCGGGAAGCTAAACGCAAGGTGCGGGTTTATGTGTCGACGGTTTTTGGCTGCCCCTACCAAGGCAAGATATCCCCGGACACCTTGTCGCGGGTTCTGCGTTCAGTAGCGGCCATGGTGCCAGACGAAATAGCCTTGGGTGACACAATTGGAGTCGCCACGCCCGATCAAGTGCGGCAAATCGTGGGCGAATTGGCAAAAGCGTTTCCTATCGGCAAAATCGCCCTGCATTTGCACAACACTTACGGTTTAGCCACCGCCGCCGCTTTTGCGGGGTACGAAATGGGCGTGATGAAATTTGATGGCGCCACCGGGGGCGTGGGCGGCTGCCCCTATGCCAAAGGCGCATCGGGTAATGTCGCAAGTGAAGATTTGCTCTACGCGTTTTTCCGTCAGGCAGCGCGGGCGGAGTTTCCAGAGGCAGCATTCCAAAAAGCAATCGCGGTTCTTTCGCAGGAGTTCAAAATGATCCCACAAGGGCATTTGGCTCAAATCTGGCAAAAGGGCGGCTCACTCCACGGGATCTAACAAAATGGCGTCAACCTCCACACTTTTAGTTCGTCGCGATGGCGCGGTTGTCACTGCGACCATTCACCGTCCCGATAAACTCAATGCCCTAAATAAAGAAGTTTTTGACGATCTAAAATCCCTGATCGACGTTTTGGAAACCGACAAAACTGCCCGGGCCCTGATTATCACCGGCTCCGGCGAAAAATCTTTCTGCGTGGGTGCGGATCTCAAAGAACGCCAAGGGATGAATGAAAAAAGCATCCTAGCCCGTTTTGATTTTGTGCATGCGCTTTACCAGCGCATCGAGAAGCTCCCCATTCCGGTCATTGCTGCCATTGGGGGCGTGGCGTTGGGCGGAGGGTTAGAGCTGGCTCTCTGCGCGGATCTGCGGGTGGCTTCCGACAATGCAGTGCTGGGTTTACCCGAGGTAGATTTAGCGATTATTCCCGGCAACGGTGGCACGCAGCGCTTGGCCCGGGTGGTGGGGCCGGCGCGGGCCATGGAGTTGATCTTTTTGGCTCGGCGCATTTCTGCTCAAGAGAGTTTGGACTTAGGTTTGATTCAGGCCCTAGTCGCTCCCGGTTACGCGCTCTCGCACGCGAAGCAATGGGCTTTAAAAATGTTGGAGGCCGGGCCGCTGGCGATTCGCCAAGCCAAAGTAGCCGTGCGCCAAGGTATTGAAATGCCTTTGGCCAAGGCACTGGCTTTTGAAGTGGAATGTTATCGTCCTTTGATCCCGTCCAAAGATCGGATCGAGGGAATGAAAGCGTTTTTGGAAAAGCGCAAACCGCAGTACACCGGGGAATAATATGAGCGCCAACATCACTGAATTGCAAAACAAGCTGCGCCAAGGTGGGCCGAAGAAATACCACGATAAATTGCCCGAAGCCGGCAAGCTCTTCGTACGCGATCGCATCGCTTTGCTTTGCGACCCAGACAGTTTTGTGGAAGACGGGCTTTTTGCGAATAATTTAGACCCCGAGCTCGCCGCCGATGGCGTGGTTACTGGAATGGGCCGTGTGGAAGGCCGCCCTGTAGCCGTGATGGCCAATGATTCTACTGTCAAAGCCGGCTCGTGGGGGGCGCGCACGGTCGAGAAAATCTTGCGCATTCAGGAAACCGCCGAACGTTTGAAGTTGCCGCTTTTTTATTTGGTCGACAGCGCGGGGGCGCGCATTACCGATCAGATCGAAATGTTCCCGGGGCGTCGCGGCGCGGGCCGAATTTTTTTCAACCAAGCACGCCTCTCCGGAGTGGTTCCCCAGATTTGCCTCTTATTCGGTCCCTCAGCCGCAGGCGGCGCGTATATTCCGGCTTTTTGCGACGTGCTGTTTATGGTGGAGGGCAACGCGAGCATGTATCTCGGTTCTCCTCGGATGGCCGAAGCGGTTATCGGGGAGAAAGTGAGCCTCGAAGACATGGGCGGCGCCCGCATGCACTGCTCGGTAAGCGGTTGCGGCGATTTTCTAGTGAAGGACGAAAAAGAAGCCATCGCCAAGGCGAGAGTCTATTTGAGCTATTTGCCTCAGACGGAAACGGAAGCGGCCCCCATTATCGCCGGCAAAAAATCCAAACGCCCAGCAACGGATCTGCAAGCACTCATCCCGACCTCCGCGGCCCGCGCGTACAACATCAAAGACGTGCTGGATACTTTTCTAGACGAAGGCAGTTTTTTCGAGATCAAGGAGCTCTACGCGAAAGAAGTGGTAACGGGTTTTGCCCGCATCGATGGCCGTCCGGTCGGCGTCATTGCCAATAACCCCCTGGTAAAGGGCGGGGTTCTTTTCGTGGAGTCTTCGGACAAGGCCGCTCGCTTTATCCAGCTCTGTAGTGCGTATGGCCTACCGTTGTTATTCGTGGCGGATGTCCCCGGGTTTATGATCGGCAGCAAAACGGAGCGGGAAGGGATGATCCGCGCCGGCGCCAAGTTAATCTACGCATTGTCCACCGCCCGAGTTCCCAAAATTGCACTGCTCGTCCGCAAAGCATTTGGCGCGGGCCTGTACGCCATGTCGGGCCCCGCCTTTGGTACCGACTGCGTGTTAGCGCTACCGACTGCCCAGGTCGCCGTCATGGGTCCCGAGCCCGCTGTGAACGCAGTCTACTACAACAAAATCCAAGAACTCCCCGAAGACAAACGCAAGGCGTACGTAGCAGAAAAGATAGCGGAGTACGAAAAGGACATCGATATCCTACGCCTAGCCGGTGAGCTGATCATCGACGGCGTGATCGATTTCGATCAGGTGCGCAAAGAGCTCTCCCAACGCTTCGCTTTCTACGCCCGCCCCAAAGAGCCTCTCCGCCCCCCCGGTATCCTCCCCATGTAAGTTTCCGAAAAGCGACTGGACCCTTTCGGAAGGGGTGCTCGACTTAATGTAGGGCGTGGATTATGATTTCGCCCGTGCAAACACGTAGCCAGCAGCTTATAGACCTCCTGAAAACCCGTATTTTGGTCATCGATGGTGCCATGGGCACTGCGATCCAAGATAAGAACCTAACCGCAGAAGACTTTGGCGGCGCCGAGTTGGAAGGGTGCAACGAGAACCTCGTTATCACTCGGCCGGATGTGATTCAGTCGATTCATGAAGCCTACCTGGCCGCTGGTTGTGACATCGTGGAGACCAATACTTTTGGTTCGACCCCGATGGTGCTCGATGAATTCGGTCTGGGGAAGAACCACCACGCCATCAACGTGGCCGCTGCCAAAATCGCACGCGCTGCCGCTGAAAAGTTTTCTACTGCTGATAAACCGCGCTTTGTCGCGGGATCCATTGGCCCCACCACCAAAGCCATGTCGGTTACCGGCGGGGTGACCTTTGAAGAATTGACCGAACAGTTTCGCCTCCAAGTGCGTGGGCTCATCGAAGGCGGGGTGGATTATCTTTTAATTGAGACCTGCCAAGACACACGCAACATCAAAGCGTGTTTTGTCGGCTGCGAAATCGCCATGCGGGAAGCGGGCGTGCAGCTGCCACTGGCGCTCTCGGTCACCATTGAAGCCATGGGCACCATGCTCGGCGGGCAAAGTATTGAATCGCTCTTGGCGAGCGTGGCGCACAAAAATCTTCTGTACCTAGGGCTCAATTGCGCGACCGGCCCGGAATTTATGACCGACTTCATCCGCTCGTTGGCGGAGTCGTCACCTTTCCCAGTGTCTTGCGTTCCGAACGCGGGTTTGCCGGATGAAAACGGGTGCTACCTCGAAACGCCCACGATGGTTTCTGGCGTCCTGTCCCGCTTCCTGGAGCGGGGTTGGCTGAACGTGGTCGGAGGGTGCTGCGGCACTCACGCCGGCCACATTAAATCTTTGACGGACTTGGTAGCCGGAAAGCCGCCCCATGTTCCTCACCCGCCCCAGCGTTCTTTCGTATCAGGCATCGACTTTTTGGAAATTACCGACGAGATGCGCCCGCTGATTGTGGGTGAACGCACCAACGTTATTGGTAGCCGAAAATTCAAGAAACTAATCTGCGAAGAAAAGTTCGACGAAGCCTCCGATATCGCTCGCGCGCAGATCAAGAGCGGTGCACATATTCTCGACGTCTGTCTCGCCAATCCCGATCGGGATGAAATGAACGACATGCGCAAGTTTCTGGAATTGGCCGTCAAGAAAGTGCGCGTTCCGTTGATGATCGATAGCACCGACGAGAAAGTTATCGCCATGGCGCTGACTTACTCCCAAGGCAAGGCGCTAATCAATTCGATCAACTTGGAAGACGGCGAAGAACGCTATGAAAAAGTGATTCCGCTGGTGAAGGAGTTCGGCGCGGCCGTGGTGGTGGGAACCATCGACGACGATCCAGATCAGGGCATGGGCGTGACGCGCGAGCGCAAGCTCGCTATCGCCGATCGCTCTTACCAGCTGCTCACCGAGAAATATGGCTTGGCCCCGGAAGACATTTACTGGGATCCGTTGGTCTTCCCCTGTGCTACCGGCGACAAGCAGTATATCGGCTCGGCAATCGAAACGATTGAAGGCATTCGGTTGATTAAGCAAAAGTACCCTCGCACCAAAACCGTGCTGGGTATTTCGAACGTGAGTTTCGGTTTGCCCGAAGCAGGCCGGGAAGTGCTCAACTCTGTGTTCTTGTACCATTGCGTGCAGGCCGGGTTGGATCTGGCGATCGTGAACAGCGAAAAACTGGAACGCTACGCCAGCATCCCCGACGACGAGAAAAAGCTCGCCGAAGACCTTTTGCATAACCGAGGCGAAGATCCGGTCGGCGCTTTTGCCGCGGCGTTTCGGGTACGCAAACCGAGCACCAAAGAGCTAGGTGTCGTGTTGCCGTTAATGGAACGGCTCCCGCAATACATTATTGAAGGCTCCAAAGACGGCCTGGTGGCGGATCTCGACGAAGCCCTCAAGACCATGAAGCCGCTCGATGTCATCAATGGCCCTCTGATGAAGGGGATGGACGAAGTCGGTCGCCTGTTCAACACGAACCAATTGATTGTCGCCGAGGTGCTCCAATCCGCCGAAGCGATGAAGGCGGCGGTTGGCCATTTGGAAAAGTTCATGGAGAAGAACGAAACCTCTAGCCGGGGCAAAGTGATTCTCGCCACGGTTAAGGGCGATGTGCACGATATCGGCAAAAACCTCGTCGAAATCATCTTGTCCAACAATGGTTTTAATGTGGTCAATTTGGGGATCAAAGTTCCACCCGAAATTCTCATTCAGGCCATCCGCGAGCATAAGCCCGACATTGTAGGTCTCTCAGGGCTATTGGTGAAGTCGGCCCAGCAAATGGTAATCACGGCGGGTGATTTATCGCAGGCTGGCATCACGCCACCCATGTTGGTAGGCGGCGCGGCCTTGACCCAGAATTTTGTCGATAAGCAGATTTCCAAGGCCTACACCGGCACTGTGGCTTATGCCTCCGACGCCATGAATGGCTTGGAATTGGCCAAAACCATTGTAGGAGGCGAGAGCTTTGAGAAGCTTAAGCTCGATCTCGCTACTCGCCGCACAGCGCTGGCTGCCGAGGTGGTTGCGCCCAAAATCGAAATTGCCGAGCCCCAAGTGCGTTCGGCTACGGTGCCAATTCTGGAAAACGTCCCTGCCGCGCCGGATTTCGAACGCCATGTAATTAAGCATGCGCCGATTGATTCTATCTGGAAATTTATGAACCCGATGATGGTGTACGGTCGCCACTTGGGTCTTCCGGGCAAAATCGTGCGTGATTTGGAAAGGCTAACGGCCTCCGCGAGTACGTTGCGAGAGTGGGAAGCGGAAGACGCGAAGTCGTTCCAAATCTATCAAGCGGTGCAGCAGGCCAAGGAAGAATTCCGCGGCACGGAAGTCATGGAGCCGTCTGCGGTTTACTCGTTTTTCAAAGCGGCAAGCGATGGCAATCGCTTGCACCTGATGGCTTCTAACGGCAAGCGGGCCCTGATCGAATTACCCCGGCAAAAAAAGGAAAATGGTCTTTGCCTAGCAGACTATGTTCGGCCGGTGAAAGAAGCGGGTTCCACCCCGCAGTGGGAAGATATGCACGATAATATCGGCGCATTTGTGGTGTCGGTAGGCCGCGGGGTTCGGGAGATGGCTGAAAACCTGAAAAACCGTGGCGAGTACCTGAAGTCCCACATTGTGCAGGTCCTCGCGCTCGAATCCGCTGAAGGGTATGCCGAACTTTTGCACTCGCAGATCCGCGCGCACTGGGGTTACGCGGATTCTCCGGAAACCACCATGGTAGACCGCTTCCAAGCCAAGTACCGCGGCAAGCGCTATTCCTTTGGGTATCCCGCGTGCCCGCGGTTGGATGATCAAAGTGTTTTGTTTGATCTCTTAGATCCAAGCGAAATCGGAGTGCAGCTCACTGAAGGGTTCATGATGGATCCGGAGGCGAGTGTTTCCGCATTAGCATTCCATCACCCTGGTGCGAGCTATTTCTCGGTGGGAGTACGCGATCATGAATCGTGACAAGATTCCATTTGGGGCCACTACGGGCATCGGTAGTCTTCCGCACCACAACATCGATGCGGCGTTAGAATACGCATTTCGTTTTGAAATTCCGTTCCTGCCCCAGATCCCCATGCGCAATCCTTGGGAGTTCTCACTGCCTCAAGGGCTCGATGGAATTCCGGGAATCCGAGTGGAATCCGATGGCAGTGTTTTGCTAGACAGCAGCGTTTGGGTCGGGCGGGCTAAGGCGTTCGATGAGCAGCTTTCCCACGCTTTTGATCAAGCTTCTAACCCGGCCGCCTTTGAATCGTTCGAACCGTCGGCCGCGACCTCGTCGAGCTGGCAGCCCTTTTTGTGGGAATTGCAGGAACGAGCGAGTACGACCGCCAAAATCCAAATCGTAGGTCCGCTCACTGCCCAATGGAGTTTGCGTTCCACGGATGGGCAAAGGCTCGACCAGCACCCGGATATCAGCACGCAGATTTTTCGCCTCATTTTGGCGCGCGCTTTGGGGATGTCGCGCCGGTTGATAAGCATTGGGGTGACACCGCTTTTGTACTTAGATGAGCCGGCGCTGTTTATTTTTTCTGCCGAGAACCCAGCGCACCTGCTCGGTCTACAGCAGCTCAAGGTGCTGGTGCAGACGTTGCAAAAAGAGGGTGTAGCCGTGGGGCTGCATTGCTGCAGCAACACGAAATGGGCGGCGTTGGGCCAGCTAGGGCTCGATTTTCTTTCGTTCGATACCCAGCTGTCGCTGGCTTCGCTTTTGGAGAGCCATGCTTGGGTTGCGAGCTTTGTGGCCCAAGGCGGCCGCTTGTCGTTTGGAATCGTGCCCACCACCGACGGTGGCTCGGCGCTGACTTCTTTACGAGGCCGGGATTTGCAGACTGGGCTTTCGGGAGCGCTGCACGAAGCGCTGGGGCCTGCTGCCGAAACAGCGCTCAACCAAGCCTTGTGGACCCCCGCGTGCGGTTTGGCGCTGCATACGCCTAAAGACGCCGAACACGTTCTCACCGTTCTGCTCGACGCGCGCCAAGGCGCGGCCTCGCTTCATTAAGAATTGGAAAGACTATCCCGGTGGGCTTGATTTCATCTCGCCCTTCGAGCTAGGGTGCGGCCAGTTTTATGAGAGCTTTACCCAATTCCATGCCCGTCGCTCGACCCCGTTTTCGTCTGCCAGCCGAAGTTTTTCCTCTCGTCGGCGCTTTCGTAGCCATCTCGTTCGCGTTTGGGGTGCTGGCCCGTGAATCCGACTTGAGTTTAGGGCTCACTCTGCTGATGTCTGCGTTTGTGTATGCCGGCAGCTCCCAAGTCGTGGCATTGGGCTTGCTCGCCACCGGGCAGCCCGCGTGGCTGATCGTGCTGGTGACGCTCTTGATTAACTCCCGGCTGCTATTGATGAGTTCGGTGATGGCTGCGCCGACTTCACGGTGGAACCCGCTGGCGCGCTGGCTTTTTGCCTTTCAGCTTACCGATGAAACGTTTGCGCTGCTCTTGGAGCCCAAGGGAGGCATTGGGTCTGTAAGCCGGGCGCTTTGGGTCCAAGGCAGTGCGTATGCCGCTTGGGTTCTCGGTTCGGCCCTGGGTTTTGTCTTGGGCGGCAACTCCGCGCAGTTGCGCGGCCTCGGCCTCGACTTTGCGTTGATCGCCATGATGCTGGCCGTATTAGTTTTGCAGATCCGCAATCGCCAAGGTGTGGCCGTGGCGGCAGTGGCTGGATCGGTTGCGCTGGTGGCCACTCGGTGGGGGCTTTCCTGGGCAGCGCCTCTCTTGGCCGCTTTCGCCGCTCCGGCAGTGGGCATTTGGATGGAGAAGCGATGCACAAGGTCTTAGTCGTTATCTTGGGAATGGGCGTAGTCACAATCGCCTGCCGGATGCTGCCGTTTATGATCTTGGGTAAAATCCCCCTCTCGCCCGCGGCCGCGGCTTGGATGCGCTACGTACCGATTGCGATTTTGTCGTCGGTGGTTACGCCGCAACTCTTTCTTACTTCCACTCCTGGTATCACCGAGAGCACATTGAATCTGCCGTTGATCGCCGCGTTGCCCACGGCACTGGTGGGTATTTTCACACGCAATCTGCTGATGTCTGTTTTTATCGGCGTTTCGTCGATGGCGCTTTTGCGTACGACCTTCTAAGCGCTTTTTTAGACGGTCCGGCCAATTGAAAGCGGCGGGTTAGCCCGACCAATAAATCCTGCCAGAACGACCAACGCGACGAGATAAGGCAGGGACTGCACTAGATTCACGGGAATTTCCCACCCAGCAATTTGCTCGCTTTGCAGGCGTATTTGGAGCGCATCAAAAAAACCAAAAAACAGGCAGGCGAGCAGCGTGGGCAACGGTTTCCATTTGCCGAAGATAACTGCAGTGAGCGCGATGAAACCACGGCCGGCCGTCATGTCGCGCGTAAATTGGCTGGCATGCGCCACCGCTAAATACACGCCACCTAGGCTCGTGAGGGCGCCTCCCCAGAGCAGCGCCTTCCAGCGGACTCCGCGTGGGTTTACTCCCGCCGTGCGGAGGGCGTCGGGGTTGTCGCCGCTGGCTAGTACGCGAAGGCCGTTGCCGGTCTTGTAGAGGTAATAATGCAAAACAAACGGCAGGGCGATGGCGAGGTATATCAGGGCGGGTTGAGTAAAGAGTGGCCCAATCGTCGGTAGACTAGAAAGACCGGGCAATTCAATGCTCCCAAACCGCTCGCTCATCGATAAATTGGGCGTATTGGTGGGGCTTTGGAAAAGCACCTTGGACAGCAAAGGAGTCGCCCCGGCTGCCAGCATGTTTACGGCTACCCCGCTGACGATCGCGTCTGCCTTCGCGTTGATGCAGAGCAGGGCGTGGAGCCCCATGGTTAAGACGCCCGCAACCATTCCGGCGCTCAGACCGAGAAGCGGATCAGAAGTGTAGTAGGTCACCGTGGCCGCGGCCCACGCACCCACGATCATCACGCCCTCCAGACAAATGGTGGCGATCCCAGCACGTTCGCAAAGAATCCCGCCCATGGCGGCAAAAAGCAGGGGGGTGGCCAGGCGTAGGGAAGACGCTAAGAGTTCAATCACACTTTGGCCTTTCTTCCCTCGAGCACCTTTTGCCAAAGCGCCTGAGCTGCCACGAACGCAATGAGTGTCCCTTGGATGACGGTCGAAAGTTCCTTGGTTACGCGTTCGCTCGAAAATTCCAATTCACGGGCGCTGTTTTGCAAGATCCCAAATAGCAATGCCGAGAGAATCACGCCCAGCGGGTGGCTGCGTGCGAGCAGGGCCACGGCGATGCCGGTAAAGCCATACTGCGGCGAGAAGCCCTCCATCACTCGGTGTTGGTACCCCATCACTTCGTTCACCCCTACCATTCCAGCTAGGGCCCCACCGAAAGTGAGCGCCAAAATAGTTTGCCGATTTACGCTGATGCCGGCAAAGCGGCTGGCTGTCGTGTTTTGTCCCACACTGCGCAGGGCAAATCCCCGACTGGTATGAAAGAGAAAAAAGTGGCAAAAAACCGCCATCGCAATCGCGATCAGCAGTGCGCTATTGGCGGGGGTCGAATCAAATACGGAGAGGCCCATCCCGGCGAAAATTTGGTGCAGTGTGGGAATGAAATAGCCCACCGCTGTTTCCACGGTTTCCGGGTTTTGGTTGAGCGGGTTATCGTAAACGTACAAGATGAGGTAGTTCACCAGCGCAACAGAGAGAAAGTTGAGCAAGATCGTCACGATCACTTCGTGACTGCCGCGTTGGGCCTTTAGCCAACCCGCTATCCCGCCCCAGATTCCACCCGCCACCGCGGACGACAAAATCCCGAGTGGTACCCCGATCCAAAACGGCACCGATGGAAAAGCGCGCGAGATCATCACGATCGAAATGGCGCCAATGTAGAGCTGCCCTTCGCCGCCGATATTGAAAAGCCCGCACTGAAAGCAAACCGCTACCGCCAGCCCCGTGAAGATGTAGGGGGTGGTATAGAAAAGGGTATAGCCCAAGCCGAAGTCGGTGCAGCAAACTTCGTAGAGAGCTTCCCAAAGTACCGCCGGCCGCTCTCCCAGACAAACCAGCAGCAGCGTGCCAGCCAATAGGGAGAGAGTGAGGCCCATGAAGGGAGCGAGCCAGGGGCGCCAGTCGACTCGCCGAAGATCGGGCAAGCGTTTCATGCCGTGCCTCCCGTCATCCATAGTCCCAGCTGGGTTTCGTTGGTGGCATCGCGCCGACACTCGCCTTGGATGCGGCCGTTATAGATCACCATGACCCGATCCGAGAGCGCGAGGATCTCATCGAGCTCGGAGGAAAAAAGGAGCACCGCCGCGCCCTCGTCGCGCAACTTTAGGATTTCGGTGTGGATACGTTCAATCGCGCCGATGTCTACACCCCGCGTGGGGTGCGCTGCGAGCAAGAACCGGACGGGCCGAGCTAACTCCCGCCCTATGACCATTTTTTGTTGGTTGCCACCCGATAGCCCCGACATCAGGGCTTTTGCTTGGGGTGGCCGTACGTCGAAGCGTTCGATGGCTTCCGCGGTGCGGTCGAAGATATTTCGCCAGCGCAGGCAGCCGCGCCAGCTAAAGCCATTCTCCTGGTGGTGACCCAGGATGAAATTTTCAGCCAGATTGAAGTCTAAAACTACCGCCTCGTGGTGTCGGTCGGGGGGGATGACCGCCAAGCCTTCCTGCTTGTGGCGGTAGGCGGGAACTTTGCCGTAGGGCGCGTCGGCCCAACGCAATTCGCCGTGATAATCCTCCCGCGCCCGAGCGAGAATCTCGACGAGTTCTTGCTGCCCATTTCCTTCGATACCAGCCACCCCCACCACTTCGCCCGGTTGGAGTGTGAAGTGGATGTCGTCCAGAATTGTGCGCTTGGCTACTTTAAGCCCGAGGCCGCGGGCAGTCACCACGGGGTCGCTTTGCGTGATTGCTTTGCGCGACGGAAGCGAGTGCATCTTGCGGCCGATCATTTTTTCAGCAAGAAGGGCTTCGGTTAGTTCCGCTGTTTTCCAGGTTCCCACCACGGCGCCTTGGCGCAAGACGGTTACGTTCTCGGTGAGCGCCAAAATCTCACGCAGCTTGTGGCTGATGAACACGATGGTCTTGCCCTGATCGCGCAACGTCTTTAAGCGAGCAATAAGCACGCCCACTTCTTGGGGAGTGAGAACTGCGGTGGGTTCGTCAAAAATCAAAATATCGGCTTTGCGGTAGAGCAGCTTGAGGATTTCGACCTGTTGTTGCAGGCCCACGGGAAGATCCCCGACTAGGGCGTCGAGATCGAGGGTGAATCCAAACTCTTTTTGCAGGGCGGAGAGTTCTTCCAGGCTGCGCTTGCGATTGGGCTTCCAAGCGTAGGGTTCGCTGCCCAAAATAACATTCTGCCAAACGCTCAGGGTGGGCACGAGCATGAAGTGCTGGTGCACCATACCGATGCCTTGGGCGATGGCCTGCTGGGGCGAACCAAAATCGACCTGCTGCCCCCGAACCCGCACTTGTCCGCCGTCGGCGCGGTACAGGCCGTAGAGCACCTTCATGATGGTGGATTTGCCGGCCCCGTTTTCGCCCACCACGCCGTGGATGGACTGACTGGCGACTTCAAAGCTTACCCGATCATTCGCGCGCAGGTTTCCGAAGATCTTAGTGACTTCGGTAAAAGAAAAAGCGGCAGGCGCCATTAAGATTTCGTGGCTGATTTTTTGTAATAGTCCGGCACGACCAAGGTTTTCTTGGCGATCTGGGACTTAAGCGCTTCAACCTTTTTCAAGACGTCAGCGGTTAAGAGTGCTTTGTTATGCTCGTCCAAGGCGAAATCGACACCACTTTCGGCGATACCCAGGATGCGTTTGCCGGGTTTAAATTTCCCCGCTTTTTTGGTTTCAATGGCTTCGTAGACAGCCACGTCCACCCGCTTGGTCATGCTGGTGAGGATGCGGCCCGGCTTGACCCAGTTTTGGTTGGAGTCACAACCGATGGCGAATTTCTTGGTTTCTTCAGCGGCATCAAACAGACCGAGTCCCGAGGCCCCGGCGGCGTGGAAGATCACATCCGCTTTCTTTTGGTACTGGCTAAGGGCCAGTTCTTTGGCCTTGGTGGGGTTCTTCCATGCGTCGGAGGAAGTGCCCACGTAATTCGAAAGCACTTTGGTGCCCGGAACCGCGGCTTGGGCCCCGCTTTTAAAACCCAATTCGAAGCGCCGAATGAGTGGAATATCCAT
>CAZBJE010000063.1:0-17742 GCA_964492125.1 uncultured Pseudobdellovibrionaceae bacterium | reverse complement strand
AAAGAACCGCCCGGCCGGCCGCGGTGACCCACGCAGTGAACCTTCGGGACCAAGGTCAGTGTACTCAGACCCTACCCAACGGTAAAAGATGCGAGCAGCGGCGTTGGGTGGAACAGCACCACCTAATCCAGGTGGCTAATGGAGGAGTGCATGCGGCGGGCAATCTCACGACCCTTTGCAGTGCGCACCATAGGGCTCGGCACCACGACATTCATCCTCGAAAAGGGACTGCTTCCAGGGGGTATAACACGGTGTAACCCCAGAATGTTACGGAGAGGGACAGTCTCCTGCCGGGTTTCGTCACTTCATGCCCTGCATTCCCTCTGTGCACACCGGCGCTTACGCACGTCCTGTTCGGTACTTGCTTTGCACTCTCTCCAGGCAGGTTTGAGGTGTGCGGTGAAAAAAGCTCTT
Source organism: uncultured Pseudobdellovibrionaceae bacterium (assembly GCA_964492125.1). GTDB lineage: Bacteria > Bdellovibrionota > FAC87 > UBA2466 > UBA2466 > JAIEOG01. The sequence continues at coordinate 17,328 of CAZBJE010000063.1, read as the reverse complement.
TTTGGTTTTGCTCTTGTGTTGATGGTGGGGTCTTCGTCGTTTGCGACGTCGGGTTCCAATTGCCGGTTGATCGTGCACACCAGTTTCAAGGACGGTAAAAAGAAAGTCAGCGTAGAAGAAATCGGCGCCCAATCCCATGAAGAGTGCCGCTTGGCCGCGCAACAACGCCAGATCGATTCCGAGGGCGATGATGTGAAACGCGTGAAAGTAGTTTTTGGGTTTCGCGAGCTTTCGATCATCGGCGACGCCGAAGCCGAATCGCAAGAGTAACTACACTTCTAAAAAGTCGAGATCTTTGCCGTGTGTCTCTTCCAGTTGGGAGAGGCTCACAAACCCCAGCGCGATGAAGAGAGCGAAAACCACCGCTGCGCTGCCCACAATCCCCATTGAAGGTACTAAGAAACGAAAGAGCGATGTGCTGATTACTACGGTGCCGCGCACCAAGTTCGGCACGCTCGTCGCAACGGTGCTTCGCAAATTGGTGCCGAACTGCTCCGCCGCCATGGTGACGAAAACGGCCCAATACCCGGTCGCTAGGCCCATCAGCACTGCATAGGTGTAGAAAACTTTGCTGCTCATTCCATAGGAGAGCAATGCGCCCGCCACCAAGATACTGAGGAGAATCAGCGAAATAAAAACGACCTTTTTGCGTGTGCCAAAGTATTGGCTCAGGCACCCGCTGAGTAAGTCCCCAGACGAAATACCGACATAGCAAAACAAAATCGCGGAACCGGAAGTGACCGGCCCTTGAATATTAAGCGCCACCGCAAATTCCGGCGCAAAAGACATAATCACGCCCACTACACACCAAACAGGAATCCCGATGCCGATGCAGCAGAAGAATTTGAGCAAACGCTTGGGCTGCTGCAGAAACAAGCTTAGGTCGCCCCGCCGCGCGTCGGCCATTTTGCTGGAAAGATACAGACCCGATTCAAAAATCCCCATGCGCAAAACCAAAAGCGCAAGGCCCATGCAACCGCCCACAATGTAAGCGGTACGCCAATCGAGGTAGTCGCCAGTGAGTCCGGCCGCCACCGCGCCCGACAGGCCTATGCCGGCCACAATCCCTGTTCCATAGCCCCGGGTTTCTTTGGGCAGAATTTCGGAAACTAGCGTGATGGCCGCGCCCAGCTCTCCCGCCAAGCCAAAGCCCGCGATGAAACGCAAGATGGCGTAGGCCTCCACCGAGGTCACAAAGCCGTTGGCAATATTGGCCACCGAATAAAGCAGAATGGAGCCGAAGAGCACCGAGAGCCTGCCGCGCTTGTCGCCTAGCATTCCCCAAGCGATACCACCCACCAGCATGCCAAACATTTGGGAGTTGAGTAGCGTTACGCCTACATCCAGCAGCTGGGAGTCGGGGACGTTGAGTGCCCTGAGGCTGGCGATACGCACGATGCTAAAAAGCACGAGGTCATACACGTCTACAAAGTACCCAAGGGCACCGACACAAACCGGGATCCAAATGCGTTTAGCGGCAGGATTCAAGTATGCTTCCAATCGTGTCGGACCGATTCAAGACATAATAGTGGATGCCAGGAACCCCGGCTTTGAGCAAGCCGCGGGCTTGTTCGGCCGCGTGGTCGACCCCTACGCGGATCATGGCCTCGGTGTCGCCCTCGTGGGCTTTGAGGCGTTCCCAAAGCCGCGCCGGTAATTTGGCTGCGCAAAGGGTGGTGACCTTTTGGACTTGGGCCAGGCTCAATACCGGCAATAGGCCCGGGACGATCGGCACGCGGATACCCAGTGCGTTGCAGCGATCGCGGAAGCGGAAAAAATCGTCATTGTCGTAGAAAAGCTGGGTGAAAATGGCGTCGGCGCCGTTTTCAACTTTGTGTTTGAGGGTGAGCAAATCGTGCTCGGGACTGACGGCTTCGCGGTGGGCCTCGGGGTAACCGGCGACGCCGATTCCAAAGTGAGGGAACTCGGTGCGGATCAAGCGAACCAATTCGCTTGCATACGAGAGCCCTCCTTGGGTTTTCACAAACGCGGCTTCTCCCATCGGCGGATCGCCCCGCAGTGCCATGATGTTTTCAATTTTGTGGTGGGTGGCTTGGGTTAACCAGTCGCGGATATCGGCGAGCGTACTGCCCACGCAGGTGAAATGCGCCGTAACTGGCACTTGGTAACGGCGGCGAATTTCGTCGAGCATTTCGAGCGTTTTGGATCGAGTGCTGCCACCGGCGCCATACGTGCCGGAAATAAAACAGGGATTGTAGTGAGCGAGTTTCTGGCAAGTTCCATAAAGCGTTTCCAAGCCTTTGTCGGTTTTGGGCGGAAACACTTCGAACGAGATTCCCACATTCTTGGACTGGTACATTTCACTGATGCGCAAGGGTAACCCTCAATTAACGCAAAATCTTAGTTGAGTTCGTACTGAATGGGAACCGTAACATGCAGCACCGAAAGCTTGAGCTCGGGCGGCAACGGGCGAAACTGGCGCACGCTGCTGACGAGAGCGAGGGCAGATTGGTTGAGCAGGTCGTGGATGCAGGGCCGCACCACATGGGGATCGGAAATAGTACCGTCGCCGTGCACGTGAAAAGCAATTTCCACCCGGCCGGTTTGCTGCAGGTGGCGCGCGCGGGGCGGGTAGCTTTTGAGCTGGTTAAGATACGCCTCTAATTCGTAAAGGTAGCGCTCGCGAATCGAAACCTTCACGCCGTTCATATCGCCGATGGGGCCCGACAAGCCAGTAGACTGGGTGGTGTTACCCAAAACCGCGGCTGGAGGGGTCGGCGCCGCGGCTGCCACGGATGGCTTGCTCTCTACTGGGGCGTTCACTGGCGAATCGATCGTTTTAGGGGTGGCCGTCGTTGGGGCGTGGAACTCGGGACGGCCACTCGGAATCATTTCCACCCAATGCCCAATTGGCGCGGGGTTCTCGGCGAACGGAAGAGTGTACTGCCAAAGCAACGCCATGTGCAGTACCACACTAAGACACGTTGCCACCCACGCGCGCGGGACGCGGTTCTTCATGGATGAGCTTGGTTGGATGGCAGCAGCCGACATGGAAGTATCTGACCAGAAGCGCCTTGCAAATGCAAACTGTTTACATTAACGAGGGGGCTGGCCATCAACTGGGAGACAGAATGAAACAAATCATCGGATTGGGTTTAGGGATTCTTAGCCTGGCAGTTTTTGCCTCTACTACCTACGAATTGGAATTCGCGGGCAAGGAAACTTTGAAGCGCAAGGACAAGACCACCTATGAAGTGGACTGCGAGCTCAAAGTCATCAAAACCTACTACAAAGGCAATACCGGCAAGTGGGCAGATTTCCGGGCGGAAGTGGAAACGGGCTACGGTCATGGCGATGAAACGGCCGGCGAATTTATATTGGAGCCTTCCAAAAAAGAAAAATACCTAGAAGTTAAAAACGCCGAAGGAAGCACTCTCACCGTGGCGCTCACCACCGCCGAGAAGTTCGATACGGCAACCGTTTACAGTTTGAAGTGGAACCACGACGGCCACTTTCATAACCACGTCTGCAAAAAATTGGCAGTCGTTCCGAAAGCGAAATGAAGTATTTTGTATTAGCAGTCGCGTTCGCGGGCTTTACTTTTTCCGCCACAGCGGAGGAGGCCGAGCCCGCATCGACTTCGGCCACGCTGCACACCATCGAAGTGCACGGCTCTCAGCCCGACCTGGTAAAGCGGCACGAGATCTTGAAGACCGAAGTCGTTACGCAAGAAGCCATCGAGCATAAACGCGCACAGACTCTTGCCGACGCCGTATCTAATCAAGTGGGCATCGACGCCCAAAACTCTTGCGCGAACTGCGGCAGTAAACGGATCACCATCAACGGGTTGCGCGGTGAACACACAACGGTTCTAGTCGACGGAGTGCCGATGCATTCCTCCATCTCCAGCTTCTACGGAATGGATGCGGTACCGGTAGTGGGAATTGAATCCATCGAGGTATCGCGCGGCGCGGGAGCCTCGTTGATTGCGCCGGAAGCTATCGGCGGCGTGGTGAACATAATCACTGCCAAGCCAAAAACCACCGGCCTCACCCTCAATGGAAACCTCGGCAATGCGGCCACCGGTTTGGTCTCTCTTTTAGGCAGCGTGGTGGGCGGCGAGGGACGGCACCGCCTGGTTTTTGCGGGCCAGTTAAGCCACCAAGGCCATTGGGATCTCGACGGTAATCAGGTCTCCGAAGCGCCGGACCTCGGCAATCAATCGTTTTTCATAAAAGTGGCGTCGGATCTTACCGAGCACGATAAATTCGAAGCGCGCTACGCCCGCCAGACGGTAGGCATATTGGGCGGTTCAGTAGACGGCACGCGCCCTGCAATCTACGTCACTAACCCGGGCGGTCTGCCGCCGCCATTCACGGATAACGATGTCACCAAAGGCTATACCGGTACCCAAGACCGGTTGACCGATGTGGTGAACTTGGGCCGGCACGAGGCAATGGCTCGATGGAGCCACTTTTTTAATAGCGACACTCAGCTCCAGCTCACCTCCAGTGCCGCCGAGCAAAAGCAAAATAGCATCTATATGCACGGCTATGATTACCGCAATCGCGACTGGCTGGTTTATGCCGACGCGCGTTTGCTATTCACACTTGGGGAAAATCACTTTTTTACCTTTGGTGAGGAACTCAAGAGCCAAGACATGGCTTCGGACTCCGACAAGCTTTATGTGGCAGATCAGCTGCCGCACGATTCGTTTCGGTACCGCTCACGGGCCAACTATCTGCAGTGGATCTGGATGGCGAGCGAAAAGATCGAATTGTCGTCCGCTGCGCGGGTAGATCATATGCAGGTCAATTGGTTGGACCAAACCACCAAGGAAAACGAAATCGATCAAGTTTTCGTAGCCCCTCGCTTTCATTTAAAATGGGCGCACGATTCAAACTGGACCTCGCGCTTAATGTACGGGCGCGGGTATCGTCCGCCGCTGAGCTTTTTCGAATCGCAGCACGGTTTGAATGAGTATGGTTTTACGGTTGCAATCACCGACATAGAAACGTCTCATTCCTTGGGTTACTCGTTGGCCTTTGCCAAGCCGGGTATTTCGTTGAGTGGCTCTAGCCACTACACATGGCTATCAAATATGGCGTATGCCGACGGCGACATTGCCCCGGGTACCCCAGCGCTCTTTCGAAACTCTACGGCGGAATACCGGATTTGGGCCAACGACTTGATGCTTTCTTTCGATGTGGCGCCCCATTGGAATCTTTCTTTGAGCTACGAGCATTTCACCTTGCCTGAGGAATATAAAATCCGTCTTCCGGCCGCTGCGGTCGAACAGCGCGCACGCTTGGTTTCGGACATGCATTTCGGAAATTGGGAAGTGGTGAACACTTTCACGTGGGTGGCGGCCCGTAACTTGAAGCCCTACGGCTACGATGGGCACTACCAAACTCTGGCCGAAGTACCCGACGATCCGGATTTTCCTCTGCTGGGAAATCACCTGGAAGTAAGCCAGATGAAAACGGCTTTCGCTCCCGCGTTTATCACTTGGGATCTCTACGTGGCCTACAATTTGAAAAAACAGTTCAGCTTTTTTGCCTCGGTGCAAAATGTTTTGAATTTTACCCAGACGGGGCAGGGTGATTCTCCGCTCAACTGGTCGACACATGGGGGAGACTTGAGCCACTTTCATTTGGACAATAACCACACCTGGGGGCCGCTCCGCGGCCGGGTGGTGTCGGTGGGGATGAAGGTGGAGCTGTGAAGCCATTGCTTTTTGCCTTTGTAGCGTTGGCCACCATGGGGGCCATGAAGCCCACCCGTTTGGAAGATTTGCACACAGAGCGGCTCACCCTCGTGGACTATGGTCGCAAAACCATCCTCACTTTCATTCAGCCTTCTTGCCTGCCCTGCAAAAGCCAACTCAGTGCCTTGAAATGTGTGCAGGAGAAATTGGGCGATAAGGTCACGGTGCTCGCCGTGCAGGCTACGGGAGACAGTGGGGAGTTGCGCCGAGGGCTCAAGCCGCTGCACCTTACTTTTCCTGTGCTCAAGGGAACGCCGGCGTTTTTGGCGAGCTACGAAGCTGACCAAACGCCAACCCCCATGACGTCCATCATTGCGGCCGGTGGGAAGGTAACGGATCGGGTTTTAGGGGCGCAGAGCTGTCAGTATTGGACGGGCATTTTGGACCCGAAACCTACGGTGAAGCGTTGAAAGCGGTCGAGCAAACGATAGAAAGTCGCCTGCGCGACGCCGGCTTAAAAGCCACCCAGGCGCGCATCGCCCTACTGCGGGCGCTACAAGTCGGCCACGGGCCGTTTTCCCCTGAGGAACTTTTTGCCCGCCTGGATGCCCAGCTTTGTGACTTGGTGACCGTGTACCGATGCCTTGCCGCGTTTGAAGAGCGAGGCCTCGTGCGCCGGTGCGTTTTTGGCGATGGCAAGATGCGCTACGAAATCCAAGTCGGCAAACACCACCACCACCATTTGGTCTGCCGTGCCTGCGGGAAGGTGCGGCCGCTCGCCCACTGCGCCCTAGAAGGGCTGGAATCCTCCTTGCGTGATTCCGGCTTCAGCAATATTTCCCACTCGCTCGAATTCTTCGGCACTTGCGCGGACTGCGCTCACTAAGTATCGTCTCGGCCATGTCTAAACGATCGATGTTTTCGCTCTGTTTGATCTTCGCTGGCGCGGCGGTGCTGACGTTTCTGGGGTACCTTTTCTACTTGGGCCTTTTCGCCCCTGTAAAGGTGGAGGCCAAGACGGTGGGCCCGCTCTTCTTAGTCTACCGAAGCGAAAAAGGGGACTACCGCCACACCGGCAAAACGGTCGGCGAATTGGTGCGCGACATGCAATCGATAGGCGCGGGAGAAGTGAAAGGATTTGCGATCTATTACGACGATCCCAAGAAAGTAAACGCGGCCGATTTGCGCAGTGATGTGGGCGTGGTTTTGCAGGACAAGGATCGGCAGCGCGCCGCGGGTATTTTGCAAAACTACCAAACCAAAGAATTTCCGGCTCTGGAAGGGGCGGTGTGTAGTTTTCCGCTTAAAAACACGTTCAGCGTCTTTTTGGGATCGTACAAAGTTTATCCCAAGCTAGTGAAGTTTGTGGAGGAGCGGGGGATGGCGCCGCAGTACACGCTCGAAATTTATGACTTTGGGCGGTCGACCACTTACTTCATGCCGTTTTCCGAGCAAAAGCTTTAGGTTTAGCGCCGGGTTTGTTTCGTGACTTTGTCCATCATTCGCTTAGCGTCTTTTTCTTTTTCGGATTGGCGCTTGTCGAAGTTTTTCTTCCCGCGGCCTAGGCCAATTTCCACTTTGCAGATGCCTTTCTTGAAATACATCTTGAGCGGAACCAAGCTATAGCCCTTAATTTCGATTTGGGTCCAAAGCTTGCTGATTTCATCGGCATTAAGCAGTAATTTGCGCGAGCGCAAAGGCTCGTGATTGGCCAGGTTGCCGTGGGTGTATGGTGCGATATGGGCGTTGAGCAGGTAAATTTCGCCGCCTTTGAAGACGGCATAGGCGTCTAACAGATTGGCTTTACCATCGCGTAGCGACTTTACTTCGGTGCCCACCAGCACGATGCCGGCTTCCCACTTATCCTCGATAAAGTAGTTGTGGCGGGCCTTACGGTTCTCGCAAACAATTTTTATTCCGTCGTCGCTCATTTTTCTTCGTCGCCCGAAATTCCCATCGAAAGCAGAATTTTAAATGCGTCTTGCACGGAAATATCCAGCGGTTTCAGATCCGCTTCTTTGACCAATACGTAGAAACCGCTAGTGGGATTGGGCGTGCAAGGGACAAACACATTTATCAGATCCGACTGCGGCCCCAAACCCAAGCGCCGATCGGGCTTGCCCGTGCGAAAACCAATCGAGAGATGGGTGGTGGAGGGGAAGGGCACCAGCACCACTCCGTGGAACTTATCGGAGTGCGGATTCAAAATGGTTTCTAGAAACTTGCGGATGGTCGCATACAGACCGCCTGCCAAAGGCGCGCGCCGCAAACTAGAGTCAAAAAAGCTGAAGAAAACCTGGCCGAGGTGATTTTTGGCGGCCAAACCCACCAGCAGAATAACTGTCAGCGCTACGATTAAGCCGAGCCCCGGAAAATCGACCGGAAAGTAACCCGTGGGCATGTAATTGCGCACGGTACCTTCTAGGCTACCGATGAACCAAAAGAGCAAATTCAAAGTGGCGATAATGGGAACTAAGACCAAGACGCCAGTGATAAAGGCGTTGCGGATTTCTTTCATGGGATTTCTCTCAAGGGTGCGTTGTCTATGAGTCGAGTAGAGCCGTTTTTAACGGCGATAAAAATTCGCGGCAGCGGAACATCCGCCAAGCGGGTCTCACGCGCGCAGGGCACGAGTGTGCGCTCTGGGGCCACCGAAAGGTAATCGATTACCAGCGGCGCCTTTTCTAGTTCGTTCATGGCGGCAGTCAGCACGTCGCCGACGGTGGCGTCTGAGCGGCCGGAGGCCACTGCTTGGGCGCGGCGCCAGGCCGTGGGGATGTGGGTCGCGTGCGCGCGTTGTTCGGCTGACAGGTAGCGATTGCGTGACGACATGGCCAATCCATCCGCCTCCCGAACGATGGGTTCCGGCACCACGGTCAGCGGCAAATTTAAATCCTGCGTCATTTGCTGCAAAATACGCAGCTGCTGAAAATCTTTTTCACCAAAGAGAGCGAAGTCGGCTTGTGTAATCTGAAATAGTTTCAAGCAGACCGTCGCGACCCCTTCAAAGTGCCCTGGTCGAGAGGCACCGCAAAGGTGATCGCCCAGTTTTTCTACCCGGACCCGAGAGGCAAAACCCTCTGGATAAAAGTCTTTTGACGACGGGGCCACCAGCAAATCAATGTCGAGTGCTTGCAGTTTTTCGGAGTCGGCTTCGAGTGTGCGCGGGTACGCATCGAAGTCTTCGCCCGCACCAAACTGCAAGGGATTGACGAAAATGCTGACGATCGTTTTTTGGCCAAAACGTTTGGCGGATTCCACGAGCCGCAAATGCCCGTCGTGCAATGCACCCATTGTGGGCACAAAAGCAATTTTGGAATCGCGCTTCCAGCGCAGGGTCATTTCCTGAATGACTTCGGGCGAGTGGAGTACGAGCATCTTAGAAACTGTGTTCCTCGTCGGGAAACTGCCCCGAGCGCACTTGCTGAGCGTAAGAGCCGGCAGCTTCCACAACCAGGGAGGCCATCGCGGCAAAATGCTTTACGAACTTGGGCTTGAAGGAGGGGTTTAGACCCAACAAGTCTTGCATCACCAGAATCTGCCCATCGCAGGCCACTCCAGCGCCGATACCAATGGTGGGAACTTTCACCCGTGCAGTGATTTCGGCCGCCAGATCCGCGGGGATTCCTTCGAGCACCATGGAGTAAACGCCCGCGTCTTCGAGCGCGATGGCGTCGTGCAAAATCGAAGCGCGCGCGGCGTCCGACTTACCCTGTACTTTGAACCCGCCAAAACTATGCACGCTCTGGGGAGTAAGGCCTATGTGCCCCATCACCGGTACGCCGATAGAAACCAGTTTCTCCACGGTTTCGGCCATCACCGCGCCGCCCTCGAGCTTTACCGCTTCGGCTCCGCCTTCGGCCATCAGCCGAGAGGCACTGCGAACGGCGTCGCGCACGCTGGCTTGGTAAGAACCAAAAGGCATGTCGGCTACCAAGTGGGCCCTGCGCACCACCCGAGCCATGGCTTGGGTGTGGTAAATCACGTCTTCGAGGGTCACGCCCAAGGTATTGGGGCGGCCTTGAATGACCATCCCCAGGGAATCCCCCACCAGCAAGACTTCAGCGACCTCATCCAGAAGCCGACCAAAGGTGGCGTCGTAAGCGGTCAAAGCTACGATTTTCTCGCCGCCTTTGCGGTTTTGGATGGTGACGGAGCTGTGTTTGGAGGGGTCTTTTGCCATGAGAGGGGCACTATACCGAAAGCCCCGGGAATGTAAATTAGGCCAGGGGCTTAGAGCTCGGAGGTCAACGTAGCGCCGAAGACTAGGCCGCGTCCGCCAATCGTGTATCCGGGAGAACCGATGAAAGCGTCGCTGGCTTTCACCACCGGACGAGAATTCATCCAATGTGCCTGGCCGTAAAAGCCCAGGGTCATGTTGTTGAGGAAAAGTACTTCGCCCATCTCTCGCTGCACCGAAAGGCCGGTGACGTGCGTGTCGGCGTCGAGCAGGTTGCCTGCCTGACTAAAATCGGAAACCGCCGCGGGACGGTATTGGTAGCCCGCCGACATCCGCCACTTGTTCCAACCGCGCCATTCCACGGACGCACGTGGGTTCCACGTGTCGTGCATAGGGACCACGGCCGGCGTGGTACTGCGTTCCGCGCCGCTGGCGTCGCGAGTGGCCAGAGTGAGGTAGCGAGGGCGGTATTGGCTCCATTGCTGGTAACCGACGCCTACCGACGCCACCCAGCGATCAAATGTTTGCTGCAGTTCCAGCTCGATCACGCCCGGTTCGTAATACAGCGAACTCTCAGCCGCCGCCGGTTGATTGGCGAAATCAACTGCGCCCATTTGCGCCGTTCCGATGAACGTTTGCCGCAGCACCGGGTTCACCCTCTGGCGCCAAACCAAGCCCGCAGCGAATTTTCCAAACACCGAATACAAGCCCACGATTCCCGACGTATTAAAGGCGATATCCATGGCCATGCGGCCGGTTTGGTTTTCGGCCGTGAGGGAAGCTTCGGTGACGCCGTTGCTCGTCATAAAAAGCGAGACGCCCCCACCGATAAACAAGCGTTTTGGAATCAGTTCCAAGCCCGCGCTCAGCGTGCCTTTGAATTGGGTGTCGGCGGCGCCGTAGCGGAGCATGGTGAAATCATATGGGCTAAGGGCGACCCAGCGGCGAAATTGTCCGAGCGGTCCGGACATCGAAAGGCCCACACCCATCTTGTGGTCGGGCCAGAAACGCAGCGGAATCGGCTGCGTGAAGCCGGCCGACATCACCGCAGTGCGGACTTCGGGCAGGGTGGCATTACCGGAGCGGTCTGCTCCATCGCGAGTACGGTACGTTCGGCTGTCTAGTCTTACGCCCGTGGGCGAGTCCATTCGGGCTTGCACCCCGCCGAAACTAAAAGAGAACTTGCCACGAGGGCTGGCGGCCAAAAGCGCTGGGTTAAGCAGAGAAGCAAAGGCATTATCGGGCTCAGCCGCAACGCCGCCCACACGGCCGGTGGTGGTTCCCCCCAAGCCGTACATCTGATCCTGCGCCGCAAGGGCGGGAAGCGCCAGGCAGACCGAGAGCAGGAGGGGCAATGTTTTCAGAAATTTCAGCATGAGATTCCCAGGACTACACTTTACCGTTGGGTTCGGCAACCAAAAGGCCCACGGCGCACCCTAGTTCGCGGTATTGTGCGGGGAAGAGTTCCTCGGGCCGCGCATTGGGGTCGATGCCCAATTTTTCCAAGGCGGCGTCGGTGCCGCCTCCGGGAAGCGCCTTTTTCAAATTGCCGGAAAGTTTCTTGCGGCGCTGCTGGAATGCTCCCCGCACAAACTGCCGAAAAGCCATAGGTAACGCCGCCTTATGCGGGCGAAAAAGCAAAGCTTCCGAGTCCACATCCGGCACCGGGTAAAACGCCCCGGGTGGCAAAATACCTAGGCTTTCGACCTCAAATTGCAATTGCAGCAAAACACTCAGCGCCCCGTAGGCGGGAGTGCGGGGTAGGGCCACTACCCGGCGCGCGAATTCCTTCTGGAAAGTCAGCACCAGCTGCACCGGAGGGTTCGTGAGTTCCGCCAATCGAAACAATATCGCCGATGATAAATGGTAAGGCAGATTGGAAAGCACGCTGATTCTTTTGTCTCGGCAGCGGCTTTCTAAATCCTGATCCAGTACATCGCCTTCGACTAAATCCACGCCGGGGATCGTCTGGCGTAGGTACTCCGCCAATTTGCGATCGTATTCGAAAAGCGTTACCGGCACTGGGGCCTTGGCCAAGAGCGGGCGAGTTAGCGCGCCTAAACCCGGACCGATTTCCCAAATCGCATCTGCCGCTACATTTACTGTCGCGTCGGTTAGCTTGTCTGCCCAATGAGGGGAGAGCAGAAAATTTTGGCTGAGGCTCTTGCGAGCGGCGGCTCCCAGCGAATCTAAAATCCCACGAGGGTGGCTCATGCCAGCTCCGCGTGGGCCAAAGGAGTCGCCGTCCAAGGCGCGACTTCGAGTTTACCCTCTTTGTGCAAAAGCGCCGCGAGCAGTGCCACCATGGCGGCGTTATCTGAGCAATGTTTCGGCGGGGGAAAAAAAGCACCCGAAAGACGCTGGCGCAAACGGCTGTTACAAGCCACACCGCCGGTGACTACCATTTGGTGCACACCCAAGCTTTGTTGGCTAAATTTCAATCTGTCGACGAGCGGATCGATGATGGCTTCCTGCGCGGAGGCTGCCAGAGCCAACCGATCGGCGTCGCTAGGAGTGCGCAGTTTCGCAATCTGGTTGGCGACCGAAGTTTTTAAACCGGAGAACGAAAAGTGGTAGCGCTCAGGTTTACTGCGGGGAAAAGCAAAGCGGATCCGATCAGCCTCAGTGGCTTGCTCACGCACCCAACGATCAATGCGAGGGCCCGCGGGGTAGGGAAGCCCGAGCAGTTTACCGATTTTATCAAACGCTTCTCCAGCGGCGTCGTCGAGCGTGCCACCCAGCCAGCGTACTTCGGTCACGCTTTCCGCCAGAAAAAGCTCGGTATGCCCACCGCTAACCACCAGGGCAATCCAGGGGAAAGCCGGGACCTTTTCACCTTCTAAAGTAGCCAGGAGCGGCGAAAACAAATGCGCCTGTAAGTGGTCGTGAATCGAATAAGGTTTTTGCAAAGCGAAGGCGAGCGACTTGGCGTACGTAACTCCCACCAAGAGCGCGCCAATTAGGCCCGGGCGATGGGTTACCGCAATATGATCGATTTCGTCCGCGCGCAAACCAGCGTGTTTTAGTGCGTCGGTCACGGCCAACGGCAAGGCTTTGAGGTGCTCCCGACTGGCGACTTCCGGCACGACTCCGCCCCAGGCTTCCATGCGTTCGCTGTGGCTGTAGACCACATCGGCAAGCAAACTCCAGGACTCCGTATCCAGGATGGCCGCGCAAGACTCGTCGCAGCTGGTATCGATGGCGAGGATTTTCATTCGGGCGGCACACTGCCATTTCCCCGACTTTTAGTCAAAAGAGGGGGGTGCACTGCCAGTATACGTTTAGCGCTCAGAAATCGGTGTTTCGGACCGCCTAGGGTTTTGACGCCCCTGCGTGGGGCTCACTGACTAAGTATCAGGCTTGGTTTTGCCAGCAATATCAAACACTAAGTGGTTTTCGTGCGGGGAAGTGTCGGACAGTTCGACGAATTCTGGGAATGGGCTCGCACAAAAGTTTGGCAACGATGCTGCATTGTAGACCAGTACAGAAACCTTTTTTTTAGCGATCGACTGTTCCACAGCACGGGAGCGCAATATGAAGAAAACCAATCAATTGATGGCCACCATCGAAACTGTCGCCGTACTCGGCTTAGCCCTGGTACTCGGCGCCTGTACCCAACGGTCGCCCATCCCCCTTTATGACGGAACGCTCACAACCGCGTTAACCTGCTCCGCTTATGTGAACCCGAGTCCCGTGCAAGTTACAGTAGATGGTGCGGGCACCATCTCCGGTACCGCACCCACGGTCACCATCGCAGTGGCTCCAAGCGAGCCCGCTCAAATCGTGAGCATGGTCGTTGCCAACTCCGCTGGTTTGCAAATGAACTCTTCGCTGGCCATTCCTTCGGCCATCCAATCTCAATTTAGTTTACAAGCGCAGGCGCTGGCTGCGACGGCCAACGCGGTTACTTTTCAAATGCAAGATGCCTCGGGCAATAGCGCGAGCTGCGTTGCCAACATCACCTTTCAAGCCTCCACGGTGGTTCCGACCCCGGGAGCTTTGAAATTCCAAATGGCAGCCGACGTAAACGGTGACTTGATCAACGACCAAGTCGCGTTCGACGGGTCCACCGGTTACTGGTGGGTAATGTTGTCGGGTAACGCTTCCAGCAGTGCTTACCAAAACTGGGGCATCTGGGGCGCGAACCAAAACTGGCAAAACGTCACCATGGTCGACATCAACGGTGACCATAAATTCGATATCGTCGGTCGCGATTTGAACACGGGTAACTGGTGGGCCGCTGTGTCTTCCGGTACCGCGTTCTCCAACCTTTTCCTCGGTTACTGGAATACCCAAGTGAACTGGACGGGCATCCGGTTCGGCGCTGACGCAAACGGCGTCATGTCGGTGTTCGGTACCGACGCCAACGGCATCCAATACTCGATGGCCTTGAACAATAGCCAAGGTGGCTCCGGTGGCGTGATGACTCCCTTGCCGCCTGTGTTGACCATTGGTGTGTCGGCTACTTTCTCGGGCACTGCCGGCCCAGTTGTTTCGGTTCCCTTCGGCGCGAACGTATACGTTAGCTGGTCCGCTCTCAGCGCAACGGGATGTATTGTCTACACTGGTACCGCGGCTAACCCTTCGGTAGTCGCGCAGGGCAATAGCGGCGCGGCGTTTTTGATGACCAACCTACAGGCATCGACCACTGTGTACTTAGGTTGTAACGGGTCGGGTACCTCGCAGACCGCTCCCGCGTCGGCTCAGATTCAAGTGGGCACAGCGCCTACACCGGTGTTGAGTTTGTCGGCTCCGCAAGTAGCCGCTTTGAATGCCACGGTTCCTATCGTGTGGGCGGCGACCAACGTAACAGCCAATACGTGTACCCTGACGGCTAACGGCGTACCGATTACTTTACCGGCTAATTCCACCGGTTCGACGGTGACTTCGCCGGCTATCCGGGCCTTGACCACGATTTTGTTAAGCTGCAACGCCCCCGCGGGAGTGCAAACGAAATCGATCCCGGTCGCGGTAGCCGCTTTGCCTGGTTCGAGCCCGACCAGCTTCCAGTTTGGAAGTGTCGCGACTGGTTCAACCTCGGCGGTGCAGAACCTGGCGTTGACGTCAGCAAACGCCATTACGACGATTAAAGCCATCGCGGTTGCCCCGGGGTTTCTCGCCGGCGTGAGCACTTGCGGTGCGATTCCGTTCGATATCCCGAAAGGCGGAGTCTGCAAAGTTCCGCTGACGTTCAAACCTACGGCGGTCACCGGTTATGCCGGTAACGTGGTCTTCAACTACCAAACCAAAGGGTACAACCAGACGGCTGCTACCAGCCCTGCGATCCCGGTTAGCGGATCTGGCATCAAGCCCTGCAGCGGTAAGAAGTGCAAATGAGAAAACAGAACAAAGCGCGGAACGTATTGCGGGTTCTTGGTTTCGT
Organism: uncultured Pseudobdellovibrionaceae bacterium; assembly: GCA_964492125.1. Classification (GTDB taxonomy): domain Bacteria; phylum Bdellovibrionota; class FAC87; order UBA2466; family UBA2466; genus JAIEOG01. The sequence goes on along the minus strand of CAZBJE010000063.1, from coordinate 2,097 downwards.
CCTACTCGCTTGGGGAATTCTCAATACGAGCGTCGATGTTTTGCGCTACGGCGTCGGCGTAGGGCACTACTGGTGGTTTTGCAACTTAGCCTTAACGGCTATGGGATGGGGCCTGGTCACGGAAGATCGGGGCCTTATCATCGGCTTCTTAGCGATTGCGAGTTACACCCAGGTTTTCTGGCTGCTCGATAATCTCTCAGTCTTGTTCACCCACCAAGTGAGCTTTGGACTGATTGATTACATGTACCAGCCCGGCTTCCCCATGGATGAGTTCCTGCTTTCGCACTACCACTACTTCACCATTCCAATCGCGATCATGGCCATGTTCATCTTGCCCAAGAGCAAAATGAGTGCGGTCAAAAAGTCGCTCATCGGAAACCCACTTATTTTCGGTGTTTCGTATTTCGTGTTTCCCACAAGCCAAAATGTGAACTGTATCCACCGCGCATGCTTCCCTGGCTGGGAAAACTGGACTGGCCCTGCTTACTCGATTGGCTTCTGGCTTAGCATATATGCCTTACACATCGCCGTGGCCTACGCTTTGGAAAATAAGGTGCTGCCGTACCTCACTAAAGTTTACGACGCGCGCAAATTCATGATTCGCTCGATGGAGGTCCTTTGCGCAGTGTCTTTGATAATGATCGGCGTGGATGTCGCCTACAAAAATTCTCTCCCGCAAATAGGTTGCGCGGAACAAGGTAACGCCACGGATGCCGCTGCAGTTTCATGCCGGTATGTCTCCTTCAACACCCGTGAGAACTTGACCGTCGAGTACCGCGCCAACAACCCCACCGCTTCTCGCATGCTCTGTCATGTGGAAATGCAAGTTGGGGAAAATACGCAGGTGCTTCACGATCAGCTCCCAGTCGACCCGCATGCGGAGATGGAGTACCAAACCGCCATCCAAACCCCGTCGGAAAGCGTGAAGATCCGAATCCACTCCACGTGTGAGCCGGATGGCAATCAGACCGCCATGCTCGGCGAATAATCGTCCAGTCCCACACGAAGACTACAAGCTAAATCCCACGAGCCGCCTCTCGTGCGAGAGGTCGTTCCCAATTCGGGAAGTCGCGCTTGCCCAACATCAAGTTATGCGCCCGGCAAAGTACCCTGAGATTTTTCAAATCTTGGCTGCTCCCGCCTTTCGCCCAAGGACGGATGTGATCAATTTGCAAATTGCCCGTTTGGTTGCATTCCACGCCAGAAGGACCTTTGAAAGAGCACCGGTGTCCGTCCGCCGACTTGACCTGCCGTCGAATCGCGGCGGAGATGTTGCGAGTGTGCTTCACCGGTCGGAGGACTCGGCGAGTCGGTTTGCTTACGACTTCTTTCAATGCTCGCTTAACCAGAGCTAGTCGATCTTTCTGCCCGTATTTCTTACTTACCGCTTCCAGCAATTCAAGTAGTTCACCATCCAGTGGCAAATTCAGTGTCTCCAATGGCGCAGGTACGTTGAAGTGCTGGGCAAGAACCTGAGTAATTTCCCGGGTCGAGTGCTTCTCGACCATCGGCAGCATCTCAGAGGCATTCGCTCGGGTCAGGTGCGGTGCAATCAGACTGAGGCCAGACAGTGAAATTCTGTTTTCCTCCAACACTGCCTTCGCCTCGGGTACGCGAACAATGCAGCGCGCTCCTTGGATTCTCCGAGCAGCTTCGCTCTCAGAGTAATTTAGATAACGTACGCAGAAATCATGAAGACTAGAATAGCCTTCCTCCATCCAGAGGCGTCGGCGGTCAACTTCCGCCAAGTATTCCAGAACAACCAGAGTGGACTGCTTCTCAATTCGTACACTCTCCTTGGTTTGTTGCATCAAGGTTTTATTGTCTAAATTTTGAAAACTCATCGGCGCCTCCAGTGAGTACATATGTATGTTTACGGTGAGGGTAACGCAAGAAAAAAAAGTAGTTTTGTCGTCGATAAATGGTGGCGTGGTGCAAGAGAAGGCAAGGCAATCTCTCGCGCGAGAGGCGGCAAGTGTTTCTCTTTTTTCGAAAATATAAAAATATGAAAAATCCGAATTCCGAATCGGTTTCCAGGCAAGGCGATGGCAGAAAGACAGATAGCACGGCCAAGTTGCACAGCCCCGAGTCCTCGCA
>CAZBJE010000062.1:0-18738 GCA_964492125.1 uncultured Pseudobdellovibrionaceae bacterium | reverse complement strand
GCCCGGGCAAGGTAAGTGCTTGGACAAAGCGGGCAAGGACTTTGTAGAACGACAAATAGCTTCCAGCCAGTTGGCGCGGACTGCGCTTTTTGAATGCCGCACTAAACGGTATGAATGGCGCACTACCCCCTGAGTAGAAAGCAGCAGAACGCCCGCAATATCCCAGGCCAGCTCGCCTCCCTTACCCACGGCCGCCCTGAGAGCCGCTACCATGTGGACTGGCAGAATACGCGATTTAGTTCGCGGCCCAAGTGCCGCCCTGGCTGGTGCATGCGGCTTGGCCCGTGGCGGCGCTATAGGTGGGCGAGTAGTAGTTGGTGATGCTGGTCTTCGAAGACGCAGTGACCTGGCAGCCTCCCACCCGATTGGTGGCAATGCAGGTAGCGCTACTGGAGTACACGTAGTTTGAGCCACCGGCGGCGGTACACAGGGCGGAGGCGCTCGCGGTGTCATAGCCTTCGTCGAACTCAGTGCAGGCATCCGGAGTCGTGGCGTTGGGGATGCTGCAACTCAGATTCGATCCACAGGCAGAAACGAGCAAAAGGGTGATCGCGGAAATCCCTAATTTGTAAAAATCCATGTCTTCTCCCATTTAAATGAAGGCTTTGCGCGAGCGACAATTTGCGGCGAACTGTATTCCATTTAACTATCTCGCGGTTTCGGCACTGTCTAAGATATACGCATCTCGACAAGAAACCAACGAAACCCGAAGTCACCGATTCCACTCGCAATTGTTTGGCCTAGCTAGGCGTTTTACGGCACTCCGCTCGGGCGGGGCTTCGACGACAGGCTTGCGTCGCAGTGAGCAACCCGTTGGCGCACCCATTGCAAATAGGAGTCTGGTGTACCGAAGTCCGCGCAGTGCGCGGGCCAGGGATTTTTTTTAAAGCAGTGGATGCAGTTTTTGTGGAGTGGAAGATGAAGATGCTGAACCAGTTGAAAGCAGTAGCAGTGTTGGCGACGTTAGTACTTGTTCCTACAAGTTCGATGGCCAAGGCTGGTGACATCGATTTGCAAGGGATTCTCAACCCCGCCACGATCGGTTTCGGCGGTAAGCCGGGCGACACTGCTGGTGACGACGCGGTTGCGCAGGCGCTTAAAGCCAGTTTGCGGGACGCGGAAAAAACTTTCACGACCAATAAAGAAGAGCAGAAGTTGCGTGATGAAGTCGGCGCGCTTCGCGATAAGAACGACCGTCGCAAAATGACGGATGATTTAATCAGTGCCATCCAGAGCAGCAAGGCTAACGAGTCCAAGCAGACTAACCAGGCGATGGAAGCCCTCTACGGTCAGCTGGGTAACAGCGCCGGTCCGGGTGTTTCGGCAGCGGATACCGATACCAGTGAAGTAAACGGCGCCTGCTCCAAAGGCGTCGATCTCGCCCAGTTCGCCTCCTTGGACAGCCAAATGCGCTCTGAACCGGTTAATTTCTTGCGCAGAGAAGGCGGCAATGCCCTCAAGGAAGCCAAGAAAGAAGAAAAGAAAGCCGAATTGGCCAAGTACATGACTTTGATCAAGGCCGTGAAAGAAAAGAACCACCAACGGGATGCCGAAACGGCCGAACCCGAAATGGACAACGCCTTGGCTTACCTGGATGTAAACAAGCCGGAAGGTTTGGATGACGCCCACCGCTTGGAGCGTTTGAACGCGGATAAAAAACGCCTGAGCGCTGAATTAGAAACCGGCACCGACAAGCAGTTGGACCTGGTCTCTAAATTGTTCAAGGACATGATGGATCCTGAAGCGGACGATAAAAAAGGCGACATCACGGCCTACACGATTCCCTTCGTGCAGAATCTGCAAGCGTACCGCAAGTCGCTGCAAGACTCCGCGAACGCTGCTGTGACCAAAGCTTACAAGAACTGCCAAGAAGAAGCGCAGCTGGTCGGTCGTGACCAGCCTCTGAGCCCGGCTTCGTTGATGAACAAGGCGTACCAATCGGTTCTCGCCTTCTACGGCAACGATCCCAACTCATACGCTTCGACCTTCTTGAATGCGATTAGCTCGGAAGCCCGCGTAATGCAGTGCACCAAGGCGACTGCCAAGGTGGAAGAGCAATTGGGCGCGAAGATGCAAGCCCAGATTGCCCAGCTCGAAGGCGTGCAAGACAAGAAAGCCTTCTTGGAAGGTGCCTTGGCTACGATGACTTCTCTCGGTAAAGCGAGCGCGGAAGTCGGCAAGAACTTGAAGAAGCCCTTGAAACAGTGCGACCAGTTGGCACAGTTCAAGGAAAAGCTCGAGAAGTTCGCTGGCAACGTGCAGCAGCACATGGAGCAACAACAGCAAGGTGGCCAAAAAGGCCAACCTGGCCAAGCTCCCGCGACCCGCGGCACTCCGGTTAACAACCAGTTTGTTCACTCGGGCGCGCCGCAGCAAGCTCGCCGCTAAGCTCGAACGACCTAATTCAAAAAACTTAAACGGGCTACCTTCGGGTAGCCCGTTTTCTTTTGGCCCCGCCCTTGTTACCGTTGCCTGGAACTTCGTAAGTGAAAGGGCATCATGAAAGTCACCGAATTTGGGGTTGTAGGAGCCGGCAGCATGGGTTGCGGCATTGCGCAGGTAGCCGCCACCGCGGGGTATAAAACGCAAATGTTCGACGTGGGCCAGCCCCAGCTCGAACGGGCCATGGGCATTATCCAAAAAAGCCTGGCGAAGCTGGACGAGAAGGGGAAGCTAAAAGAAAAGCCCCCCGCCATCTTGGCCCGCATCCACCCGACCACTCAGTTGAAGGATTTGGGTAGATGCGATTTTGTGGTGGAAGCCGCTAGCGAAAACCGCGAAGTGAAGTTCAAACTTTTTCGCGATCTGGACGAAATCCTCCCCAAGCACGCTTTGCTCACCACTAACACTTCGTCGATTTCCGTCACGCAGATCGCCGCCCAGACCAAGCGCGCCGATAAAATCGTCGGCATGCATTTCATGAACCCTGTGCCGCTGATGACGCTCGTGGAAGGCATCAAGGGCATGGCCACCAGCGACGAAACATTCCAGAACGTGCGCGCCGTTGCCGAAAGCATGGGCAAAGTTTTCATCGAAGCCAAAGACGCGCCGGGGTTCGCCGTGAACCGCGTGCTGATGCCGATGATCAATGAAGCGTTCTTCGCTCTGCAAGAGAGCTTGGCGACTCCCAAGGATCTCGACACCGCCATGAAACTAGGTTGTGGCTTCCCTATGGGACCACTGGAATTGGCCGATTTCGTGGGCCTGGACGTTTGCTTAGCGGTCATGGAAGTGCTCCACCGTGACTTGGGCGACAGCAAGTACCGCCCGGCGCCGCTCATGCGCAAGTATGTGGAGGCGGGCTGGTTCGGCCGCAAGGTCGGACGGGGAGTTTATGTCTATTGAGGTAAACGCGGATCTTGATATCGATCGCCCACTCCCGGGCGGGTTGCGCGGCCAACTGGATTCGCTGGAAAAGCGCAATGCCATGTTGGCCACGGTGGCCGCATCCGTGGAAAACCTCGAGACGTTGAAAGAAACCCTTTGTGGCTTGCGGGCGTCGGGGATTTCGCCATTGGTACTTTTGAAACCGGTGGAAAAACCGCTCACTACCGATGAAATATTGGGCGTGTTTGCCTTCTTGCGTGATTGGGATCAATTGCTTTTGCGTAATGTGCTGGAGGTAGCCAGCGCTAAAATCGACCCGAAGTACGTGCCCTCTCTCATTCAAGAGGCGAAGATCGAATTCAAATGGTTCCAGGAATGGCAGACCGCGGTGGCCGATCCGCGCATTCACCGTTACCCGGGGTTGCCTTGGCGCAGTTTTTTGCGCAAGGTGAATGCCGAGAATTTTGAATTCTCCCAACTCCTGCTGCGAGATGACTCCAGCGGCGAGGCCTTGGATGTCGCCGTGAAGGCGTTCTTGGTGGGTAAGAAAAAGACGATTTGCGTGTTTCCAAAAAACTGGGGAAAGAAATGAAGTCTAGGCCGATTCGAATCCTCGTCGCCAAACCCGGGCTGGATGGCCACGATCGAGGCGCAAAAGTACTCGCAGCCGCGCTGCGCGATGCCGGCATGGAAGTCATCTACACCGGTTTGCACCAAACCGCGGAGATGATTGCCAACTCCGCTGTGCAAGAAGACGTAGACGTGGTTTGCGTGAGTATTCTTTCGGGCGCACATAACCAGGTGTTTCCCGAAATCTTAAAATTATTGAAAGATAAGGGCGCGGCCGAAATCCCCGTGGTTGGCGGCGGCATTATTCCCGACAAAGACATCGCGGAGTTGAAGAAGATCGGCGTGAAGGAAGTATTCACGCCCGGCTCGGCGCTGGCCGATATCACCCGATTCATCCAAGGTCTTGTGGCGGGGCGCTAGCCCGCACACTGTCCGTATTCAGTCGTCAAAACCCTGTAATCCGAGCGGTTTAAAAAACGGGACAACGCCGTGCTAAAATAGACGCATGGGACGGGTTTATCTTCTGGTGGTGGCGAGTGCTCTGCTTGGCGCACCCTTAAGCGCCGTCAATTGCACGGATGGCTATGGCGCGCTTGTGCCGGATGAGCCGGGACGCCCCGGTCGGGTACGGGATTTGGCGAGCACGCGAGTGACGCCCGCTATCGGCCGCAAGCCCACTAGTGCACGCGATCTCCAATCCAATAAAATAGAAGCGCGACGAGAGGCCTTGCTGGATGCGGTTTTTCCCGTAGTTAAGGCGTTGCAAAGTTTCAAACCGGAAGAGGATCAAAAGGCGCTCTCGGCGGCCGACGCCAAAGTGCGGGAATTGCTGGCTGGTCCCGATGGCCCCGCCATGCTGGATAGCTTGCGCTACTACCTGGGGTCCGACGTAAAAAAGGATTCCGTTCGTCATGCGCCGCTCCTCGCGGTTCACAACCTTATGACGTGGGAAGTAGAGGTGGCGAAGTGGTTGGAGTTGAAGCCCGTGCTCGCCAAGATGAGTAAACTTTCTAGCGCTGACGCCGAAGTATTCATCAAAGAGCAGAATTTAATGCCGCACCAGGAAGAAGCATTGCGTGAGATCCTGTCGAATCCTCTGGCAGGAGAGGAGGGTGCCACTCCGGCTCTGAAGGCGAAGAATTTGTACGCTGGTTTGTACGGTCCGATGGAAGACCGTGCCTTTGTTTTGACCGAAGAGTTGTTGAAGTCTCGGTCTCTGAGCCCGGCCGTTCGGGCAGACCTAAAGCGCTTCTACAATCTCGTTCTGGAAGACGACGGGAAAGTTCCGAGAGAGGTCTATTCTAGCTACGTGGAGCATTTGTGGGAGTTGGAAAAAGAAATCCAGTCGCTTAAAGCGCATCAGCTCAACTAGGTTCTACTTTTGGGTCTTAATCCATTCAAGCCGGCGTTGTCGGCGCATCTCGGCCTGGGCTAGGGCTTCCTTTTCCTCGGGCGTGGTAGCCACAAATTGGGGAACTTTCTTGGGGCGACCGAATTCGTCGATGCTGACAAAGGTGAGGTAGGCGTTCGTGGCGCGTCGTACGTCGCCGGTGATGGCATTCTCGGCATCGACGATGACTTCGGTTTCCATTGAGGTAGTGCCTGCGTAGGTCACGCGCGCTTTGATGGTAACGGTGTAACCAATCTTAATCGGCGCAATAAAATGCAGGTGATCGATAGAGACTGTCACCACCGGCGTGCGGCAGTAGCGCTGAGATGCAATCGCGCTCGCGATATCGATCCAACCCATCACCACGCCGCCAAAAATAGTCCCCAGCGCGTTCGTATGCGAAGGCAAAACAAGTTCCGTCATGACGACGGTGGAGCGGTCGGAGTGCAGTAGAGCTCTAGACATGATTGGCTACTTTCTGATTGTACCGATCTGCCGTTCGGAATCGGCCTGCCGGCGGGTTGCCCGGCGTTTTTGAAACTGATCTACCGCGCGCGAGTGTTCGGCATAGGTCTCGCTAAACACGTGCTGACGCAAGTGATTGGCCACGAAATAAAGATACTTCGTATTGGCCGGGTGGACCGTGGCCTGCAACGCCGACAGCCCCGGGCTACAGATCGCCCCGGGCGGTAGTGCCGCGATGGTGTACGTGTTGTACGGTGTGGAAGTCAAAAGGTCCTTACGAGTGAGGTTGCCGTTGAAGTTTTGGATCCCATAAATGGTGGTGGGATCGCTCTGCAGCCGCATCTTTTTCTTCAAGCGATTGTGGAACACGGACGAAATCAATTCCCGTTCGTTCGCCGCACCGGTCTCTTTTTCAATAATCGAAGCCAGCGTCACCAATGTTTCTAAAGACATGCCTTGCCGTTTGGCCTGGGCGATTAGGTTTTGATCTACTTTGGCGAAAAAGCGCTGCACCAGTCGGTCCACAATACGTTCCTCGCCGTCGATGCGCGAAAAAGTATAGGTGTCGGGAAAGAGGTAGCCCTCTAAATTGGGCGATTCGAGCTTGTACTTCATAGCGCTTTTACGAGAGAGCACGATGTCGACAAACTTGGCCGGATCCACCAGCTTTTGAGCGGCCAAAATGGAGGCGATTTGCCGGGCGTTCCAGCCTTCGGGGACTGTCACCACATGCTCCACCGGTGCGGAGAAATAGAGCACCATTACAGCATTGAGCGGGCCCATTTCCGTTTTAAAAGCGTATTCGCCGGCTTTGACACGGCGGTTGCCGCCCGTGCCCCAGACCAAAACTTTGAAGAGGAAGGGATCCGAAATGACACCTTCGGATTGCAAAAGAGCGCCAATCTTGCCCACTGCCACGCCGCGCTGAATCAGCACGGTTTTGTCCTCGTCGCCGCGGCCGGTGCTGTAAGAGTAAACGCCGAGAAAGGTTACGAAAAGACCGACAAAGAAAGCCCATTTCAATAGCCGTAACACCATAGGGGATTCTCGCCTCAAGGTTGATTGGGTACACCCATTCTACCATAGCTGTTCGGTTGATTACCCGGCTGGGATCGACTAGGGTGGCGCCTCTTTTGGAGATATCCCGGTCTGTATGTTTCGCCTTTTTACTTTCACTCTAGCGATTTCGTCTGCGGTATGCGCCGCCGCCGTAAACCGCTTTGAAAGCGACCCACCACACTGCTCTAACCGGGTACGCGATTTTTATGAGTCCCATGTGCAGGCAAGGCGCATGCGGAGATTGGATGACCAACTAAAGCACGGGCAGCAAATGGGTAGCGCCGAGACGCATTTTCAGATCGCTCTCGCTGCTTGGTTGGCGGATCCTCTCAAGTATTACGAGCGTTGTGGCGTGCATCTAGACATGGCTTTGCGCCTGGACCCTTTGCATGCGCGTGCTCGGGAGCTCGCGCTTTTACACGCCATCCGCGCCGTCGAGCGCGGGGATCGTTATGCGCTGTCTGCTGCTTTGAGCCACGCTCAGGAGCTACTGGCGTACCCGACCACTCGGGCCAATAAAGCCACCTACGACAAGGTTCTGGCCATCTGTGAGTGGCTGGAAACGAAAGTACACGGACGCAAAGCTCTGCGTCTTATGGCTGTCACAGCGCTGAGCGCCGAACAAAACCCCAGCCGGTACCTGGAGCGCACGAAGGCGCTGGCCGTGGAGTTTCGCCTGGCGATCTGGGAAGCCGAAGACACACCGTCCGATCTGCTGGAAGCGCTTTTGGGCGAGACCGTTTTGGATACTTTGGAGCGAGGCTTGGCCATGCAGGGCGAACGGCTCACCGCTCTGCTGATGGTGGGCAAGACCGACCAAGCCATTGCCGAGTACCGCGGCTTCGTCGAGATGCTGGCGGGCGGCATTAATCCCACTGCGGAGCAAGACGGGACGCACCTGGTAGTTCCTTCGTTGGAATTGGCGCGCAAGTTTACGTCCTTTCGCGACGACCCTCGTCTGGTGGAATGGTTGGCCGCCGTTCGAAATACCTGGATTCAGGGCCCTTCGGAAACCGTGGATTGGGTCGATCTTCTGCTTGCGGGAAATTTGGAGGCTGACTCTGCCCGCGCCCAGGGTCTCTGGCGCACGGCACGTTTCGCCTTCCTGACACACCGAGAGCGCCACCCGCCGTTGGTGCGTGGGTCCACTTACTGGGTGGGTTCTTATTTTTCTTCGCTCTTGGGAGAGACGCCCCCGGAAGCCTACTAGGCCGGTACCGCGGTGCTCAGCCAGCGCCGAAAAGCCCAAGTCATTTCGAGCGCGGACGGAAAACGGTTGAGTAAGCCGCGTTTTACCAGGCGGTCTCCGGGCGCAGGCTGCGCAAACCACCGATCGCAATCCCCTCCGCTCAGAATCCCAAGCGAGCGCACACCCAGCGCACGGGTCAGGTGTAAGGGACCTGAATCCACCGCCACTACCCCATCGAGGCGTAGCAAATAAGCGCCCAAGGTTCGAAAAGAAGAGGGGTAGCAAATCTGCACCTTCTCCGGCTGGTAGCAGAGGGATTGCAGACGCTCCATGGCCCTGCAGTCGGAGGGCGCGCCGAAAAGAAAAAAGCGATCGACATGCGGTGCCCGGGTCGCCTGAGGCAAAAAGGTTTCCCAACGCTTCAGCGGGTGGGAGCGGTTCTGCAATCCGGCGAAAGGGCAAAAGCCCAGCCAAACGCCTTGTTTCTTGCCCATTAGCGTGGCCGCTTCGCGGTGATCTTCCTGCAAGAGCACGGGAGCCGCGGGAATGGAATCCAGGTCTAGCTCGATATTGAAAGCCTGAGAGAGCAGCAGCGCAATATTGAGCGTTTCGTCCCGTCGTTCGGGGCTGTTGCGCGGCAACTTCAATAGGTTGATTTCTTCTTTCATTGCCGGATCCAGCACGCTGGCAGCGTACTTTTCCGTTGCGCGAAACAGGCGCAAGAGGAGATCGTTTTCCGCAAAGCCATCACAAAGCAAGCTGACTACCCGCGAGAAAGCCGCCGGCACGCCGGAATGGGCGAGATGCGTAGCCAAAACTTCCGGTTTGAGCAACGACCAATGCGATGGCAAGGCATGCACTTGAAACCCCGGCTCCCGTTCGAACAACGAGGCGTTGTGGGTGGAAACGAGTAGGTGCAGTTCCGCGTCGGGCATCGCACGTCGGAGGGCGCGCAGCGCGGGCAAGGACTTCAGCGCGTCCCCCGCTTTATCGTGACGCAGCAAAAGATGCGGTCCGCTCATCCGACGTCGCCCGACGGCAGAGATTTGGGCAATTGATCCAGCTTCCAACCGGTTTCCCGTTCGGTCGAGGTCACGGGGTAGGTGAGCTGTTGCCAGGCCAGGCTACCCATCACGCGCGAATTGCCGCTCTTTTTTAGGCCGCCGCGGGGGAGTCGATAGGTTGCCGTATGCGTGGGACGATTCCAGTGCAAAGTGCCGACCCGCACATTTTCGCAAGCCCGCTGAAAAATATCGCGGGTTTTAGAGTAAACAGAAGCCACTAGACCGTGTTGCGACAGGTTTAAAACTTCGATCGCTTGTTCTAAATCTTCCACGCCGTAGAGCGCGACGTTCGGCCCGAAAATTTCGCTCTTTTGGTAGACGCTCTTGGGATCGGGTGTGGTCACTAAGTGGATAGACGGAGAAACATAGTGGCCCTTTGGGTTTCGCTCTAGGGACTTGCCCCGCATGATTTCCTCACACCCTTCGCGTACTGCGATTCCCTGGTAGCGGATGTAATTTTCCACCGCTTCATCGTTCAAGAGGGGCCCCAGGAAAGGCGCTTGCTCCGACGGGGTATAGCCGTAACCTACCGAGGCTTTCTTCGCAAGGGCATGGAAGTCCTTCTGGAAGCGCTCCAAAAGCGAGTGATGCACGAGAACTCGACTGGCAGTCGTGCGGCGTTGGCCCGTCGTCAAAAACGCGGAGTAGACCGTCTCGTGCAGTGCCTGGTGGTAGTTGCTGTCATCCCAGATGAGCACGCCATTCTTTCCCACCATATCCAGTACGACGATTTTCCAGTAGTCCGACAAAAGCTGCTTTTGGACCTTCAGGCCGGTCTCGTACGATCCGGTATAGAGCACGACCTGCACATCCGAATGGGAAACGAGCCGGCGCGCCACTTCGGCGTCGCCTTGAACCAGGTTGAAAACTCCCGCTGGGATTTGGGCGTCGTGCAGGATCTCGGCAAGCGCCTGGCCCACCAAAGGAGCGTGCCGCGACGCTTTGAAAACCACCGCATTGCCATGAGCCAACGCGGGGATCAGGTGCAAGTGTGTGTCGGAAACCGGGCAGATCCCCGGCGAAACGATCGCCACTACTCCGCGCGGGTAGTGGTTTACGCGCGTGGCGAAGCCGGTGCCGTCTTCCTTGGAAAGGGTCTCGCTAGAAGCGGTTTGGGCAGTGGCTAGGTAATAGTCGATAATGGCCAGCGTTTCGGAAAGTTCTTCGCGGGCCTCCCAAAGCGGCTTACCGGTTTCAAAGCAAATCAATTCGGCCACAGACTCGGCGCGGTCCGAGAGCTTTCCCCGGTATTTTGACAAAGCTGAAAGGCGATCCGATGCGGCTAGGCGCCGCCACGCGGCCATGCCGCGTTGAGCGGCCACCACGGCTTCATGCACATGCTCGTAACTAAACGCACAAGCGATGGCAGGGGCGTCGAGATCTCCCGGGTTGCGACTGAAAATCTCCCCGTTCGAATCGGTAATTTGGACGAAGTGACCAAGAATGTAATTCCCGCGGTAGAGGCGCTGGGGTGTGTTCATGTAGTGAAAGGCTACTAGGAAATCGGCATCACGTAAACGGTATCTCCCGCTTCGACCTGCAACGCTTCTTGCATTGCCTTGGGCAGGTGCACCCCGCCACGCGAGAGTTCTATGCACGATTGCGCGCAGCGAAACTGATCTTTTACAAAGGTGCCGCAGAGCGCGATTTCTTTGGTTTTGCGCTTGAGCGGCTCACGGTGGACTTTGTTTTTCTTGGTGTTGCGGACAATCGAAATTTTATCCGTCTCCGCCCAATAGTGGGGCCCACCATCGAAAGGATCGATGTGTTGTTTCCAGCGGAAGCCGATCTTTTCCAGCATATGCTTCACCGGTTCGGTAGCCTGGCCCACTTTTCCGATGGCGTCTCGCGCTTCGCCGCTCAGCAGGCAAGTGTAGATATCTCCGCGAGGAAACAGACTGGTGACAAACTCTTTGTTTTTGCGCGAGAGCGTGTCGGCTTCAGGGTAGGAAAGGTTGGTAAACTTGCGCCCCAACGATTCCCACAGAATGCTCTCCCCGTTTTCCGTTAGCGGGGGCATTAATTCCGAAAGCACTCGATCCTTGAAATTGCGGCGGCGCATTTTCATAAACAAAAAACGAGCGAATGAAAGCTGGCGCCCGAGTTTAGTGGGGCTCTTGCGGAAGCTGGGATTGAGCACTAGGCCGCCGATTTCGGTGGGGCCATCTTCATCAAAGCGCAAATGCAGCACGTTGTGGATAATGCCGCCGTGGATTGTTTCGCTGTACTTCTTTACTTCGCGCAGCTCAAAATACATATGCGGTTCGCCCGGGCTGCCGTGGCGGGCAATAATCATCGAGCAACCGGCGATGGAGTTGTCGTCCAGGTTTTCCAAAACAAAAATGTATTCTCGGGCGTGCTTGTCTTCGATTTCGCCGCTAAAGGAGGCGAGAGACAGTCGGATTTTTTCCTTTAGGATGTCGCGGTCGTCCGGAAGGTTGATGAAATAGACTTCCTTGGCGAGGTTATACAGCCCTTCCAGGTCGTCTTCTCGTGCACTGCGAATGATGAATCCTGGATCCATAAAAAGTTTAGAGCCCCTCCCAGGGCTGTTGCAAAAGGGTCTGGTAGAACTGAGTAGCGATTCGGATCTGGCTCAGCAGATTATGTTCGTTCGGCTTATGCACATTGTTGACCGAAATCCCCGGACCAAACACGATCGCTTGGGCGCCGTGGTGATGATACACCGCCGCCTCGGTGGACGACGCTTTAGTTTTTTTCTTGGGCACTACGCCACAAGCCTTGAGGGCTTTACTCGCGTTTTTCATGAGCGTGTTGTCCTTGTCCCCGGCTAGCGGGAGGTCCACGCTGATTTCTTTCCAACGCCCCGAGGCAGGCAGAAGTTTTTCCAGTTCCGCTCGCAGCTTGAGTGCGTCCACACCGGGCAGGGTGCGGAAGTCGAAAGTAATTTCCGCGCGGTCGCCCATTGTGCGGGTCAGGTTCCAGCTGAGGGTCGTCACCGACGGAGAAAAACGGCTGTCTTTGATTTTGCGGTAGCTCTTTTCTAGCTTCTCCACCGCTTCGACAAACTTGCGCCAGTCGTCGGTGATGGAGGTGGCGGCGTCGGTCACCAAAGCGGTGGCGGATTCTGGTACGCGGTTCGAGTTCGTGCCTCCGTCCCACCCGGCCAAGCCCCAGCCCTTTTTGAAAATCTCGGCAAAACCTTTTCGGATCGCATTGACGCCCAAGGCGGGAGTGGAGCTGTGGGCAGCCTTGCCTTTCCAGCTCTTCGCGGTAGCGCCGGCCTTTTTCTCCAACGGGAGGGATGCGCAGGCAATCACGTGGCCCTTGTGGGCATAAATCAATTCGAGGTCAGAAGGCTCGCCCACCACCGCAAAACGAGGCGTGACCCGCTTGTCGGCAAAGAGCTTCTGCACCCCAATCAGGCCACGTTCCTCGCCGTAGGTGCCCACTAAAGCGATGGGGCGATGGATTACGCCGCTCTGTCGGATCGCCCAGAGCTTGCAGAGAAAATCGATTTTCACATCGGCAGTACCCAACCCGTAAATTCGATCGCGGACGCGCGTGGCCTGGAAGGGATTGCCACCTGTTTTTGTCCATTGCGCCGTGTCGCCGCCGGAGACGGTATCTAAGTGGGTATTAAACAAAAGTAGGTCGGGGTGATCGGGGCGTTGATTAAAAGCAATCAGGTTGGTGAAGGATTCGCCGCCCTCTCGGACCGTTTGTTCTTGGACCTTAAGACCCGACTGCTCCAAGAGCGGGCGTAGGAACGCGACCACGGCGGCGTTACTCCGCTCGGTTTCGCTATTAATTCCGATAATTCGGTCGATCCAATTTGTAGGAAAAAGCTCCATGGGCAACGCTAGACGCTATCTCGCGGTTCTCGAGCTTGTCAACGCAGGGAGGGGCGGCACCGAGCGCGGGTGCCTGGCCAAGTCCTCGAATTCGCGAGCAAAAATCTTTGGTCTCTTGTGGCTGCTAGCGTGCTGTGGTAATCGACTGCGTGACTTTTGAATGAACGCGTTACAGGGACGTTTTCATCCAGCGGTTGAAGGACGAATTTTTAAGTGTCTGAACGCATCCAAGGCTGGCCGGAGCTGCTTACGCGGGTCCAAGTGCTCTTACAGTATGAGTTTCAAGCTCCGTCGATTGCGCGCGAAGCGCTCACCCATTCCTCTTTTTCCAATGAAGACCGCAAACTCAACCCCGAAACGGAAGGGTTGCCGGATAATGAGCGCCTAGAATTTCTGGGTGACGCCGTCATCGGGTTGGTTGTTGCAGATTTGTTGATGGAACGCTTCCGAGAAGCCTCTGAAGGCAAGCTCTCCCGTTGGCGGAGCTACTTGGTGAGCCGGCGGCACTTAGCCGAATTGGCCGGGCAATTGGGCTTTGGCGACCTCATCCTTTTGGGCCAGGGTGAAAAACGTACCGGCGGCGCGGAAAAGCGCTCGATTTTGGCAGCGGCTTTAGAGGCCCTGGTGGGCGCAGTTTATTTTGATGGCGGCATCCATAGCGTGATTCCCATGCTCCGGCGGATTTTTGCCCCGGCTCTGGACGCCCTATCCCTCAATCCCGGTGCGCCTGTCCCCTCCTTAGACAATAAGACTTATTTGCAGGAAGTGACCCAATCGCTCTATAAGTCCACACCCCTTTATAAGATGGTGGAGTCGTGGGGGCCTGAGCACGAAAAGACGTTCCGAGTGGAAATCCAGATTGATGGGCGTTTCGTGGGTACAGGCGACGGCAAGAGTAAGAAAGAAGCGGAACAGCAGGCGGCTAGCCTGGCGCTCGAGTGGATCGAGCGCGAGAGACCGCAAGTGTCTGAGCAGACACTAGGAGAGAGTTAATGGAAGGTTACCGTAGCGGCTTTGTGGGGATTGTCGGTCCCACCAATTCCGGAAAATCGACGCTGATGAACGCACTGATGGGCAAAAAGCTCAGCATTGTTTCACCGCGCGCCCAAACCACCTACCACGGTATTCGCGGCATCCGCACTTCGGATACCGAGCAGATGATCTTCATTGATACCCCCGGGTTTCAGCGCAACCGTGAGTCGGTCGCGCGCTTGCTCAACAAAGTGGCCGACAAAAACGCCAAAGACTGCGACATGCTCATTTGGGTTTTCGACGTCTCCAATGAGCGTTTGTTTCAACAGATCGAGCAATTGAAAGATCGTATCTCGGTGCGCCCGCCCGAGAAGACCACTTTGATTTTGAACAAGATCGATAAACTCCGTCACCATGACCTATTGCCGATTTTGGCTCGGTTAGGGGAGATGGGTCTGTTTGGTGACATTATCCCGGTGTCGGCTATTACCGGCAACGGCGTGGATCGGATCGAGAAACTCTTGAAGCCTCGCTTACCCGAGGGCCAGCACTGGTACGCGCCCGGCTCCGACACCGATCGGCCCAAAGACTTCATGCTGGCCGAGTTCATCCGCGAAAAAATTTACCGCGCCACGTTCGAGGAAGTTCCCTACACCGTTTGGGTGGAAATTGAGAACTGGAATGAAGGCGAAGTCGAAGCCGAAGTGCCGACCTACCATGCGGTCTTGCACGTCGACAGCGATTCCCGCAAGGGCATCCTGGTCGGTAAAGGCGGCGAGATGATGAAGCGCATCGGCACGGCCGCGCGCAAAGACATCGAAACCTTTTTAGGGAAACACATCTGCCTCAAGCTGCACGTGAAAGTGCAACCGGGATGGCGGGAAGACGGCCGGCACTTGAGCCGCTATCTGGAGCTCGAGTGAATACGGAACGCAATATAGTAATTATCGGGCGCCCCAACGTCGGCAAATCGAGCTTGCTCAATGCCTTGCTCGGCTACCGCCGCGCGATTGTTTGGGACGAACCGGGGACTACTCTCGACATCGTTACCGAGAAAACCACCTGGGATAAGCGCACCTTCATGCTTACCGACAGCCAGGGGATTTACTCCGAGCACGACACGAAAGTTTTGGAAGAACTGCTCAAGCTGGGCGATGCGTACATTTTTGTGGTGGATGCGATTGCGGGTCCTACGCCGTTTGACCGCTGGATTGCCAAGCTCGTGTTGCAAGCCCGCAAGCCAGTGCTCTTGTGTGTGAACAAGATTGAAACCAAAGAGTCCCATTCCGAAACAGACTTTGCCGAGCTGGGTTTTGACGACGTATTGAGCATCTCCGCTGCGCACCGATTCAACCTGGCCACGGTAAAAACTTGGGTGGTCAATACCTTGGTAAATGATCTTGGAGTGGAAGCCGCGGCCAATGATCCACTAACGGAGTCCGTTTTTGCTGAAGGTCCGGAAGTTATCGGCAAGCGCTCCAAACGCGCTAAGAAAAAAGCCGAGCAGGGCGAAGACACCAGTACCGGCGCCTTGATTCGGGCAGACCGCCCAGCGTCGGTAGCTCGGCGTATGGCCATTACCGAAGGCGACGCGCCGTTGACCATCGCTTTTATTGGCCGCCCCAATACCGGTAAATCGACGTTGATGAATCGCTTATGCGGTAGCGCGGTATCTCGGGTTAGCCCCTTGCCACTGACAACGCGCGATCCGGTGAGCCATGAAATCCAGACCGAGCAAGGCTGGGTGCACTTGATTGATACCGCCGGCATGCGCCGTCCGCGGAGCGATAAAACAGATATCGAAGTGTATTCGATTCAAGCCTCTACTCGAGCACTGCGCCAGGCAGATGTGGTGTTCTTGCTAATTGGTTGCAACGAAGGCGTCACCGACCAAGACGTGCGGCTGCTCAACTTAATTGTCGAAGAAGGCCGTCCCACTGCAGTTTTGCTCAATTTCTGGGACACCCTGGGCAGCCACGAACGCAAAGTCTTCGTGGAAGGTACCGACTTCAAAGCCTACTTAGAAACGTTCCACTTGGTCCCGCTCAGCGGTCTGACCGGGTTCAACGTGAACCAGATCTTGCCGCTCGCGTTCCGCATGTACAAGAGCGCGCAAAAACGCGTAAAGACTTCGCGCTTAAACGAAGTGGTTTCGGCGATCGTGGCGCACAATCCGCCACCCAACGCCGGTCGCCAGAATTTCAATATTCTCTACGCGAGCCAAGTGCGCGTCGATCCGCCGACGTTTGTGTTTTTCCTCAACCGGGAAAACAATATTCCGGATCACTACCGCACCTATATGGAAAAACAGCTGCGTACCAAGCTGGGTTTCAAGGGCCAATCCATTCGGGTTCTCTTCCGCGGGACCAAGACCCGGGCGAAACCGGGTTGGGTGAAGGACCGCGATAAATTCAATGGCTAGATGCCGGGGTAGTCGTGCTGGCGCAAGCCTTCGTAAAGTACCAACGCCGCAGCTTGGGCGAGATTGAGGCTGCGCACCAGATCGGTACGCATCGGGATTTTTAGAAACCGGCCGGGGTGTTTATCGAACCAGTCTTCCGGTAAGCCCGACGTTTCGCTCCCCATCACTAAATAGGCCCCGCGCGGGTAGGCCACTTCCGTGAACGGGTGGTGGGCCTTCTTACTGAAGAAGTACATTTCCTGGGGGGATTCGGCGTCTAAGAACGCCTCCCAGCTGGCGTGTTCCCGGATATCCACGTGCTCCCAATAGTCCAAACCGGCCCGCTTCACCTTGGCTTCATCGGTTTGGAAGCCCAGGGGGTGGATCAGGTGGAGAACCGCGCCGGTGCAGGCGCAAAGGCGGGCGATGGAGCCCGTGTTTTGCGGAATGACCGGCTGGTAGAGCACGACGTGGAAAGGTTTTTCCATGGCGTTTCCCATAACACGACACTACACTGGCCGCCACCATGACTCCGCCCGAACCCGGAAAATCCGTCCACATCAAGACGTTTGGCTGCCAGATGAACGTCTATGATAGCGACCGTATGTTCGCTTCCTTGCGCGAAAAAGGGTATTGGATGCAGCCCAATTTGGCCGAGGCCGATGTGGTGCTGATCAATACCTGCAGCATCCGGGATAAGTCTGAGCACAAAGTTTTGAGCCTCCTAGGCCAATTGCGTCCCCTGAAAGAAAAACGGCCCGACATGGTGATTGGGGTCTCCGGCTGCGTGGGCCAACGCATGGGCCGCAGCCTCTTGCAGCGGGTGCCGCACCTGGATTTGGTTTTCGGTCCCGATAGCGTGGATCGCGTCGTGGGGTTGGTCGAAGGCGCTAAGCTCCAGCACAAGCGCGCCGTGGACATCGAAGTGGATGCCCCAGGCAGGGTGTATTCCCAGCCGGCCATTGTGCACGCGCCCAAGGTGAGTGAGTTTCTCACCATCATCAAAGGCTGCGATCATTTCTGCACCTACTGCATCGTGCCTTTTGTGCGCGGGCGCGAGAAAAGCCGCCCCATCGCGGAAGTGCTCGATGACGTGCGCCGCATGGTCGACAAAGGCACCCGCGAAATTGTTTTCCTTGGCCAGAACATCAACACCTACGGCAAGGGCACGAGCGAAAATCTGGCCCAGTTGATTGAAGCGGCAAACAAGATTGAAGGGCTGGAAAGGATTCGTTACGTCACTTCCCACCCGCGTGATTTGGGTCAGGATCTGATCGAGCAATTCGGCACCGTCGAAAAGCTTTGCCCGTCGTTGCATCTGCCTTTTCAATCCGGCAGCGATCGAATTTTAAAGCGTATGTCGCGGCTTTACACCCGCGATCAATATTTGGAAAAGATTGCCCGCTTGCGCCAAGCCCGTCCCGACATCGCCATGTCTACCGACATCATTGTGGGTTTTCCAGGTGAGACCGAAGAAGATTTCGAGCAGTCGATTCAAGTGGCCAAAGAAGTCGGTTTTGCGCTGGCCTATATGTTCAAGTACTCGCCGCGGCCCGGCACCCGCGCATTTGCTTACGCCGACGAGATTATCGACGAGAAAATTTTAGACGAGCGCTTGGCGCGTCTGAGCGCGGCGGTGATGGAGCCTTTGGAAAAGGCCAACGTGGCCCGCATCGGAACGCGCACCCAAGTTTTGGTGGAAGCCGTCGACAAAAAAGGTCTATTCTATTCCGGCCGGGATCCTTACAGCGTCAAAGTGCATATCTTGAACGCGGGGGAAGCCTGTGTGGGCAAAGTGCTTGACGTGGAAATCACGGAAGCCAATGCTTCTAACCTAAGAGGTTACTATGTCGGAGCTCCCCGTGTTGACAGGGGACTTGAAGCGCGATTACCCGAATCGGTTTCAGTCGCCTAAGATCGATCCTACCGCCATGATTCTTCCCGGCGCCCACGTTCTGGGCGACGTGCACCTAGGTAAAGAAAGCAGCATTTGGTTCAACTCTGTCGTACGCGGCGACGTAAATTACATCCGCATCGGTGAGCGCACCAACGTCCAAGATAACTCGGTGATCCATGTTTCGTATAAGGCGTCGCCCACGATTATTGGCTCCGACGTCACTATCGGGCATTGCGTGATGCTGCATGCCTGCACCATTGCGAACTTCGTGTTGGTGGGGATCCAAAGCGTGGTTTTAGACGATGTGGAGATTGGCGATTACTGCATTGTCGGCGCTGGCAGTTTAGTGACGGCACGAACCAAGATCCCGAGTGGCACCATGGCCTTTGGTCGTCCGGCGAAGGTAGTGCGGGATCTCACTGAAGAGGAACGCGCCAAGATCGCGTTCAACGCCGGCCACTACGTTAACCTCGCCAAAACGTACCGCACTACCCAAAGTTAGCAGCGATCAGTGTTAAAACTGCCCCACCTGCGTGTGGGTGATAGGGGAACGCGCTCCCCTAGTCCCCTTTTCATTCAAGAGGTTATT
>CAZBJE010000061.1:0-19229 GCA_964492125.1 uncultured Pseudobdellovibrionaceae bacterium | reverse complement strand
GATCGCACCAGAGGACCGGTGTGCCCGACCGGCGCGCTCACGGATTTTGCGCCCGGCGAACCCCGCTCGCCCTCCACCACAGGCAAAAAAAAGCCGCGGCCCAAAGGCCACGGCTGATTTTAAATTTTGAATAGAGATCTTAGCGAGAACCCGACGAGCGGTGTGCTGCCATACGACGCGGGGGAGCTCCTCGGCGCGCTCCGAAAGAGCGATTGCCGCCTCCGCCACCCGGACGACGCCCGTGGTTACCGCCAGCTCCTGCCGACGAACCGGGGGCACCGCTCAGTACGCGTTCGCCGTCTCGATCCCCGTTAACCAGGAAATTGACCGCGTTGCCCTTTTTACCGAAACGGCCGGTACGGCCAATCCGGTGAATGTAATCTTCGCGATTACCCGGCAAATCGTAGTTGATAACGTTGTTGATATCGTTCACGTCGATCCCACGACCAGCGAGATCGGTGGCCACCATAATGCGGTGGGTTCCCGAACGAAACCGTTCCAGGGCCTGCTTGCGCTGCCCTTGGCTACGGCCGCCGTGCAAGACCACCACGTCGTGGCCTTTGCTAAAGAGCAAACGAGCCAGCCGATCGGTGCGGTGTTGGGTACGGGTGAAAACCAAAACGCGTCCTTCGGTTTTGGCGACTTCTTCGAGGATCAAAAGATTTTTGCCTTGGTCCGTCGTACGGATGGTGTTTTCAACGACTTGCGAAACGGGCTGCAGCACAGAGCCAATCGCCACGCGTACGGGATCTTTTAAGAACGCCGCCGCGAGACCTTGGATTTCCTTCGGCAGGGTGGCCGAGAAAAGCATGGTTTGGCGATCCGCCGGGACGTGTTGCATCACTTGTTTGATCTGAGGCGCAAACCCCATATCCAACATGCGATCGACTTCGTCTAAAACCAGAAAGCCTACATGCGAAAGATCCGCCGTGCGTTGCTCTAAATGGTCGGTCAAACGACCCGGAGTCGCCACGATGTAGTCAGCGCTGGAATACAGTTCGTTCGCTTGGCGATTGAAAGATTCCCCACCGACGACGAGGGTACCGTTGATGCCCAAGCCACGGCCCATCTGGCGCAGAACCTGGTGGATCTGAGCAGCGAGTTCGCGGGTCGGGCATAAAATGAGGGCCTGCTTGGACGGCTCGGCGCAAAGCCGGGCCAAGAGCGGAATCGCAAAAGCGCCGGTTTTACCGGTGCCGGTTTGCGCAGTGCCCAAGATATCGCGGCCTTCCAAGGCAGGCGGAATGGCCTCGGCTTGGACGGGCGTGGGCGCCGTGAACTTCATCTGATCCAATGCTTTGTACATGGGCTCAGGAAGAGCTAATTGTGTGAATGAATTGAACGTTTCCAATTGTAACTTTCTACAGGGCGAACGATCGCCCTTATTTGGCCGGTATGAGGCCTATGACCTATTTGTTTGGCGTGTATCAATCAGGCAGGTCGTGTGTTTCGACTTGATTGGACTCTTATTAAAACCAGGGACACGCGGGTGGAGGTAATCAACCTCACCACCTCGGTTTAGGAGTCACTTCAGACTGGGGCATTCATAGCACAGGTACTGAGAAAGAGTGCGGTATTTTTATTTCGCGGCTTTCGACCCCTTGCCAGAAGGTTTGGAGGCGGCAATCTCCCACCCTTGCATTTCGGCCAAGGTCTTCACGCATTCCTCAGGGTCCATGGCCAAAATTCCGAACGCCGCTTTGAGGCGCTCCCGACGGCCATTGTCGATCACCAAGCGGTTACCGGTTACGAAAATCTCATTCTTGCTCGAGTGGTGCATGATCAAATGCGCCACTTGATTGATCTCGGTCATGGTCAGCTTATGAGGATCTTTGGACGGAAAAAGAATAGCGGCCAGACTTCCAAAATTGGCAGCGCCGGAGTCTTTCATCTTGCTGTGGCGGAACTTAGACGATGGAAACGACTGCGGTGACGCGCCAGGCCAGGTGTAAGGTGCTGCTTTGGGAGCGCTGGGCTTGCCGGCTTCCAGCAAGTCGACCTTGCCTTCTTCCTTCCAGCGCTTGAGCGTCTCGACGCCGGGCACATTGAGCGCGGCATCCATCAAATTCACATCTACAGTCAGTTTATACGTCACTAAGACCCCATTTCGACTCGACGAGTAAATTCCATTATGCGCCTTTTTCGCGCCGGAGGCTAGGCCCAGCGCTCTTTTCACCTCAATTGGCGTTAGCAAAAAAGCGCTCGAAAGCCTCTTGGGGCGACTTGCCTTCGTCAGAAATCGCGCTGAGACAGGGAAAGAGTCGATCGGTGGAAACCAGAAGACTGAAGAAAATGTCGCCGAACTGGACCTTATTGAACGGCTTACCCCAAAGCATATGTTTACCGACGGAAAAAACCCTTCCGTTCTCATCCAAGTGGAAGCGTACATTCCAGAGGCTCTGGCCGTGCACCCGGTTGAGCAGGTCGTAGACCGCCGGGCGGCGTTCCTCGGTAACCGTCCCCGTTAGCGCGGTAAGCATAGTGATGCCGTGCCCGTCTTCATCGATTGTGCAGACGGAGTGGAGCATGGGGGCGAAGTTTCCTTCTGAAGTGTGAACGTAATCGCGCCCATCTTGCTCAAACTCCAGACCCATGTCCTTGAATGCGTCTGCGATGATTTCGTGAGTGACCGCCACGGGAACCTCCAAAAGGCCCCATCCTAAAGGCTCACAGCCGACCCGGCAACCCTCGTTGGCCGCACGCCAAATTGGCCGGCACGGCTTCATGGATTTTTTTCGGATTGGCGAGCTTGAGATCGGAGAGGATTTTTACAAACTCGGCTTGGGACTTACCCGCGACTCGGGGGTTGAAGCGTTTTTCCATTCCGATCGTAGAATGGGTTTGCCCGCGGTAATCGTGGGCGGGATACACCAGGGTATCATCGGGCAGAGCAAAAAGTTTGCGGGTGATACTATCGTAAAGCTGGATGGCGGACCCGCCTTGGAAATCTGTCCGACCGGTCCCACGAATCAACAAAGCATCGCCAGTGAAAACCCTTCCCTCGCAGAAGTAACTCACACAGCCGTTGGTGTGACCGGGCGTGGTAATCACTTCAATCTGGCGCGTTCCGAACGCAATCGCATCGCCGTCTTCCAAGTTCATATCGGCGCAGCTCACGCCGGTGCCGCTACTCACGACAGTGCGGCAGCCCGTGAGGCGTCGGATCTCACCGGCACCGGTAATGTGATCGGCATGAATGTGGGTATCTAGTACGTAAACGAGTTGAAGCCCCAGCTCATCCACCAGCTTCAAATCCCGCTCGACTGTTTCCAAAACGGGATCAATCAGCACTGCCTCTCGCGAGAAAGAATCGCCCAACAGATAAGTGTATGTCGACGATTCCGCTTCAAAAAGCTGGTAGAAAAGCAGACCGGTGCCCACGCAACCCCCTGCTACTTCATACCCTAAATGTTAGGAACTTTGCTTGCTCAGCGCGTCGAGTTCGGCCCAGCGGGCGTAAAGCGTATCGATTTCTTTTTGGGCTGCGGCCATCCCAGTAAAAAGCTCCGAAAGCAAACCGGCGTTGCTTTGGTTTTCTGGAGCAGCCGCCTGCGCTTGCAGCCCGCTCAAGCGCTCCTCCACGCCCTGAATCTTCGCTTCCATTTGCGACAGCTCACGCGTTTCGTTGTAGCTCATCTTGCGCTTTTTGCCGCCACCGGGGGCGTCTTCTTGAGCGGACGACTTGCCAGCGCTTTTGCGGTTCTGCATCCGCTCTTTGCGCCACGTTTCCCATTGGTCTAAGCCCGCAAAGGCAGTGATATGGCCGCGATCTTCAGGAGTCGAAGGAAAGGCGAGAATTTCGGTGGCCACTTGATCCAAGAAATAGCGGTCGTGGGTTACCAGCAAAACTGCACCGTCGAATTCAGTGAGACACTCTTGCAAGATATTGAGCGTTTCAACGTCGAGGTCGTTGGTGGGTTCATCAAGCACCAGTACATTGCTCTCTTGAAGCATCAGCTTCGCCAGCGCGACCCGGCTTTGCTCGCCGCCGGAGAGCTTGCCGACCATCATATCGACCTGCTCTTTGCGGAACATGAATCGATCGAGGTACCCGATAATGTGAACCAATTTGCCGCGGTAATTCACATGGTCGCCGGCCGGGCAAAGTGTTTTGCGTAAAGTGGTTTCTTGATTGAGCGTTTCGCGGTTCTGTTCGAAGTAGGCTACTTTCAAATGTTCCGAACGCAGAACCGTTCCCGAATCAGGTTCCTCGGTGCCGAGCAATACGCGGATCAAGGTGGATTTACCGCAGCCGTTAGAACCTAACAATCCGATGCGGCTGCCGGGCCCAACGAATACATCGACATTGCGAAAGAGCTGGCGATCGCCATACGCTTTTGAAATCTGGCGGCCTTCCATCAGCCGCTTCGGCTTTTTGTCCGAGGATTGGAAATCCAGGCGCGCGGAGCGAGTGGCGTTGCGGTATTCCAGCTCCTCCACCTTTTCCGACAAAACCCCGTGAGCTTGAATGCGAGCTTGTTGCTTCGTTGTGCGAGCCTTGGCACCCCGACGCAGCCATTCGGTTTCCCGGCGCAAGGTGTTTTTCAAAACCGTCTCTTCGCGCTGCTGCAATGTGAGCAATTCTTCTTTGCGTTCGACGTAGGTCGCGTAATCTCCGCGCACGTTTAGCAGGCCGTTGGGGTTGCGCCGATCCAGTTCCAAAATCCGACTCGCTACACGCTGCAAGAAGAGGCGATCGTGGGTAATGGTAACGGTGGCAAATGTCGCTTTGGCCAAAAAGTTTTCCAACCAAAGAATGCTCTCAATGTCCAAATGGTTGGTAGGTTCATCGAGCAAGAGCAACTCAGGTTCCTTGGCCAACTCTCGAGCCAGGGCCACCCGTTTTTTCCAGCCCCCGGAGAGTTGATCGATGGTGTGGTATTTCCAGTCCGAAAGCTCCAGGCGAGAGAGCAGTTCGCCCGCCAACGGGCCGGTGACGATTTCATCGACGGTCGAATCCGGATCCAGTTTCGGCGTTTGCTCTAAAAACCCGACACGCAAACCGCGTTGAAGGGAAAGCTCGCCTTCGTCGACTCCGATTTCTCCGGCCAGAATGCGGAGAAGCGTGGACTTACCTGCGCCGTTGGGCCCAATCAACCCAATCCGCTCGCCGCTCTCGACCACAAAATTAAGGCCATCGAAAAGCGGACGGGCGCCAAACGTTTTAGTGATGTCTTTAGCCGCAATGAGAATGGCCACGAGCTAATTCACCGCGCGAAGATGGGCCGCGTGGTAGCGAAGATGATCTTCCACAAACGAGGCAATGAAATAGTAGCTGTGGTCGTAGCCAGCTTGCAGCCGGTACTTCAGCGGGTAGTTTTTCGCCGCGCAAGTTTGCGCCAGCACTTCGGGCTTGAGTTGTTCAGTCAAAAACTTGTCGTCGCTTCCTTGATCGATGAAGAGTTCTTGGCGGCCTTGCGCCCGCTTCACCAGTTCATTTGTATCGTACTGCGCCCAAACGGATTCGTCGGCACCCAAATAACCAGTGAACGCTTTTTTCCCCCACGGGCATTGACTGGGAGCGGAAATCGGCGCAAAAGCCGAAACCGATGCGTAACGGCCGGGCTGGCGCAACGCCGCCACCAGCGCGCCATGCCCGCCCATGGAATGACCGAAAATGCTCTCGCGTTTGGGGTCTACTGGAAAGTGGCCGGCAATGAGCTCGGGCAACTCGCGCGTGACGTAGTCGTACATACGGTAGTTTTTATTCCACGGCGCCTGGGTGGCATTCACATAAAATCCCGCCGCCACCCCGAAATCCCAGCTTTCGCTATCACCCGGGAGATTTAGCCCGCGCGGGCTGGTATCCGGCGCCACGATCATTAGGCCTAATTCAGCCGCCACCCGTTGAGCACCCGCTTTTGCCATGAAGTTTTCTTCACTGCAGGAAAGGCCCGAGAGCCAATAGACCACCGGTACTTTGCCGTGGGCCGCCTGCGGCGGCACGAAAACGCTGAAACGCATTTCGCTGTCGCAAACCTTGGAAGGATGCGAGTAAAACTCCGTCCATCCCCCGAACGACTGATTTCGGCTAATCCGTTTCAATTCCATCGCAGCCTCTTAAAAAGTAACTACCGAGCGGATGCTCTTGCCTTCATGCATTAGATCAAACGCATGGTTGATTTCGGAAATGTCCATGGTGTGGGTGACCATTTCATCCACCTTGATTTTGCCGGCTAGGTAATCGTCGACATAACCGGGGAGCTGGGTGCGGCCTTTGACACCGCCGAAAGCGGTTCCCTTCCACACTCGGCCCGTCACCAACTGGAACGGACGAGTCGCAATTTCCTGGCCCGCGCCCGCAACGCCGATGATGATCGATTCGCCCCAGCCCTTGTGGCAGCATTCTAGAGCGGAACGCATCAAACCGACGTTGCCGATGCACTCAAAAGAGTAGTCCACTCCGCCGCCCGTCATTTCCACAATCACTTCCTGGATCGAGGCGGTATGTTTCTTAGGGTTCACGAAATCAGTGGCGCCCAACTGCTTAGCGAACTCGAACTTCTCTTCGTTGATATCAATGGCAATAATCCGAGAGGCTTGGGCCATCACTGCGCCTTGGATGACCGACAAACCAATGCCGCCCAGACCAAACACCGCGATGGTACTACCCGGTTCGGCCTTGGCTGTATTGAGAACCGCGCCAATACCCGTGGTGATGCCACAACCGAGCAAGCAAACTTTTTCTAGCGGGGCTTTGGGATTGATTTTGGCCAACGCAATTTCCGGCAGCACCGTGTACTCGGAGAAAGTGGAAGTACCCATGTAGTGATGGATGAGCTTTCCGTTTTTGGAAAAGCGGGATGTGCCGTCTGGCATTAAGCCTTTGCCTTGGGTGGCGCGAATGGCCTGACAAAGATTGGTCTTGCCCGATAGGCAAAATTTACAGGCCCGGCATTCCGGGGTGTAAAGCGGGATCACGTGGTCGCCGACCTTCAAGGAAGTAACGCCGGGGCCTACTGCTTCCACCACACCCGCGCCCTCATGGCCCAGTACCGTCGGGAACAAACCTTCCGGATCCGCGCCGGATAAGGTGAACGCGTCGGTATGGCAAACACCGGAAGCCACGATCCGCACTAAGGCCTCCCCCGCTTGGGGCGCTCCGATTTCGATCTCTTCGATTTCAAGCTTCTGGCCTTTGGCCCACGCGACTGCGGCTTTGGTTTTCATGCACTCTCCCGTCGTTTGAATGAAGGGTTTCTTAGCATTTGCGCTTTACTTTGTGAACGCCCTTTGCGGAAAATCGCTCCATTAACTGCCAAGGAGGCCCAGATGGTCGAAAGTCGTGGATATGCAGCCAAAAGTGCCAGTACAGTGCTCGAACCTTTCGCGTTTCAACGCCGGGATGTAGGCGATAAGGATATCCAAATCGAAATCGACTACTGCGGCGTCTGCCACTCCGACATCCATCAGGCCCGCAACGAATGGGGCGGCTCCCTTTTTCCGATGGTGCCTGGCCACGAAATCGTGGGCACTGTGACCCGAGTAGGCAAAGGGGTATCTAAATTCAAGGTGGGCGACCTAGCCGGTATCGGTTGCTTGGTGGACTCCTGCCGAACCTGCCCCGCTTGTGTGGATGGCGACGAACAGTTCTGCCAGAGCGGCATGGTCGGCACCTACAATTCCAAAGGCAAAGACGGCTTGATGACCTATGGCGGCTACTCCACCAACTACGTAGTGGACGAAAAGTACTCTCTGACCATCCCAAAAAACCTAGACCTAAAAGCCGTTGCTCCCCTGCTTTGCGCGGGCATCACCACCTTTTCTCCCCTACGCCATTGGAAGGTTGGAAAGGGACACAAGATTGGAGTGATTGGTTTGGGCGGCTTGGGCCATATGGCGGTAAAGTTTGCCAAGGCCTTTGGGGCAGAGGTCACCGTATTTTCCACTTCGCACTCGAAGGAAAAAGACGCGGCCCTACTCGGAGCGCACCATTTTGTAGCAACCAAAGATGCCAATCCGTTTAAGGGTCTGGAAGGTAAATACGACTTTCTGTTTAATACCGTCTCGGCACCGCATGATCTCAACGGATTTTTGAAATTGCTCGGCCGCAACGGCACCATGATTATCGTCGGAGTGCCGCCCGCGTCGACTGCCATTGATGCTTTTTCCCTCATAGCCAACCGGCGCAGCATTGGCGGTTCTTTGATCGGCGGCATTGCCGAAACCCAAGAAATGCTCAACTACTGCGGCGCCCACAATATTGTTTCCGAGATTGAGCAGATTGAAATGAAGGATATCAACACGGCGTACGAGCGGATGCTGAAGGGTGACGTGCGGTACCGGTTTGTGATCGACGCGAAGTCGATCTAGGAAGCGGCCGGGCTATGCGTTTTCAGTTAGCGGGAAAAACCCTTCGCTAACGCCCGAGGCCCGGCTCATGCCCACCATCTGCGCAGCTGTAGCGACCATGAAGGCTTCTGCGTGCCGGGACGTTTTGAGGAGCAAACTTCGGTAGCGGGATAGACCTAGAAAGTGGGTGGCGTAGTCCACAGTTTCTCCCCTGTGCTGGTACACGGAGATGGCGAGCATTTTGGCTTCGATGGTCTCATCCACCGGCACTACCTGATTCGCGATGAGCGGGCTCCAAACTTCGTAAAGCCAGAAGGACGTTTCATTTGTGAAGTGAGGGATGGCTTTTTCCAGAATGCGAAAAGTGGCCGCATGATCCGAATGCGTGTCATGCGCCCAAGGACAAAATATCCGCTGATAGCTATTGCGATTCACTAACTCCACCAACTGCTCCCAGCGCCAAAGCTGCTCGTGGAGTTCGCCGTCGCTGCCGCCTAAATAGAAAACTTCGCTGACGCCCAGGATGTTGCACGACTCATACGCCATGCCTCTTTTGGCGCGGGCAGCGGTGGCGAAATCAACAGACTCACCCCCGCCGGATACAAAACTTTTTTCGCCCACCGTCATAAACAAAACGTCGCAACGCACGCCCGCGGAGGTAAGGGCACGAATAGTACCCCCGCAGCCGATCGCTTCATCGTCTGGGTGCGGCGCCAAAACCAAAACCCGCTCCACACCGCTCAGCGCAAAGCCTTCGTGCACCTGAACGCTTTTCAAGTAGTGAAGGATACTGCGAATGCGGCGCGTCATGTAAAGTCGGCTAACGGCTCCAAAAGCCTGCCGCTTTAAATGTCGAAGGAACCGAAGCACTCTCTGTTTTTTCCTATCCGCTGATTCCCCATGCTGAAAATGGGAACAGCATCATTATATGGCTTAGCAAATTGACTGAATAGTTTAATAATCCCTAGATGCCAGCACCGGCCATCCCACTAAATTGGAAGATCGAACCGATCGCTGCGGCGAATCTCGCCGACTGGGAGAAGCAATGGGACGTGCTTGCCAGATCTTTGGCTTTTCCAACCGTTTTCAATCTACATGGTTTTGCGCTGAGCTGGTGGCAGGCCTACGGAAACGACTGCCACGCCCACGTCTGGCGTTTGGAAGACGAGCATGGGCAAACGCGACTCATCGCCCCATTCGCAGCATGGCGAACGGCCCCGGAAGACTGGTTCTTGATCGGACATGGCGCGGCGGACTACGAAGCCCTTCTCGTGCGCGCAGACGATAAACAAGCAGTGCAAACTTTTCAGGCCTGGATGCGGCACGAACAACCCTGGAGCCGGCTGCAAGTAAGCCACGTGGAAACTTCCCAGCAAACCGATTGGCTGCCAACGATCGACCGCCAAGCGCGTCGCTGGGGCAACGCTCTGCGCTTGGCTCTTTCGGCCTACCCGCTGGGTTATCGCCTGCAGGAAGAACAACACCCGTATTTCACCTGCGCGGATTTCAAGGAGCTAGCGCAAAAAACACTAAGCCGCGACTACCGCAAACACGAAAACTGGTTTTCCAAACGCGGTGCGCTTCGCTTCGAATCCCTGCGCACCCAAGACACCATTAATGCGGCAGTCGAGGCGCTGTTTGCTCTGCACATCAAGAAATGGGAGAGCAAGCAGGCTCCTAGCGGTCTCACCCAAGAGGCCGAACGCACTTTTCTGCGTGCGCTTGTGCATAATCTATCGACGCAATCTGCGTTACGTTTGGATTTGCTTTATTGGAATGAAGCGATTGTTGCGGCGCACTTCGGCTTTGAGTGGGAAAACCGCCTTTACTGGTACGTCACCACCTACGATCCCGACGTGGCCTCCCACAGCCCGGGCAAACTGCTTCTCGCCAACGTGATTCGCCAAGCCGAAAACGACCGACTGACGGAAGTGGACTTGCTGCGCGGTCAAGAAGCATACAAATTTCAGTACGCCTCTCACGTTCGCAAAACCACGCGCATCACTTTTTACCGTTCCCGTCTTGCGCTTTTGCGCGGGTGGTTAGCCCAACAACGGCCTGCACTTACCCCGAGGGAAAGCACATGAACGCCTGGAGCAATTTAACGGACCTCTCCGTGTCTCCCCTCAACTTGGTGGTGCGGGGCCTAATCGTCTATTTATGGGTGCTCGTTCTGGTGCGTGTCTCCGGAAAAAGGCAAATGGGCCAGATGGGACCCACTGAGTTTGTGGCCATTCTGCTAATTAGCAATGCTGTACAGAACTCGATGAATGGGGGCGACAATTCTCTGATTGGCGGCATGTTGCTGGCAGCGGTTTTAATTTTTCTCAGTTGGGCCATTTCAGTGCTCACCTACCGGTCACAACACGCGCAAAATATTTTTGAGGGCACTCCTACCCTGCTGATTCACAAAGGCAAAGTGATTCAGAAGCACTTAGACGCCGAGCATCTTCGCATGAGCGAGTTGATCACATTGCTGCGCAAACAAGGAACCCACGATATTGAAAAAGTGGAATCTGCCATCTTAGAGTCCGACGGAACCTTGATTGTCTGCCGTACCGACGAAGAAAAGCCTACCATTTAAGCAATTGAAAACGATTCGATCCGTCCAGTACACTGGCCCCGTCCTTAGAACCTTCGAGGTGACCATGCGGCCTATTTTTCTCGCCTTTTTTCTATTCGCGTCTTTGGGACAGGGCCACGAGCTTCGGGGCAAACTCTACGAAAAAGGCACCGATCGCACCAACCTGCTATTCGACTGGCAACGCACCGAAAAAAAAGAAGGCGCCGCCACAGTGATCAAGAGCGTCTTCACTGCACCCGACAAATCGATCGCGGTCGTGGATGAAGCGATGGTTGCGGAAGGTAAGTTGCTTAAGTACCAGATCCACCAACTTCAAATCGGCCAGGAAGGCTCGTTGGTTGTCGACGGGGATAAGCTTCGCTTTTCTTACACTAAGGATGGAAAAACCGAGACCAATACCGAAGACCTTCCCGAAAACTTCGCCGTATCCGCCACCTTAATGGAGAACCTGGCCCGTCATCGCGAACTCATTTTGCGCGGCGACACGCTCAAACTCCGTTACGCCGTGCTCGATCGCAGAGAAACAGTCGGTTTTAGTTTTTTCAAAATCGAGGAAAAAAAAGTGGGCGGGGTGGACGCGGTGGTCATCAAAATGAAACCATCCAGCTTCCTGATTGCCGCCTTGGTGGATCCCATTATCATTACCCTGCGCAAGGAAGACTTTCGCGTCTTGGAGCTGGTGGGACGCACCGTTGCTAAACGCAAAGTCGAGGAACGGTGGAAAGACCTCGACTGCGATATCGTCTATTTCTAATGTTTATCCTCAGCCCATTGCGCTCCAAACCCATTAGCCTTCTCTGGGGCGGGCAGGTGCTGTCCGCGATGGGCGACGAAGTGTACAAAATCGCGTTGGTGTGGCTGGCCATTCGCCTGTCTGGTAAAGACGCGGGTTTTTTGGCGGCGATTGAAGCGGGCTCTATTCTGACTTTCGGTCTTTTGGGAGGAGCTTGGGCGGAGCGTTGGGATCACCGTCGCCTCATGATTACCGTCGATCTCGTGAGAGCCGCCGCGGTGCTGTCGCTACCCGTGGTAGCGTATTTTCACCCTCTTTCGCTTCCAATTTTAATCGCGGTCGCGATCGTGGTGTCGAGCCTCAGCGCCTTTTTTGACCCTGCCCTTCAGGCTACTCTACCGGAACTCACCGACAGCCCGGAACTGCTCAACGCGTCAAATGGTTTGATGGAGGCCACTCGGCGTTTCGCGCGTGTTTTCGGTCCGGGGTTTATTGGGCTGCTGAATCTTTTTGTTCCGCTCATCCATTTTTTCACGCTCAATGCTCTGAGCTTTATTCTCTCGGCGGTATCCATTGGCCTGCTTAAGCGCTGGATTCCCTTTCCAGTCGCCACCGAGGCGCCCCGTCCCCTCCAAACTCCATGGAAAGGATTGGCGCAAAGCTTTGCCCAAACCGCCCAGAACCCGCTGCTGCGAGTAATGGTAGTGAGTTGTTTTTTGACTTGGTCTCTTTGGAGTTTGTGCTTTTCGCTAGGGCTCGCATTGCTCATCAATGAAACGATGCCCGGCAATTTATCGGCCTACGGTTTTTTGATTTGTTCCTACGGGGTGGGCAACCTGGGTTCGAATTTAGTTTGGGGCAGTTTGCGAATCGAACGCCCGCAGATAATCACTTTTCTGGGTACCCTCATAATCGGCAGCGGTTTTGTGGGAGTTGCGTTGGCTCCGACGGTGCCCTGGCAAATGGCGGCGGCGGCATTCTGCGGCGTGGGCGGGCCGATGGAAGACCTCTCGTTCCTAAAAGTTTTGCAGGGTAGTTTCCGAGGCGCGGATATCGCCCGAATTTTTCGCCTGCGAATGGCGATCGCGTTCGGAGGAATTTTTTCGGTGTTTATGCTTTCGCCGCTCTTGTTCCGGCTGTTTTCGGTTTCGGCGGTTATCGGAGCCAGCGGAGTGGGCCTGGTGAGTTGGTCGATATTCGGCTTATTGCGCTACGGACGATCAGAACATCACACCGGTCGACAGCATAACCGACGGCAAAATAGCGATTGTTTCCCGCAACGACGCCACGGCTGAAGCCAAACCTCTGTCAAAGTCTTGCTTAACCTGCTCCTCTTGCGCCGCTGTCAAGGTTCCCGTCGCCGCAGGAATTTGCGCCGACACCGAAACCGTACTGGTACTACTCAGCAGGAAGCTTGCGCCCAAGCTCACGTTGAAGAAAAAGAAGCGCCGCCAGAAGATATGCCCGATCGAAAGCGTGGGCAGCGTCGTAGTTAGGTTGATATCCGCTGTGATGGTGGCTTCTGGGACGGTCAAATTGGTTGTGACTTCCGTCAGTCCCGACGTGATGCTGTGTCGCGTGAGCCACACAGCCCAAGTGAGCTGGAAATAAAACGGGCGTTCGGTCGGAAAGTATCGCACGAATGGGCAAAGCACCGTAAAACCGGAAATACTCGTCGAGGGGTCTAGCGCGAAATCGATCGCGTTAAGCAAAGTGACGGTCGATCGCGGTAGCTTCAGATTGGGGACGATTCCCGCCACCGGTAGCAACCCAAACGCGCTTCCTACTTGCACCCGCTTAAGCAGCTGCACGCTGGCCTCAAGCCCCACCAGATTCGGCACACCGAAACCCAGTCCCACCTGAAAAAGTCGATCGGGGGTGATGGCCTTAGCGGGAATCGCCATACGTTCGCGCGCGGCGGCGCCCACATTTTCGGGCGTTGCCGGATAAATATCGTGGAGGGAAAGAGGTTTGGTTTCGGCGCACCAACCATAACCACTCGTCAGGACCAAAACCCCTACAAACATGGCGTGGATCTTGGCTGGCATGTTCTTGATTCTACCGGATATCCCCGGTTTTCCCGCCTTTGAAAAAAACTAAGGAAACCCCTCGGTTCTGTCGAAATGAGTAATAGAGAACTAGGGGAATGTGCGGGTTTTTATGCTCTGCGTCGCCTCTAAACCAAGGGTTTCGGAATGCGCTTTCGCGCTCTAAATATTCTGATTTGTGGGACTTTGGCACTTTCGCTGTATTCGTGGTCGGCCGTCGCTCGCCAACCGGAAGAAGCCGAATTCATGGCAGCGGAAAAGATCGGCGAAGACGTTTCGGATTGGATTGCCGGCTTGGAACGCCGTCCCACATCGATCGGTATTTTCAATGTCTACTCGAACTACCCGCTAGACGGCGATTTCAGCACCGTCGTGGAAACAGAAATCATGAAGTCGCTGGCCAATCGCGACTTTCAAAATGTGACTTCCTGCAGCGAATGCCGCGCCAACAACGTCAGCGTCGTGAACGACCGCGTGGTCGTAAGCAAAGGGGCGCCCGACATGGAAGCCCTCAAACGCATCGGCAAGAGTCAGCCGGTAGAAACTTTCTTGATGGTGGAAGTGTACCGCACCAAGCTTTCTGTTATTGCGCACGCGGTGCTCTACTACAATCCGAGCGGGATCCTCATTAGCGCTCAACGTTTTCGGGTTACTGCAGTCAGCTTCTCCGACGCTTCTACGCAAGTGGTGCTCACGGCCGGTTTCGGAATGAATCTCGGTTTAAACCCAGCTCCTACGGAACTCGGCACCGCGGTGAACTTAAGCCTTCTTGAAGAAATGGGATTTGCGAAAGGCGGTCTTGTTCTGGGCGGCGCTTTCGGCGGCGGTGGTTCACTCATGTACCTTTGCCCCACATTGGCCTTCCGCGGGAGGTTCGGCCATGGCGGCATTGCGTGGCTACTTGGGATAGGTGCGGGCTACGGAATGGGTGGCGGCTCGAAAGGCCTAATGACACACGCCAGTTATGATTTGACCCTCGGGTCCCTGGCCGTAATCGGTTTGGAATTTACGTACTTTTTGCCCACCCCAACGGTGGCGAACACGCTGACTGGATTTGCCGGCGTGCATTTTGGTATCGCGTTGGGCCGCTAACCCGAAAGGGTCGGTTGCCATCATGAAAGGAAGCATGATTCGCGTCTTCACCATTACCCTGTTCATCTTTACGCTGATGACGGGACCGGTGTGCGCGATCGAAGACCTCGAAGCAGAGGCAGAAAAATCCATCACCAAGGTGGAAGAGCTTCCCGAAGCGCCGCCGCTCATGGAAACCGCGAAAGAGGCGAAGAACGAAGTCTCCACCGATGAAAAAGCGGCAGAGCCCAAAGACGATGCGCCCGTCGAACCTGCTCCGCTCGCGGACACCAACTCTCCCGTGGTTAATCCCGCTGACATTTGGACCGAGCCCCTGCCGATGGATAAGCCGCTCACTCCCGAGCCTGCACCCATCGCCAAAGACTACGAAGTCCGGCAAAACGGCAACAACCTGGAATTGATCACGCCCTACGGCCGGAAACTGATTTTCGGCGACTACGGTTTCAAAAACCAACACGACTACAAGTTTTCGATCCCCTTAGATGCCCTTCGCCCGGCCCCGCTGAAGGCGGAAGAGAAGTCCAACGACCGGCAAGTGGCTAGCGCAATGCCGACACCCGGGCCGCTTCTCCCGGGCACGTCCCCGACCAAAGACGACGACAAAACCAAAGACAAAACGGGTTTGGTAGACCCCCTTCCGCCTCGAGTTATCGTCGAATACGACTATAGCGATCGACTCATCCTAGAAGCGAATCGCCTATACAACCGGCGCAAGTTTTATGAAGCCTCCATCACCATCGAGGAACTGCTAACCAAACGCCCAGACTACCCGCGCGGTTGGGTCATGAAGGGCAGCCTGATGTACGTGCAAGGGTACCGAGACCTTGCCAAGCAAGCATGGGAAAAAGCGCTGGAGCTGGATCCTAAAAATCTCCAAGTGAAGCAATACCTGGGGAGGCTCAAATGATGAGAGCACTCGGGCTAATCCTTCTTCTTGGCTGGCAAGCTACCGCTGCGAATTTAGATCCCTTTTTAGTGTCGAACAAAGCCCAGGCTGATATCGATGCGATGCTCTCGCGCATGATCCCGACCGAACAGTTTCTGGTGCAGGTGAACACCGACGTCGCCACTCGTATTGAAAAGCGTCTCATCGAAGGCGAAACGATTATTCCGGCTCCGCCCGAACCGCAACCGGCTCCCGTTGCTCCCATGCCCGGCTTTGTTCCGGAGACTGAGGACAGAGCCGTACGGTACGAGCCACCGACGAAAGCCGCCTACCGGATGGTGGAAATTCCGGAGCTCAAGGCGGTGCGTGTCGCTGTCACATTCGACGACGCTTTGCCCGAACTGACCACCAGCCGCGCTAAAAACCTCGTGCGTACCTACTTGCAGGGCAACTACCCGGGCATGGGTATGCTCGGCTTCTCCACCATGCCCATGCTGAAACCGGTCAAGGAGCCGGTTCGAGAGGTCGCCGCGGCACCCGAGAAGAAAGATCCCCCGGAAAAACCGCCTTTGGAAGAAGTGGAAGTGCTTTGGAACTACGCGCGCTGGGCCTCGATGGCTTTACTGGTCGTAATCGCCGTCTTGCTGCTCACCTCCCGCGGCAAGAACCAAGCCCCGCAAATGATGCCCCAGTTTGCGGGCATGCCGGGTACCCAAGACTATCGCCCGCGCCAACGGCCAGAAGTGCGCGATGTCTTCGGCGGAGCGACCAATGAGCCAGGGTTTCAAGAAGATCGCAAAAAGACAAACAACGCAAAAGCCACTGTTTCCGTAGCCGAAATGGCCGAACGCCGCAAGAAAGTGTTGGATCGTTTTCTGGCGCGTTCGCAAGCCTTTCGCCAGTACTTCAGCATGCTGTCACTGGAAGCTGCCCAAGAATTGTATGCCTGCTTGAAGGGCCAAGCTTTCGATAAGCTTCTGGAAGGCCTGCATATCGCTCAGCCGAAGTCCGACAAGAAACTTCCAACGAATGTCGACGACATCTTAGCCCAACACGACAAAGATTTTGATGAGTTTGTGCACGCGAAAGACTGGGAAGATCGCCAGTTCTTTGGGTTTTTACACAGTTTGACCGATGAACAACTGGCAACTCTGGTGGCGGGCCAAAACAACGAAGTCGCCTGCGTGATTCTGCGTATGATGCAGCCCAAGCAATCCGCCGCGGTCCTCGGCATGATGTCGCCGCAAAAACGCTCCCAAATTTTGTCGGACGTGAAGAACCTCCAGAACGTATCTTTCGCGGATCTGGTAGCAATTGAAAAGGAACTACGCACCACTGCCCAGCGCGTCCCAGACCGTTTCTTCGGCTCTGAAAAGGAAGACGTCACCTTCTGGGGCACCGTAGTTTCCGAGTCCACCGATCAAGATGTTTTGGTGGAAGAGCTGGTACGTTCCCGGCCCGAGATTGCCGGCCAACTGAAGAAGTTCCGCTTCCGGTTGGAGGAAGCCGCCTCACTCCCTGATGCCTTACTTCAACGTGTCTTAGGAGTAGTCGACAACGAAGAGCTTTGTTTGGCGCTGGCGACATGCTCCAAGGATGTCCGCGAAGTAATCGTGGATGTGCTTCCGGATTTGCGACGCCAAGTCATCATGGAAATGTACCCTTCGTTTAAAAATGCGCGCAAAGACCGCACAGCGCTGGCCCGCCAAAAGCTGACCCGTAGAATCAGAGAGGCAATGGGATGATCACGAAACTGCTCGGGCTTGCGATGATGGGAGGCTGTTTTGCCGCCGTCTACCTCTTCGAAGACTCTTCAACTGCCACCGGCTTTATGCGCATGCTGCATTGGCCGGCCATGCTACTCACAGGAGTGGGGCCCTTAGGGCTTGTACTGGTTTGCTACGACTTTGGCGTGATTTGGCGAGCGATCAAACTTTCGTTTTTCACGTCGCTTGCTGCACGCCAGACGCGGTCGCAGCGGGAATCGCTTTTGCTCGGCAAATGGGGCCGCGAATTTTACGAAGAAGGCCCGGTCGCTTTCGAACGCGTCAAAGGCCGAGGGCTCTCCGACTTCACTAAGAAAATGATTGAGCGCCTAGTCGTGCGCGTTCCCACAAAAGACATCCGCGAAATGCTCGAGAACGAACGCGACCACAAACGCATACGCATGATCCAAAGCCTCAATGTAATCAACCTCGGTGTGCGCCTCTGCCCTTCAATGGGCATGCTTGGAACGATCTTGGGTATGGTGCGTTTGCTTTCCACCCTCGAGGATCCGTCGCATATTGGGCCCGCCATGAGCTTAGCGCTGCTGACCACCTTTTACGGTTTGTTCTTTTCATTGATTTTCTGGACCCCAATCCAGCAAAAGATCGAACGCCTACTCGACGTGGATTTGGAACATTTCAACCAAACCATCAGCTGGCTTGAGACGCTCGAGAACAACAAACCCATTTCTTATTTCTCCGAACCCATTGGTTTGCACACGCCGCCGCCGAGCGAGAGGGCTGCGTAGATGAAACGCACGCCCCGTCGCCCCCCTTCTGAGTCGGGCGAATTCATTTGGCTCGTCAGTCTGAGCGACTTAATGATCCTACTCTTCATTCTCTTCGTGGTGCTCTTCAGCGCTAGTTACAAGAAAATGAAACAGTCAGACTTCGAAAAAGTAGCCGCTGGACTACGCAATGAAGCACCCAAGGCTGACCCAATCGATAAGGTATACAACGATCTCGCCAAGTGGGTCGACGAGCACAAACTGCGCGAGAAAGTAGCTGTGCAAAAAGAAGATGACGCGGTTTTGATCCAGATCAAGGACCGGCTTCTTTTTATGAGCGGCGACTCGGAAATTCTTCCAGCCGGAGTAATGACTGTTCGGTCGCTGGCAAAGACTTTGGAATCCGTACCTGCCCCGTACCACATCGGAATTGAAGGCCACACCGACGATAGCCCTATTCATACCGCTACCGTGGCAGACAACTGGGATCTTTCCTCCAAACGCGCCATGGCAGTGATGCGAGCGTTGCACTTGGATGACAAGCTAATCAAGCGCACTGTGTTAATGGCTTACGGCGAAATGAAACCGCTGGTGCCCAACCGCGACGCCGCCGGCAAACCTATCGCGGAAAACCAAAGCAAGAACCGCCGGGTGACTCTGCGAATATTCTGACGTACGGTGGGCGGATGCGAATCGCCTACTTGTCAGTTGGTATCCTTCTCCTCAGTTCTTCACTACGGGCGGCGTTTGTACCCGCACAACGACCGTACGATGTGCAAAATTACCGCATCACTCTGAAATTAGATCCAGCCGCGGACCCCAAGACCGTCCAGGCAGAAACCGAAATCCGTTTAAGAACCACCAAGGCCACCCCGTCGATAGAACTCGACCGCGAAGGGCTCACTATTGAGAAGGCGGAGCTTCTGCCCTCCCATACCCCGCTTGCTTTTGACTTCAGCGACCCCAAGAAAGTAACCGTTTCCCTGCCCTATCCCACTGCTTCGGGAGCGGAAATGACCGTGGGGCTTACCTACACGGCCAAAATAAATACCACCCAAAGTGGATTCTTTCGGGTGACCGATCCCGATGAGCCGAACCGC